>NZ_JARUQS010000002.1 GCF_029767755.1 Thiomicrorhabdus sp. zzn3
CCGCGTATTATAGTGACCAATCAATCAAACTGTCAACAATTTTTTCAAATTATTTTCAGCAGACCAATTCGTTCAAACTCACAATCAATACCGCTTCTACCCTTCTTAACTCGCCGCTTCCGTTTATCGTCAGCACCTCGTCTTGAAGTGAGGCGTATTCTATAGAATTCTCAAAACTCCGCAACCCCTAACACGCACTTTTTTTCACTTTTTTGACACTTTTTTGAAGCGCCATAACTTATCCCACCTTACCCACCACTTACTCAATACTTATCCACAGAGTTATTCACTTATTGCTCTATTTGGCAACATCCGCATAGCGTCACCCTACAAAACCAGACAGACCTGATTAGATTCTAAACCTATAAACAAAAAAGCCCCGTTGCCGAGAAGCAACGAGGCTTTTATGTATATTTAGGCTAGACGTTACTTCAAGGTAACGCGCGCAAACTTGCGCTTACCTACCTGATAGACACAAGTGGTGCCCACAGGCATCACGCTACGACTATCATCTACCTTTTCTCCATTACGCATTAGCTGACGGGCTGGAGCAACATAACGCTTGGAATTGCCAATTGACAAATAACTTTCCGACATCAACGGCCTTACAAACCGTGCACGGGTAAAGTAAGTTTTATGAAAGTGCTGCTTTTGTAGTTGCAGCCATAGGCAGAACGTATAAATTTAAGACATAAAAAAACCCGCTAGCGATAGCTGAGCGGGTTTTAGGAATATAAGCTTGGCGATGACCTACTCTCACATGGGACCTCCCACACTACCATCGGCGCTAAGACGTTTCACTTCTGNGCTACGACTATCATCTACCTTTTCTCCATTAATTTTCACCGCACCCTGCTTAGTCATACGATGTCCGTCGGAAGTTGAGCCAACCAGGCCTGCTTCTTTTAACAGATTAGCTAACGGCATCTCTCCTTCAAACTCAAACTCCGGCATTTCATCTGGAATCGCATTTTTGGAAAATTTAGTTTCAAAATCTTTTAATGCAGATTGCGCTGCTTCAGCCGAATGAAACCGCTCGATCAACTCAAGCGCTAACTTCACTTTAATATTACGCGGATTCTCGCCATTTTCTACCGCCTGTTTATAACCGGCAATGGTTTCCAACGATTCAAAAGAGAGCAACTCGTAGTAACGCCACATCAAATCATCTGAAATCGACATAACCTTACCGAACATGTCATTCGGCTCATCTTTAATACCAATATAATTCCCTAAAGACTTAGACATTTTTTGCACACCGTCTAAACCTTCCAAAATTGGCATCGTCAACGTACATTGTTGCGGTTTACCGAAATGTCCTTGTAAAGTACGCCCCATCAACAAGTTGAACTTCTGATCGGTCCCGCCTAACTCGATATCCGCCTCCATCGCTACCGAATCGTAGCCCTGCACCATCGGATACAAGAACTCGTGGATCGCAATCGGCGTATTGGATTTATAACGCTCATCAAAGTCGTTACGCTCCAACATGCGCGCCACCGTCACAGTACTCGCCAGCTTGATCATATCTTCAGCGGTCATTTTCGACATCCACTCGGAGTTAAAGACCACTTTTGTCTTAGCCGGATCCAGAATTTTGAATACCTGCTCCTTATAGGTCGCGGCGTTTTTCTCAATCTCTTCACGCGACAATGGCGGACGAGTAACACTCTTACCAGTTGGATCACCAATCATGGCAGTAAAGTCACCAA
The DNA here is from genome assembly GCF_029767755.1 of Thiomicrorhabdus sp. zzn3. Taxonomy (GTDB): domain Bacteria; phylum Pseudomonadota; class Gammaproteobacteria; order Thiomicrospirales; family Thiomicrospiraceae; genus Thiomicrorhabdus. The sequence continues at coordinate 1,713 of NZ_JARUQS010000002.1, forward strand.
TCAAAAACAGAACTTCATGCCCCAAATCCTGAAACTGCTTGAGTTTATTAATCAGCACCGTATGCCCCAGGTGCAAATCGGCCGCCGTCGGATCGAAACCGGCTTTGACACGGAGCGGACGCCCCGACTCTAACTTTTCAATCAACTCTTTTTCAACCAGAATCTCTTCCGCGCCGCGTTTAATGATTGCTAACTGTTCTTCTACTGATTTCATCTTTGCTTCTACTTAACTTTAAATCTTCTTAATTTTGTTTCAGCCGCACAAAACGGTATCGGTATTCAGTTCCAGAAGGCCTGTCATCTCAGAGACCTTCTGATAGCCATGTTTTCGCATATAAGCGGCAATCCCTTTATTGACCTTTTTAATCAACAATGGATCTTTGGCAATCGCAGTCCCGATCGCCACCATAGACGCGCCCGCAAGGAAAAATTCAATTGCATCTTCCGCTGACGCAATGCCGCCCAAACCAATAATTGGAATATTGTGCTGTTTTGCCACCTGATACACCTGATGCACCTTCAACAACGCCACCGGTTTGATCGCCGGACCTGATAAACCTCCCTGGTTATTTCCCAAAGTCGGTTTTTGACTGTGAATATCGATCTGCATTCCCATCAAGGTATTAATCGCCGACAAAGCGTCCGCACCCGCATCAATTACACGACGCGCGCCTTCGGCAACATCGGTTTGATTCGGCGACAACTTCACAATCAATGGCTTTGTCGTATTCGCACGGCAAGCTTCCACGACGCGCGCCGCCATCTCAGGATCGTTTCCAAAGGCCGCCCCCCCTTTTTTCACGTTCGGGCAAGAGATATTGATCTCGATTGCAGGCAGTTCAGTTTGATCAAAAAGGCGCACTACCTCGGCGTACTCCTCAACTGACGATCCTGAGACATTAATAATAAAACGCGACTCATTCAAATCCAGCTTGGGCAAATAATCCTTGATCACCACCTGCGCACCCGGGTTCTGCAAGCCCACCGAATTTAACAACCCGCAAGGCGATTCCATCACGCGTTCCGGCTTATTGCCCAACTTCGGTTCGAGCGTGGTACCCTTTAAAAACACCGCACCGACATCGCGATTGGAAAAGCCACATACAGACTGGTATTCTATGCCATACCCGGCATTGCCCGAAGCCATCGCCACCGGCGAGGTGAAATCAATGCCACACAAATTGACCGATAAATCCATCATAGAATACGCCTTGAAATAACTTTATATGTTGCACATTATTTTATACGAACCTGAAATTCCGCAGAATACCGGCGCACTTATCCGCTTAAGCGCAAACATGGGCGCGCATCTGCACCTCATCAAGCCTTATGCTTTTGACCTGAGCGAAAAAAAGGTCCGCCGCGCAGGCCTTGATTATGCGGAACTGGCCAATTTGCATGAGCATGAAAGCCTACAAGCCTGCCTGAAATCGGTTCAACCCAACCGCGTGTTTGCCTTGACGACCAAAACCACACGCTATTATACCGAACCCGAATTTGAAAACGGAGACGCATTTCTATTTGGTCCAGAAACCCGCGGACTGCCTGCGAAAGTCATCGAAAGCTTCCCACAAGAACAACGCTTGACCATCCCCATGGTGCCGGGCGGTCGCAGCTTGAACCTGGCCAACGCCGTTTCCGTCGTCGCTTATGAAGCTTGGCGGCAGCTAGGTTTCAACATGAACCTGTAACCCTGAGTCGTAAAACAAACAGGCCTGCAAAAGAGCAGGCCTGCTGGAACTCAAGAGCCGTCTTTTAAACACCTAGCCGTCTTCCGAACGCCCCTCACGAGCCATTAACTCTTCCACCGCTTCTTGTGGGGTACACGCATTAGTCACAATGCGATAAACCTGCTCCATAATCGGCAAATCCAACTGGTGGCGTCCAGCAATCCGCTTAACCGCCATCACCGCTTTTACCCCTTCTACCACTTGGCCGATAGCCGTAATCACCTCATCCACCGTTCCGGGATTCTGAGCCAACTGCAATCCGAAGCGTCGGTTACGCGATAAGTCATCCGTACAGGTAAGCACCAGATCGCCTAGCCCCGCCAAGCCCATTAAGGTTTCCGGTTGACCGCCCAATGCCTGCCCCAGACGCATCATCTCCGCCATCCCGCGGGCAATCAATGCCGCTCGGGCATTCGCACCGAGCCTTAAGCCATCACTCAATCCGGTGGCAATCGCCATAATATTTTTATAGGCACCACCGACTTCCACACCCACCACATCATGCTGAGTGTACATCCTGAAATGATCATAATGAAACATCGACGCCCAAAAAGCGGATTCCGCTTCATCCTTAGAAGCGCTTACCATCGCCGTCGGCAAACCGCGTGCGACTTCATCGGCAAACGTCGGACCAGAAAGCACTGCGACTGTTTGCGATCCTCCCAACTCCTCTTCGGCGACTTGATGCAACAAAGAAGCGCTTTCCGGTTCAAAACCTTTAGTGGCCCAGGCAAAATGCACTTCGCGACCTTGAAGCAGCGCTCTCATTTGTTGCAAGGTAGCGCGAAACACATGGCTCGGCACCACCACCAAAACACCAACGGCCTGTTCTAATGCTTGCGTCAAATCACTGGTAACCGTTATGTTTTGAGGAAAATGCACCCCTTTCAAATAGCGGCGGTTTTCTCGCTGGGTTTGCAATGCTTGCGCTTGCTCAGGTGAATGCGTCCACAAATGCACCTGGTGGCCGACGCGGGCCAGATGGATTCCCAGGGCACTTCCCCAGGCACCGGCACCAATCACCGCGATGGTTGAGCCCGAGTCCATAGACATAGTCATGATTCAGAAATTGATTTATTGAGCCGTCTCTTCGGCCTGTGCCGCCTGACTCTGCAAATGCTCGTGATACATCGCCTCAAAATTCACCGGTTCCAACAGCAATTGCGGGAAGCCGCCTCGCGTGACCAAATCCGACACAGTTTCACGCGCATACGGGAACAAGGTATTCGGGCATTGCGCACCTAACAAATACCCCATTTCTTCTTGATTGAAGCCCTGAAGCGTGAAAATGCCTGCTTGCTCAACTTCGCACAAGAAAGCGGTATGCTCTTCCACTTTAGTCGTTGCGGTAACACGCAAAACCACATGATAGACACCCTCTTCCAGGGACTTGCTTTCTACATTCAGATTCACTTCCAGATTAGGCTTAAACTCCGCCGTAAAAATACCCGGCGTATTTGGTGATTCGAAAGAGATATCTTTAGTATAGATTTTTTGAATAATGAATTTTTTCTGTTGTGTCGCTTCAGACATGGGGATCCTTTAATTCTTGAGAAACGATCAAAATAAATGGCTATGCAAGACGTGCATGCATCCTGACATCACTCTTGACGAACCGTTTAAACCAACGCGCTCGCCAAGCATAGCGAAAAATCTTTACAGACAAATGAAATCGGCTGTTTGCGGAGCGCTTGATCAGCCTTTTAGCAACTCATCCAACTGGCCGGTCTTATCCGCAGCAGACAGATCATCAAACCCGCCCACATGATGCTCGCCGATAAAAATTTGCGGTACCGTGTTACGTCCCGTCTTGGCTTCCATATCCGCCCACATTTGCGCATCACCGCCGACATCAATCATTTCATAACTGACACCTTTAGAGTCCAACAAACGTCTGGCCATATTACAAAACGGACAGCTTTGAGTTAGATAAATGACAACATTTGGCATGAGAGTTTCCTTGTTTTGCGTGCTGGATGCGCTCTTTTGCACCTTACGCGCTACTTTTTTCGGTTTTTTTTTGACTTTTGTGACCCTACTGGCAAGCCCGCTGACTTCCAAGCCGTCATCCCACCGGAAAGGTTATACACCTGGGTAAACCCTTTTTTCGCCAACATACCTGCGGCACGTGCCGAGCGTGCGCCGGTTTGGCAATAAACCAGCAGCGGCTGATCTTTTGGCGTATTCAACGTATCAATCTTAGAAGGCAGTTCCGTCACTGAGATATTGACCGCATTGCCAATCGCCCCATCACGAAATTCTCCGGAGGTACGCACATCCAACAAGAAAACATCGTCGTTATACAAGCGGATTGCTTCGGCCGAACCGATGGATTTGTAGCCGGAAATACGATCTCCTACGTAACTGTATACCAGCATTGCCAAGATAACAGCCAGTGCGACAAACAGCAATAACTGCTCTTGCATAAATTCAACAAACATTCATTTTCCCTTGATAGACTCAATCAAAGCTAATGATTTTAACAGCGAAACTCGCTACAATAAATCGAATTTCATAAATTTTTATTCAGGGTAGAAACGAAACAATGAGCCAAGAACCAAAGCCCAAAAAGCAAATTAAACACCGCCCGACAGGATTGATCATTCTGGACGGCTGGGGATACCGCGAAGAAGTGGAGGACAACGCCATTGCCCAGGCCAACACCCCGAACTGGGACAATTTGTTTGCCACCCATCCTCACACGCTTATCAGCACCTCCGGCATGGACGTCGGCTTGCCTGACGGCCAGATGGGGAACTCCGAAGTCGGCCACCTCAACCTCGGAGCCGGTCGCGTCGTCTACCAAGACCTGACACGCATCCAAAAAGACATTGACGACGGTCGTTTCTTCGATAACAACGCCCTGCTTAATGCCATTGACAAGGCATCTGAACGCGGTCACGCTGTGCACATCATGGGCCTACTGTCTGATGGTGGCGTGCACTCGCATATCAATCATATCAAAGCCGCCTTGAAACTGGCGGTTGAGCGCGGTGCCAAGACCCTGTTGCACGTCTTTACCGATGGCCGAGACACTGCACCAAAAAGCGCCTTAGGCTATATCGAAGAGATTGAAAACTACATGAAGAAGATCGGTGGCGGACGCATCGCATCGGTAACCGGACGCTTCTATGCCCTTGACCGCGATAACCGTTGGGAACGTATCCAGCAAGCGTATGAGGTCATCTGCTGCGGCGAAGCGGAATTCTCAGCGGAATCGGCCGCCGAAGCCGTCGAAATGGCCTATGCTCGCGAAGAGACTGACGAATTCATTCAGCCGACCATCATTCTGAGCAAGAAGGGCAAAAAACCCAAAGTCAAAGACGGCGATTCGATCATTTTCATGAACTATCGTTCTGACCGTGCCCGCCAGTTGACACAGCCGTTTATCATGAACGATTTTGGTGACTTCCACCGCTGCAAAACCCCGGTATTGTCAGCCTTCGTCACCTTGACCGAATACAACAAAAACTTTGAAAGCTTCGGCGCGACCATCGCCTACCGCCCAACCAAATTGAAAAACACCTTTGGCGAGTATGTCTCCAAGCTGGGCATGACTCAGCTACGTATCGCCGAAACTGAAAAATACGCACACGTCACCTTCTTCCTAAACGGCGGTGTGGAAGCGCCTTACAAGGGTGAAGACCGTATTCTGGTGCCATCACCGAAAGTTCGCACCTACGACCTGCAACCAGAAATGAGCGTGGGTGAAGTCACGGAAAAACTGGTCGAGGCGATCGAATCCGGTAAATACGATACCTTTATCTGCAACATCGCCAACCCGGACATGGTCGGCCATTCGGGTAACTTCCCGGCCTGTGTTAAGGCGGTTGAAGCCGTGGATGAAGCGTTAGGCAAAATTCTGGCTGCCATCGCAAAAGCGGATGGACAAGCGATCGTCACCGCTGACCACGGCAACATGGAAATGCTGCGTGATCCGGAAACCGGCGAACCGCTTACCTCGCACACCACCTTCCCGGTGCCGTTTGTCTATTTTGGTCCACGCAAATGCACATTGCGTTCCGGAGGCACCCTGCCGGATGTGATGCCGACCATGCTGGACATCATGGAAGTTGAACAACCTGAAGAGATGACCGGCAAGAGCCTTTGCGTTTAACGCTCTGTGCATTTAGCTTCTCATTTTTTAAAGTTGAACAGGCCTGGCTGGAATCATTCCAGCCAGGCCTGTTCAGTTTCTAAACCACACTTGATCCCGCCTAGCGACACTATCAAAACGTAGCCTGCTGCCGCCATATAACCGTTTTTCTTTTCTTTTAACCGCTTTCCTTTTATCCTAAACATCAGTTTTTTTGAAAACGGCTCCGCAGCATGACATTTTCGCTCAACCACCCGTTATTCTGGTTCTATCTGCTCTACATTGTGCTCGTCATCTCCGCACTGCTGCACATGCTCTACCAGCGCAGAACGCCGCAAAATCTCATGAGCTGGCTGCTAGCGCTGCTTTTACTTCCCTATGTCGGGGTCGTGCTTTATCTGATTTTCGGATCACGCAAACTGCTGCAAAAACGCAGCAAACCGCTGATCGCCATGCACCCCTTCCAGGAATCCAAACCAGAAACCCCTCTGGCTGTTGAACTCGACAACCTGTTACGCGCCAACCAAATCGCTGGCACCACCGATCACAACCAGGTCACTTTTTGCGAAGACGGTACCCTGGCATTTGAGCACTTACTTGAAGAGATTGAAAACGCGCGGCGTAGCATTCATATCGAAACCTATATTTTTAAACTCGACAGCACGGGTAAAGAAATCCTGCAAGCCCTGATTAACAAAGCGCAAGCCGGCGTAGAGGTCAAGCTTCTGCTTGATGCGGTCGGCTCTCTCCGCCTCTACCTCAACTCGAAACCACTCAATGCCTTACGTCAAGCCGGCGGTGAATTCGCCTTTTTCCAGCCGATCTGGTCATCGCTCATGGCCAGCCAGGTCAATCTGCGCAATCACCGCAAAATCTACCTGTTTGACCAAACCATCCTGCTGACAGGAGGCATGAACCTCTCTAACGACTACCTTGGTATCGCCAAGCATGCCGATCAGCACTGGATCGATATACTGTTAAAAATCCAAGGGCCAAACGTGTTTCACCATCAAAGCATTTTTAACGCCGACTGGCTCTACGCTACCGGAAAAAAGTTGCCGGAACCCCGTCCGGTCAAGCCCGATACCGATGCCGACATAATGATGCAGGCCGTCCCTTCCGGCCCGGATATTGACAGCGACGCCCTGTTTGAAACCCTGTTGTTCAGCATCCACCAGGCGCGCTCTCATATTCAAATCGTCACGCCGTATTTCATCCCCGACAGCGCCGTCCTTAATGCCTTGCTTATGGCCCTGAAACGCGGGGTCAAAGTAACTCTGCTGACGCCGGAAAGCTCCGACCACCTCATCTTTGATCTGGGTCGCAGCTCTTATATGCGTGAGATCTCCGAGCACGGCGGAGACATCTGTTATTACCAAAACACCATGCTCCACGCCAAACTGATATTGATTGATCAACAGATGATGATGATCGGTTCCGCCAACCTTGACTACCGCTCCCTGTTCATCAACCATGAAATGGTGAATTTCATCTACTCCAAAGAGTTAATCGAGCAACTGTCGAACTGGACGGCAGGCCTGCTCAAAAATAGTCGAACCTACCATCCGAGCGACAACAAAGTCCGTCGCCTGCTGGAAAATCTAACCCGCATCATCGCTCCCATACTCTGACATTGATCGCCATGTACAAACCCAAATCCACTCCCATCTCCCACAGCTTACACCTACAAACGGTTTCAACGCCCTTGCCGGCGTGTTTCACCCTAGTGTGCTGGAACTTACAAAAAGTCGACTTCGCCCACTTTATTCACCGCCCCATCGAAAACTTGCTGCCTATCGATCAAGCCCAACTGCTCTCACTTCAGGAAGCCGGGGCCTGGGCTCAGCAAAATAAATTTTTTGACTTGCCCTTTGTGATGGCCCCCAACATCCAAACCAGAAAAAAACATTTTGGCGTACTCACCGCGTCAAGCCACAGCATGAGTGCGCACCATCAATGCTTAACCCATAGCCGCGAGTTAGGCTGGATCACGCATAAAACCGCTTTGATTACCCAGCATCGTTTGGCCAATGATGAAACCTTAACCCACGTGAATATTCATGCAATTAACTTCGTACCGCACCGCTTGTTCAAAAAAGAGTTACAGGTTCTATGGAGCAAACTCAGCCACTTAGAGGGCCCGATGATCGTCAGCGGCGATTTCAACACCTGGAATAAAACCCGCCTTAAAACCCTGCAGCACGCCATTGCACAACTGCAACTGACCAAAGTCGATTACCCGGAAAGTCACGCCATTAAAACCCTGCTGCGCAAACCGCTCGACCACATCTTTTTTCGAGGCTTAAAATTACACTCATCGCAAGTCATTTCCGTCCCTGACATTTCAGATCACAACCCACTGATTGCCACCTTCTGCGTTGCTTAAACCACGGCCCGCATCCAGTCTCATATTTATTGTCCCGCCCCATAACGAGAAGGACGCCAAACCCACCTTCATCAATGGTACAATTTGATTCCAAATGCATATATAAAGTATAATCTCGCACCAATTTTTATTTTTTAGACGTGCTAAGAACAAATAAAACCCTTATATAACAATTGGTTACCAATAGTAACGCAATTCAAAATATAAGATTTTGACGGACAGGACACAGAATTATGAACCCACTTCAATCACAAAACGGTCTGAATCTAACAGGCCTCTACTCTCCCGAGTTTGAAAAGGAGAACTGTGGTTTTGGTCTCATCGCCAATATGGACGATAAACCCAGCCACTGGGTCGTACAAACGGCCATCGAGTCTCTTGCCAACATGACACACCGTGGTGGTGTCGCTGCGGACTGTTGTACAGGAGATGGATGTGGGTTGCTGATCAAAAAGCCTCACAGCTTTTTGCAGAATGTTGCGGCAGAAGCTGGTTTTGAGTTGGCAGACATTTACGCTGCGGGGATGATCTTCTTAAACCAGGATGCATCCAAAGCCGACCTGGCGCGCAAAACCCTTGAAGAAAAGCTGACCAACAAAGGGCTAGTCGTTGCCGGCTGGCGTAAAGTTCCGGTTAAGTCAGAGGTGCTCGGTGCGCAAGCAGCCGGGATGGAGCCGGTGATTGAGCAGGTATTCGTCAATGCTCCAGCAGGCATGTCTGAAGCAGACTTTAACCGCCAGCTATTTACGGCGCGCCGTAAAACCGAAATGGTCATCGAACCGCAAGACAGCACTTTTTATATCGCGTCATTGAACAGCCAATTGCTGTCCTACAAAGGGTTGGTCATGCCTCGCGAATTGCCAGAATTTTATCTGGATCTGAAAAACGAAGCGTTTGAATCGTCCGTCATCTCTTATCATCAGCGTTTCTCAACCAACACCATGCCTCAGTGGCGTCTGGCTCAGCCTTTCCGTTTCCTGGCGCACAACGGTGAGTTAAACACCATCCGCGGTAACCGTAACTGGGCCTTGGCACGTCAAAGCAAATTTGCAACGCCGTTGTTGCCTGATTTGGCTGAATTAAAGCCACTGGTGGCACAAGAAGGGTCCGACTCCAATTCATTGGATAACATGCTGGAAGTGTTGATGATGGGCGACATGCACGTCTTCCAGGCATTGCGTCTTCTGATTCCGCCAGCGTGGCAGAACATGCCGCACATGGATCCGGATCTGCGTGCCTTCCTGGAATACAACTCCATGCACATGGAGCCATGGGACGGACCGGCCGGTATGGTTATCAACACGGGCAAATACGCGATCTGCGGGGTTGACCGTAACGGTTTGCGTCCAACACGTTATGTCATTACCAAAGACCGCCATATCACGTTCGCATCTGAAATCGGGGTGTACAACTACGATCCGTCTGAAGTAGCCGAAAAAGGCCGCCTGAAACCTGGCCAACTGATCGCGGTAGACCTGGAAAACGGAACACTTCTAAAACCGGAAGTCATCGACAACCAGCTCAAATCAGCCAAACCTTATCGTCAGTGGATGGACGAAGGGTACATGCACATTGAAGAGAAGATCGAACAAGACGATCAAACCTTGGGCTGGGATTCGGCGACGGCGGACACCTATCAGAAATACTATCAAGTCACGTTTGAAGAACGTGATGCCGTTATTCGCGTCATGGCGGAAGACGCACAGGAAGCCACCGTTTCAATGGGTGATGATGCCCCACTACCTGTGTTCTCACACAAGCCACGATCTATTTTTGACTACTTCCGTCAAATGTTTGCGCAGGTGACCAACCCGCCAATCGATCCACTGCGTGAAAACATCGTCATGTCTCTGAACACCTGTTTCGGGCGTGAATTGAACATGTTTGAAGAAGGGCCGGATCACGCACGCCGCCTGGAAGTGTCTTCGCCGGTCTTGAGTCCGTCGATGATGGATCAGCTATTGTCTTTGGACGATGCAAACTACCGCAACCAGAGCATTTCGTTACACTACAACCACGAAGAGAAAGGGTTGAAGCAAGCCATTATCGACGTGTGCGATGAAGCGGTTGCTGCCGTTAAGAACGGCATCACCTTATTGATACTAAGCGACCTAGGCATTAAAGATGGCCTGGTAACCATTCCTGCGGCCATGGCCACCGGTGCGGTACACCACCGTCTAATCAGTGAAGGCCTGCGTCCTGAAGCCAACATCATTGTTCAGACAGCCACCGCGCGCGACCCACACCACTTTGCCGTCTTGTTCGGTTACGGTGCCACAGCGGTATTCCCGTATCTGGCTTACGAAAGTATCGAAGACATGCGTCGCACCAAAGAGCTGGATCCAAACACGCCGATCAGCACCTACATCAAAAACTACCGTAAAGGGATCAACAAAGGTCTCTTCAAAATTCTGTCTAAGATGGGGATCTCTACGATCACCTCTTACCGTGGTGCCCAGCTGTTTGAAGCCGTTGGCTTGACCTCTGACATCGTTGATTTGTGTTTTAAAGGCACACCTTCACGTATCCAAGGTACAGACTATGCACATTTGGAACTAGACCAGCGCCGTCTTGCGTGGGAAGCCTTTAACCCTCGCAAGCCACTGCAGCAAGGCGGCCTGTTCAAATATGTTCATGGTGGCGAGTACCACGCTTTCAATCCGGATGTCGTCAACAGCATCCGAGAAGCGGTACAGAAGAATGACCAAAACGCTTATAACAAGTTCCGTGACCTGGTTAACCACCGTCCGGCGATGACCATTCGTGATTTGATTACCTTCAAAGACGACATTCAAGGCATTAACCTGGATGAGGTTGAGCCCGTTGAAGCCATTTACAAGCGCTTCGACTCCGCAGGAATTTCATTGGGTGCCCTGTCACCAGAAGCGCACGAAGCCCTGGCGACGGCGATGAACCGTTTGGGCGCACGCTCCAACTCAGGTGAAGGTGCAGAAGATCCAGCGCGTTACGGTACTGAAAAAATGTCCAAGATCAAGCAGATCGCTTCGGGTCGTTTCGGTGTGACCGCGCACTACCTGCGTAACGCTGAAGTCCTACAGATTAAAGTGGCTCAAGGTGCCAAGCCGGGTGAAGGTGGACAGCTTCCAGGCCACAAAGTGGATCTGACCATTGCAAAATTGCGTCACTCCGTACCGGGCGTCACCCTGATTTCGCCACCTCCTCACCACGATATTTACTCGATTGAGGACTTGGCGCAGTTGATTTACGATCTGAAACAGATCAACCCGAAAGCCTTAATCTCGGTGAAACTGGTTGCGGAACCCGGTGTGGGAACCATCGCCGCCGGTGTCGCCAAGGCCTACGCCGACTTGATCACCATTTCCGGTTACGACGGTGGAACCGGTGCGTCACCAATGACCTCGGTCAAATACGCTGGTAACCCGTTTGAAATGGGGCTGGTTGAGGCACACCAAACGTTGCGTGCCAACGATCTGCGTGGTCAGGTTATCCTGCAGGCAGACGGCGGTTTGAAAACCGGCTTGGATGTCATCAAGGCCGCCATCCTCGGTGCGGAATCTTTCGGTTTCGGTACCGTACCGATGATCGCACTGGGCTGTAAGTATCTGCGTATTTGTCACTTGAATACCTGTGCGGTGGGCGTAGCGACACAAGATGAACGTTTGCGTAAAGAACACTTTATCGGTCTGCCGGAAATGGTTATGAACTACTTCCGTTTTGTCGCTGAAGAAACGCGTGAATGGCTGGCCAAGCTAGGGGTGCGCTCACTGGGTGAATTGGTAGGACGCGTCGATCTGTTAAAAGTGATCGACGAACCTCTAACCGAAAAGCAGAAAAATATTGACCTGTCTGCGTTTATCTCAGACGGCGGCGTACCGGCTGACAAGCCGCAAACCGTTCAGGTTGATCGCAACAACCCATGGGATCACGGGACTTTGGCTGAAGAGATGGTGAAAACCGTTCTGCCGGCGATTGAAGCCAAAGAAGGCGGAACCTTCCCATTCCACCTGGTCAACACTGGCCGTTCGATCGGTACCCGTGTCGCCGGTGAAATCGCCGAGCGTTATGGCAACAACGGCATGAAAGATGCCCCAATCACCCTGAAACTGACCGGGATTGCCGGCCAGTCTTTCGGTGCCTTTAACGTCGACGGCCTAAACCTTCACCTTGAAGGGGACGCTAACGACTACGTTGGTAAAGGTATGGCCGGTGGTGAAATCGTGATTCGCCCACCACAGGGCAGCGCATTTGAAGCGAAAAACACGCCGATCGTGGGTAACACCTGTTTGTACGGCGCCACCGGCGGCAAGCTGCTGGCCAACGGTACGGGGGGTGAGCGTTTCGCAGTGCGTAACTCCGGCGCCGTCGCGGTTGTCGAAGGCCTGGGCGACCACGGCTGTGAATACATGACCGGTGGAACCGTTGTTAGCTTGGGCGAAGTCGGCGTCAACTTCGGTGCCGGTATGTCTGGCGGTATGGCGTTCATTCTGGATGAAAACAATACCCTTCCAGATCGATTGAATTCGGAAATGGTGGAAAACTGCCGCATCGACACCGAATGCACCGAAGAATATCGTGTTTACCTGCGCACACTCATCGAAGAGTATGTGGCGAAAACGCAAAGCCCATGGGGTCAGGAAGTACTGGATAACTTCAGTCGCTACATTGGCCATTTCTGGCTAGTAAAATCACGTGCAATCAGCATTGATTCACTGTTTGAACTGTTTGCTACCGAAGCCAACTAAGCGAAACTGGAAGGAATATAAAAAATGCCAAATGTAAGACAATTTTTAGAACTGAACCGCCAGCTTCCTGAAAAAAAGGCGGCGGATGAACGTAAGCAGGAATTTGCCGAAATTTACAGTCCATTCAATATGCAGGACGCGATGGCACAGGCCGATCGCTGCCTCCATTGCGGTAACCCGTACTGTGAGTTTGCCTGCCCGGTACACAACTACATCCCTAACTGGTTGAAGCTGGTCGCGGAAGGCAACATTATGGAAGCGGTGGAAATTTCCCACAAAACCAACTCATTGCCGGAAATGTGCGGCCGCATCTGCCCGCAAGACCGCCTTTGTGAGCAGGCCTGTACCCTCGAGGACACCAACTTTGGTGCCGTGACCATCGGTGCGGTTGAGAAGTTCATTACCGATACGGCTTTCGCTCAAGGCTGGTCACCAGACCTGTCACACGTCACTATGACCGACAAGAAAGTAGCGATCGTTGGCTCCGGTCCGGCCGGACTGGCGGCGGCGGACATTTTGATCCGTAACGGCGTCAAGCCGGTAGTATTCGAAAAACAGCCCGAGATCGGAGGCCTGCTGACTTTCGGTATCCCACAATTCAAACTGGATAAAGATATTGTCGTCCGTCGTCGCGAAATTCTTGAAGGCATGGGCGTTGAATTCCGTTGCAATACCGAAATCGGTAAAGACGTTCCTTTCCAAACCCTGCTGGACGATTACGATGCCGTCTTTATGGGGATGGGAACCTACAAGCCAATGGCGGGCCGTTTCCCGGGTGAAGATTTGCCTGGCGTACACAAAGCATTGGATTTCCTAATCGGTAACGTTAAACACGTCCTGGGCATGCCTAACGATCCGGAACCATACGTCAGCATGAAAGGCAAAAAGGTTGTCGTTCTGGGTGGTGGTGACACCACGATGGACTGTACCCGTACCTCCATCCGCCAAGGTGCGGACGAAGTCTACTGTGTCTACCGTCGTGACGAAGAAAACATGCCAGGCTCACGTGCTGAGGTCAAAAACGCCAAAGAAGAAGGCGTGCAGTTCAAGTTTAACCTGGCACCGGTCGAAGTCATTGGTGACGGTAAAGTAGAAGGCATCAAGGTCATTGAAACCCGTATGGGTGAGCCGGATGAAAACGGCCGCCGTCGTGCGGAAATGGTGGAAGGTTCCGAGCAAATCATCCCATGTGATGCAGTCATCGTCGCGTTCGGTTTCCAACCGAACCCACCAGAGTGGTTCAAAGACTTCGGTATCGAAGTCAACAGTTGGAACGGTGTCGTCGCGTCTGAAGATTCGCTTTACCAGTTCCAAACCAGCAACCCGAAAGTGTTTGCCGGCGGGGATATGGTTCGCGGTTCAAGCCTGGTGGTGGAAGCCATCGCCGAAGGCCGTAAAGCCGCCGAAGGCATTTTGGACTTCCTCGAAGTTTAAATCCATCCGACCAGGCCTGGTCAGTTTTTCAGGCCGGTAAAACTGAAAAAGCCCGCAAGGATTGAGACCTTAGCGGGCTTTTTTATTAAGCTTACGTATATTACTTAAGCGTAATGGTTTCGGAGCCTGTCTCACCGGTATTGTCGGTGAGGTTCACCGTGACGTTGTCTCCGGCATTGGCTTTGACTTTTACCGCCATATAGGGGTTAGCGGAAACCGCACCCGACCATTCGGCATCCACCGCTTTGGCGTCATTTACCAACACTTCCAGCGTATCAATAAACTTGGCAGGATAAGGTTTACCCGTTTTTTTATTCATACGCACGCCGGACTCCATCGGATGCTTAATGAGCGCCTTCACTTCAGCGATACCATTCTTTGATTTGCCACGCATTCTGATTTTGATAGTCATGTCATTATCCTTTTTATAATCGTTATATTTTCATTTTCAGTAAGATTCGAGTTAATTAACCGCCACATCCACCAATGGTGACTTTGACTTCTTGCTGCGCCTTCAATAGCTTGCCGCCCGCTTTGACAACCGCAATGACGTTCATGGTTTCACCCATTTTAATGCGGGTTGAGACATAGCCTTCCGCAGCCGCGCCAAAGTTATATTGGCACACCAGCGGCTGAGGGTTTTTACTGGCCAAAATGGCAATCGATTCCACCCCGTCAATGGCGGAAGCATCGACCGTCACCGGAGTGACCGCACCGTTCTCCGCAATCGCGGGTGCTTTCAGTTTGATATCACCTGATTCGGTCGCATTGGCAGAACCGAATGCGCCGTTCAAGGCCTCGTCGGTGGTTTTTGCGGAAAACGCCGCTTTGTTCCAATCAGCCAACACGCTGGTTGGGGTTAAAAGACCGGCGTTAGCCGCCACCACGGCCGCACCGGTGGCCAAGGTATTTTTAAGAAATAATCGACGTTTCATAATAAAACTCCTAGTTAGCATCATTGGTTAAGCGGAATTTACGCCTCCATAACAGATTCGTTCATATCAGGAAGGACTAATAATTCCTTAACTCCAGATTAGTGATTTAATTTCGTAAAACAAGCACAAATTAGTTGCTGTCATTTGCACCACAAAAAGTATTGAGACGAAATACACAACACTTTATCCTTATTTTTCATAATGTTATAAAACCCTTTTTGCCGCTAAGGTTTTCTCTGCGTACAAACTATTGTCATTCTTCGTTAAGAAATGAACCGGGGGTCATTCGGGCTTAAATGGAAAAAACAGGTTAAAAAATAGGCAAAACACAGTTAAGAACACCATTAAAAGGCGACTCAAGCTATACTGTGCACAGCAAAAACATAAGGAAATCGAGTGAATGAAGCCACAACGCACGGAACCTCTGATCAAGCTTACGGAATACAGTCACGGCGCGGGTTGCGGGTGTAAAATCTCCCCGAAAATTCTCGACAGTATCCTGAAAACCTCAATGGACATTGTCCCCAACCCGGCACTGCTGGTGGGAAACAACACCAAAGACGATGCCGCAGCGTATGACCTGGGCAACGGCACCTCGGTACTCAGCACCACCGACTTCTTTATGCCCATTGTGGATGACCCTTTTACCTTTGGAAAAATCGCCGCCACCAATGCGATCAGCGATATCTACGCCATGGGCGGTCAACCGCTCATGGCGATTGCGATTTTTGGCTGGCCGATCGACAAACTGCCACCCGAAATCGGTCAATTGGTGATCGAAGGCGGCCGCGCTACCTGCGAAGCGGCCGGAATTCCACTGGCAGGCGGTCACTCAATCGATGCGCCAGAACCGATATTTGGTTTAGCGGTAACAGGCCTGGTCGAAAATAAACATCTCAAAACAAACGCCGGTGCCGAGGCTGGATGCGAGCTGTTCCTCACCAAACCGGTCGGCATTGGCATACTCACCACCGCACAAAAGCAGAAAAAGATTCAACCCGAACACCTGCAAATGGCCATTGAGGCGATGACGACCTTGAATAAAGCCGGCAGTGAATTTGCCAAACTGGACGGCGTCACCGCATTGACCGATGTCACCGGCTTCGGCGTTTTGGGGCACCTGATCGAAATCTGCGAAGGGAGCGACCTGTGCGCACAGCTCGAATTTGACAAGATCCCGGTGCTGCCGCATGTTTTGAACTACCTTGAACAGGGCTGCACTCCCGGCGGCACCGACCGCAACTTTAGCAGTTACGGTCACAAGGTGGCTGCGCATGGTGGGCAACCACTCTCCGAAACACACAAAATGATTCTGTGCGATCCACAAACGTCCGGCGGCTTGCTGGCCGCGGTCAGACCGGAGGCGGTAACTGCTTTTAAGACCCTTGCCGCACAACACGGTCTGGAGCTGGAACCGATCGGCAGAACGCTGCCTGCCGGTAGCCACCCGCACATCATCGAGGTGGTCTGATGGCGGTCACCATAACCCGATTTGCAAGCGAATTGCCGCAAACCGACGATTTTAAACCCATCGTTCTCAATCACACGCCACTGATTGACGTGCGTGCGCCGGTGGAATTCAACCAAGGTGCCTTTTCTACGGCAACGAATCTGCCGCTGATGAATGACGAAGAACGCCAAAAGGTCGGCCTCTGTTACAAACAGCACGGCCACGAAGCGGCAGTAAAACTGGGCCATAAACTGGTCAACGAACAGGTGCGTGAACCCAGAATTCAGGCTTGGATCGATTTTATCGACGCCCATCCCGGTGCCTTGCTCTACTGTTTTCGCGGCGGCATGCGCTCCAAAATCGCGCAGCAGTGGTTACGTGACCATAACCGCTCCATTGTGCGCTTAAAAGGCGGCTATAAGGCCTTCAGACGTTACCTGATCGATCGCTTGGATTCCGTTCCTGACGTCTTTACACAAAAAGGCATTCAGCCCATCGTACTCGCAGGCCGAACGGGGTCAGGCAAAACCCAGGTTCTCCAACAAGTGCACAATACGATCGACTTGGAAGGTTTGGCGCATCACCGTGGCTCCGCATTTGGCCGGCATGCCACCCCCCAGCCGACGCAGATTAATTTTGAAAACACTCTCGCCATGGCCTTCATTCGCTTTTTGGAAACGCAAGCACAACACCTGATCATCGAAGATGAAGGGCGCAACATCGGTACGGTCAATCTGTCTAAAGGACTGTTTGAATTTCTCAAAAGTGGCGAACGAATCGTGCTTGAGACCCCTCTCGACGAACGGATCGCCATTACACTCGACGAATATGTGCGACAGGCGCAACAGGAATATGCCTCTATCGACGACTGGCAAGCCTTTATGCAATCCGCCTTGGCACGCATTCAAAAGCGCTTGGGTGGCGAACGCTATCAACGCGTGGCGACACAATTCAATGACGCCTTGCAGCAGCAGCGCCAAACCGGCTCGACCGAGTTTCATCGAAGCTGGATCAAAACCTTGTTGCTGGAATATTATGACCCGATGTACGACTATCAGATGCAAAAACGCCAACACAAGGTGACCTTTAGCGGCTCTAAGGAAGAGGTCATCGAATACCTGAAACATAAACACTGATAACGCGGCCACAGCCTATAGCCGGGGCGTTGCGAAGTCTGATATTGAAAACGGTCACTCAATTCTGAGCAGGCCTGGTCCGTTTTGCGCAAATTTAGTTTAATGACCTAGCGCGCTAAGATAAGATAGTTTATTATCAAGGACTTACCTTGTTTTCATTCTATTTCCAACGCGACTATGTTGGTTATCCAGCAAGAGGATGAAGCCTATGCCACGTCGTCAAACGCAAACCCTGCCCGGCACGCACCGGGCAATGAAAAACACCTCCTACGAAAGCATGGTGGTGAGCTGGCTGATGCAGGACGGCTGGCAGGTTTTTCTCCCCATTCTCGATCATGGACATCAAACGGATATTTTGATTTCCGACGGCCCAAGCTACTATCGCATCCAAGTTAAAACGGTTGAAGCCAGTGGCGACGATCACAGCGTGCATAATGCCTGGGAAAACAGCCATGTGGATGTCGTCATCTTTTTTGCCCGAAACTCAAACTGGGGCGTCATCGCTCCGGCCTTTACCGAGAAAAAACGCCCCTTAAATCACCCGGAACATCGTAAATTCGCGCAGACCAGAAAAGAATTTCTGCGCGAATTCCACCTGCTTTGAATCACGCTGTAAACAATCGAACTCATCTTTTACTGACACCCGCTGACACAAACCCAATTGCTTCTACCCCGCGCGAGTGTTAGATTAACCTTATCATTTAAAGGGATAGGGCACGCGGTCATGATCAAACTGACAGTGAATGGACGTTCTGTTCAGGTAGAGGAAGGCACCACCTTGCTGGATGCCGCCAGAAAGGCCGGTGTGCATATTCCCACCCTCTGCTACTATCCTCGTCTGCCCTCTCACGCCGTCTGCCGCATGTGTCTGGTGAATGTCAGCAGTGCCGTCAGGCCACAACCCGCTTGCAAAACCGTCGCCAAAGACGGTGACAGCGTCGAAACCGATACCAATGAGCTCGTGACGTTTCGCAAAGCCGATATGGAGTGGCTGCTGGCACGCCACCCCAACGACTGCATACGTTGCGAAGTCAACGGCTCCTGCCAGTTTCAGAACCTCGTCTGTGAATACCAATTGGAAGACCGTTGGGAAAAACTGCCGAGAGGATCGGAAGCACACCCCGAACACAAATTGACGGATCACACCTCCCCAAGCATCTGGCGCGACCTATCCAAATGCATCGAATGCGGCCTGTGCGTTGAAGCCTGCGGTGACGCCGGACAGCAGCAACACATTATTGGCTTTGCCGAACATGGCTCAGGACGACTGCCGGTGACGGTTTTCGATCAATCCCTGGCGGAGACCAACTGCATCTCATGCGGCCAGTGCACACTGGCATGCCCGTCCGGCGCATTGATTGAAGCGCCACACTGGCACGACGTGCTGCATACCCTGGATGCCCACCGCCGCGTCTCAGCAGTACAGGTGGCCCCGGCCACGCGCGTGGCCATCAGTGAAGAGTTTGGCATGAAACCCGGCACCATCAGCACGGGCAGAATGGTCAACGCTCTGCGACAACTCGGGTTCGACTATGTGTTTGATACCAACTTTGCGGCCGATTTGACGATTATGGAAGAAGGCACTGAATTTCTGTCGCGCCTTAACGCGCAAAAAAATCTGCCGCTGTTTACCTCCTGCTGCCCGGGGTGGGTCAACTGGGTGGAGATCAACCGCCCCGACCTCTTACCGCACCTGAGCACCACCAAATCACCACAACAAATGCATGGAGCCTTAACCAAACGCGGGGCTTTTGCGCGTTCGCTCGGCCAGGAATTTGTAGAGGGCAAGGAAGAACCTTATGTGGTCAGTGTCATGCCGTGTACCGCAAAAAAAGACGAAGCGCATCGGCCAGGCGGGGCTGGAGACATTGACCACGTATTGACCACCCGCGAGCTCGCGCGAATGATTAAGGCTCGCGGAATCGCTTTCAACGCCTTGCCGGAAGACGGCGAATTCGACAACCCACTAGGGGAAAGCACCGGCGCGGCACAAATCTTCGGTGCCTCCGGCGGCGTCATGGAAGCCGTGGTGCGTACCGCCACCCATTTCATTGGCAAAGAGGACGATCTGCCACTGGAATGGCATCAGCTGCGCGGCGTCAGTACAGGCATTAAAACCGCTGATATTCCCGGCATCGGCAAAATCGCGATCTGCAATGGCATCGCCGCCGCACAAAACCTGCTGGCCACAGAGAGCTGGCGCGACGAGTATGTAGCGATTGAAGTCATGGCTTGCGTGGGCGGCTGCTTAGGCGGCGGCGGAGAACCCAAGTCGATGGATCCGCAGGTATTGGAAAAACGCATGCAGGCCATCTATGCAATCGACAAACAGGCACCACGAAGACGCTCCTATGAAAACCGCGACGTACAACAACTGTATGCGACCGAACTCGACACACCGAATTCCGAAAAGGCGCACAAACTCCTGCATACCACCTATGCCGCTCGCCACTCCAAACGGTTACTCTTAATGCGCTTTCTTGACAGTGTTGACCGACGGGATGCCACAGAAGCCGCTAGCCTGTTTCATCCGGACGCTGTATGGTCAACCGCCTCGCCGTTCGGAGATATTCATGGAGTTTCCAAGATCAAAGCGCTTATTGAAGACCGTTTGCCACCCCGTCAATATGGGCCGAACTATGCCCGTCACCGCATGCAAACCGCCGCCGACATTGACGACCTGACGGTGATCACCCCTGCGGGAGAGCGCTGCCGTTTTACCATGGAAACCGCCACCCTGCAAGCTGGCGCCCAATCCAAAACGGTGATCAAGAAACTGGTGCGAGAAGCGCTCTGAAGAAGGCCGATTCAACTCAGTGAGTTTTGAACAGGCCTGTGCGGTTTTTCAGAGTATTTTTTTGTTACTATGGGTGTCATTCGCACCTTAACTGCGCCAATTCCTCGTCAATGATCTAAAACCCGAGTAAATCCAACCTAATTGCATCTTATGGAACTGAGCCTTTTTCTTTTGATTTTAGTGGTGGTCGCCGTCGCACTGTACGACTTTACCAACGGCTTTCACGATGCCGCCGACATGGTGGCCACCGCGATCGCCTCCGGCGCCATGAAGGCGTCGGTGGCGATCATCATCGCCGGATTCTTTACCTTTTTGGGACCGCTGTTAATGGGGCTGGCGGTGGCCGATACGGTTGGAACCTTTGTCGATATTGAAGGCAGCCACATTCACCTTGCGCAAAGCCTGGTCATTGGCGCCCTGCTGGCGGCCATTTCCTATAATTTAATCACCTGGAAGCTGGGCTACCCTTCCTCCTCCTCCAATTCACTGGCCGGCGGTTTGGTCGGCGCCGGATTAACCCTGCTCGGCAGCCAACAGATCAACTGGGGGCTGGAAGCCCTGCTTAACGGCCATCTCGAAGGGGTGATGAAAGTTGTAGCGGGGCTGTTTGCCTCTCCCTTTCTGGGGCTGCTGATCGGTTTTCTGCTGATGAAACTGATTCTGGCTCTGTTTAAAAACTTCACCTACCGCATCCGCAACCTGTTCGTCGTCTCGCAGTATTTCAGTGTCGCCTGGCTTGGCTTTTCGCACGGCGCCAACGATGCGCAGAAAGGGATGGCGATTATCGGCATGATGCTGCTCGCCTCCGGGCAAACCCAAAGTTTCGAAGTTCCGCTATGGGCCGTATTGCTGTGCACCGGCGCGATCACCCTGGGCACCTTTTTCGGAGGCTGGCGTATCATCAAAACGCTGGGATTTGAAATCTACCGGGTGCGCGTGGTGCACTCGGTCGCCAACCAGATCAGTGCCTCCGTGGTGAACACGCTGGCAACCGTAATCGGCGCCCCCACGTCCACCACCCAGGTGGTCACCGCGTCGTTAATTGGTAACGGTGCGGCGGAAAAACCGCGACACGTTAACTGGCTAAAAGCCAAAGGGATCGTGCTCGGCTGGTTTCTCAATGTCCCCATTTCCATGGTGTTGGGCGCGTTCTACGCCACGCTTATTTTCTACCTGATTGGAGGTCATCATGTTTAAGTCTCTGTTACAAAAGTATGTGTTACCCGCAGAGGTCGACTTTCTTGGGGGACTCAACGCACACGCCCAGGCGATCAAACGCATCACCCATGATCTGCAGGCCTGCTTTGTCGAGGGCAATGAAACCAGCTGCCAGGCGGTCGTCGAAGACCAGCATCAGGCCAAAAGCATCAAAGAGAGCAATATGAACGAGTTGCTCAACAGTTTCATCACCCCGGTCGACCGTGAATCGATTTTTCGCGTCATCAGCCAGTTGGATTGGCTGGCGGTGAGTATTCGCCACTTCATTATCGAAGCCAAAGCCTATGAGGTGGAACAACTGCATAATGGCTACAGCGAGATTTTTCACCAAATCTGTCAAAGCGCGGATTATCTCGCCAACGGGTTCGAAAAACTGATCGAAAAACAACATCTGGAAGTGGCCGCTCAAGCGCAAAATGTTAGGGACAGCTACGATGCGCTGGTGGATATTTATGTCGAAAAAATGGCCATGCTCTCCAAAAGCAACAACCTGCAGGAGATGTTCATTCACCGCGAACTGTTGCTGCAGCTTAAAGAAATCGGCAAACGCCTGCAGATTTGCGCCAATTCGCTGGAAGACATTCTGGTCAAAATGAGCTGACCCTTGGCGAAAAGCGCTGTTGATGACCAACCGCAAACGTTAAACTCTGCGCCCATCGAGCAATTGCCTTTGCGGGCTTTTTTGTTACTATCTATGTCTAATTCAGGCATCTCACTTCAGCAACAAGGAAAACAGACAATGAGACATGTGGTGATCACCGGCGGCAATAAAGGCATTGGCTTGGCGTTAACCCAGAAATTTGTGGACAACGGCGATCGCGTGATCATTGTGGCGCGCGATTTCAGCAACCAGGAACGCTTTGATTACCAGAACCACCCACAAGTGCAATGCATTGCCTTTGATCTGAGCGAAGTGGAAAAGCTGCCGCAACTGGTGGCACAGATCGACCAAGTGGACGTCCTGATCAATAACGCCGGACTGCTGCAACCGATCACCTACAAGAACTATCCCGACGACCGCATGGATTATTCCTTGAACCTCAACCTGATCGCACCGGTCAAACTGACCACCATGCTCGAAGCCAAATTGACGGCACCGTCCGACTATACGCCGCGCGTCGTCAACAACGCCTCCATCGCCGGCCAGATCGGCCATCCGGACATCTGGTACGGCATCGCCAAAGCCGGACTGATCAACGCCACCAAAGCGTTCTCAAAAGCGTTCCAGGGCAAGATCATC
The DNA here is from genome assembly GCF_029767755.1 of Thiomicrorhabdus sp. zzn3. Classification (GTDB taxonomy): domain Bacteria; phylum Pseudomonadota; class Gammaproteobacteria; order Thiomicrospirales; family Thiomicrospiraceae; genus Thiomicrorhabdus. The sequence continues at coordinate 24,859 of NZ_JARUQS010000002.1, forward strand.
GTCAACGCCGTCGCCCCCAGCCCGACCGAAACCGACCTGTTGCAAAGCATTCCCGAACACCGTCAGAAGGCGTTTCTGAGAAACACCATCAGCGGCCGTTTCGCCACCGCACAGGAAGTCGCCGATACCATGTTCTGGCTCGCCACCGACTCGCCGGAATACATTAACGGTGTCTGCATTGACATCAATAATGGGTCCTTACCAAGATAGGGAAATTAAAAATGTCCATTTCAGTACAAAAAGCCATCCACAAACGTCATTCGGTGCGGGCCTTTTTGAACAGGCCTGTTGAAAAAGAAACCATTCACAACATTCTGGAATGCGCGCGCTGGGCGCCGTCCGGCGTGAATATGCAGCCGTGGCAGGTGTCGGTGGTCACAGGCGAAAGCAAACAGCGTCTGCAACAGGCGATGTTGGATAAGTTCCACGCCGGAGAGCGCGGCAAGATGGATTACAGCTACTACCCCGACGAATGGAAAGCGCCCTACAAATTGCGCCGCGTCGCAACCGGCAAACAGCTTTACGGCGCGTTGCAGATCGACCGTCAGGACAAAGAACGCCAACTGGCGCAATGGGCGGCGAATTACCGCGCGTTTGATGCGCCGGTAATGCTGCTGTTCTGGCTGGACGACTGCCTGCAAACCGGTTCCTATCTGGATTACGGGATGTTTCTGCAAAACATTATGCTGCTGGCGGTGGAACAAGGCCTGGCCACCTGCCCGCAAGGCGCACTTGGCGAATACCCGGACATTGCGCGGCAACAGTTGGGTTATGGCGACGACAAAATTCTGCTCGGCGGCATGGCCTTGGGGTACGAGGATTCAAACCATCCGGTGAATCAATACCGCACCGACCGTGAACCGGTGGAAACCTTTACCCGCTTTTTTGAATAAGCGGACATAAGATAGCTCTCACCGATGGCGATCAGCCTGCGAGACACACGGCCCTTAGAAAAACTGTTCACCTCGGCCATCAATGTGGCTGTGGCACTGGTATTTCTAGTGCCGTTTTTCTGGGTCGATTTCTCCGCCTTAGAATTGAAGTGGATTTTTATCGGCCTGTTTCTGCTGCAAAACCTCGTCGCCATCAGCTTCTTTGACTACCGTTTGCCGGGCATGGTCGTACAAAACACCCAATGGAAACACCCCTATCCACTGCCGAATCAACTAGTGCATGCGCTGCTTTATAGCGCCAGTTTTTCGACCCTGCTGTTCTGGGTCTGGTTTCCCGGCGATTTGCTGCTGATCAATCTGTTGCTGCTGCAGTGGCCCTGCATTCAGCTCACCGGCACCACAATGCATGGCTGGCTGTCGGGAGGCATGAAAGACGTAAAGCTTTCACAAAGCGCCCCCTGATTTTGGCGGCCACAGAATACGTACAATAGCGTGTCATGCTAACCATTTTGTTTTACAATCAGAAAACCGGCCTAAGTAACCAAGCGAGCAAATTATGAGCGATTTACGCCAGGACGCCCTGCATTACCATGAACGCCCCCATCCGGGAAAATTGGAAATACACCTCACCAAACCGTGCGATACCCAGCGCGATTTGAGCCTAGCCTACAGCCCGGGGGTGGCCGAACCGGTACGCGAAATTCAAACCAATCCGGAAAACGCCTACCGTTATACCAATAAAGGCAATCTGGTGGCGGTGATCTCCAATGGCAGCGCCGTTCTGGGACTCGGCGACACGGGGGCTTTGGCCAGCAAACCGGTAATGGAAGGCAAGGCGATGCTGTTTAAGCGTTTTGCCAATATTGATGTGTTCGATATCGAAGTCGACGCGGATAACGCGCAGGATCTGATTCAAACGATCGTGAACATTGCCCCGACTTTTGGCGGCATTAACCTTGAAGACATCGCCGCTCCGATGTGTTTTGCAGTGGAAAAAGCCCTGCAGGAAAAGCTCGACATTCCCGTTTTTCACGACGATCAACATGGCACCGCCATTGTTGCCGCGGCTGCACTGCTCAACGCCCTCAAACTGCAAAACAAAACACTGTCAACCTCCAGAATTGTCTGCGTGGGGGCTGGCGCCGCCGGTCTGGCAAGCATGAATTTGCTGATTGAACTGGGGGCTAAACCGGAAAACATTCTTTTGGTGGATCGCGAAGGCGTGGTGAGCACACGGCGTCGCGACTTGAATATCTATAAACAACCGTTTGCGCGGGAGACCGAATGCGAGACTTTGGCGGAGGCCATAAAGGACGCCGACGTCTTTTTTGGGGTCTCGGAAAAGGATGTTCTAACCCCGGAAATGCTGTTGAGCATGGCAAGCCGCCCAGTTGTCTTTGCGATGGCCAACCCCGATCCGGAGATTGATCCAAGATTGGCGTTTCATACCCGTCAGGATCTGATTATTGCGACCGGACGCAGCGATTTTCCAAATCAGGTCAACAATGTGCTGGGCTTCCCGTATCTGTTCCGCGGCGCTTTGGATGTGCGTGCCAGTGAAATCAATATGGAAATGCAAAAGGCCGCGGTCTATGCCTTGCAAAAGCTGGCCCAGACGCATGTACCCAAAGAAGTATTACACGCTTACGGCCTGAAGACTTTGGAGTTTGGCACCGATTATATTTTGCCCAAACCCACCGATCCGAGACTCATCAATGTGATTCCTCAGGCGGTCAGCGAAGCGGCCATTCGCTCGGGCGTCGCACGCACTCATTTGCAACACTCACCGACAGAAGACTTTATTTAAAATACTAAACACAAAAACGGACTCGATATTACCTGTTATGAATACACTGCCCAATGAGACCCTGAACCAGCTTGCCAAGAAAATTATGGCAACCGTGGAAAACATCATTATCCTGCTTGATGCAGAGGGCATTATTCGCCAATTCAACCCGGCGGCAGAAAAGTTAACCGGCTACCATGCGGAAGATCTGATTGGACATGCCCATTGGAGCATGTTGGTGCCGGAAGATGAACGCCCTCAAGTTTTTGATACCTTTAATCAACTTAAAGCCGGTGACTTTCCTAATACGCGCATTAATCACTGGGTCACCCAAAACGGTCAAACGCGCTCCATAAAATGGAACAACAGCGTCATCACCGACGCCGATGGCAAGGTTCAATATGTGGTCGCCACCGGAACCGACATTACCGAACAGGTGGAAACCAATGAATATCTAGCGATTTCCGCCAAGGCGATGGAGAGCGGCGAAGGCTTGATTATTACCGATAAAAACGGGGTCATTATCCGTACCAACCGGACTTTTTCCGAGGTCACCGGATACCGTGAAGAAGAGGTCATCGGCAAAACCCCGCGCCTGTTCAGCTCTGGACAACATGACGCTCAGTTTTATGAAGCGATGTGGGAAGGCTTGTCCGAACGGGGGTTCTGGTCCGGCGAAATCTGGAATAAACGCAAAAATGGCGAAATTTATCCGGAATACCTCAAAATCAGTGCCGTATATGACGATCATCACGAAGTCACTCACTATGTGGCCAGCTTTTCCGATATTTCCAAAATCAAGAACGCCGAACGTCAGGTACAGTACCTGGCCAATTACGACTTTATTTCCGGCCTGCCAAACCGCACCTATTTCATTAAATTATTGCGCACACTGATCGATAAACCGCACAAGTCGTCTTTTGGACTCGTTGTGCTGCACATCCGTCTGCATAAACTGTCCAAACTCAATACCCAACTGGGCATCAGTACCACCGATCAAATGCTGACTCAATTTACTCAGCGCTTGACGGAATTATTAAATCAGCAAACGTTTATTGCCGGACGCACTTCTGGCTCGGACTTTACTATCGTCATCGAACACCCTAAAAGTCAAAACCTGGTTAAGTTCGCTCAGGAACAAGCGGAAAAAATCATTCAAACCACCCAAACCCTGAACCATTCGCAGGAACACGAAATCACCGATTTAGATCCGAGAATAGGCATTGTACTTTACCCCTCAGCAGAAGAAGAGGATCTTCATGGTCGTGCCGAAACACTACTGGAGCACGGACTTTTAAGCAGTTTTGAGGCAATCGACCAGGGACTTAAATACCACTTCTACTCCGAAGAATCGCAAAAAATCGCTCAGGAAAGTTACAAATTGGAACAAGCGCTGAGCCGCGCCATCCAAGACATGGAAGAATTTGAGCTGTACCACCAGCCGCAGTTTAACAACAGCCATCAGATCACGGGGGGTGAAGTCCTCATTCGCTGGAAGCATAACGGCAGCTATGTTCCGCCCAATGTGTTTATCCCTTTTGCCGAATCGGCGGGGCTGATGCCTAAGATCGGTCATTGGGTCTTGAAAAAAGCCATTGAACAAATTGTCGAGCTGCAAGAACAAGGCTTATTGGCTTACTACTCCGAAGTTTCCGTCAATATCAGTCCTAAACAGCTCGTTTCAGAGAACTTTATTAGCGATCTGAAAACCCTGATCGCCCCTTGTCCGTGGGTGGCCGAACACCTAAAGCTGGAAATTACCGAGACGGCCTTTATCGAGGACATCGCGCTCGTTAAACAGCAGGTTTCCGCGATTCGCGAGATGGGGATGAAACTCTCGATTGACGATTTTGGAACCGGCTACTCCTCGCTTTCTTACCTGACAGAACTGGAGTTTGATGAGCTCAAAATAGACAAAAGCTTTATCGATCATGTGCACATCCGTTCCCATAAAGCCCACAAAATTACCGTTTCCATTTTGGGAATCGTCCGTGCACTTGAGGTAAGGGTGGTCGCCGAAGGCGTAGAAACACAGGAACAACTCTCTACCCTCGCCGATTTAGGGTGCCAGTATTTCCAAGGTTACCTGCTTAGCCAACCGAAAGCGTTTAACGAATTAATTCAGGAACTGACGCAATTACCTCATTTGGAATAAACAGGCCTGGTAGAAACCATGAACCGATGTCGCTCAACGCTCAATATGCCTAACCGATGCCGCCGCCACTCGCTCGTTTCTGCGCTCGCATTGAGTGTCCTTTTGGGGTTAAGCGGCTGCGCCAGCCCACTCAAAACCGGGGAGACTTCAGACCCGGCACCAACCTCCCAAGCTCAAGCGCCTACGCTGACGACGCTGTATGACAGCATTCTTATCGATACTCATCGTAAAACGCCCATCTCACTGCCCGATCTGGTAAAAGCTCTAAAAGACAGCGATGTCATCTTTATCGGTGAGTTTCACGGCAACCACGCCTCTCATTTTCTGCAAGCTCAGCTGCAAGCGCGGCTATTCCAACAAAACCCCAAACAGATTCTTTCCATGGAACAGTTTGAGCGCGATCAGCAGACCATTCTCAACCGTTATCTCGATAACGAAATCGGCGAAGCTCACCTCATTAATGAGGCACCGGCCTGGGAAAATTATGCCGCTTCCTACCGCCCCTTGGTGGAATTTGCCAAACAGCACTGGCTTCCTGTCGTCGCCGCCAATGCCCCGGTGAGCATTGTGCGCTGCATTGGCCGCCAGGGCGAAGCTTATTTAGCCAAGTTGGATGCCACGGAGCGCCGCTCCATTGCAGACCGACCTTTTGCGGACATTCCCGGCTACCAAGAAACTTACCAGGCCTGGTTAAGCGGCGCGCGTCACCTTTCCGGCAACCGGATGCATAACAGTTTTTTGGCGCAGTTGAGCCGTGACAACACCATGGCGGAAAGCATCGCCAGGGCCTTGGCAGATCACCCGGATCACCAAGTCATTCATCTTAATGGCGCCTTTCACAGTGATTACGGTTTGGGAACGGTGGCTGCGCTGAAACGCTTGCGTCCCGACTTAAACATTACCGTGATCAGTCCGATCGCGGTTGACAATCCTCAACAACCGAATTACCCGCAGATAGAGTTAAACAAAGGGGATTACCTTTATCTGATTCAGCCACAACCGGAAAAATACCGTTCGGTGCCATACCGACAAAAAGTCATGACACGCCTGTTTAAACAGGCCAAAGAAAAACCCTGTAAAGAGTAAATATTCAACCTATTTTAAACATGGCCGTTAAGCTAAACAGAAACAGAGGCCGAACGGCTCAGTTATTGCTTGCATATCGTAGTATGCAAAATCACATTTGAGGAAACGATGCGTATTTCTATGACCGCCCTGATGGGGTTCTTTCTCGGACTTGGCCTGTTTGCCTTGGCCGTTTACCTGAACACCGATAATTACTTGATGTTTTTCAGTCTTTCCAGCCTGCTTATGGTTTTGGGAGGGACGCTTGCCGCCGCCATGATCTCTTATGACGGCCGCAGTGTCTTGCAGGCGGTCAAAGAAATTGTGGCCACCCTGAGCTCCGCCAAAGTCGACTTACGCACCTTGTACGAGGACGTCGGCGTCCTGATTGACTGGTCGAAGATCGTGCGCCGGGAAAGCCTGAAAAAACTGGAGAATTCAGTCGCGCTCTCTTCCTACGATGACAAGAACTTTTTAGGTCAATCGTTCGTGTATCTGCTTTCCGGCTACCGCGGTGACAAACTGCGTTTGTTACTCAATCATACCCGCAACTCAATTTACGAACGCAATATGATACCGTCAAAGGTCTTGATGACCATGGCTTCCGCCGCGCCCGCATTTGGCATGATCGGAACCCTGGTCGGGCTGATTATTATGCTTAACAACATGAACGGCGACCCTTCTAAGATCGGTTCCGGACTTGCGGTGGCTTTATTAACGACGCTCTACGGCGTGCTCATGGCCCAGCTGATTTTCAAACCGGCCGCCAGAAAAGTCGAACACAAGCAGGATCTGGAAGCCTATCGTAACCAGGTCCTTACCGAAGGCGTGGTCTTACTGTCCGAAGGGGTCGCGCCATCGCGTATTGAGGATTCCATGAACGCCTTCTTGGAACCCAACTTTCAATTTAAACGAGCCGAGCGCGGATAATGGAAACCCATACAGATAAGGCCATGCAGCCGCCCACCTCGGAAGAGCTGGAGCGCTGGATGGAGCAAAAAACGCTCCGCCCGACGCCTCTGAATCCAGGCAAACGTCCCTCTGAAGAAAACGGCGATGATTGGCTGGTGACCTATGCCGATGCGGTCACGATCATTCTCGCCTTTTTTGTCTTGATCTTTTCCGTGTCCGAGGTCCGGCAACAGCAGTTTGAATCCCTGCAAACCTCACTCGGACAGACGCTGCTGCATAAAAAAGAGGTTAAAAACCCGCTTAATGATTTGCAGCTTTCACTTTCAGGCATCTTGCAGGAACACCGCATTGATCCGCTACAGGCGGTTACGGTCACCGACCATGAACTGAAAATCGATCTGCCGGGCGAATTGTTGTTTAAAAGCGCCTCCACCGATTTGGAGGCCGAATCGGTGCGCTTGATTGAAGCGCTGGCACAAAAGATCAAACAGTTTCCATTACAGAACTACGCCATTGAAATCGAAGGCCATACGGACGATGTGCCGATCAGCACACTGCGCTACCCCTCCAACTGGCAACTCTCTTCAGGGCGCGCCATTTCCGTTTTAAGCCTGTTCTTTAAGGCTGGAATCGACAGCGATCGTCTCAAAGCGGTGGGCTATGCCGACACCCGCCCGAAAGTGCCAAACCGTGATCTTAGAGGCCTGCCTATCGAAGCCAATCGCGCTCAAAACCGCCGGGTCGAGATCAAGGTCGCTAAGATTGCCCAGTAAAAAGGGCTTGGTCACCTTTTCAAATAACGTGAACAGGCCTGGCTGCACAGGCCGATTTCTTCCCGAAAACATCAAGGCAGGTAGAGATAGTAAAGTCCTGGTTCCAGCTGCAAAGCGTTTCCTAGCAACGGCGTATCAACAAGCGCTTGCGTCTGCCCGACTTCGACCGACATATTAGGCGAATAGACCGACGCATTGGCATTACGGTTATAGCGATAGGTCACCACATTGCATTGCTTCTCTCCGGCAAGCTCACAGGCCTGCTGGGTGGCGTCAGAAAGGTACCCTAAAGAATCCACCAAACCGATCTCTTTAGCCGCCATCCCGGTGTAAATACGCGCGCTCTGCACCGCTTTCATCGTTTGATTATCGAGTTGGCGGTGCTGTTGCACCAACTGATAAAAGCGCTGTGCCATTTCATCCACCAAATTTTGAAATAATTGGCGATCGCGCTCATTAGCCGGGCGGAAAGGAGACCCCATGTCCTTACTGACCCCCGTTTTATAGACATTCACGCCGACACCGATCTTTTCCATGGTACCGGAGAGATCGGCGGTCACCGAAATGACTCCCACCGATCCGGTTACCGTACTCGGATGTGCCTGGATATGATCTGCGGCCATCGCCAGATAGTAGCCCCCGGATGCGGCCACATCCATCATCTGCACATAAAGCGTCTTGGCGCTGCGTTTTTTAAAGGCGAGCAGTTCATGGTAGAGAATATCACTGGCGGTGACGCCGCCACCGGGCGTGTTGAGCTTAAGCACCACCGCTTTAATCTGCTCATCCTCTTCGGCTTTTTTCAACTGCATCAAGACTGAATCTAACAGGCTCGGTGCCTTGGAAAACAAGCCAGAATCCGGTTGATCATTGATCTTGCCGCGCACCTCAATCAACAGTACCTTGGCCTGAGCACCTGGCGTTTCCGACACCACCTGCTCTTTAAACGGCTTGCCGTAATCGGGACCTAAATGAATATTCGCGCAGCCAGAAAACAGAAGCGCTGACACCAGTGCTAATAGCGGCTTCATGGCGACCACTCTCACTTGGGTTCCTCCCCGATTTTGACCTCATTGACGAGCAGTTCACCGCCCATAAAGGCGCGGATATTTTCCGTGGTGGTTTCGGCAATGTGGCTCAAAGCTTCTTCGGTAAAGTAAGCCTGATGGCCGGTCACCAGCACATTCGGGAAGGTCAGCAGACGCTCAAACTGGTCATCCTCAATGATCTCGCATGAGTGATCTTCAAAAAACAGCGTGCCCTCTTTTTCGTAGACATCCATCCCCAGATAACCGATCTGCTTGGACTTCAGCCCGTCAATCAACGCCTGAGTTTCCGCCAGCGCACCGCGGCCGGTATTGATCAGCATCACCCCTTTTTTCATCTTATCGATGGTCACCGCGTTGATCATATGCGTCGTTTCCGGAGTCAATGGACAGTGCAAGGAGATAATATGCGATTCACTCCAGATGGTATCCAGCTCCACCTGTTCCAGACCCAACTCTTTGCAGGTTTCACATTCGTATGGGTCATACACCAGAACCCGGCAGCCAAACGCCTTTAAAATCTGACCGGCAATGCGCCCGATCTTACCGGCGCCGATAATCCCAACCGTCTTACCGTGCATATCAAACCCCAGCATGCCGTTTAGCGAAAAGTTGCCCTCACGGACCCGGTTGTAGGCGCGATAAAGTTTCCGGTTCAGTGCAAGCATCATCCCTATGGCATGTTCAGCCACGGCATAAGGAGAATAGGCGGGCACGTTCACTACCTGAATCCCCAACAAGCGTGCAGCCTTGAGATCCACATGGTTAACCCCCGCACAGCGCAGAGCAATCAGCTTGGTGCCTCCTTCAGCCAACTTTTCCAGTACCTTGAGGTCAAGGCGGTCATTAACAAACGCACTGACCACCTCGGCGCCTTCGGCATAGGCGATCGTATTCAAATCAAGCGGCACTTCCAGATACAGCGGATTCCATTCCGGTTCAAAGGTTCGGCACAACGCCTGACGGTCATAGATTTTAGTACTGTAAACCACCGTTTTCATACATTTACCTGCTCTAGTAATTGGGGGGATGAAGAAGGTTCGGATTGGCTAATGACAACCTGGTTGCGTCCCAAATGTTTAGCCTGATACAACGCCTTGTCGGTCATGCTGTACAGCGTTCTAAAACTACGCAGTTGATTCAGCCGAATGAAATGGATTCCCATCGAGATGGTTAAATACGGTTTTGAAGCGTCCGGGGCGTGTTCAATCTTCAGGCTTGCTATCTCCTGAACCATCTGCGCAACCCATTGGGCACTTTCATGCGGGTTTTCCGAAAACAGCAAGCCGGCAAACTCTTCACCTCCAAGCCTAAACACCAAATCCTCACGTCGGCGAATGTAATTCCGCACGGTTTTGGCCACTTTCTTGAGGGCCTCGTCGCCTTTGTCATGACCAAAATAGTCGTTATAAAGTTTAAACTGGTCAATATCCAGAATAAAAAAGACCAAATACAGCTCACTGTTTTTATATTCGGCCAACTTCTGCACCACCACTTTATTGAAGTAGTGGCGGTTATAGAGCTTGGTCAAGCCATCGGTAGTCGACAGTCTTTGCAATTCCTGCATATAGCGCTGTTCTTTATTGCGCTGCAGCTGAATCTGTTCATTTAAACGGCTGTGGGTCATATCCACCACCACCGCAATCATAGCCCCCCAAATCGAGGCGATTACCAAACGCACAAAACTGAGTTCGCTCCAGCTTTGTTGCCAATGGTCAATGCCGTAATAAGCCAGAGAAAAGACTACCGCATAGAACACTAACAGATAACGCACTCCCACTTGCCAACCATTAAGCGCCACTATGACAAAAGGCACAAACATCAACCACAGCAGGCCAAAATCCTGGTTTTGATTCAGGTGCATATACACCGGGAAAAACAGCAAGACGGCGATACTGGCGACATGTCCGGTGAGCACACAGTTGCGCCGCTTGAACAGATCCAATAACAGCAACGCCGTGATCATCAACGCCACCAAATCGGCACTCAAAATCGCCATGTTGCCGGTATAAAAATAGTGGAACAGCACAAAACCGAACAAAACGGCCACCACAGTCGACAGCAGTATCTTGGATAAGAAAAGCCTTGATGCGCGGTGCAGGTCTTCACCCCTGGAATGTTGCGAGCGCAAACGTTCCATTTTGTTTTGAGGAGAGTTATTTTTCATCAATTACTCAGTTCCTTTTACTGAGAGTATACGCTTTGACAGCGGCCAAACACAAAAAAAGCACTGAGATTCAGTGCTTTTTTCTGGGTCAACACAACAGGCCAGACCTTACAGCTCGCGAGCCTGCAAATAGGCCTGCTCAGAGGCTTCTGTCCATTGCACCACTTGATCGCGGAACGCTTTTTGCGACGCCCACACGCGCCCGGACAGTTCATCCTGCTTGGCTTCCTCTTCCACCACTTGTTCCGACAGTGCTTTCAGTTCTTTAAGCACTTCATCCGGGAAGCGGCGCAATTCCACGCCATGTTCTTTAATCAAGGTTTGCAACGCCTGCTGATTACGCGCGGTATATTCGGAAAGCATTTCCAGATTTGCCACCTTGATGGCATTGCGCACAATGCTTTGCAGATCGGCCGGCAATTCATTAAAGGCTTTTTCGTTAATCATGCACTCCATCGTCGTACCTGGCTCATGCCAACCCGGTGTGTAATAGTATTTAGTCGCTTTATACAAACCAAATGCCAGATCGTTATAAGGTCCAACCCACTCGGTCGCATCCAAGGCGCCAGACTGCAATGACGGGAAAATTTCCCCGCCCGGAAGCGTTACCGGTACACCGCCGGCACGTTTGAAGACTTCACCGCCCAGTCCCGGGATGCGCATTTTCAAACCTTCAAGATCTTTGAGGCTGTTGATCTCTTTATTAAACCAACCGCCCATCTGCGTACCGGAATTTCCCGCCGGGTTTGGAATCAGGCCAAACGGCTTGTAAGCCTCTTCCCACAATTCCATGCCGCCGCCGTAGTACAGCCAGGCGTTCATTTCGTTGGCGGTCAGGCCAAACGGCACCGACGAGAAAAACGCCGCCGATGGAATTTTGCCTTTCCAGTAGTAAGCTCCGGCATGCCCCAGTTGCGCATTACCACGGGAGACCGCATCAAACACTTCAAACGCACCGACCAGTTCACCGGCACCATACACTTTGACTTTAATGCGCCCGCCGGACATTTCATTGATCAAACGCGCGACATTATTGGCTCCCGTTCCCAATCCCGGAAAATTCTTCGGCCAAGTGGTGACCATTTTCCATTCATAGGTTTTCTGCGGTTGTGCCGCAGCCGCTGGCTGGTTTTCGTCCTGCTGACCACATGCCGTCAAAGCGGTGGCCGCCGTTGCTCCGGCCACCGCCCCCAATAATTCTCTGCGTCCTAAACTCTGTTTCATGTTTTATGCTCTTTAAGTAAAAATATTGACCACCATTTTATGCAAAAGCCTGCGTTCAATAAAATTTTTTTAGCTGGAGGGATTCTTGTGTTTTATGTCATCGCTTGCAAACAGACATAAAAAAACCCGGTCAATCTCAAATTAACCGGGTTATTTTCGGCCTCAACGCAACTGCTCTTTAGTCCTCTAAAAGCTCGCGTGGATTAAATGCCATCTGTTGCGCCATCTGTTCGTAAAACGCTTTTTGTTCATCGGTCTCCGCCGGCGGCGTGTGAATTTGTACAATCACATACTGATGGCCCGGCTCTTTGCCTTGAGCGCCGCCTAAACCCCGACCTTTAATGCGCAACTTGGCGCCGGATTGCGTGCCCGGAGCGATCGACAGCATGACTTTGCCTTTCAGGGTCGGCACCGCCACCTTGGCACCCAAAGCCGCCTCCCAAGGGGTCACCGGCAGATCCAGATACAGATCCTTTTCTTCCACACGGAAACGTGGATCTTTCTGCAGATTGATCTCAATGATCACATCCCCATTCGGCCCACCGTTAAACCCGCTGAAGCCTTTGCCTTTGACCCGAATTTTCTGTCCCTGAATCACTCCGGCCGGAATACGCACCTTAATCGGTTTGGTATCATAGGAATAGCTTTGTGAACGCGGATCACCGGTCTGCACATTAATGGTTTTTTCGACCCCCTCAATCGCTTCTTGCAAGGTGACCATCACCGCAACCTTCTGATCGTCCCCTTTTTGCGGACGCGCTTGCTGCTGACCGAATCCTCCACCAAAGCCGCCAAAATCGGCTCCTGCCTGACCGCCAAAGCCTTGGCCGCCGCCAAACATGGAACTGAAAATATCGGAAAAATCCGGCCCTTCGCCACCATAGCCGCCAAAACCGGAAGAGCGGTGATGCTCATAATCGGCGCCAAATTGATCGTACATGGCGCGTTTTTGCGGATCGCTCAAGGTTTCATAAGCCTCACTGATCTCTTTAAACTTGGCTTCGTCTCCCGTCGGTTTATCCGGGTGATACTTGGCCGCCAGCTTACGGTAGGCCTTTTTAATTTCCGCCTCGTCCGCGCCGCGACCGACCCCTAATAACGCGTAATAATCTTTGCTCATAACGCTTTAATAATCCTTTCAACTCACCTTTGGTTATAGTCACTTATTGTAATTCAAATAGGGACAGGCCTGGTCGATTTCAAGCCGCGTAGCAATTTATCAAACCCTCTGAAAACAAAAAGGCGCCAAGAGTTGTACTCTTCGCGCCTTAACGTTTTTGCAAACTGAACAGGCCTGGTCAGAATTCGCCAAACCTGCATTCGAGCTCTCGCCGATTAAAAATCGACTCTCGCCGTCAGTTTGAAGTTGCGCCCCGAATTCAACGTATAACCCTTGTAGGTGTTGAGGAAATCCACATAGGCGGTATCAAACAGGTTTTCCACCGCGGCACCCAATCTGAGGGTTTGCTGATTCAGTTTCACATCCGCCACATAACTCAGGTTCCACAACGCATAAGCGTCGGTGGAAGCGGTACCGATCGGCATATTGTCAAACTGCGAGAACGGCTCATACAGCCCGGCTGCATCGTTTTCCGCTACCAGTTTGACCCCCAGCGACACCTTCTGGTTGTGCCAGTTACCTTGATCAACCGGGTGATAGTGACCGTTCAATGTCAGGTTGTTGGCCGGAATCAACGGCAGCTCCTGATCATTGGATACGTCCTGACCGTCAATGATCTCCAAGGCCAGATCGCCTGACCAGCGCGCATTGAAGCGCTGCGCATAACTCAATTCCAACCCGCGGATTTCCGCATCGGTCTGCTGCGCCTGCATCTCCGGCAAGGTTCCCGGTACCTGCGTATCAAACTGCGTGGCTAGATCTTCCTCGTCCAGCGCATCATTACTTTCAATCGCCGCTTCGCTGTAACGGTATTTACCGGTGTTCGCCAGATAGATGTAGTCACTGATGCGGTTCTGATACACCGTCGCCACCATCTGCGCTTTGTCCGTCTGCCAGCGCAAAGAGAGGTCGGTATTCAACGAAATCTCTTCATTTAAATCGGGATTACCGATCTGGAAGGCCTGCACCCCTCCGTGCTCGCCACCGGCATACAACTCAAAAATGCTCGGCGCACGGAACCCGCGTGCCAGATTCGCCGCCAGACTCCACTCCTCGTTCAAGCGATAAGTGGCCCCCAAAGAACCGCTGAAAACGCTGAAGTCACGCTCGTTATTGGTCTCATCAAAGAAGCCAAGTTCCTCAAAATGCTCATTGTCGTCATTGATCGGGGCTTCAACCGTGTGTGTATCGTAACGCGCACCGAACTGTACCAGCCAGCGGTCGTAATCCGCCTCTTCAAACAGGTAAATCGCGCGCTTGCTGACATCCGCCGACGGCGTCAGATGACCGGAACGCAATGTCTGCTGTTTTTCGGACAATTCAACCCCGATCTCCCCTTCAAAATCGCCCAGTTTCGGATGTTCCAACGCGAGTTTGACGTCATCGCGGTGCACGACCAGATCCAGATAGTGATCGGTGCCTTCGTCTTCGCTCATGGTTTCATACGGCAAATCGTGCGTCGCTTCGCGACTATTGCGCGTATGCGTCCAGCTCGGTTTCAGCACCCAGTCGCCATCCAGGAAAAATTCCGCACTCAATTGGGTTTCATCGTTTTGCAGTTTTTGACCGGCGGCCACCGGCCCATATTCCGAAACGGCACTTTCGGCTTCAATGCCGAGATAGTTCTGCTTGGAGAGCCATTGAGTATGACGCAGTTCGATTTGCCCCCAATCGTCCTGATACCCCACGCCGATATTCGCCGAACGGTTCTCGAAATTGGTAAACGGCACCTCTCCGACAAACAGCGGCTTGTCACTCACCGCCGAGGATGGCGTCGCGCCTTCTGCCGAACTCACATCCGGCACACGAAAATTATCCGCTTCACGCACCGAAATACCGGCGGTGACACCAAACTTTTCCGAACCGGCTCCGACCTTGGCGCCCACTTGGGTTTCACGGTTATTGGTGTTGTACTCTGCGGCCACCTCCCCGTGGGTATCACGACCATACGGGATGTCTGACTGAATGACATTGACCACGCCGCCCATGGCTTCGGAACCATACAATACACTCTGCGGGCCGCGAATCACTTCAACCCGCTCGGCCAGATACGGATCCACGTTAGGCAGATGACGCGTACCGTACGCCTGATAATCAGTGGTTTGGCCATTGGACAATACCTTGACGCGATTACCAGTCAACCCTCGGATTACCGGTTTGCCCGACTGAGTACCGGCCGACATATTGTTCACACCGGGAATGCCATCGAGCATCTCCCCTAGGGAACCGCTATCGCGTTGCATTTTTTCCTGACCCGACAACACATCGATTTGCGACGGGACCTCAAAGGTTTCATGCTCATGAATCGGCGAAGCCGACACCGTGACCGGTGCCAGAGAAGTAGAAGAAGCGGATTGATCGGTTTGCGCGTGCACGGAAAGCACGCCGCTGGCCGCCCAAATAGCCAGCGTTAAAGATTTAATTTTCATAGTTTGTTCCTGATTTTAAACAATTGCATCTCATCCCGACGGATCGGGCGAAAACGAATACATAAACGTAATAACGAAAAAATCAGGCTTGAGGCGGGGCGCGTCCCCAATAAACCGTTTGGTAGGCGACTAAGGGATACGATGGCGCCAGCACCGGCAATTGCTGGCTAATCCAGACGGTTTCCGCCAACGGAACCGTATCGGAAGAGGCGGCGCTCGGCTGGCCCAGATATTGATAAATATCACACTCGGCGGTGTGCTGATGGAATGGATGAATTTCAGCATGCAGCAACGTCGCTGTTTGTGCCCAGACAAACAGCGATAGCACGGCCACGGCAAGAGTACTTTTTAAAGAACCCTTCAGGCCAAACAGACTCCAATCAAACCATCGATTCGCAAACATCGTTAAATTATAGACAACTTATCGCCAACAGGAACCGCTCATTATCAACTATTTCTGTCATTCCGCACTTAACAGGCCTGCTGATTTTAGAATTTTCATTTTTTTATCATGCGGGCTGTTTATAATCGTAGTTAATAACTGTACTCGAAATCGACGCTTTTGAATCCAAGCATCTCGCAAAAAAGGAACTGTTTATGGCACTTTCACCCCTCGCCGGAAAACCCGCTCCATTCGATCTATTGGAAAACATTCCGCACTTGATGGCCGACTACTACCACTTGAAACCAGACCCGAACAATCCGGAGCAGGCGGTCAGCTTCGGCACCTCCGGCCACCGTGGCTGTGCCAGCCAAACCACCTTTAACGAAGATCATATTGCCGCGATCTGCCAAGCCATTGTCGAATACCGCCACCTCAACAACACCGTTGGCCCAATGTTTTTGGGCATGGATACCCACGCGCTGTCCGAAGCGGCGCATGCCACCGCCATCGAAGTGCTGGCGGCCAACCAAGTTTCACTGATTATTCAAAGCAACGGCCGTTATACGCCGACCCCGGTCATCTCCAACGCCATCTTGAGCTACAACGAAGGTCGCCAAGGCGGTTTGGCCGACGGCATTATCATCACCCCTTCACACAATCCGCCACAGGATGGCGGCTTCAAATACAACCCGCCGCACGGCGGTCCGGCCGACAGCGACGCCACCAACTGGATTCAGCAGCGCGCCAATGCCATCCTCGCCGACGGCTTGAAAGAGGTTAAGCGTCAGCCATTGAGTCAGGCGATGCAAAGCAACTTTGTGACCCCAACCGATTTGGTTGCCCCTTATGTGGACAATCTGGACAAAGTCATCAATATGCAGGCAATCAAAGACGCCGGACTGAAGCTGGCCGTCGATCCTCTGGGCGGTGCGGGCGTGCACTACTGGAAGCCGATTGCCGAGCGTTACGGGTTGGATCTGACCGTGGTCAACCCGAGAGTGGATGCGACCTTCTCCTTTATGTCGGTGGATAAGGACGGCAAAATCCGCATGGACTGTTCCTCGCCTTATGCGATGGCCGGCTTGATCGACCTGAAAGACCAGTACGACTTGGCTTTCGGTAACGATCCAGATGTGGATCGCCACGGCATTGTCACCCGCTCCTCGGGACTGATGAATCCGAACCATTATCTGGCGGTGGCGATTCAATACCTGTTCACACACCGCCCGAATTGGCCGCAAAATGCCGCGGTGGGTAAAACCTTGGTTTCCAGCTCGATGATTGACCGCGTTGCCCAAGCCCTGAATCTCAACCTATGCGAAGTGCCAGTCGGCTTTAAATGGTTTGTAGACGGCCTGCACACCGGCACCTTCGGCTTTGGCGGCGAAGAGTCCGCCGGTGCCTCCTTCCTGCGCTTTGACGGTGGTCCGTGGAGCACGGACAAGGACGGCATCATTATGAACCTGCTGGCGGCAGAGATCACCGCCGTGACCGGCAAGGACCCGGGAGAGCTTTATGCGGATCTGACCGCACAATTCGGCAACCCGGTGTACAAACGGATTGATGCCCCGGCGAACCGCGAACAGAAAGCCATTCTCAGTGCTCTGTCCGCTGATAAAGTCCACGCCGACACCCTGGCTGGCGAACCCATTACCGCCAAACTGACCCATGCCCCGGGGAACGGTGCGGCGATCGGCGGTCTGAAAATCACCACCGAAAACGGCTGGTTTTCGGCCCGTCCTTCCGGGACCGAAGACATCTATAAAATCTACGCCGAAAGCTTCAAAGACGACGCCCATCTGCACACTCTGCTGGAAGAAGCGCAAGCGATCGTCGATGACGCATTGAAATAAATAGGCACCAAATGACTCAGGATTCCGATCAATCAAAAAGCGTCTCACTGATTCTGGGCAGCGGCGGTGCCCGCGGGCTGGCCCATATCGGGGTGATTCGCTGGCTGGAAGAGCACAACTATCACATTGCCTCCATCAGCGGCAGCTCCATGGGCGCGCTGATCGGCGGTGTCTATGCCGCCGGCAAACTGGATGAGTTTGAAAACTGGTTCAAAACCCTGACCAATACCGATATTCTCGGCCTGCTGGACATCGCTTGGGATCGCAGTGGCCTGATTAAGGGCGACAAGCTATTCTCGATACTCAAGGAAATGATCGGTGACCCCGAGATCGATTCCCTGCCGATCCGCTTTACCGCGGTGGCCACCGACATTGAACAGGAAAAAGAGGTATGGCTTCAATCTGGCCCCATGCTTGAAGCGATCCGCGCCTCCATCGCACTGCCGATGATTTTCACGCCGCACCTGCGTCAGGGGCGCACCCTGATTGACGGCGGCGTACTCAATCCGGTGCCGATCGCACCCACTTTCCGAGATCATACCGACTTGAAAATCGCGGTTAACCTCGGAGCCAAACCCGCGCACATCGCCAAAGAGCTGCTAAAAACACCGGCAAAGAACGATGGTGACGCGTCATGGCTCAACAGTTTGAGCGAACTGTTTGACGATCTAAAGGCGCGCTTTCTCAGCTCAAAGGAAAAACTGGAAACACCGTTTGACTGGGATG
Source organism: Thiomicrorhabdus sp. zzn3 (assembly GCF_029767755.1). GTDB lineage: Bacteria > Pseudomonadota > Gammaproteobacteria > Thiomicrospirales > Thiomicrospiraceae > Thiomicrorhabdus. The sequence continues at coordinate 43,393 of NZ_JARUQS010000002.1, forward strand.
TTTACGAGATCAGCAACAAGGCGTTCGACAGCATGCAAAACACCATTGCCCGCCAGAAACTGGCCGCTTATCCGCCGGACATCACCATCGACATTCCCCGCAATGCCTGCGGCATGCTGGAGTTTACCCAGGTCAATCAAATGGTGGCGCTGGGATACCAAATGGCGGAACAGACCCTGAATCACACCAACCCAACAGGCCTGTCCAACAACGAATAGGGGTGGCACGCACCGCCTGTTCTCTGTCTTTTTCCGATCCCACAAATAAAAAAGGCTCTGTATCACAGAGCCAAAACTGGGGATTTGAGATGATGGCCATACAACCTTGGACACTGGGTGTTATAGAGACATGGACAGAAAACGCATCCTTGGCTAACAGCCGGCCAAACCATCTCTTTTCGGCAACACTATGCTTCCTGAAGCGTCCAGCTTCTTCACATGAGCAGCTACCGAATATTGCCAAACCTGTAATCAGCCAAACAGGCTTCAGATTACCGCGTCAGCTTACCCAAAAAAGGGTGGGTAAGCCAATTAAAAATCTAAACGGTTTTGATAGTTAACACTTATTCATAAAGATTGCCCCGTCCATTCCGCTTACGGTTCTTGCAGCAATGAACGAATCACCTGCAGATGTTCTGTTTGATCCCATTCGGTGCCGCCGAACAAGGCAAAACGAATCCGGCCCTGCTTATCGATCAGATAGGTGCTGGGGTAAGCAAACACCTGCCAGGACTGTACCGCACTCCCTGACGGGTCAAGCAAAACGGGAAAGTTCACCGGACGCTGCTGTAAAAACGCGTCAATCGCCGCGGCCTCTTCCGCCAAATTGACCGCCAGAATTTCAAATGGCTGTTCCTTTAACGCCTCCTTTAAACGCGCCATGGAAGGCATTTCATGGACACAGGGCGGACACCAGCTTGCCCAGAAATTCAGCAGGACCACCTGGCCTTGAAAATCCTCCAAAGAGACCGGATTTCCCTCTAAGGTGTGCAATTTCAGAATGCGATCCTGACTGCCTTGATAGGGCTGTAATTGCGTTGAACGCGGAGCTTTAGGGGATGCTGGCGCAGGGATTTGAATCTTGGCCATCTCTCTGGGATGAGACAGATAAGGCAGTTGCAAAGCCATTAAACGACGCATCCGATCCGCCAGCTGCATCGATGCCTGACGCTCCACCGGCAGAGCGTCCGGACGGAAATAGAAGCGGTCGCGCACCTTGGGCCACACCTGCATAAACACTTCGCTGCCCCCTTGCTGAAATTCAGCAGACAGCGCGTCTAAACGCCAACGCCACGGCGACAATTCCGCTTGCAGAACCGCCACCGGCAGATTGATGGTCTTAGTCTGAGGCCAATATTGTGCCGTCTCGCCCGGCTGCGGGGTCTGCACATACAGATTGGGGTTGATCATCAACAGCGCCAGATTCTGAACAGGCCTGTTCAAACCGGTCAAGCCTCTGACAGCCAGCTGCGCGGCTTTATTGGGCGCCACAATCCACAGCGGCTTGCCGTCTTCCAACGCTTTAATCATTAATTCGCTCAGCCATTGCTGTGGCACCTTGTCCACCGCACTCGGGGTCGGCGGCAAAAACAGCGGTTCATACAGATCAGGAAACCAACTTTCCAGACCGGAGTCTGCCAGTTGCTGCGCAATCTGTTTTTCTTCAGGCAAACCGCCATATTCGGAAGGCAACCACAACAGGCGCGCCTGAGCGTTGTTTGAGGCTGGCACAATCTGCAACGGCATGGAGACCGATTCCAGTTCAAGCGACTCGTCGGCCCATAAAGGCGTCGCCATCAACACGGCAAACAGACTCATCGCCCAAGCCATCAGCAACACAACCAACGGTTTTTCACTCTGAGTTGTTGTCTCGGTTCTACAGGTGCGTGATTGTGCCAATACACTCATCTCCAGCCTCTCTTTGCCTTGCTGTTTTCATCTGGTTGTCCTTGTCTGGTGATTGTACGTCAAAAACACCTTACGAAAATTCGCTTATTTCAAAAAAACATCACCACAGTGTCACATTAGATTCAAACTTGACCGAAATAATACACAGTGATTTCAAGTAAGTATGAGAACGCGAATGCTGAATTTAGAAAAAGCCCTGGTCGAAAAATTTCCGGAATTGCCAAATAAAATGGGCGGCAAATTGATTATTAAGCTGATCAAAGCCTTGACCCACGAAGAAGAGATCAACCAGTTCATTCTCAGCCATCAGCACTTGCGCGGTTTTGCGTTTCTGGATCAGGTTCTCAAGCATTTCAACTTCGGCTACAAAGTCAGCTCGCGCTCGCTGAACCGCATTCCGGCCGAAGGTCGGGTCATCCTCGCCGCCAACCATCCGATCGGCTCCCTGGACGGTCTGGCCCTGTTGAAAATGGTACGCAGCGTGCGCCCGGATGTGCGCATTGTCGCCAGCGATCTGCTTAACCATATCGAACCTCTGCAAAATCTGTTTCTGGGCGTGGACAATATCAGCGGCAAACGTTCGCACAAGACCCAGTTTAAAGCGATTTTACAGGCACTGGAAAACGACGAAGCGGTGATTATTTTTCCGGCCGGCGAAGTCTCGCGCATCCGCCCTAACGGGGTGCGCGACGGCAAGTGGAAAGCCGGGTTTTTGAAACTGGCGGCAAAATCCAACTCGCCAATTGTGCCGATCTATGTGGATGCGCGTAATTCGGCGCTGTTTTACAGCCTGTCGGCGCTATACAAACCTTTAGGCACCTTGATGCTGGTGCAGGAAATGTTCAACAAGGATCATCAGGAAATTCAGTTCCACATCGGCAAACCGATTCCGTGGAAATCGATCGCCAAAATGGACATGCCCGCGAAGGCGTTGGCGAACCGTTTCCGCAAGCACCTCTATAAACTCGACAAGGAAGCCAGAGCGGCGAAAAAAGGCAAAAAACCGCTGTTTGAGACCGTGGAAACGGTGGCGCATCCGGTAGACAGAAAAGCACTGAAAAAAACGCTTAAGCAGGCGCAACTGCTGGGTCAGACTCAGGATGGCAAAAAAATCTATCTCTATGATTTTGAAGACGACTCTCCAGTCATGCATGAAATCGGGCGGCTGCGCGAACTGACGTTCCGTTCAGTAGAAGAAGGCACCGGAGCACCACTGGATCTGGACAAATACGATCGCGACTACCGCCACCTGGTCTTGTGGGACGATGAAGATTTGGAGATCGTCGGCGCCTATCGAATCGGCGAAGGCAAGGCCCTGGTCGAAAAATACGGTATCGAGGGCCTTTATACCAGCACCCTGTTTGACCTGAAACCGGAAATCAAACCCTACCTGCCGCAAGCGATTGAATTGGGGCGAAGCTTCGTGCAACCGCGCTACTGGGGCAAACGCAGCCTGGATTATTTGTGGTACGGCATCGGTGCTTATGTTGCCCAACACCCGGAAATTAAATATCTGTTCGGGCCGGTCTCGCTCAGCGACGCTTACCCGCAAAACGCCAAAGAACTGATTATCGGCTTTTATCAGCAACAGTTCGGTTCACACCAGGATCTGGCCAAAGGAAAACGCCCGGTTAAGTTGAGCAAAGAGAACCGAAAAATTGCTGAAAGCGTCTTCAGCGAGGAGTACAAAGCCAGCTTTAAAAAACTCAACGCCCTGCTGGATCTGGAAGGGGTGAAGGTGCCGACGCTGTTTAAACAGTATGCCGAACTATGTGACGACAAAGGCTGTCGCTTTATCGACTTCAGCATCGACCCCGAATTCGGCGACTGCATTGACAGCCTAATTCTAGTGGAACTCGATAAAATCAAGCCGAAGAAAAAGCAGCGTTACCTGACACCCATCGGCGTCTAAAGCAAGCGTCACTCCAATAACTTGTTCACGATGACGGCCACCCGGGGCGCGCACAAAAGCGCCGCGCCGGGTTTTCTTGAGCGCACCTCCTGACAGCGCTACATTAAATCGCACTTCTGTTGCAAACGTGATCGCCCATCTTAATGTACAAAAGAGTTATACAGATAAACCATCAATACGGATTAACACACCACTGATCTGACGCCCCCCAACAGAACTTCAAAAAAATAATCGACCGAAATAACTGTAATTAATTGTCTTTACGGACTTTTAATAAATTTAAAAGCCCGACTTTCAATCCGCTAAAAAACCGCTACAATATTTATACAAAATTGATGGAATTCCTTAACACAGAGCCCTGTCTCATAAAAACGCCTGAGCAGCGCGCCGCTTGTATGACATATGATCTAAAAAACTATGAATATGACGTCCAAAGAAAATCTTCGTTTTATCACCAACGTGGATGCGAATGCCCATATCACCTTTATCAACGAAGACTACCAGCAATGGCTCGGTTACTCGCTTGATGAGATCAAGGGCCAACCCACCCAAATCTTACGCGCTGACAATGTGCCTGAAATCATCCAAAAGACCATTCGCCATGAATGCCGGCAAAATCGAACGCTGGATTTTGTCATCCATGAAAAAAAACGCAACGGAGAAACCTTCTGGGTCAACATGACCATTCAGCCAGTCTTCGAAAATAAACAATACCAGGGATACACCTCTGTCAAACGCCTGATCGAAGACCCAAAGCAAATCCGCCAGGCCCAAGCCCTTTACCGCAAAATCAACCAGGGCAAAATGGTTTACTATAACGGCCAATGGGTTTCAAAAACCAAGCACCGACTCTACTCCCTCCTGGGACTGCACAAAGCCACTTTAAGTCAAAAAATTTTTAGCGCCCTGCTGCTTATTGCGCTGCTGATTTTGGGCGGCGCCTATCTATACGAACAGAATGAAAAGCGTTTGATTGAAGAAGAGGCCGCCGGACAGCATAGTAAACTGTTGGCCGCTTACTTAAACAAACTCATGATGAAAAAGTCGGAAATCGGTCTGACCAATGCCGTTGGCTTAACCTTTGCCGCAGAGATCCGTCGGGCGGCGGCGGCAGAAAACCAAACCGTTTTGGCCAACAACCTAGCCAATATCGGCCAACATTACCGTAGCCTATCGGATTTAAAAAACATCAAGCTGCACTTTACCAATGAAAAAATGCAGTCGTTTTACAAGTCCTGGAAACCTTTGGATGGACAGGTCATTGATGACCTGTCTAACCGCCCCTATTTGCAAGCCATCGCCAAAGAGCAAAAACCGATGGTCGTCAATGCCGTCAGTTCGGCAGGGTTTAACATCAAATCGATTGTTCCCCTGATCGAAAACGGGCGTTATGAAGGCGCGGTCGAATTTATCCAGGGGCTGGGCTCCATTCGCCGTGATTTTGCACGTCAGGGCCAGCAGTATTTGCTCGCCGTCTCTGCCGATTACGCTTTGGCCGGCGACAAGTACCGGGCGCAAAACGCGAACAACATTCCGGTTTCTGCAGATAAGAAGTGGGTAGTGGGACATAACCAACATTTTTCGATGGAAAAGTCAGGGGCGCAAATCGAAACCTTGCGGACACTCGACCTTAATCAGCTATTCAAACGGGGGTACTTGATCACCCCTGAGCAATTCCACTACTCGCAACCGATTTATGACTTTGATAAGCAGTTGATCGGCTACCATGTCATTTCTGAACCTGTCGCCGAGTACCGGGCGATGATTGCAAAACAATTTGAAGTGGCTGAAAACACCTTTCTAGGCATTTTAATCAGCATTGTCGCCATGTTTGCGCTGTTTATGCTGTTGCTGATGATGCAAGTCATCAACCCGATTCGCCGCACTCAGCGAACAATGGAAAACGCCGTAGAAAACACCGACCTGTTTGCCCGCATCCACACCTATGGCAACGACGAAATCCACCAAATGGCCAAGGCCTATAATCGTCAGTCAATGATGGCGCAGGTCGTGATATCCGAGGTCAATACCGCTATGACAGAAGTGGTGTCCGGACGCCTTAGCCACAAAATTTCTTTTCCATTCGAATCGGATTTTGGCTTATTGAAAGACCGCATCAACGCCACGGCTGACGGCTTGAAATCCACCTTCGACATCATTGGCCACGCCATGGACAACTTGCGTAATGGTGAGTTTGACACGCCGCTGACCAACACACTTAAAGGCGAATATGCGCGCGTCATTGAGGACTGCAACTTTGCGATGCAAAGCCTTTCACAAGCCTTTAAAGAGATCAACCAGGTGATGAGTTATGCGGCTCGCGGTAAATTCGACGAACGCATTCACACCCTCTCTTCCGGTGACATTAAACAGTTGCAAATCACCATCAACCAATCTCTAGAGACACTGGAATCCGGGTTTTCAGAAATTGTTTCTGCCGCGCAAAGCATCGCGGCGGGCGACTTTACCCAGCCAATTACCCGTCCCTATGAATACACCTTGAATGAAGCAAAACAGGCCATCAATGACAGCATCAGCAGCCTCACCCACACCCTGTCCCAAGTACTTTCGGTAACCAACCTGGTCAGAGAAGGCATACACAGTGTCGTGGAAGGCACACAAAGCCTGAATCAGCGCACTCAGGAACAGGCCGCTTCTTTGGAAGAGACGTCAGCCGCCATGGAACAAACCACTGCGCAAATTCGCAGCAATCTGGATAACACGCACGCGGCGCAACAGATCACCCAGACGCAAAGCTCGCTGCTGGCAGATGCCAACACAGTCATGCAAGAAACAAAAACGTCAATGAACAATATTCAGGAAGCGTCCGACAAGATCAAAGAAATCACCACCATGATCGATACCATCGCCTTCCAAACCAACCTGCTCGCACTCAATGCCGCAGTTGAAGCCGCACGGGCCGGTGAACACGGCCGGGGATTTGCGGTCGTAGCCGGTGAGGTGCGCAGCCTGGCCGCCAAATCCGCGGAAGCCGCGAAAGAGATCAGCACACTGATTGAACAAACCTCGGGAGCCATCAATATTGGCGTTGCTCAGGTCGATAAAGTCGGCCTCGCTCTGGGGCAGGTAACCGGAGAAACCCAAAAAGTGCTCGACGTCATCAATGAAGTCTCCCGGGCTTCTCAGGAACAATCTCACGGTGTGGACGAAGTCAATCGTGCCATCATTCAAATCGACGGCACGACTCAACAAAATGCGGCTTTGGTAGAAGAAACCACGGCCACCACCGAGGCTCTGCTGGAGTCGGCACAGCAACTGCAAGAATCGGTCAGCCAGTTCCGATTGGCCGCGCCACCGCGTTCTTAAAACCCGTTATCCGAGAACACCACCAGGCCTGTTACGATTTCACTCTGAACAGGACTGGTGATGATTAGCCTAAAGTAACTGCTTGACTTAAAAAGAAATTGTACTGTAGTATTAGATCTTTATCGCAATCCATTCGCATAACCTCTTAAAAGCCCAGAATGAAGACGAAGCCGTCAAGTATCTCAACCAACCGTATCATTGCCGTCGCGTTCATTCTTACGATATTTCTGGTCGGAAGCCTGGTATTGTTTGCGGACATCGTTAGCAACGCCACCCTGCAAAAAGCCTCCAAGTTTGTCGAGAGCCAGTATCAAAAACAGCACCATTTAATGAACATGTATATGGCGGGATCAAACCGGACAGTGGCTCTGGAAACCATGCTTTTGGAAGAGGATCCTTTTGCCAAAGATGAAGCGTTAATGGGTTTTTATCGCAATGAAAAGGAGTACGCCTACCATCGTGACCAATTAAGCGCTCTGATTAACGATAGTGAATACGAGAAAAACTGGTTGAGAACCCTTAATCAAATGGCCCGCAATATTGGTCCGATTCAAGATCAAATCGCAACCCTGGCCATCAATGAAGAAGAGAGAACGGCAACCGAGCTACTGTTTTCACAGACACTGGATGAACTCAAGCGCTTCAACCAAAAGGTGAATGATTTTTCTCTCTATCAGGCAAAAGAAATTCAGAAATCCATTGACTTGGCGAGTTCACAAGTTAATGCCCTGATGGAAAAAGTCATCTTGCTGGCCGCGGTACTGATCATTGTCAGCATGCTGTTTTCCATTTTATTGGCCCGCAGATTCTCTCAGGTTAACCACGCTCTCAGACTGACGAATGACAACCTTGAAAACACGGTCAAGAATCGGACTCAAGCCCTGCTCAATACGCAGGAAAAATTACTGACACGCAACCAACAGCTAGAACAACTCTCCATTTCAGACCCATTAACCCAACTGTTCAATCGCCTCAAAATCGAGCAGATTTTAGAAAAACATCACGAGCGCCTCAGTCGAGACCGCAAGTCTTACTGCGTCCTGCTGATTGACTTGGATCATTTCAAAGCCATTAACGACACTTTTGGACATCACACCGGCGATAAAATTTTGAAGATCTTCTCGGAGCTGCTGCAAAGTTACTTTCAAAAAGAGCACGCCATCGGGCGCTGGGGCGGGGAAGAGTTTATTGTCGTCATGCCTGAAGGCGACATCCATGACGCCGAACAACTGGCGGAAGGGTTTCGCCAACTGGTTGCTCAGCACACCTTCCCGAGAGTTGAACAGATAACATTAAGCAGTGGCTTGGCGTGTGCGCGTTCCGACGAAAGCATATCGGAACTTCTACATCGTGCGGATATGGCGCTATACGATGCCAAGCATGCGGGACGAAATTGCTGTACCAGCAGCAACGGCTGATGGAACAATTCGACTAAAGCACAGCAACATTCAATTCGGCTTTAGGCTTCATTCGGCTTTAGGATTCGGATGCGTCCTGATAACCCGGATTCCAAGGATGATCGCAGCGCATTAAGCTACCTTCGACTGGCGGAACCGTAATATTCCCCTCGCACTCTTTCCATGCTGCAAAGCCACCGGCCAGATTCACGACATTGGTGTAGCCCATTTTTTGCATGGTATCCGTCGCTAAAGCGCCGCGACCGCCAGCGGCACAAAAAACCACCCAGCCTTGGTCAAGATCCGCCATCTCCCCTTTGTGGCAAGCATAATTGGCATCACAAATAGGCTCTAACATCCCTCGCGGGATGTGCACCGCCATAGGAATCGTACCCTCTAAATATTCGGCTGCTTCTCGCACATCCAGCGGTTTGTAGCCACCGCATTTAAAGAGATCCTGCGCTTCTTTACAGTCGATCTCTTTAATATTCGCTTTGGCCGCCATGACCATCTCTTTTAATCTTAAAGGCATCTGCCCCTCCTCTTACCTTAAGATTGAACAAAGCTTGAATGTAGCAGAAACCATCGCTTATTAGCAAGAAAATACTGGGTATTACTTAGCAGAATAAAGTTGATCCAATTGCAAGCGCTGACGTCCGTCAAACAATCTTCGGCTGGCTACATGCACCGCAATCAAGGTACCGAATCCGGTTGAGGTAGCGACCAAAAACATCACCATAATTTGATACTTTACCGCTTCGGCCGGATCGGCACCCGCAAGAATCTGCCCGGTCATCATGCCCGGCAAGGAGATGATACCGGCGGCCACCAGCATATTCACCACCGGCATCATCGCGGTATGCAGACTCTGTTCACGCACAAACTGCATCGCCTGCTTAGCGGTCTTACCCAGCGCCAGCTGGGCCTCTATCTGAGCTTTAAGCTGAACCGAATTGCGCGTCAACGTATCCAACCCCAGGCCAATGGCCGTCATGCTGTTGCCGAGCAGCATTCCCAGCAATGGAATGGCATATTGCGCCTGATACCATGGCTGCGGCTCAATGACGATCGTCAGCACGCCAATCAATAATAACAATGACGTCAAAGAGATGGAAAACAGTCCGATCCAAATAGAAAACCCTTTATGAAAACGGTAATGTTGCCGCTTGGCAATTTCATACCCGGCCGCCAATAGCATTATCAGCCCCACCAAGGCCACCCAAATCCAGTTTTCGGCATAAAACACCCAGCTAAGCCATACCCCCATAAACAACAATTGTGCAACCATGCGCACATTGGCCCACCAGTACTGCTTAACATGGGTAAACCCATTCAGCCAAAGCAAACCGCCGAGGATGATCACTAAAACGGAAAGGGTCACCAGATCCCAATAACTTAAATGAATCATAGCCTCTCCTCCTCACCGACACTGTGCTGGTAGAGCTGCTCAATGCTCCAGCAATGGGTTTCATCGACCAAGCGTTTCTGTTGAGACTCGTCATGAGTCACCCATAAAATGGCCGCCTGATGCTGATCCAGATAATCACGCAACAACTGCTCAACCTGCAAGGTGGTCTGCTGGTCGAGGTTGGCGGTAATTTCGTCTAGCAACAAAACCTTGGGGTGGTAAACCAAACCTCGCAACAGGGCCAAACGCTGTTTCTCACCGCTGGACAGGCTATTCACCGTGCGCTGCAAATAATCACTTTTTAACCCCACCTGCGCCAACAGCTCCGAAGACGGGGCCTGCTCAAAATGCGCCTCTACCGTATCACGCCACCAGGCGGTTTCTGCGGAAAAATACATCACCTGTCTGCGCCAATGCTCCGGACACATGGTCATCTGCTCTTCGCCATGCAAAGAGATGACGCCTTCATGCGGAATCAAATCGGCAAGCGCTTTCATCAACACAGATTTCCCGCTTCCCGAAGGCCCATGCAGCACGACTAATTGATAGGGTGCCAGTTCCATATTTACAGCTTCAAGCATTCCGGCGGCTTTCACCGCAGTCGCTTTTAATAAAGTCACTTTTCGTCGTTATCCACACTTTGTTAATTTGGCATACGCCATGACCAGCCATTTGGAACCGACATCATCAAAGTGCACATTGACACTGGCATGGTCGCCACTTCCCTGAATTGAAAGCACCATTCCCTCTCCAAATTTCTCATGACGGACTCGATCACCGATCTGATAATGACCGCCGGCTTCCGCAGCCAATACCGCATCCAGATTACTATCCCAAGCCGAATGATCTCTGCCCTCCAGCGTCGGCCTCACCGAGCCGGACAGACGGACAAAATCGACACACTCCGCCGGAATCTCCTTAATAAAACGGGATGGAGAAGGGTAAAACTCAGAGCCGTGCAAACGGCGTCGGTTAGCAAAAGTCATAATCAACTGCTGTTCGGCACGCGTCACCCCCACATAGGCCAAACGGCGCTCCTCTTCCAGTCTCGACGGATCTTCCAGAGACTGTTGGGAGGGGAACAATCCCTCTTCCACTCCGATCATAAACACCAAAGGAAACTCCAATCCTTTAGCGGCATGCAACGTCATCAACTGTACGGATGACTCCCATTGATCGGCCTGCTGCTCGCCCGCCTCCAAAGCGGCCTGAGCCAAAAACTCTGCCAATGGCGATTCATACTCTTCCTGACCGGCCGCAGCCGCTTCAGATTCGATCTCAGTAATGGCGTCTTGCGGCTTGCTTGCCTTAAACTGACTCACCGCGTTGATTAATTCGTCAATATTCTCCAGACGACTTTGCCCTTGTTCAGAACGATCTTTTTCAAAATGGGTCTGCAAACCGGATCGACTGATCACCTGCATCACCTGATCCTGAAGATCTTTATCGGCACTGCTCGTTGCCAAATCGTCAATCAAATCCAGAAAGCCTTTGACCGAGGTTTTGGCGCGGGCGGTCAAGCCATCGTCAACCAAATCACTGGCCGCCTGCCACATAGAAACCTGTTTCTCGCGCGCACGGTCACGAATACTGTCAGCGGTTTTCTGACCGATACCGCGCGGCGGGTGATTATAGACACGCTCAAACGCGGCATCGTCATCGCGATTGAGCAACAAACGCAGATAACTTAAAACATCTTTGATTTCAGCGCGATCATAGAAGCGCAATCCGCCATAGACTCGATAGGGAATCTGCGCCTGCATCAGTGCCTGCTCCATCACTCGCGACTGGGCATTGGAACGGTAGAGCACCGCAATATCACTGCGTGAACCGCCTTGATCACACCACGCCTGAATCTGATTGCAAACGTACTGGGCTTCGTCGAGTTCATTAAAGGCTTCATACACGCGCACCGGAGCCCCATCCTCGCCAGCACTCCATAGCTGCTTGCCCATACGCGTCGTGTTGTGTGCGATCAACGCATTGGCCGCTTTAAGGATCGTCCCCGTAGAACGGTAATTCTGTTCCAGGCGCACGGTTTTCACGCCAGCAAAATCGGAATCGAACTGGCGAATATTTTCCACTTTGGCACCGCGCCAGCCGTAAATCGACTGGTCGTCGTCGCCAACGACAAACAATCGGCCAGACCCGCCCACCAACACGCGCAACCAGGCGTATTGCAGACTGTTGGTATCCTGAAACTCGTCGACTAGAATATGCTGAAAGCGTGTTTGATAGTGGGCCAAAAGCTGCGGCTGCTTGAGCCACAACTCATGGGCACGCAATAACAGTTCGGCAAAATCCACCAGCCCGGAACGCTGACACTGCTCTTCGTAGGCGGCGTAAATCTGTACCATTTTCGCCACAAAGGGATTGTGTCCGGGATCGATATGCTGAGAACGGCGCCCTTCTTCCTTTTCACCATTAATAAACGCCTGAACCTGACGGTGTGGCCATTGGGCCTCATCCAATTCCATGCTTTTCAACAAACGTTTAATTACTCGTTTCTGATCGTCCGAATCCAAAATCTGAAAATTCTGCGGCAACCCGGCTTCTTGATAGTGTTGCCGTAAAATACGATAGGCGATGCCGTGAAACGTGCCCATGGTCAGGCCTTGCGCCTTGTGGCCGATCAGAGCTTCAATACGCCCACGCATCTCATTCGACGCCTTATTCGTAAAGGTCACCGCCAATACATTGTAGGCCGACAGGCCCATCACTTCGGTCAACCAGGCGATACGATGGACCAACACGCGCGTTTTTCCGCTGCCCGCGCCCGCCAAAATCAGGGCATGGCCATCTTCAACAGTCACGGCTTCACGCTGTGCATCATTTAAGTCATTTAATATATAGGAAATATCCATAGAACATTTATATGAAATAGTCAGTGCGATCAGACAGCAAAACCATCACTGCCTGCAAAATAGATTAATGTGCAATATCCTACGCTAATTTGGCTTTTTTGTGGCGTTTTTCATTGGCAAGCCACGCATTGAATGCGCCTATATCAGAGGTAAGAGGCCACACAATCATGTCTCCCCAAAATGACCAGGCCTGGTCATTTCATGCCGATATTTTTTAGATTTTTTTTTAACACAGACCTTGCAATCTATTTTCTCTTAATGTAATAATTAGCCAAATTCAAAATTTCAAACACAGTTTTTGGGTTCGTCCATAGCCTTTTTTAAAACCCAGCTTTTTAAAAAGTGGGCGTCCATCATCGATTCAAAAAATAATTTCCATACGAATCTACTACGACTTCTATCCGTGCCGACGCAGGCAGGGTATGTGTCAACCTACTCGTATAGAATAAAAAAATAATTAGGAGTACAAACATGATCTCAACCAGCGATGCAAATTTTGAAGCTGAAGTATTGCAATCTGACATCCCGGTTCTTGTCGACTTTTGGGCAGAATGGTGTGGACCATGTAAAATGATTGCGCCGATTTTGGATGAAATTTCCAGTGAATACGAAGGCAAAGTCAAAGTCGCTAAGCTAAACATTGACGAAAACCCGGCAACTCCACCAAAATACGGTGTTCGTGGCATCCCGACTCTAATGCTGTTTAAAAACGGTGAAGTGGATGCAACCCAAGTCGGTGCCCTGTCTAAGTCGCAATTGTGCGCTTTCCTAGACGGAAACCTATAAGACAGTTCCAGGCACTCTGAGCCGATTCAGAGTGCCGGTTTTCATCACCCACATTCTCTTTCTTTTTTCCATCTTCTTATAACTTCTTTTGAATCTCATTGGCCTAGCCAACAACGTCAAAACAGAAGTCAAACAACGATATAGTCAACATTTCAGATTTACATTATGAATTTAAGCGATTTAAAAAAACAATCCGTCTCTTCTCTGCTAGATCTTGCCAACAGCATGGGGCTTGACAATGTCGCCCGTCAGCGCAAACAGGACATTATCTTCGCCATTCTTAAAGCCCATGCCAAGAAAGGAGAAGATATTTACGGACAGGGCGTATTAGAAATCCTGCCAGACGGTTTCGGTTTCCTAAGAACCCCTGACGGTTCCTATCTGGCCGGCCCGGACGATCTGTATGTTTCTCCAAGTCAGATTCGCCGCTTCGGCCTTCGCAAAGGGGATACCATTCAAGGAAAGATCCGTCCCCCCAAAGACAATGAGCGCTATTTCGCTTTGCTTAAAGTTGAAAAAATCAACTTTGAAGAGCCGGAAGTGGCGCGCAAAAAGATCGCTTTCGAAAACCTGACGCCACTGCATGCTCAGGAACGTCTGAAGATGGAAATCGGCAACGGTAGTACCGAAGACATTACCCCGCGGATTATCGATATCGCCGCGCCTTTCGGTAAAGGGCAGCGTGGTTTGATCGTGGCTCCGCCAAAATCCGGTAAAACCGTTATCCTGCAACAGATGGCGCAGTCGATTGCCGAAAACTATCCGGATTCCTATCTGATCGTACTGCTGATCGACGAACGTCCGGAAGAGGTAACGGAAATGGAACGTACCGTCCGCGGCGAAGTCATTTCATCCACCTTTGACGAACCGGCGGCGCGCCACGTACAGGTAGCCGAAATGGTTATCGAAAAAGCCAAACGTCTGGTCGAGCACAAAACCGATGTCATTATCCTGCTGGATTCCATCACCCGTCTGGCCCGTGCGTACAATACCGTGACCCCGGCTTCCGGTAAAATTCTTTCCGGTGGTGTGGATGCCAATGCGTTGCACCGCCCAAAACGTTTCTTCGGTGCGGCACGTAATATCGAAGAAGGTGGCTCACTCACCATTATTGCCACCGCGCTGGTAGATACCGGATCGAAAATGGACGAAGTCATCTTCGAAGAGTTCAAAGGAACCGGTAACATGGAACTTCACCTGTCACGCAATATTGCAGAAAAACGTGTGTTCCCAGCCATCAACCTAGAGAAGTCCGGTACCCGTAAGGAAGAACTGCTCACTTCACCTGAAGAGCTACAAAACATCTGGATTCTACGTCGTTTCCTACAATCCATGAATGAGGTTGAAGCGATTGAAACCCTGATTGACCAGATGAAGGTGACAAAAACCAATGCAGACCTGTTTGACGCCATGAAGCGTTAAACGGCTCCTGCGGCGACGTTGTTTGTAAACGCAGAGCATCGCCGCGGCTATTTTTGCAACGATTTCAAACAGAAGCCGCAAATTAAATAAAAAAGAAATTTGCATTTTGTTTTTTAATCACTATAATTCACTTTCTTTGAAAATTAAACTTAATGGACCGTCATCATGCAAGCAGACATTCATCCAGAATATAATGAAGTCGTTTTCCAGGACATCTCTACTGGTGAAACGTTTCTGACTCGTTCGACCATTGAAAAAACTTCTGGCGACACAATTACTCTAGACGGTAAAGAATATCCGTTGATCCGTGTAGAAGTTTCAAGTGCTTCTCACCCTTTCTATACTGGTAAGCAAACACTTGTCGATACAGAAGGTCGTGTTGAGAAGTTCAAGCAAAAGTACGCTCGTCGATAAGCGACATTTACCGCTTACTTTTAAGAAAGCGCTGTCTCCAAAAGGAACAGCGCTTTTTTTATGCCCAAATCTTATTCAAATCACCCATGGCCCTTTCCTTGCTTTCCTATTTTCACGGCTAACACCGCCTGAAACCCGTTTTTTTGAGTTGCAAACCTCGGTACAATTGGATTTATGACGACGCTAAGATTCACCTTACTGCTTTTAACCGGCCTGCTGTTTTCTCAACAGGCCTGGTCAGACGATTGCGCGCCTAAACATGAACTGACGTGGGTGAAGGCGCAATATGCTTTGAGCGGAGATACCTTAGTCATTCAAGACCAACGGGTACGCCTGAATGGGATTCACGCACCGCAAATCCCAAGAATCCACAAATTCAACACTCCCGGACAACCGCTGGCCAAGGAAGCGCAAACCTTTTTAAATAAATTACTGGCTAACAATGACCTTGAAGTGGGCGTTGAATACGACACCACTCAAGTAGACCGGTTTAACCGCCAGTTGGTTCACCTGTTTTTGAAAGACGGGACCAACGTCCAGCAAGAAATTCTGAAAAACGGCTACGCCATCGCCTTTACCGATAACCAGAATTCCCTGCATGCACGCTGTTATTTTGAGGCCGAGCAGCAGGCCCGCCAAAACCGCTACCAACTTTGGGATCTGGCGCAAAAAAAACCGCAACTGCATTACCCCCTGGTCAACAGCAGCGAACTGCGCAAACAGGATGACGGTTTTCGCATTATTCGCGGCCAGGTAGAACGCGTCGAACAGCTGGGGAATCATTATGTCATCAACCTCGATACCACCGGCATTCGCATTCCCAAACACTATTGGCAACGCTTCGACTTGGCCCAGCTAAAAGGCCTTCAGGGGAAAATCATCGAGGTACGCGGCCTAGCCTACTACTATAAGGGAGCCATGTATATGATCATTGAACACCCGAATGCCATCGATCGTCTAAACCCTCTCAACCGTTAATCCAGATTTCAAATACTGGCAAAAGCCAACGCGCCTGGTGTTTTAGGTTTCCGATACGGACGCTTTCCGTTAAAATAACCGCTTTAACTGATTCATATTGCAAGAAAAGCCGCAGAGTCGCGACAAGCATCGAAAACGGGGCCGCGGCGGCGTCAGAAACAAAGGAACATTCATGGCAGAACTTCAAAACGACCGCTTTTTACGCGCCCTTCTTAAAGAACCTGTAGATCGCACTCCAGTTTGGATGATGCGCCAGGCGGGACGCTATCTGCCAGAATACCGTGCGACACGCGCCCAGGCCGGCTCTTTCATGGATCTGTGCCGTAATGCGGAACTGGCCTGTGAAGTCACACTACAGCCATTGGAACGTTTTCCGCTGGATGCAGCCATTTTGTTCTCCGACATTCTGACCATTCCGGATGCGATGGGCCTGGGGCTGCGTTTTGAAACCGGTGAAGGTCCGGTTTTTGACAAACCGGTTCGCACGCTCGCCGATGCCAAAAAACTCTATGTGCCGGATATGGGATCGGACTTGGGTTATGTCATGGATGCGGTGAGCACCATTCGTAAAGCCTTGAACGGTCGTGTGCCACTGATTGGTTTCTCCGGCAGTCCATGGACCCTGGCCACCTATATGGTCGAAGGCGGCTCCAGCAAAACTTTCTCTAAAATCAAGGCTATGATGTACGATGAGCCGAAAACTCTACACCATATTCTGGATGTATTGGCCGACTCGGTTATCGCCTACCTGAATGCCCAGATTGAAGCCGGTGCCCAAGCGGTTCAAGTATTTGACACCTGGGGTGGCGTATTGACGCCACGTGATTACCAAGAGTTCTCATTGCGTTACATGCAAAAAATCGTCGACGGTCTAAAACGCGAAAATGAAGGCCGCAAAGTTCCGGTCATTCTCTTCACCAAGGGGGGCGGGCAGTGGCTGGAAAGCATGGCCGCAACCGGATGCGACGCATTGGGACTGGACTGGACCACCGACATTGACGAAGCGCGCGCGCGCGTGGGCGATAAGGTCGCTATTCAGGGCAATATGGACCCATCCATGCTGTATGCATCACCGGAGCGTATTCGTCAGGAAGTGGCTTATATCCTTGAAAAATTCGGTAAAGGCTCAGGGCACGTCTTCAACCTGGGCCACGGCATTCATCCGGAAGTAAAGCCGGAACATGCCGAAGCCTTCATTAAAGCCGTAGTGGAACTCAGCCCTCAATACCACCAGTAATCAACCAATAATAAAAAACCGGCAAAAGCCGGTTTTTTATTGCCTGTTCACCTGGCACCTTATCCCAGTTCTACCTGTTCCGCAATACGCATAGCCTCAAGATAAAGCGTGGAAAGTTCGATACCGCTCAGCCCTGCTGGGCGTTTAAAATCGGTTCGACCTCTTTCGATCGCACACACCGTTTGCAACGCCATGCCAAGATTGCCTTCTTGCCCCAATAACGCGGCCTTAACATGTTGAGATAACTTCATTTGCTCCAACAAAATGGCCATCTCCGTATCCAGCACCGCTTCTAAGCTTGAAAACAGGCCCACGGTAAAATAGGTATCCGGTGAAAAATCCCGAATCCGAGAACCGACCAGCTCACAAAACTTCGCGCGTATAAACGCCGTTTTAAACAGCTCCAATGGCTTGTCGTCCACACCGGAAATGACCAGCATACTGGTCCAGCTTTTCAGGCGCTCCAAACCAAACTGCATCACGGCGTGATGAATGGAGCTGATTTCCTGATCGAACTTTGCACAGGAAGAGGCGAACTTGAGCAATTTATGACTCAAAGCCACATCGCGACTGATGAGATCAGAGAGCTTGCGCATATCGACATCGGGATCGTAAACACTGGCAAGAAGCTGCAAAACCCCTAATTTATTAGTCGGTAACCGTTTGCCTTCAATAATCTTCGGCTTGGCAAAGAAATACCCCTGAAAATAGTCAAACCCAAGACGCTTACAGAATTCGTACTGATCATTGCTCTCGACCTTCTCCGCCAACAGCTGAATTCCTTTGTCTTTGAGTTTGGCGGAGTGCTCAATCAATGGCTTGGGGCCGACCTGCATAATATCGACTTTAATGATATCTGCCAGCGCTTCCAACGGTTCAAGTTCGGGATTAAAGACATAATCGTCCAGCGCAATGACAAAGCCCATTTCACGCAGCGCTTCAATACTCTTTAACAGGTGGGGTGTGACTTTAACGTCTTCCAACACCTCAATGACCATCTGCTTTCGCGGAAAGAATGACTCATACTCCGGGCTCAACAGACTCTCGGTAAAGTTAATAAACGCTTTCCGATCACCAACAACATCTGTCAGCCCAATGTCGCCAAACGCATTCAGCATCACTTGCGCTGAAGCGCTATCGCCCCCCAGTATGACGGCTTGATTTTGCTCACGACTACCACGAAACAAAAGTTCGTAGGCAAACAGATTCATCTCGCGATCAAGAATCGGTTGTCGCCCGATAAACACATCCACCAAGCCGGACATAACAATTTATCCTAAAGCGCCATCAGATGGCTTTGAACTCTTCCGGCATATCAATGTCTTCGTCATTAAACAGAAACTTTTGCATCTCTTCCTGTAGAAAACTCCGCGCTTTCGGATCCAAACTGGAAAGGCGATACTCATTGATCAGAATCGTCTGTTGGGCTAACCACTGCTTCCAAGCCTCTTTTGAGACGTTTTCAAACACTTTTTGCCCCAATTCTCCTGGAAACGGTGGGAAATCCAACCCCTCCAACTCTTCGCCCATTTTTACGCACTTAACCATTCTTGCCATATTCTTTCTCCAGTTGTCCCAGTATTTTTTTGACCGGGGCAGGCAACCCTAATTGATCAGCCTGCTCAAGATGATGCCACGCCCCCTGCCATTCAGCCGGCGCCTCACAAACGCGCTCCAGCTTCAAAGGTTCAATGTCCAAGTGATAATGGCTGAAGGTGTGGCGGAATTTGTCCCATTCTACCAAACTCTGCGAACCGGCATCCAGCGCAGTTGATATTGACGATTTTAAGGCCTCTATTAGCGCTTTCTGTGAGTCGTACTGCGGCAGACTCCATAGGCCGCCCCAAATACCTTTCTGAGGGCGCTGTTCCAACCATACCTGCTGTTGCTGATTGAGCATAATCAGCATCGCCGCTTGACGCACCGGCTTCTCCTTTTTGGGTTTGGAAAAAGGGAATTCACCAACCCGTTCTTGCTGCAAGGCCTGGCAACCAGAGGCTACTGGACAGCGAGCGCAATCAGGACGGCTGCGGGTACATAGGGTCGCCCCCAAATCCATAATCGCCTGTGTATAGTCCGCAAAGCGCTGCTGAGGCGTCAACTGATCCGCGACCTTCCACAGGTGATTTTCAACCGTTTTCTCCCCCGGCCAGCCTTCAACGGCAAAATAACGTGACAACACCCGCTTGACATTGCCATCCAAAATTGGAAAACGCTGCTGCAAGGCAATGGAGAGAATCGCCCCGGCCGTCGAACGCCCAATACCGGGCAAAGCCACCACTTCATCAAACGACTTAGGAAACTCACCGTCATGCTCCTGCATAATCAGCCGTGCCGCTTTATGCAGATTTCGGCCACGGGCGTAGTAGCCCAATCCGGACCAGTGCGCCAACACCTCATCTTGAGAGGCCTCGGCCAGCTCCAATAAGGTCGGAAAACGCTGCATAAACCGCTGGTAGTAGGGAATGACCGTTTGCACTTGGGTCTGTTGCAACATAATCTCTGAAACCCAGACTCGGTAAGGCGTAATCTGCTGCTGCCAAGGAAGGTCGTGACGACCAAATTGGTCGAACCAGTGGAGAAGTTTCTCTGAAAATGCGTTCATGCCGCCTATTTTAACTGATCAGCTACGCGCGCGAAGCTTAAGAATATCCAAGGAATCGCTAAATAAGATTAAGTATAATATTAACCTTTCCAATACATTTTTTACTTCTCTGCAGATGAATCAGCCTAGCGATACTCCTACCCAAGAACTCCATCAAGAAAGCGAAAAGCGTCGGATCAAAAGCTTTGTCCTGCGACAGGGGCGCCTTTCCGCGTCACAGCAACGTGCCATCGATGAAAACTGGCCTAAATACGGCCTGACCATCGAACATGGACGACTCAACTTTGCTGAAGTGTTTGGCCGCGAAGCCCCGACCATTGTCGAGATCGGCTTTGGCATGGGGAAAAGTCTGGCAGAAATGGCCGAAGCCAATCCGCAACAGAATTATATCGGCATTGAAGTACACCGCCCTGGTGTTGGCGCCCTGCTGAAACTGATCGAAGAAAAAGGCCTGACCAACATCCGTATCTTTAATCATGATGCGATTGAGGTACTGGAACAGTGCATTCCCAAAAACAGTTTGGATGGGGTCTATCTGTTTTTTCCGGACCCATGGCACAAGAAACGTCATCACAAACGCCGCATTGTCCAGCCGGCGTTTGCCAAAACCATTGCCAGCCACCTAAAACCGGGCGGACACTTTCATATGGCGACCGACTGGGAAAATTATGCCGAACACATGATGGAAGTGATGAGCGCCGCGCCGGACTTCCGTAATACCCAAGCGCAAGGCGAATACACTCCGCGTCCGGATTACCGTCCACTGACCAAATTCGAGCAGCGCGGACAGCGCCTGGGGCATGGTGTCTGGGATCTGATTTTCGAAAAAATCTGACCAGGCCTGGTCAGAACAGCCTTGTCATGGCGAGGCGCTATTCAATAATAGGACGCCTTATTTAAGACGGCTTAAATCGACCGTCCAATGCGGCTGATCCAGCGCTCCCTGATACAATAACGGCAGAATCACCCCCTTCAAAAAGGCAAACGACCTAGGCGGTTTCGTCAAGGTCAAACTGAGCGGTGCCTCTACCTGCAAGCGGTTCAAATCCACTTTGGCTTGGCCTTTGGCCTGCAAGCCTTGCGCTTTGACTTGAACTTTCTTGGCCAGATAGATGCCATTCGTCCATTTACCCTCCAGAATCAGCCTTTGATAAGGCCACTTATCGGTAAACTGCATCCCTTGCCCGCTTAAGGCCCGATCAAGATCGAATCCGTAAAAGTGGCCGTTCCGCATATCGACCAACAGGCTGCCTTGAAGGTTTTGTCTTAACACCCTACCGTTCGTCCCCAGGGTCTTCAGATCGAATTTTGCGTCATAGAGACCGTCCAGCGGTGACGCCTGCCACGCAGCCGTCGACAAAGCTCCAAAGTCCACTTGCTGAATTTTGCCTTGCCAGTGATAGGATGGCGTCTCGCCATTCACGTTCAAGATCAGACTGGATTCCAGCTTACCCTGATACAGCTGGGCATTGAACGGTGCTAAGGTCAAGGTGCCCTGCTCCGCCTGGAGCTGCATGACCACATCCTGGGTATCCACACCCCAAGCCCGTAACGCAGCCACTTTAACAACACCTTCGGCATTCAACGCCCTTAAAGTCGAAATCGGCACCGCCAGAGGCAGATAGGAATTGTCTCCCGGTGTGTCCGAAACCGAACCTGAGCTGTCAGTGCGCAAAGCACGATAATCCTCCAGGTTCAGTTGATCGATCGCCAAGTCGAAGTGGTAACGGCTGTCCGTTCCGATTCGCTCTCGTCGCATGTTTCCGGTCAGCGTGGAGCGATCCCAACTCAACTGAATGTCATCGAAATTAAGTCGCTGGTTTTTGAGCTCCCAACTGATCTGCCCTTTGACTTCGGTTAAGGCCTTTTTATTGACAAATTCGGGCACCTGCAACCCCAAGTGCCGCGCCCAGTTCTGCACATTGAATCCATTAACCAGCAGATCGCCATACAGATTGGCTTGGGCCCCATAGCTACCGGAAAAAGAGGCCGTCATCTGCGATCCAAGGGCATTTAAACGCGCCTTAACCACCTGGATGCGATCCTCTTGCAGATTCAAATTGAAGCTCTCCCCTTCTGTGACCAAACGCATTTCCGGAACCTTCTGCTCTTCAGGCAACTTAAGCTTCATAACGCCCTGCCAATCATTGACCTGCCAACGTTTTAAGCCCTGGCTGATGTCGAGCATCGCCGCCACATCAAATCCGTAGTGTCGCGCTTGCAAAGTATTGTGATAGGCAAAATCAGTACGGATCTTAAACGGCTCGCCCAGTTTGACGTGAAACGCCAACAAGTTCAGTTCCGAAACCACCGCTTGATGGTTAACCACCGAGTCCTGCAATTCAAAACGACCGTTTTGAATGACGACACTGTCAAACTGCCAGGCAGGCGCAGATGAATCCAGGGAAGCGGATGGTGGAGAAAGCGTGGAGTTGTCCGACGGAACAGATAAATCTTCAGCGCTGGGTAGTGGTATTTTCTCCGCATTGGCAACCTCTGGAGCCAGTGCGGCTTTAACCAGATAATGCTCCCAACGCTCTTGAGCCTCTAGACTCTTTACCTGTTTGCGCAAATCCGAAGTGTGAATACTTGGAAACACCGTAGTTGCCAGTCTCTGCCAGTTATCCCCATGCGCGTTTCTCAACAGAACCAGATTGGGCTCAATCAACTCCAGGCCTTTAACCGAAAGACGTTTATGAATAAACAGATCCCACATCGACACTTCCACCTGAATTCGTTTGACGCTGAGCATGTCGTTCTGGCCAAACGCCTCGGCAAAATCCTCACGGTTTTTCAAAGAGACCTTTTCAAGGCTAAAGGTAAACGGAAACACCGAGACCTCTATCGCCCCTTCAATATCGAATTGATGACCGGTGCGTTCCGTGACCTCCTGCTCAATCTGCGGCTTATACTGATTAAAATCAATGAGACTGATCGCGGCCGCAAAGCCCAAAAACAGTAACAGTGGAAGAATCATCCCAACCATCAAAAGGCGCTTACTCCATCGCCAAATGGAAGAAGACGAGCGCGCAACAGACTCCGTGCCCAGCGCGGACTCTTTTGTCTCTGTTTCCGCAACGGAGGTTGTCTCAGGAAGGGTTTCCGGCGCTTTTTTCGGTGTCTGTTGTTGTGTCATCTTCTATGGACCGTCTATTAATGATTGAATACAGGAAAACGCTTTATAAAAAGAGTCCGATCACATCGTTGAGATACTGTTTTCCCAACTCGGTTAGCTGCAAATGGTTGTCGCTTATCGTAACCCATTGCCGGGTTTGCATGGTGTCCAATTCCGCTTCAATCACATCCAACGGCAATCCCGTGCGCAACGTAAATAGCGAAAGGTCAAAACCGTTCTGCAGGCGCAGTGCATTGAGCATAAACTCAAAGCGCGCATCCTCATCACTGACTAAGGTTGTGCGCCCGGGTTCCGGCCGTTGCATTTCATTAATGTACGCCCCCGGTGAGGCCGGCATTTGCGTTCGCCAAACCTGGCCTTGCGGCGGAGAGGTGATCTTGCCGTGGGCTCCGGCGCCCAAACCGATGTAATCACCGAATTCCCAGTAATTTAAATTATGGTAACAACTCCTGCCCGGCTGAGCATAGGCAGAGACCTCATAATGCTGATAGCCGGCCTCCGCCAAACGTAGCTGGCAGGCCTGCTGCATCTCCCAAGCCAAATCATCGTCCGGCAGCGGCGGCGGCTGTTTATAGAAAGGAGTATTGGGCTCCAGGGTCAATTGGTAGTGCGATACATGCGTCGGCCGCAACTCAATGGCGCTGTCAATATCGGCTACCGCCTGTGCCAACGTCTGCTTGGGCAGGGCAAACATCAGGTCCAGATTAAAATTCTTGAATCCGGCACCTTTCGCCGCTTCCACCGCCCGATACGCCTCATCGGAACTGTGAATCCGGCCGAGTGCTTTGAGCTTTTCGTCGGCAAAACTTTGGATACCGATGGAGAGCCGGTTAATCCCCGCGTCAAAAAAAGCGGCGAATTTTTCAACATCCACCGTCCCGGGATTGGCTTCCAGGGTAATTTCGATCTCGGGACCGAACCCCAACAGCGCACGAGCTTGCGATAAAAAACGGTTTAATCCGCTTTGCGAAATCAGGCTGGGGGTACCGCCGCCAAAAAAGATCGATTTAATCGGGCGCCCCCAGATGAGTGGCAAGGTCTGTTCCAACTGCTTGATCATCGCCTCGATATAGGCCGCCTCATCCACTGTCTGTTTGAGGGTGTGTGAATTGAAATCACAATAGGGACATTTCTGCACACACCATGGATAGTGCACATAAAGAGTTAAAGGGATCGGTTGGGTGAAATTCACATTCGCCTCTTTGCTACTTAAACGGACCAGGCCTGCTCAATTTTTGGGCCCAATAAAACAACACAAGCTAACGCCGCTTAGGCGTGAGACCTTGCACAACACCACTCTCTCATAACTTAAATCTATTTAAATATCATAAAGTTAAATAACGATTTATATTGATATTAGAAATTGCTTAAGCTATTAATAAAAGGGCTTACTTTCAACGGCGAGCGCAAGCATTTTAACCATTGCCACATTATAACCCCACCCACCCACTACTCTTAAGGAGGGATATTATGCTTGGTTTACTTACTCGCTTTCTCCAACTGCTGAGCATTCACCTTGCGGTTATCATTCTGCCCATCAATGCGCATGCTGGAGAAGAAACACTCAGCGGCTCACCCGTAAGAGCCATTTTACTCACCCCGGTTGTAGGCCAGCCAACCCCGGCTTCACCGCAACCCGTTCGCTTTGAAATCATCCAGGGCCAGGCAAAAGGCTGCCTCGCGTATGGCAACGCTTACCTGAACAATCAACGCAAACGTTATGAATACAAACTTAAGCCGGTGAATTGTGTTAAAAACGGCCAAACCGTCACGGTTGGGCAGGTTGTCCGCGGTCAACACAACATAAAAGGCACCATGGCGAATAGCGGCATGGGACGCTCTTATTTGATTTCCAATAAAGGCGTCACCGTAACCCTAGCTTATGAATAATGACCAACGTTACTCTAAAACTCACTCACAAGCTTGATTTTGCTCAAGCAGTTCACTTGGTCAAAGTGTTAAAGTGACCTTCTATTAAACGAGGTAGTTTAACATGATGACTCCGATTCAATCTTTCGGTGGTGCGGAAACGGTAACCGGTTCGTGCCACCTCTTTCAGCTCCGCAAAGGCCCCAATCGTGGCCCAAACATTCTGGTGGATTGCGGCCTGTTTCAAGGGCGCATGCAAAAACACAACTATGATGCTTTCGGCTTCGACCCCAAAGAAGTCGACATCGTTCTCCTGACTCATGCCCACCTCGACCATGTCGGCCGCCTGCCAAAACTGGTTAAAGAGGGATTTGATGGGCGTATCATCACCCTGCGCTCGACAATGGACCTGGCTGAAGTGGTCTTGCTCGACAGCGCCAAAATTGCCGAAGAAGATTACGCTACTGATCTGAAAAAAGCGCAACGCCGCGGTGAAGAAGATCAAGTGAAAGAACCGCTTTATACGCTTGACGACGTGCATGCGGTGTTTGATCTCAACATCCAGTATGCCGAATACAACAAACCGATCCGCTTGACGCCGGACGTTCAGGTCACCTTCCGCAACGCCGGCCACATTTTAGGCTCCGCCACCATTCAGATCGACTTCCGCGAAAACGAGGAAGAGAAAACCGTGGTCTTCAGTGGCGACCTGGGCAACCGTAAAGACTTGGTGATGCCCTCTCCACAACCAGTTGCCAAAGCCGATGCGCTCTATATCGAATCCACCTATGGTGACCGCAATCACCGCTCACTCGAAGCCAGCATGGATGAATTCCGTGAAGTGATCACGCACACTTTGCTCAATCAGGGCAACGTCATGATTCCGTCGTTTGCCATTGAACGCACCCAGGAAATCCTGGTACTGCTCAAACAGATGTACTACGACAACACCCTGCCGCCCTGTAAAGTCTATGTGGATTCACCGATGGCGATCCGTGCGACCAACATCTACAACCAGTATGCCGAAGATTTGAATCCAAGCGCTCAAGCCATGCTGCAACGTGACGGTTCGGTATTTGACTTCCCTTACTTGCACTACAGCCACAAAGCGTCCGATTCGATGCGCATCAACGACGAAGACAGCGGCTGCATTATCATTGCCGGCAGCGGCATGTGCAGCGGCGGGCGGATCCTGCATCACTTTAAGCACCGCTTATGGAATCAACGCAACTGTGTCGTTTTTGTCGGCTATCAGGCCGAAGGCACTTTGGGTAGAAAGCTGGTGGACGGGGCCGATGAAATTCACATCTATCGGGAACAGATCAAAGTCCGCGCCCAGGTCTGCATGATCAACGGCTTTTCCGCCCACGCCGACCAGGAAGAGATGCTCAACTGGATGAGTCAGTTTGACCACTTGGAAAAAGTGTTTTTGATCCACGGCGAACGCGACAAACAGGAAATCTTTAAGCAAAGTATTGAGCAACGCCTGCACAAAACCGTGCATATTGTTGAACATGGCGAAGAGGTGTGGGTCTAGCACCTCGAATCCATCTGCTACGAATCTGAACAGGCCTTTTGACCAGGCCTGTTCAACCCCCTTTTTTTCAAAGCGCTTTAATCTGTTGGACCAACGCCTGCAACGCTTGAGCACGGTGACTGATATGGTTTTTTTCTTCTTTAGACAGTTCCGCCGCAGTTTTGCCTAACTCTGGCAAATTAAAGATCGGATCATAACCAAAGCCGCCGTCGCCTTTCGGCTCATAACCGATCTCCCCTTGCCAGCGCCCCAAACCAATCAATGGCGTCGGATCTTCGGCGAACCGGCAAAACGCCATCGCACAGTAATAACTTGCCTGACGCATGCAGGAAGGCACGTCATCCATGTCTTGCAGCAGCTTCTGCAAATTGGCTTCGTCGCTCGCATTGCCGCCTCCGTCCAGCGCCGCATAACGCGCCGAATAAATTCCCGGACGGCCGTGCAAGGCATTGACCTCGATGCCGGAATCATCGGCAATCGCCGGCAAACCGGTCTGCTCGCAAGCATAACGTGCCTTGAGAATGGCGTTTTCCACAAAGGAGAGTCCGGTTTCGTCGGCCTCGCTTGAAAAAAACTCTTTTTGCGGACGGACATTCCAGCCCAGAGGCTGAAGAATCTCGCCCATCTCTTTTAGCTTGCCCGGATTGCCCGTCGCCAGAACCAAAGTTTTCATGACTCAGCCTCCCGTCCGAATTACGCGCTCGCAATCGCCGCTTTCTGAACCGCAATCAGCTCCTGAATGCCTTTTTGTCCGAGCGCCAACATCGCTTGCATCTCTTGCATCGAGTAAGGCTCCCCTTCAGCCGTGCCCTGCACCTCGATGAAACGGCCGTCTTCCGTCATGACCAGATTCATATCCGTGTGCGCGGTCGAGTCTTCGGCATAATCCAGATCCAAAACCGGCAGGCCTTCATAAATACCGACCGACACCGAAGCAACATAGTGCAAAATCGGATTCTCTTGCAACAAACCTTGCTCAACCAGCCCTTCAATCGCCATCACCAACGCGACAAACGCTCCGGTAATCGACGCGGTACGGGTTCCGCCATCGGCCTGAATCACATCACAATCAATAAAAATGCTGCGTTCGCCCAGTTTTTTCAAATCCACTGCGGCACGCAGTGAACGCCCGATCAAACGCTGAATCTCCTGAGTACGCCCGCTCTGTTTGCCGGCAGAGGCTTCACGGCGCATACGCGTACCGGTCGAACGCGGCAACATGCCATATTCTGCAGTCACCCAGCCCTGATTAGCCCCACGTAAAAAAGGCGGGACGCTCTCCTCCACCGACGCGGTGCAAATGACCTGAGTATCGCCAAACGCCACCAATACCGATCCTTCGGCATGCTTGGTAATGTTTTTGGTGATCTTCACCTCACGCATTTGATCGGCTTGACGGCCGCTGGGTCGAATCGAACTCATACCTGTATCCTTTTTGCTTAACTTTGCTTAATTTCGCTAAAACCGAGTAGAATGAGCGCATTATAAAACATCGCGACTTGCAGCATGGAGGGAATCCGGTGAAAAGCATGACCGCCTTTGCGCGTAGCCAGTTCACAACCGAATGGGGCAGTTTCAGTTGGGAGATCCGCTCGGTTAACCAGCGCTTTTTGGAAATGCACTTTAAACTGCCGGACAATTTCCGCCATCTGGAAATGAAAATCCGCGATCAAATTAAAGCGTCCCTGCATCGCGGCAAAGTCGAAGTCTCCCTAAAGGTCAATGAAACCCAATCCAATCAAACCTTTGAAGTCAATCAAGCCATCCTTCAGCCTCTGGCGCAAGCGGTCAGCCAGGTACAACACACCTTAATCGAAGCCACCCAGGTTAACCCGCTGGAAGTCCTCAACTGGCCCGGAGTGCTAGGGCAAAATGAAAATGAGGAAAACCTCCAACAACGTGAAGCAGAACTCATGGAGGCTCTGCCGTCAACCCTGGCTGCGCTCAATGCTCACCGGGAACGAGAGGGTCAGGCGCTGGCTGAGGTGATTTTACGGCGTTGTGAAGCCATCGAAAAACAGGTGGGGCTGGCTCAACAGTTACTGCCGGAAATCATCGCCACGCAAACGGAAAAGGTGCGTCAACGTATCGCTACCTTGGTCGAAGAACTCGACGAAATGCGCGTCCATCAAGAGATCGCCATCCTGGCACAAAAACTCGATGTTCAGGAAGAGCTCGATCGTTTGCGCACTCATCTGGATGAAGTACGCCATGTTTTAACCTCCAAGGGCGCGGTGGGTCGACGCCTGGATTTTTTAATGCAGGAACTCAACCGCGAAGCAAATACCCTGGGATCAAAATCCGCGGATAGCCGCACTTCGCAAATCAGTGTGGAGTTAAAAGTTCTGATCGAACAAATGCGCGAACAAGTACAAAACATCGAATAACTTTCGCAATAGATATCTTGATCAGGCCTGATTAAATAAAATTCAGAGGGGGATAAGGTGACGGTTTGCATCATCGCAAACGTTTCTTGATTGAAATCAAGCATTTTTATTTGAAATAAGCGGCTGACAAAAGTATAGTTTGCACTGTATAAAACAGAAGAACCTCTGACCCAGTCAGAAAAATAACAGAAAGCATAGACTTTCACGGTTCCAAAATCATTGTTATCTGAGGCGCAAAATTATGAATAACTTAATGAAAATGCTAGGTGTTCTGGTTATTTCAGTTGTGATCCCATTGGCTGTATTGCTGGGTATCTGGGCTGACATCCTGCCACAATCACTGCAAGTTGCTGTCGGCATTATCGGCGTAATTTCAGCAATCGGGTTCATCGTTATCGGTAACCTATATTTGATGTGGAGTGACATCAAAACCGGTCGCTACAGCAAAAACTCTTAAGCCATCCCTCGCTTAAGCTTTCAAAAACCCAGCTTCGCCTGGGTTTTTGTGTTTCTAGCAACCGGATTTTTACAGAGAAACTCAATGAAATCCGTATAATAGGCTACAAATAACCATTTTCTAATAAAGAAAATAGCGACGATCCCATTCAACTCCTTCTTGATGAAATCCAATGAGCGAAATCAACGAGCACGACACTAAGCCTTCTGCACCGCACTCCTCTCCAACGAGTTCAAAAAAAGCGCGTCATTTGAAACGCTTGGTCTGGCTCAGTGCGTTCGCAGGCCTGTTTATCACCCCGCTAACGGTGATGCTGTTCTATGTGTTCACGATCTACCCGACCTTACCCAACGCGGCTTCGCTTAAAGATGTCACCTACCAAGTCCCATTGAGAATTGTCACTGAAGACGGCAAACTGATCAGTGAAATTGGTACCAAAAAGCGCATCCCACTCGACTATACCGAAATTCCGGAGCGCATGACCCAAGCGATTATTTCGGCTGAAGATGAAAGCTTCTTTGAACACGGCGGCGTCGACTATAAAGGGCTGGCCCGTGCGGTATTTGAACTGGTGACCACCGGCAGCAAGCAGTCCGGGGGCTCAACCATTACCATGCAGGTGGCACGTAACTTCTTCTTAAGCAAAGAAAAAACTTATCTGCGCAAATTTAATGAGATCATTCTCGCCTACAAAATAGAACATGAACTGAGCAAGCAAGAGATTCTCGCCCTTTACTTGAATAAAATTTTCCTCGGCCACCGTTCCTACGGGGTCGCGGCGGCTGCGCAAACCTATTATGGCAAACCGATCAACGAGTTGTCACTGGATGAATACGCCATGATCGCCGGGCTGCCTAAAGCGCCTTCCGCTTATAACCCAATTGCCAACCCGGAACGCGCCAAGATTCGCCGCAACTATGTTCTGCGCCGCATGCATGAACTCGGCTTTATTACGGATGAAGAACTGCAAGACGCCCTGAATGTCGAAGTACATGCTCAACTGGTGGGCGCGCGTATCGATATCGAAGCCGGCTACGTTGCCGAAATGGCTAGAGCATTTGCCGTGGAAAGATTCGGGGAAGATGCCCTCAAACAAGGGTTAACCATCGTCACAACCGTGAACAGCCACTTGCAGAACGTGGCGAACTTGGCCGTACGTGATGGTTTACAGGAATACGAACGCCGACACGGTTACCGTGGTCCGATCCGCCATCTCAGCCCTGCGGAAATGACGGACAATGAAGCCGTTCTGAACATTCTCAATGACACCCCGAAATTCGGCCACTTAAAAACGGGAGTGGTAACGGCTTTTAAAGGATCAGTCACCCAAGTCATGACCTTAGAGGGTGAACACGTTGAACTGCCGTTTGCCACCATGGAATGGGCCGCACCTTATATCGACGTTAACCGTAAAGGCGCCGATCCGAAGGCGCCACAAGACGTACTCAAAGTCGGTGACATCATCTATCTGCAACACCTGCAAGGCCAGTGGCAATTAGCTCAAGATCCGTTAACGGAAGCGGCTTTAATCTCACTCGATCCTAAAGACGGCCAAGTACGCGCTCTGGTCGGAGGGTTTGATTTTTTCCGCAGTAAATTCAACCGCGTCGTGCAAGCACGTCGTCAACCGGGTTCTAACTTTAAGCCTTTTTTGTATTCAGCCGCATTGGATAAAGGGCTGACAGCCGCCACTACCATCAACGACGCTCCGGTGGTATTCCACGATCGCGCCCTTGAAGATGTATGGCGTCCGGAGAACTATTCCGGCCGTTTTTATGGCCCAACCCGACTGAGAAAAGCGTTAGCCTACTCGCGTAACCTGGTCTCGATCCGCCTGCTACAACAGATTGGGATCCGCTATACGGTCGACTATGTACAACGCTTTGGCTTACCGGCCGAAGAACTGAACAAACACCGCGACCTTTCCCTGGCGCTGGGAAGTGTGCAGCTTACCCCTTGGGAAGTCGCTCGCGGTTATGCCACCTTCGCCAATACCGGTTACCGCATTACCCCTTACCTGATTAAGGAAGTACGTGATTTTAATGGCGATACCATTTATCGGGCAGAACCGAAAATTGCCTGTCAGGCACAATGTCTTGAGAACGATCCAAGCAGTGCCCCGCGCGTGCTCAGTCAACAGACCGCCTATATCACCACTTCTTTAATGCAAGATGTCATTCGTTATGGCTCCGGAAGACGGGCTAATGTGCTTAAGCGAGAAGACATTGCCGGTAAAACCGGGACCACCAATGATCAAAAAGACGCCTGGTTCTCTGGCTTTAACCCAGACGTAGTCACTACCGTTTGGGTCGGCTTCGACACGCCATCTACCTTGGGACGCAGCGAAGTAGGTGGACGTGCCGCCCTGCCGATCTGGATCGACTATATGCGCGAAGCCTTGGCGCCTTATCCAAATGCGCCGTTTGCCCGTCCAGATGGGCTGGTCAACGTTCCGATTAACCCGGAAACCGGGGAAGCCGTGCCGGCCGATACGCCAGACGCCTTCTTTGAAGTGTTTAAAGAGGGCAATGCACCTGAAGTGCCGGATGTCACCACCACGCAAATACACAAAATTACCGAAGAGCTGTTTGAATAAAACGGCTAAGCACTCAACAGGCCTGGTCAAACCGTTTCTGTAAACGAGCCCAAGGAGAATAGCATGGATTGGAATGCATGGTCAGAGACACTATCAACGACTACCGGTCAGCTCCTGCATATTGAATCCGCGCATGCCGTGGGCGGTGGCGATATCCATCAGGCTTTTCAACTGCACACCGCAGCCGGTAACTTTTTTCTCAAGGTCAACCGTGCGGATAGCCTGCCGCTATTTGAAACCGAAGCGCATAATTTGCAGGCCATTGCCGACTCCCAAACCATTCTCTGCCCGAAACCGATCGGGTTCGGATTGCATCATGGACAGGCCTGGTTGCTGATGGAACACCTGCAACTGAGTTCAAAAGGGGATGACTTTCAACGCGGTCGCGACCTGGCCTTGATGCATCATCAAATCAACCGTGATCCGCAGCAACAAACCCAACCTTTTGGCTGGTTTGAGGATAACTATATCGGCCATACTCTGCAGAAAAACCGTTGGCACAGCGATTGGATCGGATTTTACGGCGAAGAACGTCTGCGCCCGCAACTGGAACTGGCACAACTTCGCGGGGCGAGCCGAGCTCTATTCGATCGCGGGCAGCAGCTCATCGAAGCCCTGCCGTTTTGGTTTGAGGACTATCAACCGGAAGCTTCCTTGCTGCATGGTGACCTGTGGGGGGGCAACAGCGCCTTTACCGCCGACGGCGATGCGGTGATTTTTGATCCCGCCTGCTACTATGGTGACCGCGAAACCGATCTGGCGATGACCGAACTGTTCGGTGGTTTTTCCAACGATTTTTACCGCGGCTACAATGAGGTGTTTCCACTGGATCGCGGTTACGTATCACGCAAACCACTCTACAACCTCTACCATATCCTCAATCATTTCAATCTGTTTGGCGGCCATTATGCCCAGCAAGCCGCACAGATCATCGACCGCCTACTGGCCAGTCGCAATTAACGACTGCGCCCCAAAGCAGAAAAAAGACGGTAATTCTGAAGGTGTGTGAAAACGTAATGTGAACGCCAAAATCGAGGCAAAAATTGGTGAAAAAGCGGGGTTTACCTAAAGTAAATGAGCATTTTGAGCCGATTTTTAACAAAGAGTTTGGGGTTCGTAATAGTTTTCACATAGCTTCTATTGCCTGTTTTTATGATTCAGCAGATGCCGTATAATAGCGCCCATTCCATCGGGCGCCGCGGGCGCCAAGCGAAACCGTTTTATTTTCAATGCGTTTGAGCCTCTGCCACAGAGGGCAGACTCCAACGTCACAAACAGGACACAACTATGAAATTCATTCTTCTAGGTGCACCGGGAGCGGGTAAAGGGACTCAAGCTCAGTTTCTGACCAAAGAATTTAATATTCCGCAAATTTCAACCGGAGACATGCTGCGCGCGGCGATCAAAGAGGGTACTGAACTTGGCAAAAAAGCCAAAGAGTTTATGGATGCCGGAAAACTGGTGACTGATGAGATCATCATTGGACTGGTTAAAGAGCGCATTGCTCAATCCGACTGCGCCAACGGTTTTCTATTGGACGGTTTCCCTCGGACGGTTCCACAAGCCGACGCCCTAAAAGCGGCCGGCGTAGCCATCGACGCCGTGGTGGAAATCGACGTGCCTGACGAAGAGATCGTTAAGCGTATGTCAGGCCGCCGTGCGCACCTACCTTCAGGCCGCACCTACCACATCGTCTACAATCCACCTAAAGTGGAAGGCAAAGACGATGAAACCGGTGAAGACCTGGTGCAACGTGACGACGACAAGCCGGAAGTGGTGAAAGATCGTTTGAAAGTCTATCACGATCAAACGGCACCGTTGATCGACTACTATACGCAAGAGGCGGCCGACAATGATGCATTGAAATACATCAAAGTGGACGGCACGCAAAGTATTGCGGACGTTGAAAAAGAGATTTTGAGCGCATTGAAATAAGTGCTTCTCAAACCGCGGTCAAACAAAAGCCCGGCGATCGATTATGGTCTCCGGGCTTTTTTATTGTTACGGTTTTGTTTTTTGCCCTCCATACCCTGGAATGGCGCTTCAGAGTGATTTAAGGCTTTAGTCAGCGTTTATTTGACAACCATTACAGCAAAAAGGGTATGATGAAACTGTCCATTCTGACCCATTCAATGTGGAGGACGAGATGTTTAAGCAACGATTAAACCCCCTTACCATCGTGTTAAGTACGCTGCTGGCAGTGTTATTTTTACATGGCTGCACGGTCTATCCAGCCGGCTCCAGTGCTCGTGTATACACACAGACGGATAATGTGCGTCTCAGCTTAGCGTTCAACGACTACGACCGCTCACGCATCTTTCATTACTATGGCTATCCCCATCGAGGGCGTAAACCCTTGCCTCCCGGACACTATAAACGCTTTCAGCGCCACAAACCCCTGCCTCCAGGACTTTACCCGCGCCCGCTTCCAAGAGAACTAGACCGCCACCTAAGCCCATTGCCTTCGGGCTATGTCCGCGTGATCATCGGTGATGACATCGCAATCATGAATACCCGTACCCGGATTATTTACGATGTCCTGTGGGGCATTCGTTAATTTAACAAGCTTCCATCCTCAACAGGCCTAGGCGAATTGAAAACCAACAGGCCTGTTCCGTTTTATTCATCCATTGCCTGATCCGTGCTGAATGGCCACAAAAAGAGGCTAAAAAAACGGAAGTTCTGCAAAAACCCACACAACACCGTAAAATAAAGGCAAATTCAAGAAATTACGTGCTATCTATGCAATTTGCCAAACCTTTAAACCAATTTATTCGTTTGCAGGATCGCCTGCAAACCAAACTCGGTCATTGGATCGCCTGGGGCAGTCTTAGTCTCGTGCTACTCATGGCACTGATCGTCGTATTACGCTACGTTTTCAATATCGGCTCCATTGCTCTACAAGAAACGGCGCTCTATAACCACGCCATTCTGTTCATGCTCGGAATCGCCTACACCTATCAGCAAGATCAGCATGTGCGCGTCGATGTGTTCTATGCAAAGGCCTCCCCGCAACGCAAAGCCTGGATTAACCTCATCGGCACTTTGCTTCTGGTATTGCCGAGCATGGGCTTTATTCTGTGGAGCGGCTGGGACTACGTGTCTGCCAGCTGGGCGATTTATGAAGGTTCCGCAGAAGCCGGAGGCTTAGGTTACCTCTACCTGATTAAGACCTTGATTCTGGTGATGGCAAGCTTGGTAATTCTGCAAGCACTGGCAATCGCAGCGCGTTCTTGGCTGATTATTTTTCATCCGGACGACACTCCACTGGAACCGGCTTCTGAGACGGAGGGCAAACTCTGATGGAATGGCTCTCTCTATTGCTCTTTGCGATTATTTTCATCGCTCTCCTCGCCGGTTTTCCGGTCGCCTTCACCCTTGCCGGGGTCTCTCTATTGTTTGCACTGGTTGCCAACGCGTTTGGGGCCTTTGATATGGCCTTTCTGCAAAGTTTGCCCAACCGCATATTCGGCATTATGAACAACACCACCCTGCTCGCAGTGCCCCTATTTGTCTATATGGGAATCATGCTCGAGCAGTCCAAAATTGCCGAACAGTTGTTGGGCACCATGGACGAGGTCATGCGCGGTGTCAAAGGCGGCCTGGGCATTGCTGTGATTCTGGTCGGGATGCTGCTTGCGGCAAGCACGGGAATTGTCGGCGCCACCGTCGTTACCATGGGGCTGCTGGCACTGCCAACCATGCTCAAACAGGGTTATTGCCCGAAATTGGCCAGCGGCACCATCTGCGCCTCTGGAACCCTTGGACAGATTATTCCTCCGTCCATCATCCTCATTCTGTTAGGCGATGTGCTCTCTTCTTCTTACCAGCAAGCTCAACTGCAACAGGGGATTTTCTCTCCGGAAACGCTGTCTGTTGGTGATCTGTTTATCGGTGCACTCTTCCCCGGGATGCTGTTGGTTGTGCTGTACATGCTCTATATTCTATTTAAGGCCGTCACCCAACCGGACAGTGTGCCCAACCATACCGGCAAACCACTTGAACCGGGGTTAGCCAAGCGTGTTCTGAACAGTCTGCTACCGCCTTTACTATTAATTGTGCTGGTACTGGGTTCGATTCTCGGCGGCTTTGCCACCCCAACCGAGGCCGCTTCCCTGGGGGCTTTGGGCGCAACACTGCTTGCCGCGTTGAAAAACAAACTCACCCTGGATACGCTCAACACGGTAATGCGCAACACCCTGCAAGTCACCAGCATGATTTTCATGATCTTTATCGGTGCCGCCTTTTTCTCGCTGGTGTTCCGCGGCCTCGGCGGGGATGACTTGATGCATGAACTGTTATCCGACCTGCCTGGCGGCGTTTTTACCGCCATGTTGATCGTAATGGTCATCATGTTTATTCTCGGCTTCTTCCTCGACTTTATCGAAATTACCTATGTTGTGGTGCCGGTTGTTGCCCCCGTCCTGT
The DNA here is from genome assembly GCF_029767755.1 of Thiomicrorhabdus sp. zzn3. Classification (GTDB taxonomy): domain Bacteria; phylum Pseudomonadota; class Gammaproteobacteria; order Thiomicrospirales; family Thiomicrospiraceae; genus Thiomicrorhabdus. Next base: position 80,060 of record NZ_JARUQS010000002.1, read on the forward strand.
TGATGATGGGGGTCGATCCGATCTGGCTTGGGATCATGATTGCCATTAACCTACAGACAGCCTTTTTGACGCCGCCTTTTGGCTTTGCACTGTTCTACCTCCGCGGCGTCGCCCCCCCGCAATTAAGTACTGCAGACCTGTATCGTGGAACCATTCCATTTATTGCCATTCAACTGTTTGTTTTGGTTTTAATTGCCATTTGGCCAGAGATCGTGACGTGGCTACCCAAAATGGTTTATTAGTCCTTAAATAGGCAGATCAACAGAATTTGTGCGAAAAAGCCGCTAAATAAGGCGTTTTTAGCGAGATAGCGATTGGCAACGCGGCCGATCTTAGTTAGAATCGAAGAAATAGCATTTTTTGGCGGCCAATGGATGAATTCAGCTCGACTCCATTCACAACTTGAAGCCTCTGTCACTCAGCTGCGCGAAGAGAAGGAGAGCAAACTCGAAATCATCTGCGCATTCCATGAAGCAGTGATCGTTTTCAAGCCTGACCTGACGCCGCAAATCATCAACCAGCAAGCGAAAGAACTGTTAAAGCACTACCCCCAAGATTCCGACCTGATTGAACAGCCACTGTTCTTTCGCAATAAAAAAGCGACCATTAAATTCGACCTTAAACAGTGGTTGAATGATCAGATCACTCCGAGCATCCCGGTCACGCCAGCTTCTGATCCCCAAGAATATTTGGTGTGGATTCGCGACCCGATGACGCTGAAAACCACGCCGCTACAACTCTCTGCCAAAGCCTTGTGGACGGAAAAGGGACTGCTCAAAAACGTACTGCTGGTAATCTATGACCGCTCAATCCATGCGCAGGCCGACGAACACAAGCGCCTAATGGAAGCCGCATTTAATAGCTATGACGGTCAGTTCATTACCAACGAGAAAGGTTACATCACACACCCCAACGCCGCCTTCTGTGCCTTAACCGGATTGGAGGTCGAGCGCTTAAAAAGCATGACACTGACGAGTTGGCTCGACCAGCAGGTCACGTTAAAAACCACGACTAACGAGGTCTTACAAACGTTGCTACAGACCCGTCACTGGAGTGGCGAGGTTGAACTGCATCCCATGCCCAACACCACTTTTTATGCGGTGTTAAGTATCTCGATGCTCGCCGATGAGCATTTCAACATCGAGCATTATGTCGTTACCATCCAGAACATCACCGACATTCATGAAGCACAATTGGCCATTGAGCAAATGGCTTACTACGATGACCTCACCGGTTTGGCGAATCGCCGCCTGGCTTTTGAGCATCTCGACCTGGCCCTGAAGCACCACAAGCGTCATCGGACCTATGCCGCACTGTTCTTCATCAACCTGGATCGCTTCAAAAGCATTAACGATGCCTTTGGCCGCAGTACCGGAGATGCCCTGCTGAAACAAGTCGCCGGCACGCTTAAACAGATGCTTCGAGCGGAGGATACGGTTGCTCGGGTCGGTGGAGATGAATTTCTGATACTGACTCAAGACAAAGCCACATCTCACAACCAAGCCACCCAAAACGCCTACCATCTGGCCAATAAAATCTCCAAACATCTCAACCGCAACTTCCACATTCACGAAACCACACTGAGCAACCGCGTCTGCATCGGCATCACCATCTTCCCGTTTCAAGAAAACGATACCGCCGAAGATCTGATGATGTATGCCGACCTGGCCATGTCGGCAGCCAAACGCCGCAGCAATCAAAAAATCTACTTCTACGAGCCCTCGCTGTCCGAAGTGGTGATCGAACGTCGCACTTTGGAACATGCCCTGACTACCGCGGATCTTGACCAGGAATTCCATCTCTATTATCAGCCTCAAGTCGGTTATCCCAACCACACAATCGGGGCCGAAACGCTATTACGCTGGCACCACCCCGAGCTCGGCTTTATTCCCCCTGACAAATTCATTCCCATTGCCGAAGAGGGACGGCAAATTCTGCGCTTGGGGCACTGGACTTTGCAAAAGGCTTTTGCACAAGCGAAGCAGTGGGCCGCAATCAATCCGCAATTCAACCTGTCGATCAATATCAGTCCGATTCAGTTTTACGAAGCGGACTTCATTCAGCAAACGCTGCAAATCATGCGCGACACCGGTGTCAACCCAAGAAACATCACCTTGGAGCTGACCGAAGGGGTATTGATTTCGGATATTCAATATGCTCTCAAAACCATCGAGAAACTTTCGCGCTTGGGCTTCCGCACCTCGATTGACGATTTCGGTACGGGCTATTCGTCACTAAGTTATTTGCAGAAGCTGCCGATTCATGAGCTGAAGATTGATAAAAGCTTTATCGCCAATGTCCCGCAAAGCAGTGATGACATTGCCATCGTCGAGTCGATCATCAGCCTGGCGCGAACCAAAGGCCTGCTGATTGTTGCCGAAGGTGTGGAAAAGCAGGAACAAGCCGACTTTTTACACCGCCAATCAACCGACATTTTGATTCAAGGTTATCTGTTTGGCCAACCGTGCAGTGCAGAGCAATTTGAAGAACAGCATCTACGAAGCAAAGAGACGGCCTAAGTCGCATAGGCAATGCGCTTAAATAATTTAATTTAGGAATAAGAAATGGTGATGAAATTCCAATAACCGTCGCTCCAACTTGGTTTATCATGCACTTAGCAGTTACTCGTCATTGGCAAAATTTCACCCATAGCATTCGTAATGAAAACGCCCCAGCATAATACAGAGATTACCACCCTCATTGCTCAGTTAAATGAAGCACACAGCCTGCAGCGTCAGCAAATCGCTGACGCGTTTCAAGAAGGCGTCGCTCTGTTTTCAACCGACCTTCAAGCGCGGCTGATCAACCAGCGAATGCAAGATTTTCTGTGCAATGATCAAAATGAACAGGCCTGTCTGTTCAATCGCATCACACTCTATACTCACAAGCGCGACACACGATCATTTGACCTCAAAACTTGGCTTGAAAGCAGCTTACTGTCACCAACTGTACGCACCTGTGAGCAGGTACTTTGGTTAAAAGGCTCTGCAACAGACGACCCCCCTAGCAAATTGACGCCGGTCCAGATCAAGGCTTATCCCATTGTCACCGCCGGCAACGAGATCGAAAACCTTTTACTGCACATAAAAGATTTAACCCTGGAAATCCAAGCTCAAGCTCAACTGCGTCTTATGGAAGCCAGTTATGCCGGGCAATTCATTACCAATGCTCAAGGGCAGATCACACAACCCAACTACGCCTTTTGTGCCTACACCGGGCTCAAGCCTGAAGTTCTCGCCTCCATGACCTATATCGACTGGCTCAAACAGCAGGTCGGACTGCGAGTGCCTTTCGGCAGCGTCATGCAGGCCTTGCTGGATGACGGTTTCTGGAGCGGCGAAGTGGAAATCAGCGCCTCTTCGGATGCACAGTTCCATGCGGTACTCAGCTTGTCGATGCTCACCGATGAAAACCGCAATATTGAACACTTTATCGGGGTCATTCAAGACATTACCGACATTCAGGAAGCGCGTTCCCAAATTGAACGTCTCGCTTATTATGACCGTTTAACCGGCTTGGCCAACCGGACACTTTTGACCAATCACATCGAAGCCACTCTGGAAAATGCCCCTTACAGTCAAAATTATTCCGCTTTGATTTTGATTGACCTGGACGGCTTTAAAATTCTCAATGACACCCTAGGACAAAACATTGGCGACCAGCTACTTATCCGTGTCTCACAAAAGCTTAACCAGATCAAAGCACCTAACGACCTGGCGGCCCGTTTGGACGGCGACGATTTTGCCCTGCTGATGAAAGAGCTCAGCCAAGACAGTCAAGAGGCTTTGGAACGGGCACTGGCCAGCGCTTACCACATTCAAGAAATTCTGGATGATCGCTATCAAATTCGTAACCGTTCACTGCACTGTTCCGCCAGCATCGGCGTCTATCTATTCTCCAAAGAGTGCGAATGCAGTGAATCCGACCAGATCATCGGCTATGCCAACCTGGCGATGCATGAAGCCAAAGCCCTGGGAGGCAACCAGGTTTGCCTGTTTGAACAGCGCCTGTGTGAAGTGGCCAAGCAACGTCTGGAAATGGTTCAGGCCTTGAATCACTCCGAACTGGATGATGAATTCCAACTTAACTTCCAGGCTCAAATCGATTCAACCGGCCGCGCGGTGTCCGCAGAAACATTGTTGCGCTGGCATCATCCAACGCTGGGGATGGTGCCTCCCAACGACTTTATCCCTATTGCGGAAGAGGGCCGCCAAATCATTAAAATTGGCCTATGGGTGATGCATAAAGCCTTTATTCAAGCCAAGGCATGGAACAAACAGTATGGCGGCGAAACACCGGTACGTGTTTCCATCAATATCAGTCCCATCCAATTTCACGAACAGAGCTTTGTGGAACTGGTAATCGGTCTGGTCAAATTTACCCAAGTGGATCCAAACACCATTACCTTGGAGCTGACAGAGAGTGTCTTGATCCGCAATACCCAACTGGCGCTGCAAAAAATTCAGCATTTGGTGAGTCTCGGTTTCCAAATCTCCATCGACGACTTCGGTACAGGCTATTCTTCGCTCAGCTATCTCCAGCGTTTGCCGTTACACGAACTGAAAATTGACCAGGCCTTTATCCGCCATGTACCCGAGAACCCGGATGATGTCGCCATTGTCGAATCGATTATCAAGCTGGCGCAAACCAAACGTCTCAATGTGGTTGCGGAAGGCGTCGAAACCCAGCAACAAGCCGATTTCTTACGCGAACTGTCGCAGGACGTTTGCATTCAAGGCTATCTATACAGCCGCCCCGTCCCGGCCGCCGAGTTTGAAGAGCAGTTTTTAAAACCGGCAGATTACTAGACTGATGGGCCTGTCAACCGACCAATTGATTATGGTGCTGAACGCCTTGCCCGATCCGGTTTTTGTACTCACGGAAGATGGCTATTACGCCGGACTTTATGGTCATTCCGATCCAGCCTACTATCACGACGGACATCAACTGGTAGGCCGTTCGTTATATGATGTGCTGCCCACTGAAGTAGCCGAGTGGATTATGCAGCAGGTAGCCTTATCTCTCGAGCAACAACGGCTCATTAAAGTGGAGTACCCTCTTTCAGCCGAACAGGTTAAAGGACTGGAAGATCAGGTTGGGCCCGAAGGGATGCTTTGGTTCGAAGGCCATATTCAACCTTTTCCAGAACGCATCAACGGCAAACGCGCCGTGATTTGGGTTGCACGCAATATCACCGAACGCAAACACTTAGCTGAAGAGCTTCTCCATGCCAGCCAAATTGACCCTTTAACCGGCGCATACAACCGGCGAAAACTCATCGAGGTCATGGAACAACATTTTGTCCAATTTAAGCGCTACGGCCACCCTTTGTCATTTATCCTCTTCGATATTGACCATTTTAAACAGATCAATGATCAACTCGGCCACTTAACCGGCGATGAAATTTTATGCTGTTTGTGTGAGGTAACCCAGGAACTGCTGCGACAAAGTGATCTTTTAGCCCGCTTTGGCGGGGAAGAGTTTGTTATTCTGCTTCCTAGCACACCGGCCGACCAAGCTTACATGACCGCCGAGCGGATTCGTACGACTCTCGAACACGAAGTTGCTCGTCGCTTGGGAGCTAAAAAGAGCATTACTGTCAGCTTGGGTATCAGCGAACTCAAGCCAGAAGACAGCCACTACGAACAGTTAATGCAACGTGCTGACCACGCACTTTACCAAGCCAAGCGCAACGGCCGGAACCAAAGCATCCAACGTTAAAACGCGCTTGCCAAGCCCGCACTCCTTCGACACCCATAAATTTTATTAATTTTTGCAATAAATTTAATTATTTAGTATAATCCGCGCTTCGCTTCATCAGCAGTGCCAAAAAAATAAACAGGCCTGTTCAACCAAAGCGAACACCATGAGCCATTTGCCCGCATTGTAATTCGCGTTAATTCACGCCTTTCGAGCTCCGTATCTACGACTCGACCTGACTGTTTTCTGCCGCAAAAGCGCTCACTATTTAATGACATTTTGCCCCAGAATAACTCGAGAGACGCCTGAAATTTCAGGCTTAAGCACGCGCCAACCTGCTGCGCGGCATCCTAGTGATGATGACGCCGTCTGATTCAGACTGCGAACTCCTGTCTTCCTTGTATTTTGTATTCCAGGGCAAAGCTATCCGAATATGCAAAAGCAGACCCGGATCCCACAAAATTAAGGAACTTGCATGAGCACTGAACTGACATTTAACCAACTGAACCTTAGACCGGAAATCGTCCAGGCGATTACCGAAATCGGTTATGAAACTCCCTCCCCGATCCAGGCCAAAGCCATCCCGACGCTTTTAGAAGGCGGCGATATTCTGGGGATGGCGCAAACCGGTACCGGTAAAACCGCAGCGTTTGCCCTGCCAATCTTGAGCCGCATCGATCTCAAACAAAAAAACCCACAAGTCTTGGTATTGGCACCGACACGCGAACTGGCCATTCAGGTTGCTGAAGCGTTTCAAAGTTTTGCACACCACCTTAAAGGCTTCCACGTTCTGCCGATTTACGGCGGTTCCGATTACGGCCCACAGATCCGTGCATTGAAACGCGGCGTGCATGTCGTTGTCGGCACACCTGGGCGCGTGATGGATCATATCCGTAAAGGGACCTTGCAACTCAACGAGCTTAAAACCTTGGTATTGGATGAAGCGGACGAGATGCTGCGCATGGGCTTCATTGACGATGTTGAGTGGGTATTGAAACATACGCCTGAAACCCGTCAAATCGCGCTGTTCTCGGCAACGATGCCTAAAGAAGTACACCGTATTGCCACGGACTACCTGCAAGATCCGACTGAAGTCATCATCAAGCAAAAAAGCAACACCGCGACCACCATCGACCAGAAATACTGGCTGGTCAGCGGACTGCATAAACTGGATGCCCTGACACGCATTTTGGAGCACGAACCGACCGATGCGGTGATTATTTTTGTGCGCACCAAAAATTCCACAGTGGAACTGGCCGAAAAACTTGAAGCACGCGGATACGCGGCGGCGGCACTCAATGGAGACATTGCGCAAAACCACCGTGAGCGTATTGTGGATCATCTAAAAGAAGGTAAGCTCGACATTCTGGTCGCGACGGACGTTGTTGCACGTGGTTTGGACGTACCGCGTATCAGCCACGTTGTAAACTACGACATTCCGACCGACAACGAATCTTATGTACACCGTATCGGGCGTACCGGGCGTGCCGGGCGCAGCGGTACCGCGATTCTATTCGTGGCACCTCGCGAGCGCCGTTTACTGCGTTCCATTGAGCGTTCTACCAATAAGCAGATCCCGATGATGGAACTGCCTTCGGCCAAAGACATTAACGAATCACGCGTCACTCGCTTTAAAGAGCGTCTGATCGAAGCGGCCCAGCAAGACGATATCCAGTTCTATGAAGAGATGATCGCGCAGATCGAAAACGAGAAAAACATTCCGGCCATAGAATTGGCGGCCGGTCTGGCGCGATTACTGCAAGGTGATGTGCCATTTTTCCTTGATGAAAAACCCATTAAACAGGCCCGTCAAGATAAGTTCCGTGACGGCGAACCCCGCCAGCGCTCAGAGCGTTCTGAACGTCCACGCCGTCAGCAACGCACGCCGGATGAAGGCATGGAGCGCTACCGTATTGAAGTGGGACGCCAGCACGGAGTTAAACCGGGCAATATTGTCGGCTGTATCGCTAACGAAGCGGGAATTGAAAGTGAGTTCATTCGCCAACTGAGTATTGAAGACACATACAGCATGGTTGACCTGCCGGCCGATATGCCTAAGGACATCTTCAACGACCTGAAAAAGTCTTGGGTATGTGGCCAACAGCTGAATATCTCGCGTGTTAAAACCATCGGCAAACCTGGCCGCAAGCCTTTAAGCCGTAAAAAATCGGCTTCCTCCAAAGACAAAGGCAAACCGCGTCGCATGACCCGATAACGCTTAACAAACGCCATTTCAAAACCGAACAGGCCTGGTCAGAAGTCTTTTTTGACCAGGCCTGTTCAGTTTCTGCCCGCCTAAAAAGGCCACTACCAGCGATCAATATTAAAAGGGTCAATACGCTTTCAATTTATTTTTAATAATGTTTAAAAAACAATCATATATAATCATTTAATGTATCAAGCGCAATGACCGATCTTCCTAAATGAGCGTGTGCTAGCGAAAAATGAAGACCCTTCACAGCAATCACCCCCTCCCCCTTCGTAGACAAGAGGGCTTTATGGTGCTTATGATCTTAATGATGTTGGCACTAGGAACCGCTGCATGGTTCGGATCCTTGGGACAAATTCGCGCCAACTCCATGAAAATCGAGAGCGAAGATCGCAACCTGATGGAGTTGCAATCGATTAAAGACCGCATGCTTGCCTATGCGATACTCCATCCGGAAATCTACTCTGATGAATCCATCACCCCCGGCGTCGGTTATTTCCCTTGCCCGGATATTAACGGGGACGGCCTATCCGACGGCCCTTGCGGCTACACCTCTGGCATCAACCAGCTTTTCGTCATCGGCCGGGTTCCGGAACGTATCTCCAACCACTTTTTTTCATTTATTGATTCCGACCTGGATCCATCACTGTATTGGATGGCGGTCGACAGCCGACTGGTGAACGATCATGGTTTCTTCCAGTTCACCACGGCTAAACGCTTCGCGCCGGTCAACACCAATTTGGATACCGAAGTCAAAGACCAAAGTAACAATGATGTCGCGCCGCTGCTCGTTGACGGCAAAGACGAAATCGTCATGGCCCTGTTTTATGCAGGCCCTCCACTTAGCGGACAGTCACGTACGAGCAACAGCATCACCGATTATTTGGAACAACCTGCCATCAACAACGGCTATAACATTAACTTTCAGTCGGTCGGCGCCAACAACGACGTCTTTAATGATTATGTGATCACCATCACCCGTGGCGAATGGGAAGCCGCCCTTTTGTCTCGAATCAGCCAGGATGTTTCGCCCCAGGACGGCACTCCCGATTTATGCAATTCGGTGACAGATGGCATTGAACACTGGTTCAATGACTGTTCCTACATCAACCCTGTAAGCAGACCGGTATTTACCTGCGATGGTACGACCTTTGACAACCTTGCCGGCCAGGGCTGGCGGACTCTGGTCTGCCCATAAATGAGAATATTATGAAACGCTTAGGTCACATTATTCATCGAAAAGAGTCCGGCTTCTCATTATTGGAAATGATGATCGCTTTGGTCATTCTGGGCATTTTAACGACAGAGCTGGTCAGAACCAACGCCCTCTCCAGAGACTACCAAAACCTCCGGGAAAACAGCGCACATGTCAGCGTCGCCAAGACGCTGCTATTAAGCTTTTTACAGACCAATGGTTATCTGCCCTGTCCAGACACCGATAACGACGGCTGGGAGAATCGCTCTGGCGATCAATGCAGCGCCGATTCCGGAAAACTGCCACATTTGATGTTGGGAGTCTCACGACAGGATGCATGGAATGAAAGCCTTTTTTACAAGGTCAATACAGAAACCACCTCTGCAAATATCAGCAGTGCCAACTTTTCCGCCAGCTACTTTGCCTCTGACTCCGCACCGGTGTTTACCTTTGCCACACCGCCAACCGGCGTAACCGGAGGCTCAGGCAATCTTACAGTCTGTTCCGAATCAGCCACGACAAGCTGTAGCGGCGCCACCTCGAGTGACCATCTATTGGAAAGTGCGGCCATTGCCGTCATTGTCAGCTTTGGTAAAAACAGCGCTCAGACCTGGGGATATATCCATTCCGGCAGCCTCAACGCACTCAACAGTGTCGAGACAGAAAATGCCGATGACGATGCCTATTTTTGGCAGTCCTCCATGGATCAAGCAGATGACTCTCTAGCCTGGATCACGGGCTATGAAAGTAAATACGCATTAATGAAGTCGGAAAGAGGCCTGCATTAAAGGACACGCGCAATGAAACCAGTTAACTCAAATTTTTATTCAAACGGCTTCTCTCTTTTAGAATTAGTCATTGTGCTCGCCATCGCAAGCATTATCGGCACCGGTTCCATGGTCGTTTATTCGGAATTTCACGATCATGCCAAATGGCAAGAAAGCCAGGGTAAATTGGCCGTGGTTAAGAAGGCGATCATTAAATTTACCCAAAAAAATAAATTTGTGCCCTGCCCAGATGCCAATCAGGACGGGTTTGAATCCAGAACGGCCACCAGAGGGCGAATCCCCGCCGTTCCAGCCACTCCCGCTATTCCTGCAGTCCCAGGCACCGCCAGCCGACCGACCATTCCAGCCATTCCGGCCGTGCCCGCACAACCGGCGATTCCCAACATTCCGGTGAATACCTGTACTGCGGATACCGGTACCGTTCCCTATGAAACCATCGGCTTGAGCCGCGCATCGGTGGAAGACAGCTGGGGGAATTTAATCGTCTATGCGGTGGATCAGGGAGTCACCGATCCTGATTTGATGCTGGATTGTCCGCAACAGACATCCTGCTTTTTCAATCGCGACCCGATTCCGGCGCTGCCAGCCAATCGCGTCTACCCTGGCAGTGCCCTACCGGCATTTGATGCCTCCACGCTGCCTACGGAATCCCTGCTAGGAAGCAACAACCTGCGCATCTGTTCCAGTTCGGCCTGTTCTGACGTCGTGGCAGACGGCCAGGTAGTGATCCTGGTCGCCAGAAACCAGAACGGTCACAGCAATAACGGCTTAGAGGCCGACGAAAATGAGAACATTGATGGCGACCGCAACTTCGTCGTCACCCGTTACGCCAAGTCTCCCTATTACGATGATTCCGTACTGGGCATTGGGGCTTACGAACTGAAACTGCCAAACGGCATGGAAACCTACGAAGTTGTCAACACCTCGTCAACCACCACCACTAATCCGATGAAAAGCGGGGAAAACGTCACCGGTGGCGGGGCCGATAAAAGCATCGGCAATATCGGGGATAACAACCCCTATAGTAACAATGTACAAACAGCGGTCTTTGACCAGACCGTAAGCTTTGGTGCAGAGTACGCCGGCAAGACCGTCGTCATGAATTTGGACACCAAAGCCTATGGCACCTGGGATCAGCCTTCCAGGTGGGATCCTAACCTAACCAGCGACAAGGCCTTTATTTCGGCCAATGGTGACATCTTAGAAACCCTGACGTACGATGCCACCCAAAACGATCAGGACGGTTACTATAGCTACTACGATCCGGCACGAGCGGGTGAAGAAGGCGTCCCGAACCGGACTGAAAAGTATTGGGACGACTCCCATGAAGTTGTGTTTCAGCTGGATGAAAGCGGTGATGCCAATCTCCAATTTGCCGTTGCCACCACCGGAACCGATGAACAGGTGGACTTCACCAACATTCAGTTGGTCATTTACGATACACCACCTCTCATACCGAGCTTTCCAAGTGTTCACCCCATTGACGGCATTGAGCAAACACAAGGATTAGAATGATGCGCACAACAAAACGGCGACCACGCTCATCAACCCAAGAATCCGGTTTTACTCTGGTTGAGTTAACCATTGTCATGCTGATTGTCGGGATTGCCCTGGTTGGCTTGTTAACCAATACCGGCACGGTTCGACACGTACAAAAAATCAAAGAAACAGAAACCTCACTGAACAAAATCAAACAAGAGCTGCTCAGTTACGGCCGGGTTCACAAGTTTTTGCCCTGCCCGGATAGTGATCATGACGGTCGCGAAAACCGTGTCGGCCAATGCTCTGTCAGTGTCGGGACCGTACCTTATCTGGATTTAGGCATCCAGCGAGAAGAGAGTTTAGATGAATGGGGAAACCCTTTTCGTTACGCTATCAATACCGACGCGACCGACAGCAGCTTAATTTGCGACAAGCGCAGTTCTGCCAGTTTTTTCTGTGATCAGGGCGCCAATATCACCCCGTGGTTCACCTTGACCGATACGCCCCCCACCGCGGCCGACCGAGGCAGCGGCAATTACTATATCTGCAACGCCAATACCACGACCTGTAATGCGGCAACCGTCGCCAACAGTGCCAATATTGAGCTCAATACCGCAAGTGTCGTGCTGGTCGCTTATAACCAAGACGGCTTCGCAGCCCTGAACAACTGTGCCAGCCAAAACGCGGCATCGCAAGAAAATTGCGACATCGACCTATATTATCATCGCGCCGTCGCGTCCAATCAGGGCGACCAGTTTTTTGACGACATCATCATTCCCATCAGCGGTTATGAAATTAAATCTTATATTTTGTCGCAAATGCTCACCTGGGACAGCTTCTCTTCCTCCAGTACCTCTTCCGGACTGACGCCAACCTATGAGGACTTTGACATTACCGCCGATGACACCGTTCCCGTCTCCAATGAGGAGGCATCTCCGGATGTGATCCTGGTTAATCGCAATGTCGAAACCGACCTCAACTTGGGAGGCGGAGACGATTACTTAGCGATTGGCCATGATTTGGAAACCGGCGCCGACATCGATACCGGATACGGTAATGATCAACTGTATATTGTTGCCGAAGCACGTGGCAACATCGATTTAAGCCGCGGGGATGACCGCTTTGTACTCGGCACTGACTTACAGGCAAATCTTGATGCCGGTTGGGGCAACGACAAAGTGTGGATACAAGGCAACGTGCTTTCCGGCTCCAATCTGAACATGAACAAAGACGATGATGTTGTATGGCTCGGCGATAGCGCCGACAGCTCAAGCGGTCAAATCAATGATGATATCGACGGCGGCTCGGGCTACGACATTTTGGTGCTCGAAAACACCACTAAAAGCGAATGGGACAGCAGTATCAGCCTGCAAAACCGGGTGGATAATTTTGAACTGGTTATTTTCAAAGCGGATGAATCCGGCGTTCGAGAGTATATTGAACGATAGCTCTACTCTGATTTGCCAACACAAGCCGGTTGCTCTATTATCAAAAAGAGGGGATTACCCTTTATTATTTCAACGATGAGGTGACATCATGAAACGCTCCGCTCTTGCTTTAACCCTACTATTCAGCTCTCCGTTTATTTTTTACGCCTCTGCTTCTGTTGCCGAGCCGCCTAATAAAGCGGAACGGAAAGCCCAAAAGCAACCAACTCCGAATTACGGTCAGATTCGCAGTGAAGAAGCGCACAAACAACGAGATATGAAAAAAGAACGCCAGGAAATCGAGGGCAATCGAGACAAAACCCAACTGGAACGTGAACGCGAACGAGAAAGTCAGCGCTACCGAGAAGAACAAACTCGAGAGTTGCAGAAACATCGTGAAGAAATGTTACGCGAACGACGCCAAAACTAAGCGGCTTCGCTTTTGTGCCATTCCTCTAAAGCGAGTTATTTATTGAGACCAACCTCTCTTTTGCCGCTTTTGGGAGCTGTTTCAGATGATATTCGCGCTTAAGTGCCGCTTGGCGGTTTTCAGCCCGCTCTTGATAAACCAATTGACACGGGCGGCGGGATTGGGTGTAACGGGCACCTCCTGTGATTTCGCCGTTGTGTTGACGTAATCGCTTATCCAATTGAGTGGTGATGCCGCAATAAAGGGATTGATCTGAACAGCGCAGCAGGTAAACCCACCAGGCCTGTTCCGTTTTTTCAGCCGCCTGGCAATCAGACTTGGTCGCCATAGTAACGTCGGTTACATCAGCACGTGTAGTGCATGTTAGGTTGCCGCTTATCTTTTGACAAGTTCAAGACACGCTTCGCACGCAATAGAAGCCGATTGCGAAGAAGCATAACACCGAAGTTGGCAATGAGAAGCGCAAGATATACGTGCATGATTTAATCCGCCGTTGCTCTAACCCAATGGCCGGATTTTCCACCTTTCTTTTCCAGCAGCTGTACCTGATCGATAATCATGCCTTTATCAACCGCTTTACACATATCGTACAAGGTCAAGGCGGCGGCGCTGGCGGCGGTTAACGCCTCCATCTCCACGCCGGTCTGCCCGACCAATTTGCAGATCGCAACGATCTCGACATGGCTGTTTTCCATATTTGGCGTCAGTTCCACCTTCACCGAGGTCAGCATCAACGGGTGGCACATGGGAATAATGTCCGGGGTCTTTTTGGCGGCCATGATGCCGGCAATACGCGCAGTCGCCATGACATCCCCCTTCTTATGCTTGCCTTCGACAATCATCCGCAGGGTTTCTGGTTTCATGCGGATCACCGCCATAGCACGCGCTTCACGTTCGGTATGCGCTTTTTCACTGACGTCGACCATGCGCGCCTGACCTTTTTCGTCCAAATGGGTTAAGCTGTTTTCACTCATCGAATTGCTCACTTTCTCTCTGTTCATGCAATTAAATCATGTCATTAAAGGAGTAAAAGGCCACCAAATCGCCTTTTTGAATGGTGCTGTCTTCCGGAATCACCGCAAAACCGTCCGCCCAAACGGTCGAGTTCAGTACCCCGGAGCTTTGGTTGTGATACAGCTCCAATTTCATTTGCGCCGACTCTTTGTCCGAAATCAGACGCGCCCGTGCAAATTCACGACGGAAGCCGGGTTTAAGCCAGTCAAAATCGGCCTGCGCCCAGATCGGTTTAAGACAGATGTTCTCCACCCCTTGCATACGCAGCAGATACGGACGCGCAAACAAGCTAAAAGTGGCGAAAGCCGACACCGGGTTGCCCGGCAGACCGATAAACGGCGTCCCCTGAATATCGCCGTAAGCCAACGGTTTGCCCGGCTTCATTTTGACCTTCCACATATCCAGAGAACCTAACTGATCAATCGCCGGTTTGATGTGGTCTTCTTCACCCACGGAAACACCGCCGGTGGTCATCACCACGTCCGCAACCGAAGCGGCTTGCTTCATCGCCTCGACGGTGGCTTCCAAGGTGTCTTCAACGTGGCCCAGATCAATCAACTCAAAACCCAGTTGCGGCACGGCACCCGCCAAAACATAACGGTTGGCATTAAAGATTTTACCCGGCTGCGGCGCTTCGCCTGGTTCCAAAAGTTCATCCCCGGTGGTAAAGGTGGCGATCTTAAGACGCTGAAATACCGTCACTTCGCCAATACCAATCGAGGTAATCAATCCGAGATCTTGAGCACGTAAACGATGACCCGCCTCAAGAATGGTTTCTCCAACACGGATATCATCACCGGTTCTGCGGATATTCTGACCCGCTTTAGGCTCTGTGGCATTGATTTTCACCTTGTCACCGACCATTTCGGTTTCTTCCTGCATCACCACCGCATTGGCATTTTCAGGAATCGGTGCCCCGGTAAAAATGCGCGCAACCGTTCCGCACGCCAATGGTTGCGGATGACTGCCTGCCGGAATGCGCTGACTGACGGCAAAAGTATCTTCATGAGTCAGATCGTAAAGATGCAGCGCGTAGCCATCCATTTGACTGTTATCATGCGGCGGCACATTGACCGAAGACACAATCGGCTCGGCCAAAACTCTGCCCAGCGCTTCAGCCACAGGCACGGTTTCCGTTTTATGGGTGATTTTAGCCTTGGAGACCAAATAGGAGACAGCTTCATCAAAGGTTTTCATTCCCATCCTCGACAGTCATGTTTGGTTATACAGATGTTTAATGTTATCGCGTTTTATTGTTTGCTTTCTACAAAACAAAAAAATCCCCGCTAAGGGCGGGGAAATGACAGATTCAGTTACAAAAATAGTAGAAAGAAGGTTTAAATGCAAAACTCTATACTGGGTTATTTCCAGCGTTTTTCGGCTTCCTGATCGCTAAGACGCGCATCGACCCAACGCTCTTCACCATTTGGAAAAGTCTCTTTTTTCCAGAACGGCGCATTAGTTTTCAGGTAATCCATAATAAAGTGTGCCGCGTAAAAGGCGTTTTCACGATGGCGGCTGCTCACCGCCACCAGGACAATTTGATCAGTCGGATACATTTTGCCGATGCGGTGAATGATCACGCTCGATTCCAATTCCCAACGCTGATGGGCTTCCTGGCGGATATTTTCCAACGCCTTTTCGGTCATCCCCGGATAATGCTCCAGCTCCAGAACCGCCACATCATCGCCCTCGTTAATATCGCGCACCGTACCGACAAACGAGACCACCGCACCGACATCGGTATGACCTTCACGCAGTTTGGCGACTTCGGTCGACAGATCAAAATCTTCTTCCTGAACTCTTATATTCGGGTACTTCAGGCTCTGTTGAGTTTCTGGCGCCATAAAAAACTTAACCTCCGGTCACCGGCGGAAAGAACGCCACTTCATCTCCGGCTTTAATCTCGGTTTGACGATTGGCGACGTCGTGGTTGACGGCAATCTGCAAATTCTGATTATCCAACAAGGCCTGCTTCCAGTTTTCGCCACGCTCCGCCAATTCAGCAATCAAGGATTCAACCGTGGTATGCGATGCCGGAAGCTGTTCACTGGCCTTGCCTAACATTTCACGAAAACTGGCAAAATAAAGTACGTTAACCATCTTATGTTCCTCAAACTCCATTTTTAGAGCAATGATTAATTTTTTGCTTTGTTCATTTAAAAACTGAACAGGCCTGTTCAGCGTTACGTTCGGCGTTTAACCGCCCAACTGCACCATTTGTCTAAATTCGATGTTGTGCACGTTCTCATTAAAGAAGTGACGTTCCGGCTTTTTCAACATGGCATCGACAATCAGCTGCTCCAATTCCGCATCACTGATGCCGTCACGCAACGGCGTTCTTAAGTCCACCGAATCTTCCTGCCCCAAACACAGCGCCAATACCCCACGGGCGGTCAAACGCACACGATTACAAGTCTCACAGAAGTGCTGAGACACCGCGGAAATCACCCCGATTCGTGTCTGCGTACCGGCAATGACAAAGTTTCGCGACGGTCCGTCGTGTGTCTTACCGGAAGAAGGGATCAGATCCGCACCCACATGATGACGAACACGTTTTAAAATCTTTTCCGCTGCATAATGCTGATCCATCATGCTCACGCCCGCTGGGCCGATCGGCATGGTTTCGATAAAGCGTACTTCAACGCCTTTTTCCAAACCATAATCGACCATGGCTTCAATTTCATCGTCGTTGGTGCCTTTCATCACCACCATGTTGAATTTAACCGGATTCAGACCCACTTCCAGCGCTTTATCCACCCCTGCCAAAACTTTTTCCAAATCCCCGCCGCGGGTGATTTTGTTAAAGCGCTGCGGTCTTAAAGAGTCGATGGAAATATTGACCCGGCTTACTCCAGCCGCTTTCAAAGCTTCGGCCTCGCGCGCCAAATGGTGGGCGTTAGTAGACAAGGCAATATCTTCCAGGCCTTCATACTGACTGATCTGGCCAACCAAAGAAGCCAGGTCTTTACGCACCAAAGGTTCACCGCCGGTCAGGCGCACCTTAGCCACGCCCAGATTGACAAACGCCTTAATAATACGCGCCAGCTCATCGTAAGAAAGATATTCGGCATGATGCCCTTCAGGGTGCACGCCTTGCTCCGGCATGCAATACCCACAGCGATAATTACAGCGGTCTGTTACCGAAACGCGCACATACTCAATCTTACGGTTAAACGGATCAATCAGTTCTTTTTTCATAAAGCTTCAAATCGTTGTTTTTTCTGTTCGAAACGTTATGTCCGAACGGGAATAACGAATTTTACACAAAAAAGTGAAGAATACAATCTCCGCCATTTAATTTTCATTGTCACAGCCTAGCGATTTTTTGATTAGGAAGCCCCAAAACACTCAACAAAGTCCTCGGCCAAGATCATTTTCAAAAAAATTTAAATAGATTTTAAAATAGATTTGACAGAGTCCTATCTGATCCCTATAATACGCCGAATCTGATTCAGGCCTGATAGCTCAGTCGGTAGAGCAAGGGATTGAAAATCCCTGTGTCCCTGGTTCGATTCCAGGTCAGGCCACCATATATTGCGAGCGTGGTGGAATTGGTAGACACGCCAGATTTAGGTTCTGGTGCCTTTGGTGTGAGAGTTCGAGTCTCTCCGCTCGCACCATTTTTATGTGAGGACCACCCCCCTCACATTGCCCCCCAAAACCGGCTTTATGCCGGTTTTTTTATATCTAAAATTTGCCCAGCCAGTCCTTTTAACCACTTTTCCTGCCTACGCTTCATGCACCTTAGATTCGCAAATAGCACCTGTTATTAAATAGTGCAGATGCACAAACCTATGGCACAAATCCGTAACTTTCCATCTAAAATAAAACATTAACAAAACATTATTATTACGAATTTTAAAAAAATTAATACGTCATCAACCCTTCAAACATCAATCTAGATTAATCATATAAAACATATAGATAACAAAAAATAACTTAGCCTTAACCGCCTTGCCCATACCCCCATAATCCAAAAACACGATCCAAACATGGCACTATAAATGCTTTTAATCGGCATTTGCATCATTTCTATACAAAAGGTTTCAATATGAATCTAAGCTCACGCCTTTCGATAGGGTTATTGGTTGTTAGCTGCCTGCTTCCAAGCCTGGGTTCAGCCAACCCAACGCCAAATGACGTCTATCAGCAAGTGGATGACATGTATAACCAGATTATGGCTGTGCGCCAGCATGAAAAACTCGAGTCAGCGCCAAAGTCTCCGTCACTGCAAACCAATAAGAGACCTGTCCATGTCTACGCCAAGGCGATTGAATTAAACGAGAAAATCATTCGACTTCAAAGCAAATACGGAATCACAGGGGCTGCACCCAAAACCATTCCGGTAAGAGCCATTACCCCTCTTGAGGTTTTTAATCTGGTTAAAGAGCTAAACCAGGAGATATCCAAAGTCACCCAAGCCAATGGCCTGGAGTACACTCCGGCTCCAACAGCGACCAATAAAACACCATCCAACTCTTACGAGAAATTGATGGCGGTCTCTATGGCAATGGACGGCCTGATTGATCCCATTGATCCCAATCAGGTGTTTCGTAACAGCCAAATCATTGATGGCGAAATCGACTTGATTGCCAAAGCCATGAACATTGAATTCATTGATCGAACAGTGCCTCTAGATAAAACAGCCACCCCCTTTGATTCAACGATAGAAGGATTTATGAATCTGTATCGTCTTGCCAAACTACAGCGCAAGCTAGGAATGCCTGCGGTCCGCGTGGCCGATTTTCCTATCGAAAAAATCACACCGTCCCAGGTTTATGATATGACCAACAATATTCTTGCAGAGCTGGTACGCATCAAAGTCAAACTCGGCATTACCGAGCCCGCGCCTTCTCCTGAACTCCTCAAGGGCAAGAAACCCTATGAAGTTAACCAGCTGATGATCAAAGTTGGTCGCAAAATCGATGCCTTAGCAGAATAAGGAATTTACCATGTCTGAAACCAAGAAATTCTCCGGCGCCATCTCCAATCTTAAAATGTCCACCAAACTGTCTATTGGGCCGTTTATTATCATCGCCTTAATGCTCGTTATCGGTGGAATCACCTATTTCAATGCAAGCAACATTTCTGATGCCTCTAACACCGTTAAGGAAACCTCCATACCGGTCGCCAATCTTTCCACCGACCTGGTTAAAAACACCCAGCAAGCCCAGATACTGATCAACCGCTACCTTTTGAGTCATGACGAACAATATGCTAAAGAACTGCGACTCTTGAAAGAGCGTGCGGAATGGCTGCAAGACGAACTCAAACTCTACCCTTTGGGCAAACAAGAATCGGAGTTGCTAACCACTATCAAAGAAACCAACCAGGCCTACTTTGGACTGGCTATTAACAAAATTCTTCCTAAAGCCACCAACTCTCTGGAAAAACTTAACGAAATCACCAAAGATTTGGCCCCTAACGCCATGACGACACTGGAACTCATCAGTCAAACCAATACGGATGAAACCTTAGGCGAACAGACCACCTTTGCCATCCAGGCCTTAAACACCGTCCAGCAGTACACGCTGCGCTATTTCAGCTCTGGTGATGAAAAGGATTTTGATCGCATCAGCCTGGAAATCAGCGACCTAAAAGAGGCCCTTAAATTCATGCAAGGCAATGAAGTTCTGCAGGACGGAGAGATAAGCCTAATCAAAGAAGTGTTTGTCGCTACCAACAAAATTAACCGCGCACTATTTAGACTCAAAATGGATCTAAACACCCTAAGATCCATGACCGAAGAGACTCTGGTAGAGATCACGGCTCAGTTAATCGACGCGTCACAACGATTACAAGATACCGTATGGAGCGGAACTCGCCGCGATGCACAGCAGATTCAAAGCAGTGCCGACATGCTGATCCAAAGCACCTCTGCCGCTACCCTGGCAAGCCTGCTGTTCTCGATCCTCATCGTGCTCTACATCGCCAGAAAGGTCAAAGCACCGATTGAGCATCTCAAAAACACCATTATGGATGTCCACCAAAAAGGGGACTTTTCGCAAAGAACCAATATTGCATCAACCGATGAAATCGGCCAAATGGCCAGCGCATTTGACGATATGATCAGTGTACAGCACCAAGCAATTGAAGAGATCAAATCCGTTATGGGCCATTTGGCCAACGGTGAATTTGACCACCAAGTCACAACCGACTTGGTGGGCGATTTTGATGACATGAAGAGCAATATCAATCGCACCGTCAATCAGATCAATGCTATTTTTAAGGAGTTAAATCACGTCAATCACTCACTGTCTGCCGGTAATTTTTCCCAACAGATTCAACTTGAACTGCAGGGCGAGTTTGCTCGGGCAGCAGACTCCGTAAACCGCACCGTCAAACTGCTCAATGAATTTGTCAGCGAAACCAATGGCGTCATGCAAGCGGTAAGCCAAGGCGAACTAAATAATCGCATTTGCGTCGATTTACCTGGACAGCTGGACGAGATGAAACAAGCGATCAATACCACTATTGATACCATCGCCGCTTCCATTGATGACATCAGCCGAGTCACTCAAGCACAGGCAGAAGGCGACTTAACGGTGCGCATTAACGGCAACTACCAAGGCCGTTTCGCCGAACTGACCGAAAACGTAAACCGCTCGATAACAGGCCTTTCCAAAACCGTTGGATACATCCAAGAATCGACCAACACGGTGTCTTTAATGATTACCCAGGTTAACGAAGGCAGCGACAGCTTGTCCGGCCGAACCCAACAGCAGGCGGCCAGCCTGGAAGAAACCGCCAGCGCACTGGAAGAGATCACCGCAACCATTCGCTCCAATACGGAAGCGGCCCAAGATGCCAATCAGATGTCTCACGCCGCGAGAGAAAAATCTCAGAAAAGCATTGAGGTGGTCCAGCGTGCTAGGGACTCTATGGCGCAAATCACTCAGTCCAGCCATGAAATCTCGGAAATCACCTCCCTGATTGACAGCATCGCTTTCCAAACCAACCTGCTGGCGCTTAACGCAGCAGTGGAAGCTGCAAGAGCGGGAGAACATGGCCGAGGCTTTGCCGTCGTAGCCGGTGAAGTTCGTAATTTGGCACAGAAATCGGCTCAGGCCGCCAGCACCATCAAAACGCTGATTGAAAACAGTGTGATTCAAGTTGAAGCGGGTGAAAAACAAGTAGAAGAAACCAGCCAATCTCTTGAGGAAATCAACCAGGCTATTTATGAGGTAGCCAACATGATCGAACAGATTGCCAAAGGCTCCATGGAACAACAGCAGGGCATTGAACAGGTCAACATGGCGGTTACCAGCATTGATGAAATTACCCAGCAAAATGCCGCACTTGCTGAAGAAACCTCCTCGGCATCCACCCAAATGCTGAACGAGTCCACCACCATGAAAGAGGCCATGACCTTCTTCAAGGTATCCAGCACTAAAAAGTTAACCTAGAGCGCTTCATGCCAAATTCATAAAATTGGTGCAACAAGCACCTTTAAAAATAAAATTAAAATCATAAAGAAATTCAATATTTAACTATGTAATTAATAAAAAATATTTAATAATTAAAGGAATAATTATTGCTTTATAAATTAATTATTCCTTTATGTAGGTTCAAAAATGAGCGATCAAGCGGTTGATATTTTATGGGTTTTAATCAGTGCCGTACTGGTTGCCATGATGCAGCCAGGATTCACAGCGCTTGAAGCAGGCGCGACCCGAACCAAAAACTCCATTTCCACCGCCATTAAAAATGTCAGTGATTTTTTAATCGCGTTTACCATCTTTGTTTCATTTGGTGCCAGCATTATGCTCGGATCTACTCTGAGCGGCTTTTTCGGCTGGAGTCCGCTTTTTTTCTATGAAAACAGTTTCTCAGATCTTACTTTGACCCTGTTCCACGCCATGTTTGCCTCTACAGCGGTAACCATCATTTCCGGAGCCATTGCCGAAAGAACCAAATACACTTCTTACCTCATTATTGCTGTCATTGTTTCCATCTTTATCTATCCGGTTCAAGCGCACTGGATATGGAACAGTGACGGCTGGCTCGCGCAACTGGGCTTTATTGATTTTGCAGGTTCAACCGTGGTGCACTCTGTAGGCGGATGGGCGGCTTTAGCGGCCATTCTTATCATCGGCCCCCGCCTGGGCCGCTTTGAAACCAACGGCGATGGTTTTGACCACTCTAACCTGGCTTACAGTGCACTCGGGGTTTTCCTCATCTGGATTGGCTGGATCGGTTTTAATGGCGGCAGCGTGCTCGCGCTTAATCAGCAGACACTACTGGTGGTGTTAAACACCTTACTGGCTGGTTCTATTGCAGGCATTACCGGGTTGATATTCAGCCGTTTATACACCGGCTACTACCAAGTCATAGACATTATTAACGGCATCCTAGCAGGCCTGGTCGCCATTACCGCCTCCGCGCACCTAGCCAGCCCCATTTCAGCTATTTTTATTGGCATACTCGGTTATTTCGCCTATTTTTTTGGTAAAAAACTATTAGTGCGCTGGCGCATTGACGATGCACTTGAAGCCGTTCCTGTCCACCTGTTCGCCGGAATTGCCGGCACTCTGGCCGTCCCCTGGTTAATTGCCGAAGGGGATTTTTATGAACAGCTTAAAGTACAGATCATCGGCATCGCCGCCGTCGGACTGCTCTCTTTTATCACCACCTATATTTTGCTCAAAATCATCAACCGATTTTATTCTCTGCGTGTTTCCGAAACCGGAGAGATTCTCGGCTTGAATATGAGCGAGCATAAAGCCTCAACCGCCATGTTTGATTTGGCCAAAGCCATGAACAAACAGGCCCAAGATCAGGACTTTTCCAAAAAAATTCTGGTGGACCCCTATTCGGATGCCTCTTTGATCGCAACCTACTACAACCACGTCACCGAGGCTTTTAATCAACTCAGTGCGGAAAAAGAAGCTCTGATTGAGGAAAGCATCTATATTGCCAATTATGACCAGCTCACCGGACTGGCTAAACGCCGCCTGCTTGTCAGTGAACTGTCACGATCCATCGATCGCCTTCACCGGCAACATCAAACCAACGCCATTCTGTTTCTTGACTTGGACGGATTCAAACCCGTCAATGACCAATATGGGCACGACGCGGGTGATTTCTTATTGAAAGAGATTGCCGCACGGATTCAATCGGTGACTCGAAAAACCGATTTGGCCTCACGATTTGGTGGCGATGAATTTGTCATCCTGCTCGACAACATTCAAACCGAAACCTATGCGGCCGAAGTCGCGGATAAACTCATCAACATCATCCGTCAACCGGTCATGCTGCCGCAAAACATCGAGTGCTCGGTCAATGCCTCTATTGGTCTGAAAATTTTTGATCAGTCCACCACCCTGTCGATTGACAATATCCTCAACCAGGCAGACAAAGCAATGTATGAAGCCAAGCGCAGAGGCAAAGGTCAATGGGTCGTCGCTTAACCAAATAACTATATTTAGGTGTCAGATCAGGCCCTCTCACGCCACTTGCCTCCCTTCAAACAACCAACAACGGCCTGTTATCGCACCCTGTTTCGGCGCTATTGCCCAGAGTATGGTATGCTTTGGTCTTTCTAACGGCAGACAGCCATCAATCTGCCACAGGAAGACCAATTGCTTTGAATGGAACAGAATATGCGCTCATTTCTTCGCCGTACCATCACCCCCCTCTCCCTACTCAATGTCATCTTCTTGGCAGGATGTCTGGGCATTACCCAACCGACCGAAGAGATGGTCGAAAACGGAGTCACCCAGCACTTTAATCAACAATATGCCGGTCTGTTCACCGTGCTCAGCGCCAATAAAGAAAACGGCTACAAGCAGAATGACACCCACTATGTTGCAGAAATGCGTGTCATTGCACGTGCCGACCGTAGCTTGGCGGAATACTCCGAACAGCTGCTCAAAGACCCAAGCCTAAATCCCTTTGAAAAGATGGCCCACGGCATGAACCTCACGCTATTAAAGATGACTCTGCCTGAATTTGAAGTTGGGGATCAATTGGAATTTAAACGCAACTATCTGTTTATAAAAACCGATAATGGTTGGCTACTGAAAAAAGAGTTAACCGAAAACGATCTTTCTGAAACACTTTAGCGGTGTGCCGTGCTGCAGGCTGCCATAACAACAGCATCCCAAGCTGCCGCTCTTCATCGCTTTAACACCAAAAAAACATAAAGGAATGAGATTATGCCTTTACTAGACAGCTTTACTGTTGACCACACTATCATGAACGCGCCAGCCGTCCGCGTGGCCAAAACCATGCAATCGCCTTCTGGTGACACGATCACCGTATTTGATTTACGATTTAACAAACCCAACGAATCCATGATGGGCGAAAAAGGCATTCACACTTTGGAGCACCTGTTTGCCGGTTTTATGCGCGACCATCTAAACAGCGACGATGTCGAGATTATTGATATCTCACCAATGGGCTGCCGTACCGGTTTCTATATGAGCCTACTGGGCGCGCCAAGCGAAGAACGCGTGGCACAGGCCTGGTTAGAATCGATGCAGGACGTTCTCAAGGTCAAACGCATGGAAGACATTCCGGAGCTGAACGAATATCAGTGCGGCACTTATGTGATGCACTCACTCGAAGAGGCCAAAGAGATTGCCCAAGGCATTATTGACCACGGCATCGGCGTCAACAAAAATGAAGATCTGGCCATGAGCGAAGAAGCCTTACGCGCATTAGGCAATACAATCTAACGCCCTAGGACGAAGCAAACGATGAAAATTGCTATTATCGGCGCAATGGAGGAAGAGGTTTCCCTGTTACGCGATCGGCTCGACAACCTGCAAACCCAGGTTCACGCAGGCTTTGAATACTATGTGGGTCAAATCGAAGGCACGGACGTGGTACTCCTGCGTTCCGGGATCGGCAAAGTCAACGCCGCGATCAGCAGCACCCTGCTGCTGCAAGTCTACCAGCCGGATTATGTGATCAACACTGGCTCAGCCGGTGGGTTTCATACCGATCTGAATGTCGGCGACATCGTCATTAGCAGCTCGGTTTGCCATCATGACGTTGATGTCACCCCTTTCGGCTATGATTTGGGACAAGTCCCGGGCATGCCAGCTTGTTTTCTTCCGGACGAAACGCTGGTTGAAGCGGCACAGCACAGCATTGAAGCCTTGGATGAGGTGGTACATATGCATGGTTTGATTGCCACTGGCGATCGTTTTATGCACCAGCCGGAAGATGTGGCCAATACACGTAACAACTTCCCTGAGATGATCGCCTGCGAAATGGAAGCGGCCTCCATTGCTCAAGTCTGCCACACGTTTGACACGCCGTTTGTCATTATCCGCTCACTGTCGGATATTGCCGGCAAGGAAAATGCGGTGACGTTTGAAAAGTATCTGGAGCAGGCCGCTACCCACTCTGCCAAGGTCATTTTGGAAATGCTCCGCCAACTGCAAAAAATGGATTAAAACCCATTACGGCCGTGCCACGACACAAAAGCCCCGTTTATCAGCGGGGCTTTTTTATTGATCGTAGACGCTTTGTCAGCGCTTTATTTCGTCATTAAACACGCATTTAAGCGCCCAGGCGATGGCGCACCATCAAATGCTGGTTAAAGCGCTCTGCCGATTGCGGTTTTGACCAAACTTCACCTTGGCCCATTAAACACCCCCAGCCATGCAATTGTTGAATCTGATCGGCATTTTGTACCCCGCTGGCAATCACGCACAGATCCAAACTTTTGGCCATGTGAATCAGCCCCTGCAACCAGGCCTGCCCACTTTTGCTTTGCATCGACTCCAGCATCCAGTGACGATCCAGCTTAACTTCATTCAACTTCAACGTTGACAGCAGGGCCAAATCCAGCGGATAGGCGCCGACATCGGTCAAAGTCAGTTGATAACCCGCGTCACCCAACGCAATCAGTGTCTGCTTGAGCTTACCATCCACATTCTGCATTGAAGCCATAGAAAACTCTAACTGCAACTGTTCACGACACACCTGATATTGACGCAAACGCTGCTCCAAAAACGCCGGCAAATCCTGGTGCAACCACAAGCTGTCCAACACCGGGACTGAAACGACCCACTCCTGATCTGTGGTTTGCCACTGTTTTAAATAATACAACGCCGTGTCAATTAACCAAATTGCAAACGACGGGGCTTGGCCACTTTTCACCAGAATATCCTGCCAACTTTCCAGATACGGGTTTTCCAACGCTTCATGCAACCAGCGCGCGCTTAAACTGGCACCGACAATTTTCCCGGATTTAAGCTCAATTTGCGGCTCAAAACAGGCTTCAATCTCTCCAGATTCAATGGCTTTGGCCAACTGCTCTTGAAGTCGAGACGAAGGAACTGCAACATCGAATTCAATTTCATTATAAAAACGGAAAGTACGACGACCGTTAGACTTGGAAACATAAAGCGCAGAATCGGAATGCTCCATCAATTCCGACGCGGTTTTGCCTTCCTGAGGATAACGCGCCACACCAATACTGGTTGAAACCCGAGCTTCGCTCTGACCAATCCAATAGGGACGACTGACTTCATCAATAATGCGCTGGCAGATATTGGCGATATCCTCGCGACTATCTAAATCCGTCAACAAAATGACGAATTCATCTCCGCCGCGCCGGCTGACAATATCCCCTTCCCGGACAGATGAAACCAGACGCGCGCCTACATTCTGCAGCAACTCATCTCCCGCCTGATGGCCCAGGCTGTCATTGACCGCTTTAAAGCCGTCCAGATCCAAAAACAGCAGACTGAACACACCGCTGTTTTTCTGCGCGTTTTCCAATACCGTTTCTAAGGTTTCGCTGAAATAGGCGCGATTAGGCAGATGCGTCAACGGATCAAAGTTGGCTTGACGAAACAGGTCACGCGTACGCTGCTGAACCTGTGCTTCAACCATTTCTTCGATGTCGTTTGGCATATCAACGCTTTGCGAAAAACGTTTCTGAAAACCGTCCAACACCGTTTTGACTCGCGTCCGGTTCTCCGCGGCCCGGCGCTGAGCCATTTTCTTATTGCGCTTGCGTTCGCCCTCAAGCAACAAACCAACCGCACTATCTGTCTGCGCGCGCTCAGATTTATGAAGATCTAACATGGTTTTCCCCTTGCGGACCGACTGCGAAGACTCTTTGCTCTATTTGCCGTATAATTTTGTTAATTTATTCGATTAGAGACACGACAGAGCTTACTAAAGAGAGATTTTTCAGTCAGTTAGCCGTCAAAATTTATTCATTTAAAGTTCTATAAGCAAAGGAGATGCCATGTCTAGCATCGGTACGCCATTTTCCCCTACTGCCACTCGCGTCTTGCTGTGCGGTGCGGGTGAACTCGGTAAAGAAGTCGCCATCGAACTACAGCGTTATGGCGTAGAAGTCATTGCGGTTGATCGATATGCCAACGCCCCGGCTATGCAGGTTGCGGACCGCTCTCACGTGATTGACATGCTGGATGGCAAAGCCTTGCGTGACGTGATTGAAGCCGAAAAACCCCATTATGTGGTACCGGAAATTGAAGCCATCGCCACCGACACATTAGCCGAGATGGAACAGGAAGGGGTGACCGTCATTCCCACCGCACGCGCGACCCAGTTGACCATGAACCGCGAAGGCATTCGCCGCTTAGCGGCTGAAGAACTGGGGCTGCCGACCTCTCCTTACCGTTTTGCCGATAGCCAGGCGGAGTTTGAACAAGCCATCACAGAAGTCGGCATGCCCTGTGTCGTCAAACCGATTATGAGCTCCTCTGGCAAAGGACAGAGTGTCATAAAATCGGCAGACGATATTGAGCAGGCCTGGTCTTATGCACAGGAAGGTGGCCGTGCCGGCAAGGGGCGCGTGATTGTCGAAGGTTTTGTCGATTTCGATTACGAAATCACCCTGCTAACGGTACGACATATTCATGGCACCAGTTTCTGCGAACCGATTGGGCACTATCAGGAAGACGGCGATTACCGCCAATCCTGGCAACCACACCCGATGACACCGGTGGCGCTGCAAAAATCTCAGGACATTGCACAAAAAATCACCGACGCTCTGGGCGGTTTCGGATTATTCGGCGTCGAACTCTTTATTAAAGGGGACGAAGTCTACTTCAGCGAAGTCTCTCCTCGTCCGCATGATACCGGCCTGGTTACCTTGATGTCACAGGATCTCTCGGAGTTTGCATTGCACGCTCGTGCCATCCTTGGCTTGCCGATTCCTAACATTCAACAACACGGTCCTTCAGCCTCCAGCGTGATTTTGCCAACCGGTACCTCTACCCAAACGGCCTTCTCCAACCTTGAAAACGCTTTGGCCGAGCCCGACACGCAAATTCGCTTGTTTGGAAAGCCCGACATAGATGGCCGCCGCCGCATGGGCGTGGCAATTGCGCGCGCGGCAACCATTGAAGATGCGATTGAAAAAGCGAAAAAAGTGGCTAATGCCGTGGTTGTCACCTTCTAAGTGATGAGTATGGCGAAGCCGTGACGGCTTCGCCATATCAAAATATTGACATGAGAAACGCCTGCATGGACTGAGTTCCCGCCTCTCTCCTGTCGAGCATCCTGTCTCATTAACAAACATAAACTCCCACAAAATCAATTAATTAAGCACCCCCCTCTTTTTCCTTCCCTGACAACCCAAGATTCATCCTACTTCTTGGCACGCTCTCTGCTGTACGGCAAGAAACGACATAACTTTAACGTTAAATAGGCATTTTTTGCCGATTGCATTAAAAAACACACAAGGGAACGCATCATGACGACAAATAACTATGAATCGAAAGCGCAAGCTCCGCTGCTGCAAGAATATCAACGCAATCAGGAAATGGAGCAGCACCTGGCCGAAAATCCTCGCAAAACGGTACTGCTGCTGCTTCAAGGCGCGGTAGACAAGGGCAATCTGGCAAAAATCTGCCACCAAAGCAATGCCTTAGTGGAAAAAGGGTTTCATTTGGGGCGCATGACCACCATTCTAGATGCCCTGCGTGACCGCCTGAAATTCACCCAGGACACGCCTCTGGCTTATGACCTGGAGGAGCTTTACCGTTATGCAGACCAATGCATTCAAGAAGCGGTATTTGAAAAAGAGACATTTTACTTGGAAAGCGCGGTTGAAATTTTGACGGAACTGCGTGATGCTTGGATGCAAATGATGCAGCAAACCGGACAGCTTCCGGAACAGGCTTAACTTTTTATCTCTCCTTTTTGATTTAGCCGGTTGCCTATGCAACCGGCTTTTTTATTTACACTTTCCGCTAACTTGCTTTGAGCGCTTCACTCAAAGCCATCAGGCCTCGTTACAGCCCTTTACGCCGCCTTAAACAAAGACACAAACCCTTTCAATATCAATAGGTTAATAAAATCATTAAGAAATAATTAATATTTTTAGCACTCACTTGCATAGAGTGCTAAAAATTTGTTATATTGCAGTTATCGAAATGACGTTTATGGAGGAAATCAAAGATGAACGCTCTGGTTTCAAACTCACAAACTCAACCACGTGCAGTGGCAGCCCATTTACCGGCAGCAGGTGCTTTTTCGCATGAATTAACACCAGGACAAAACCTGGACAGTTATTTGCGTACCATTCAAAGCATTGACAAGCTCAGTGCCGAAGAGGAACGCGAGTTAGCTGAAAAATTGTACTACCACAAAGACTTGGATGCGGCTCGTCAGCTGATTCTGTCTTCACTGCGCTATGTCGTGCCGGTTGCCCGCTCATACAGCGGTTACGGCCTGCCACTGGGTGACATCATTCAGGAAGGTAACATTGGCCTGATGAAAGCGGTAAAACGCTTTAATCCGGAAGAAAACGTGCGCCTGATGACCTTTGCAGTTCACTGGATTCGCGCCGAGATCAACGAATACGTCATCAAAAACTGGCGTATCGTTAAAACCGCGACCACGAAAGCGCAACGTAAACTGTTCTTTAAACTGCGCAGTACCAAAAAGTCACTGGAGTGGTTTGGCGACAAAGATGCCGACGCGGTCGCCCAAGAACTCGGCGTGACTCGCCAGGACGTACTGGAAATGGAAAGCCGACTGTACGGCAAAGACATTTCCGTAGATCAACCTGCGGATGAGGACGATCACACGACCTTCCCGGTACTGATCAGCGAAAATGCCGATCCGGAAACCGCCCTGGTGCAAGAAAACCAGGCGGAATATGAAATGGCACGCATGCAAGCGGCGCTGCAAACACTGGATGCGCGTAGCCGTGATATCTTGCAAAAACGCTGGTTAAGCGATAAAAAAGTCGGGTTGAAAGAACTTTCGGCAGAATATGGCGTTTCAATGGAGCGTATTCGTCAGGTTGAAAAACAAGCCTTGAACAAACTGAAAAACTTGTTAGTCGCTTAATACACAAATTTTATGGCTTTTCTGCCTTCTTAAACTCAACAGGCCTGTTCAGATTCGTTAGAATTTGAACAGGCTTTTTTATTTACGCGATCATGGACTCAAACCATGCCCTACCCTTCCAGAGAACCTCTAGAGGAACGTATCACTCATCCGGATTCAGCGATAGCACAACCGGCTTCAAACCGTAGCAAGGACTTGCGTTTCACAGTGCGCGAAACCTTTGTGATCGCAATACTCATGGCCTCTATGGCCGGCTACATTAACAGCGCCATGCTCATCGAGTTCGGCCTGCCCGTCAGCCAAATGACCGGGGTCGCCTCGCAACTCAGTGACGTGCTGGCACACCTCGACGCTTCCGAACTGCTGATACCATTAATGATTCTCGGCGGCTTTATCTTCGGTGCATTTATGTCCGGCTTCATGATCGGCAGAGCCCACTACCAAACCACCGCCAGCTACGGGCACGCCCTTCTGTTAAACAGCGCCATTCTCGCCAGCGCAACCGCACTGAGCTTTCTGCAGTCGGAACTTTCATTACTGCTCAGCGCCATCGCCTGCGGGTTGCAAAATGCCCTGGTGGCCAGCTATCGCGGCCTGCAAATGCGCACCACCCACATGACCGGCATTGTCACCGATCTCGGCGTGCACCTGGCTCATCGCCTGCAAAGTCGCGAACCTTGGCCTTGGCAAGCCAGTCTGTTGGTGGTGCTCTTGGTCAGCTTTATTCTCGGTGGCATTTTCGGGATCTTTGCCTATCGCGCTTTTCCAAACTGGTCTCTGCTGTTACCCGCCGTCTTATCAGGCCTGCTCGGTTTGCTTTACCTGCATTATTTCTATCGCTCCGGTAAACAAGCTTAAACAACTCGACAAGAGTTGTCGTTTTAACGAACAACACTAGCCTAGCGGATAGGTCGTTGTTTGCCGACGATTTTATTAGTATGATCGTAGCAAGCGTTTTTTGATTATCGGGAGCCTCTCATGCAGGATCATGCCACGGACGTTGCATCAACGCCCACCTCCTTGCCACCTCACGCTTCAGAAGCATCCAAGCGTCTGAGCCGAGACGATCTGATTACCCAGTCCCCAATTCTCAACGACGGCGATGTCGAAACTAAGCGTGCCGAAATCAAACGCTACTTTAATCTGACTTACGACGCCTATGAAGCGCTGTTCGATACCCTAAAAACCGATTCCGCTTTCTACGAACGGCCCTGCTCCCTGCGCCACCCGCTGATTTTTTACTTTGGCCATACCGCCACTTTTTTCACCAATAAGCTAGTGCTGGCTAAACTGCTGCCCAAACGCATTAACCCAAAAATCGAATCCCTGTGCGCCATCGGGGTTGATGAAATGTCCTGGGATGACCTCAATGATGCCCACTACGATTGGCCCAGTGTCGATGAAGTTCGCATTTACCGTCGTCATGTCCGAGCAGCGGTTAACGATCTGATCGACAGTATGAAATTCACCTTGCCGATCGACTGGAACAGTCCGATTTGGCCAGTGATGATGGGCATCGAACACGAGCGCATCCATTTGGAAACCTCCTCGGTGCTTATCCGCCAACTGCCATTGAGTTCAGTGCAGCCGCATCCGCTGTTTCCAATTTGCCCACACTCAGGCAAAGCGCCAGAAAACCGCCTTATCGATGTGCCAGCCGGAGCAGTCGATATCAACCACCAAGACCCGGCTGAAACTTATGGCTGGGATAACGAATACGGTGAACACCACGCTGAGATCGCCTCTTTTAAGGCCGCACAATACCTGGTTTCGAATAAAGAGTATCTGGCCTTTGTCGAAGCCGGTGGTTATCAAACCGATGCATTCTGGAGTGAAGAGGGCAACCGCTGGCGCGAATTCACCCCCGATAAACACCCCACTTTCTGGGTACAAAAAACCGATTTGAATGGCGAGCCAGAGTGGTGGCTGCGCTGCATGACTCAAG
This sequence comes from Thiomicrorhabdus sp. zzn3, assembly GCF_029767755.1. Taxonomy (GTDB): domain Bacteria; phylum Pseudomonadota; class Gammaproteobacteria; order Thiomicrospirales; family Thiomicrospiraceae; genus Thiomicrorhabdus. Next base: position 112,546 of record NZ_JARUQS010000002.1, read on the forward strand.
AGATTCCGATGCCGTGGAACTGGCCGGTGGAAGTCAATTTCCTCGAAGCCGAAGCCTTCTGCAAATGGAAAGCCAAGCTCAGCGGCCAAGCGATTCGCCTTCCGAGCGAAGACGAATACCTGCGTCTGCGCGATCACACCCATGCGCTGGCGTTACAGGATCAGGCGAATATCAATCTGCAGGAATATGCCTCTTCCACGCCGGTGGATCAGCATCCGCACGGTGACTTCTTTGATGTGGTCGGCAATGTCTGGCAATGGACGCAAACGCCGATCTATCCGTTTGACGGATTTAAAGTGCACCCTCTGTATGACGACTTCACCATGCCGACCTTTGACAATAAACACAATATTTTCAAGGGCGGCTGCTGGATCTCGACCGGAAACGAAATAAACGGTCATTCGCGTTATGCGTTCCGCCGTCACTTCTTCCAGCACGCCGGTTTCCGCTACATTGAATCGGCCGCACCGGTACAAACCGAATTCTCGACCTATGAAACCGATGAAGCGGCCGCGCAATACTGCGAATTCCATTACGGCGAGCGCTATTTTGATGTGGACAACTTTCCACAGGCCTATGCCAACCTCGCCATTGAGCAGATGCACTCCGATCCGACCTTCAGCGGACGCAGCGACCTCAAAGCATTGGAAATCGGCTGCTCGGTCGGTCGTGGCTGCTTTGAGCTGGCCCGCCATTTCGCAGCTGTGACCGGGCTCGACTTTTCGGCACGCTTTATTCAGATTGCCGAGCGTATGAAACAACAGGGATCAATTCGTTACACCATTCCGCAGGAAGGCGAGATTATGGCGTTTAAAGCGCAATCACTCGACAAACTCGGACTGGGAACCGTAGCCGAAAAGTGCCAATTTATGCAACAGGATGCCACCAACCTCAAGCCGCATTTTACCGGCTACGACCTGATTATTGCCGCCAATGTCATTGACCGCCTCTACGATCCGGGCAAATTTCTAGGCATGATCCACGAACGCCTTAACCAGGGAGGCCTGCTGATTCTGACCTCCCCCAATAGCTGGGACAGCGCCTTTACCGAACCGTCGCGCTGGCTGGGTGGCTACAAGGATGCGCACAGCGGAGAAAACGTCACCACGTTGGAGGGCTTGCATGCCTTGCTCGATGCTGAATTCGAATCGGTTGGCCAACCAATGGACCTGCCGTTTGTGATTCGCGAAACCGCACGCAAATTCCAGCACAGCGTGGCCGAAGTCACGGTGTGGAAAAAGCGTGGATAACTTCCCGTCACACTAAGTAAGGGGGTCGTCATGCCCGACAGTTCAAGTGTTTTTAGCCAAGCCTTATCACGCCAGGGCACTAACGCAGAGAAATACGAACTGCGCAAAACCCTGTTCGGACGCGATGACGTCTTGCCGATGTGGGTGGCGGATATGGATCTGCCCACCCCCGACTTCATTCTCGACGCCCTCAAACAGCGGCTGGAGCACCCGATTTTGGGGTATACGGTCACGCCGGACTCCGTCTATCAGGCGATCATTGACTGGCAGGCGCAGCACGGCTACAAAGTGGAGAAATCGCAGATCGTCTTTACCCACAATGTCGCCAACGGTTTCTTTATGGCGGTGTCCGCCTTTACCCATCCGAGCGACGCGGTGCTGGTTCAGCCGCCGGTGTATCCGCCCTTTTTAAGCGCTCCGCCGCTGAACGTTCGCAAGGTCGTGGAAGCGCCCTTGGTGCTGATCAACAACCGCTATCAGATCGACTTTGCCGCCTTTGAACGCGCCATTGTCGATCATTCGGTCAAGCTGTTCCTGTTGTGCAATCCGCAGAACCCTTCCGGCCGGGTATGGCAGCGTGACGAACTGCAACGGCTTGCGGAGATCTGCCTGCGCCACGAAGTCATTATGGTCTCCGACGAAATTCATTCCGATCTCGTCTATTCCGGACACCGACACACACCGTTGGCGAGTTTATCCACAGCTATTGCACAGGCCACCGTCACCCTGAGTTCGCCGGGCAAAACCTTCAATCTCGGCGGGCTGCAGATCGGTTACGCGCTGATCGCCAACCCCGAACTCAAAGCCGCTTATCTCAAAGTGTGCAATGCGGTCTCCATCCACGAACTCAACCTGTTTGCCATGCACGCCTTACGGGCGGCCTACAGCGAACAGGGAAAAGCATGGCGCGATCGTCTTTTAAAACATTTCTCCAACAATATTGACCGTCTGCAAACATTTTTTTACGAACACCTGCCTGACGTTAAAGTCATGCGCCCGGAGGCCTCTTATCTGGTCTGGCTCGATTTCCGCCAGCGCTTTAGCGATCATGCCCGCCTCAAAGAGTGGCTTATCGATCATGCCAAACTGGGACTCAGTGACGGACAAACCTTTGGCGGAGAAAGCCAAGTCGGCGACGGTTTTATGCGCATCAATCTGGCGGTTTCGGAAGACTCTCTGGAAACGGCGCTGCAACAGATCAAACAGGCGCTTTAAGGCCAGAAATACAAATCCAAAACGGATATGAAACTCAACAGGCCTGGTGAGAAAATGAAATGGCGCGGCCACCAGGACTCGAACCTGGAACTGCCCCTTAGGAGGGGGCCGTTATATCCCTTTAACTATAGCCGCGCAGAGGATAGGTTGCAAACCCAAGCGCGCCCATTTTAACAGTTTTTGCAGCGGAGTTAAGGCGTCGCGACCAACAGGTTCAACGCCAAAATGACAAACAGTCCGCTTGTCAGTCTGTTTAAACGCTTTTGCGCAACTTCCGAACACAGCCACTTGCCCAGCCAGGATGCAAGCAACGCAATCGTAGAAAAAACAACCAGGGTGGTCACAATCACCAAAAAACCCAACAACATCGTCTGTGACCAGACCGCTTGTTGACTACTTGAAATGAACTGCGGTAAAAACGCGAGGAAAAACAGCGTCACTTTAGGGTTAGTCAAGTTCATCCACACCCCTCTAAGGTAAAGTGTTCTTGGCGCTAACACCTCAACCTCGCGAGAAACCTTCAATTGAGCGGCGTGAAACAGCTGCCAAGCCAAATAGAGGAGATAAGCCGCTCCGAGTATTTTCAACACGGTAAAGCCCCAGACAGAAGTTTGCAACAGTGTGGCGATCCCTAAGGTCACGGCCGCCGTATGTCCAACCAAGCCCGTGCATAAGCCCAAAGTCACATAGATCCCAGCTGATGCACCGTGTTGCGCAGACTGGTTTAATACATAGAGATTATCAGGCCCTGGAACGAGGCAGATGACCGCCGTCGCTAGCATAAAGGCCATTAACACTTCAATCGAGATCACGCATTCATCCTCTGTGCATGGCGTGCATCAGTTTATCAGAAAAGGAAATCGGTCTATGCTCCAAGATCACCGCGTACAATGCCCTTATTGCTGGGAGAGCATCGAGATTCTTGTCGATGCCAGTGAAACGGAACAAGACACTATTGAAGACTGCAGCGTCTGCTGCCGTCCGATTCATTTGCGTATTCATGTCAGCGAAAACGGCGAAACCACCATTGAAGCGTTGCATGAAGACGAGGTGTGAGTTAGCCTGCAATTTTAAAACAGAGACTAAGGAAGCGTAATGATCTACAACCGCTTGGGACATTCCGATATTGAAGTCAGCCGCATCTGCCTCGGCACCATGACCTGGGGCGAACAGAACAGCCAGCAGGAAGCGTTTGCGCAGATGGATATGGCGCTCGATTACGGGGTCAATTTTTGGGATACCGCCGAACTCTATGCGGTGCCGCCGCGCGCCGAAACCTATGGCGCCACCGAAACCATCATCGGCAATTGGCTCGCTAAAAGCGGACGCCGTGCGGACATCGTCCTCGCCTCCAAAATCGCCGGACCCGGGGAGTTTGTACGCCATATCCGCGGCGGTGAAGGGCGCTTTAACCGTGAACAGATTCAGCAAGCGCTGGAGGGGTCTCTCAAACGTCTGCAAACCGACTACCTGGATCTCTATCAGCTGCACTGGCCGGAACGCAGCACCAATTACTTCGGCAAACTCGGCTTTGTCCCGCCGTCACAGCCCGAAGACACCACCGATTTTGAAGAGACGCTGGAAGTGCTCAGCGAACTGGTCAAAGCGGGAAAAATCCGCCAGATCGGCCTCTCCAACGAAACCCCGTGGGCGACCATGAAATACCTGCAGATTGCCGAGACTAAAGGACTGCAAAAAATCGTCACGGTGCAAAACCCTTACAATCTGTTAAATCGCAGTTACGAAGTCGGCATGGCGGAGATTGCCTATCAAGAAGGCGTGCAACTGCTCGCCTACTCGCCGCTCGGGTTCGGCGTCCTATCCGGCAAGTACCTTAACGGCCAACGTCCCGACAAGGCGCGAATTACCTTGTATCCGCACTATGACCGCTATCTGGGTGAAAACGCGGTCAAGGCCACTCAAGCCTATGCCGACTTGGCGAAAGATCACGGTTTAAGCCCGGCGCAGTTGGCTTTAGCCTTTATCAACAACCGCCCGTTTGTCGCCGCCAATATCATTGGCGCCACCACGCTGGAACAGCTCAAAGAGAACATCGAATCGATTGAGGTAACGCTCAGCGAAGAGGTGCTGCAGGAGATTGAACGGATTCACACCCAATACACGATTCCGGCGCCGTAACGTCTGGCAATGCTTAGCGCGATTCCAGCGAATAGATGACGGTTAGGGTGTGCTTCTCGCCACTTGGAATGGTCACTGCATTATCCAGCACGTTACCGCTCTCCACACAGGCAAAGTCCGGCCAGGCCTCTTCGGGAATGTCGTCAAAGCCTTTGACGATTTCCGGGCCGGGATTCCACACCACGCTCGACTCGGAATGGTGCTTTTCAATGCGAATTTTACGCTGATAACCTGCATCATCGATCTCAACCGGGCCATTCTGATTGAGATACACCGAATCGCGCGGTGGCTGCAGTGACAGAATGTCATTTTGAATCTCGGCAGGCCGGGTCTCATCCAGCTTATCCAGATGGGTACTGCCTTGCAGCCCGGAAATACGCAAGCCTGGCGCCTGGGATACATTGAAATAGGTATGCAAAGCTTCGGTAATCGACAGATCGTAATCGTTAGAGTTGATCGTAGTCAGTGACAGCGCCAACGTTTCGCCGATCTCAATCGTCAGTTTGAGAGAAAAATGATGCGGCCACAGCGACAATGATTGCTCATCGGCTTCGCAGCTCAGAATCACTTCGGTAATGCCGTTATCCAGCTTGACCACGCGATCGAGCTGCCACACACGATTGCGCACAAAGCCGTGTGCCGGAAGCCCGGATTCAGAGGCTTTGCCAAACCATGGCCAACACACCGGAATACCGCCACGCACCGCCTTCTGCCCGTCATATCGAGCCGTCGGACTGACCCACAGCAGATCCTGTGACGGTGTTTCACGTGAAACGGATTTGGGCGTAAAGCTCAACACACAGGCTCCATGCGGAGTAATCACCGCCTTGGCAAATTCATTGTCCACCTCAATCAGCATCAGATGGTCGCGCATGGAAAAACGCACGCCTTCAGTGTGAAACTGCTGGACCGCTTGCTCATAGAGACGCTGCATAGGCACTCCTTACTCTCAACACAATCAAAAACCGGTCAGGCCTGGATCACCCCGCCAACTGAGAAGAGATCAGGCCTGCTCAGTTTGGTTTCTGCCTTTTGTACACGCAGAAGCAGTCTCAGCTACTAACAACGGTACTCCGTCAGCGTTCGCTCCAACAAAGCCTTATCATAGTCGCCGGTGACATAGGCCTCGCCAATGGATTTCAGCAATACCAGGCGAATGGTGCCTGCCTGCACCTTTTTATCACCGGCCATCAAGTCCAGATATGTTTGGTTGGACATCTCCTGCTGATTCGGCGGACACACCGGCAATTTGGCACGTTCAAAAATCGCTTGAATACGATCAAAATCGGCTTGGTTAATATTGCCCATCAACTTGGACATATAGACCGCCTGCATGGTACCGGCACTGACCCCTTCGCCGTGCAGCCATACCCCATAGCCCATGCCCGCTTCAATCGCATGGCCGAAGGTATGCCCCAAATTGAACAATGCGCGCATACCGGACTCTTTTTCATCCAAGGCGACAATCCGCGCCTTGTTGGCGCAGGAACGCTCGATCGCTTCCGCCAGGGCTTGCGGATCGCGTGCCAGCAGCTTTTCCAAATGAGCTTCCAGCCACTCGAAAAACGGATAATCGCCGATCAGACCGTATTTGATCACCTCGGCCATCCCCGCCGACAGTTCGCGATCTTCCAAGGTGTCCAGTGTTTTGGTGTCGATGATGACGCACTGCGGCTGATGGAAGGCGCCGATCATATTCTTGCCCTGCGGATGGTTCACGCCGGTTTTCCCGCCCACGGAGGAATCCACCTGCGCCAGCAAGGTGGTCGGAATCTGAATGAAGTTGACTCCGCGCTGGAAGGCCGCCGCGGCAAAGCCGGTCATATCGCCGATAACGCCGCCGCCGAGTGCCACCAGTGTGCATTTGCGGTCAAAACGTTTGCCGATCAACGCATCAAACACCTGGTTCAACACTTCCAGATTCTTGTACTGTTCGCCATCCGGCAGCACCACCGCTTCCACTTCGAAATCGGCGAATGCCTGCTTGCATTGCTCCAGATACAGCGGCGCCACGGTGGTATTGGTCACAATCAGCACCTGGGTGCCTTTTACATAAGGCTTCACCAGTTCGGCTTGGCCCAGCAAATTTTCGCCAATAAAAATCGGATAACTTCTATCCCCTAATTCCACCGTTAATGTTTTCACTCGTGTCTCTCTTGCTTGCTTTTTGATTAGTTCAGGTCTCAAATTTAAACGACGTTTTCATCGCTCAGCTTATCCAAAATGGTTTTGACCACGCGATGCACCGGTACCTGCTGGGTTTCAATCACCAGATCCGCCATTTCCAGATACCAGGGTTCGCGCTTGACCATCAGATCGCGCAATACTTTTTCCGGATTCGCCTGCTGTAACAGCGGACGGTTACGATCGTGACGGGTGCGCTGAATCAATGCTTCCACCGGTGATTTCAAATAGACGACAAAGCCGCGACTGCGCAAATGCTTGCGGTTTTCTTCCCGTTCGACCACACCGCCGCCGGTGGCGAGAATAATCTGAGGTCGTTGCGACAATTCATCGATCACCGTCTCTTCACGGTCACGAAAACCGGATTCGCCTTCAATGTCGAAAATCATCGGAATCGTGGCACCGGTGCGCGCTTCAATCTCGTGGTCGCTGTCAACGAACTCATACTGCAGCCTTTCCGCTAAAGCGCGGCCTACCGTCGATTTTCCCGCCCCCATTGGGCCGATTAAAAAAATACTTTCTTTATGCATAGAGGCATTGTAATGGATTTAGGGGGGGAGCTCCATTCAAAGATGCGTCTTACAAGCTAAAAACTTAACCCAAAAATCGCCTGTTTTCCTATTGTTAGAAACGATAGTAAGCATTACACTAACCAACAGAATTAAGTAGGATTACTCAACCCGTTTGAGACCCTTAATTCCCCCTTCACCTTGGTTAAACGGGAGCCACAATTATGCCGATTGTCGAAGCGCGTCAGATCAGCAAAACCTATCGCAGCGGCGACATCCATGTCGAAGCGATTCATCCCATTGATTTTTCCATCGACACCGGCGCCTTTGTCGCCTTTGTCGGCCCCTCCGGCAGCGGCAAAAGCACCCTGCTGAATATGATCGGAGGCCTGGACAAACCCTCCGCCGGGCAACTTAAAGTGGACGGCATCGACATAGCGGCGTTGGACCGTAAACAGGCCGCGCAATTCCGTGGCGACACCATCGGCTTTATTTTTCAGGACTTCAATCTGATTCCGGTGCTGACCGTCGCGGAAAACATCGAATACCCGCTGCTGATGGTGCAAAACTGGTCCGTGCAGACACGTAAAGAACGCGTAAACACCTTGATGGAGGCGGTCGGCATCAGCGAACAGGCACACAAATTTCCCCACCAGCTCTCCGGTGGGCAGAAGCAACGCGTCGCGGTGGCGCGTGCCTTGGCTTCCAAAGCCAAATTGATTCTCGCCGACGAGCCCACCGCCAACCTGGATCACCAGACCGCTCTGCGCATCATCGATTTGATGAAACAGATGCGCGACGAGTTTGATACCACCTTTATCTTCTCCACCCACGATCCAAAAATCATGGATGCGGCGGAATGTCTTTATACACTCGAAGACGGCTGCTTGACGGCTCAACCCAACCCGGCTACCGCCAAGGAGGGCCAGTCATGAAAATCCTGCGTATTGCCGCACGCAATCTGCTGCGCTATCGCCGCCGCACCCTGCTGACCACGCTGCTGATTACCCTCGGCGTAATGGCCATGCTGCTGTTTGTCAGCACCTCCGGTTCCTTCAAGGCGATGATGGTCGGGCAGATCACCGATTCGATGATGGGCCATCTGCAAATCCACAAAAAAGGTTATGTCTCCTCGATCGACAGCCTGCCGCTGACGATGAATATGAAACCGAAAATGGTGGAAAAAGCCGCAGAACAGCTTGCGCAGATGCCGCAGGTGGAGGCTTGGTCAGAACGCGTCAAATTCGGCGCCATGTTCAGCAACTTTGCCGAAACCACCAGCATCCGGGTCAACGGCGTCGATCCGCAGCGCGAAATCCAGGCCTGTCCGGAACTGCCGAATCGATTGTTGAGCCAACTCGATTCCAAGGCCGGCGCCCCGTTTTTAGAGCGCGGCCAATTGATCATTCCCGAACTGATCGCCAAAGGCTTGAAGGTCAACGTCGGTGACCCGGTGGTACTGGTCGCTACCAACCGCGACGGTTCGGTCAACGGTATTAACTTTGTGGTCAGTGGCATTCTCGAAGGCCTCTCCGGCCCAGGCGGACGCGACGGTTACCTGCATATTGACGACGCCCGCGAACTGCTGCGCCTGGAAGACAACGAAATCAGTGAAATCGCCGTGCGTCTCAAATCGCCGGAACAACAGCCGGTCGCCATGCAAACCTTGCAAAAAACCTTGGGCAGCCTGACCAACCAGCAGGGCAAACCGGCGTTTGAAATCCACGGCTGGGACAAACTTTCGCCGTTTGCCAATATCGCCAAAATGATCGACCTGATGACCCTGTTTATCAATGTCATGCTGGTGGCGATCGTGTTGATCAGCGTCATGAACGTCATGATTATGGCGGTCTACGAACGTGTGCGCGAGATCGGCACGCTGGCGGCCATGGGCACGCAGCCCAATACCATTCTCAAACTCTTTGTCACCGAGGGTCTGCTGCTCGGCCTGGTCGGTGCCCTGCTCGGCATTCTGTTGAGCATCGCCACTGTTCTGGTTCTGCAGCAGGCACAGATCAGTTTCGATTTCGGCCGCCAGAGCGGCTTGATTCTGCATCCCGAGCTGACACTGTCCGACCTGATGTGGGCCTCGCTGATGGTGATCAGTGCCGCGGTACTGGCGAGTTTGCAACCGGCCTGGAAGGCGTCGCGCCTCAATCCGGTCGACGCCTTGCGCCAGGTTTGAACAGGCCTGCTCACTTTTAAGAACCGGCAACCGATCGAGGAAACCTTATGAGACGCATCACGCTTTTGTTTTTAAGTTCATTATTGACCTTTTCCGTCTGGGCTCAGCAAAGCCCGCTTCCCGATGCGGATGCCTTACTGACCCAGGTGGACCGCAATCTGCAGCCCGAATCCTACGAAATGTACCGCAAACTGATCAATATCGAGCCGGATGGGGATCGTAAGGAGTTTGTGCTCTACACCGCCAAAAAAGGCAAAGAAAAGGTGGTGGCGCTGTTTCTCGATCCGGCCAGCGAACGCGGCCGCAGCAGTCTGCGCGTGGGCGACAATATGTGGCTGTACATTCCCAATGTCGGCAAACCGTTGCGGATCACCAGCCTGCAGTCGGTGGTCGGCGGGGTGTTCAATAACTCCGACATTCTGCAACTCGATTACAGCACCGAATACCAGGCCGAAACCATTGAAAAAGACAACAATCTGTACAAACTGTCTCTCAAGGCCAAAAACCGCAGCGTCGCCTATGACCGCTTGATCATGTGGGTTGATCCCGAGCACACCATCCCGCTGAAAATCGAAGCCTACTCCGCCAGCGGCATGCTGATCAAGACCCTCACTTACAGCAAAATCAAAGAGTTCGGCAACGGCTATGTGCGCCCGGCGATGCTGACCACCGACAGCCCGCTCTATAAAGGGTATCAGTCGGTGATGCTGTTTGACGGCATTCGTCCGCGCCAGTTTGCCGACGAAGTCTTTACCCTAGACTATATGAGCCGTATCGGCGAACTGCGCGACTAACCGCGGGTTTGGAATCCATGCTTTTTTTCGTATTCCGTAAACACCGCCATCATTCACGCCCTAAACCTTGGTTTTGGACAGGCCTGCTCGGTTTCTGCATGGCTTTGAATGCCGCAGCCGAGGAAAATTTCAGTTTTGATCTCAGCGCCTACCAGAAAAAGCCCTATGAACTGAACGGACGCATGGATCTCATGGCCACTCAGATTCAGGTCAATGGCGGTTCGGCCTACAGCCATCTCGCCTTTAAAGGGGATTCCGCTGAAGACTTTATCCGTTATAACGGCGAATTGGAACTGGAAGGACTCTATCGCTGGGAGCAAAGCTCAGTGCACGCCCGCACTCTGTCGCAATGGCAGGATGACGTCTTTAAGCAAACCACGGAACATACCTTGCAGGAAGCCTACTGGCATACGCAAGCCAGCGAGCGCTGGCAGTTCGAGCTCGGCAAGCGCGCGGTCAAATGGGGCAAAGGCTATGCGTGGAATCCGGTCGGTTTTGTCGAACGCCCCAAAAACCCCGATGAGCCGGAACAGAACCGCGAAGGCTTTGTCCTTGCCGGCACCACCTATACCCGCAGTTTTTCCGCTCCAAGCCAAGCGACTGAAAACTCAACAGGCCTGCTCAAAACCGTTTCCGCCTCCTTGTATGTACTGCCGGTCAACGAGAATCTGAACGAAGAACTCGCCCTCTCACAGCAGGATATTGACAATGCGCTGCAATGGACCGCAAAACTCTATGCGCTGGTCGGTCAGACCGACCTCGAATTTTATCTGCATCAGAGCAGTGACGGCATCCGCGATACCGGTTTGAGTTTTGCCAGCAATCTGGCGAGTAACCTGGAAATTCACGGTGACTTCGCCTGGCTCGATCCACGCAACAGGCTGACCATAGATGCGGATTCCGGCACGCTTGAAAGTGAACAAAGGGGGCGCTTTCAGGGTCTGATCGGCCTGCGTTATCTCAGCCCTAACGACACCACCTGGATTGCCGAATGGCTCTATAGCCCGCAAAATCCGAGTGAAACCGAACTGAACACCTTTTATCAATTCGCCAAAGCCGAACCGAATACGCCTGAATTCCAGCTTGCCCAACTGGCCAAGAGCGCCTACAGCCAAACTCCACCCGGAGAACACGCTCTCTATCTGCGCATCAGCCAGAAGGACTTCTGGGATCAGGTCTATCTCAATGCCGCCTTGACCGGATTCTACAACCCGCTGGATCACAGCTATTCGCTGACGCCGGAACTGAGCTATAGCGGCTATAAAAATCTCGAGCTGCGCCTGCGTAGCAGCTGGTTGCAAGGGGCGCAGAACTCGGAATGGGGTGAAAAACTCAGTGGCTTCAAAACCGAGTTGCGCGCACGCCTGTTTTTCTGATAAACGGCAATCCATTCTCAGCTGTTTTTAACAGAGTCCGGCGAAATTCCATCTGCCCCGATTTCTCTGTTAAAATAGCCGACTACGAACGAAATTGTGCGCAAAATCATTGGCGCCGTGCCAGTTTGAATTGGAGACTTTATGAGCGGATCGCTTTACATTATTTCAGCCCCTTCCGGTGCAGGCAAAACCTCGCTGGTAAGTAAACTCATAGAGATGGACAGTCATATTACCGTCTCCATCTCCTCCACCACCCGTCCAATGCGCCCCGGTGAGGAAAACGGCGTCAACTACCACTTTTTGACGGTTGATGAGTTCCAGGAAAAAATCAAACAGGATGATTTTCTGGAACACGCCCAAGTGTTTGACAACTTTTACGGTACCTCCAAAAGTAGCGTCGAAGCCCAGTTGAACGCGGGTAAAGACGTGATTCTGGAAATTGACTGGCAGGGCGCACAACAGGTACGTAAACTGATCCCGGAAGCCATTTCAATTTTTATTCTGCCGCCTTCGCTGGACGAATTGCAGCGCCGCCTGAATGGCCGCGGCACCGACAGCGAAGAGGTGATTGCTCGCCGCATGCGGGATGCCGTCAATGAGATGTCTCACTACGACGAGTTTGACTATATCGTCATCAATAACCATTTTGATACCGCACTGAAACAGTTGCACAGCATTTTCAGCGCAGGCCGTCTGACCAAGGCCAAACAGATCGCTCAGCATAAAAACCTGATTGATGGCCTGATTATGAACCACTAATTTTTAGAAACGCGTTTTATTTTGACCAAGGAGTCACCGCATGCCCGGTTTTGAGATTTTTGACGAATCCGAAAAACAGCAAATCAACGAAGTCATGGAACAAGGCTTCACCTTCCGCTACAACTTCGACGGCATGCGCAATGACGTCTGGAAAGCACGCGAACTGGAAGGCATGATCTGCGACACCCTGAAGGTAAAACATGCTCATCTGGTCTCCAGCGGAACGGCGGCCCTGTCTACCGCCTTAGCCTCGGCAGGTATCGGTGCCGGCGATGAAGTGATTGTGCCGCCGTTTACCTTTGTCGCCAGCGTGGAAGCGATTGTGCTTGCCGGAGCGATTCCGGTCTTCGCAGAAATCGACGAGACGCTGACACTGTCGCCGGAAGGCATTGCGGCGGCGATTACGCCACGTACCAAAGCGGTCAACTTCGTGCATATGTGCGGTTCCATGGGAAAAATGGACGAAATCAAAGCGATCTGTGATCAGCACGGACTGATTCTGCTGGAAGACGCCTGTCAGGCCACGGGGGGAACCTATAAAGGTCAAGCCCTGGGCACCATCGGCCAGGTCGGTACCCTCTCATTTGACTCGGTCAAAACCATTTCCTGCGGAGAAGGCGGCGCCGTCTTGACCAATGACGAAGCCATTTATAATAACGCGCACATGTATTCCGACCACGGTCACGATCACATTGGTATGGACCGGGGTGCAGAAGGTCACCCGATCATGGGGACCAACTACCGTATCTCAGAAATGAATGCCGCGGTCGGTGTCGCCCAGTGGAAAAAGCTCGATCGTATTCTGGAGATTCAGCGCCGCAATAAAAAAGCGCTGAAAGAGGCATTGGCGCAGTATCCGGAAGTGTCTTTCCGCGAAATTCCCGATGAATCCGGCGACAATGCCGGCTTCTTGAGTTTCTTCCTGCCAAGCGAAGAGCGTGCGCGTGAAGTGGTCTCGGCCCTGGCGGAACAGCAGGTGCCCGCCGTGTTTTACTGGTACGCCAATAACTGGCACTATTTCAAAAACTGGAAACACATTCAGGCCATGCAAGGTCCGGCCAAATTGCCGATTGAGCTGATTGCGGACCGCCCTGACTACACCCAGGTTCACACTCCGAAATCGGATGCAATTATGAGCCGAACCCTGTCTATGCTGATTCAACTCAGCTGGACCGAAGCGGACATTCAGCAGCGTATCGACGCCTTTGCAAAAGTATTTAAAAAATAAGGTTTATCCAATGAAATTCCGTAACTTTAAAACCGTCCCTAAAATGATTTTCGGTCGCGGTTCCTTCGACCAACTTGACGATGTCTTGGCCGCAGAACGTAAACAGGCTGACGATTTCGTGGTGTTTGCCGTAGACCACGTCCACCAAAACCTGCCACTGAAAGAGCGCATTCCCGCGCAGCCTCAGGATATGATCATCTGGGTGGACACCACCGATGAACCGAAAACCACCTATGTGGACCAGTTAACGGAAGAAGTCAAAGCCTTCGGCAAAGGCAAAAACCCGGTGAGTGTGGTTGGCCTGGGCGGCGGTTCGACCCTGGACATGGCCAAGGCGATCTCGTTGATGCTGACCAATGAAGGGGGCTCTGCCAAATACCAGGGTTGGGATCTGATTAAAAACCCTGCGGTACACCATGTAGGGATTCCGACACTTTCGGGTACCGGTGCCGAAGCGTCGCGCACTACCGTATTGACCGGTCCCGACAAAAAATTGGGCATGAACTCCGATTACACCGTCTTCGACCAGATCATTATGGATCCGGACCTGATTGCCGGCGTGCCAAAAGAACAGTGGTTCTATACCGGCATGGATTGCTATATTCATAATATCGAAGCTTTGAACGGTACTTACATCAACGAATTTGCCCGCGCATTTGGCGAAAAATCATTGGATCTGTGCTACGAAGTGTTCCTTAACGATCATCCAGAAGCAGACGAAAAACTGATGATGGCTTCCTACATGGGGGGCCAATCGATTGCCTACAGCCAGGTTGGCGCGTGCCATGCATTGTCTTACGGTTTATCTTATGTATTGGGTTACCACCACGGTATCGGCAACTGTATCGCCTTTGACGTGCTGGACGACTTCTATCCGGAAGGCGTCAAAATCTTCCGTGAGATGATGGCCAAACACAATATCACTCTGCCTAAAGGGATTACCAAAGACATGTCTGAGGCAGACATGGATAAGATGATCAAAGTCGCGTCCGGTTTGGCTCCCCTGTGGGAGAACGTGTACGGTCCGGATTGGCAGACACACGTAACACCTGAGCTGCTTCGTTCTTTATACAATAAAATGTAATTTGGCCAGTCAATTCGGATGACAGCCGGGTTGAATTCACTCCCTTTCAAAAAAGTTCGTTCTGACGTTTAGCGCAGGGAGTGGGAAAATGTTGCGTTGTTTGAGCAAAGCGAGTTCGCAACCTTCCGCTCACAAGCCTAGCGTCATAGAACTTTTTAGCAGGGTGGCCTTTTTTGGTTACTTTTTTGGCCACGCAAAAAAGTAACAAGAACACAGCTGGAAACACCCAGGTTCTTATCACTGCGAATCGCATTAATGCTGCTTAACCTCTTTTAAGAGTAAACACCAATCATGAATACTTATGTCTTTATCCCCGCCCGTTACGGCTCTTCCCGTTTACCAGGAAAACCTCTGAAACTGATCAACGGCAAGCCGATGATTCAGCACGTCTATGAGCGCATTGCCAAGGCCAAAGGATTGGCGGGCGTGTACGTGGCAACCGATGACGAGCGTATTCGCGAAGTCGTCGAAGGCTTTGGCGGCAAGGTGGTGATGACCCCGGCGGAAGCGGCGTCCGGCACCGACCGTATTGCCGCCGCGGCGAATGCCGTCGGTCTCAAAGACGATGACCTGATCGTCAATGTACAGGGCGACCAGCCGCTGGTCCATCACGAATCGATTGAAGATGTGATCGCGCCTTTTTTTGCCGACGATTACGACGGTTCTTTTGAAATGAGCACCCTGTCGTTCAAAATCGTCAACGAGGCGGAAATCACCAACCCGAAAGACGTCAAACTGGTGACCGACGTCAACGGTTTTGCGCTTTACTTCTCGCGCGCCACCATTCCACACGGCCGCGACTACTGGGATCACGACAGTTTCAAACACTTGGGCGTGTATGCCTACACCAAACGCTTTGTGGACAGCTTTAATGCGCTGCCGATGGGCCGCCTGGAAGACATTGAAAAGCTCGAGCAGCTGCGCGCGCTGGAGTACGGCCACAAAATCAAGGTAGTGGAAAGCCAGTGGGATTCGCCGGAAGTGGATCTGCCGGGTGATATTGCGGTCATGGAAGCCCTGCTCACGGCTGAAAGTCTGGCCCAGCCTAACTGAGCAGGCCTGCTCGGTTTTTCGCGGATACGACACGACCCATGCTGATTTATCAACTGCTGATTCGTTTACTGAGCCCCTTGATTGTCGCAATGATCATCGTGGATGCGATCAAGCGCCAGGGCGGTTGGTCGTTTATTCTGCAACGCCTTGGCTTATATTACCCAGCCTGTCCGCAATGCGACTCGCCGATTTGGATTCACTGCGCGTCGGTCGGCGAAGTGCGTGCCGCCGAAGCGCTGATCAGAGCGGTGCTTGCGAAGAACAGCCCGGTTTCAATTCTGATCACCACCAGCACACCGAGCGGACAACAATTGGCCCAGCAGTTATTTGCGGACAGGGTGACTTACCGCTACCTGCCGTTGGACTGGCCCTATGCAATTCGCCACTTTATCCGCCGCCACGGCCCTTCATCCCTGTGGATTATGGAGACAGAACTGTGGCCCAATTTGTATCATATTGCCGACCGAAAAGGCTTAATCCTGACGATTGTAAATGGCCGTTTAACCGAAAAAAGTCTTAAAGCGCCTAAGTGGCTAAAAGCGGCTTTCCGTAAAGCACTGGGCCATGTTCAACAAATTCTGGCGCGTTCGCAACTCGATGCCGACCGCTATCATACATTGGGAGCCCCGTCAGAGAAAATCAAGGTAATCGGCAATCTCAAATTTGCCAATTTAAAGGCGTTAGCGGATTCGCCCAAGCCGCTGTCACGCCCCTATGTGCTGTTTGCCTCCAGCCGAGATCGCGAAGAACTGCCGGTGACGGAAGCCTGGTTAAGCTTGAACCGTTCGGAACTGCTGGTGATTGTCCCGCGCCATCCGCAACGACGCGACGAGATTTTAAGTGCGCTTGCCAAGTATCGCGACTGCATTGCCGTGCGCAGTCTCGGCGAAACGTCTGATGACAAAACCCGAATTTATGTGGACGACCGGTTTGGCGTCCTCATGGCCTATTTTCAGCATGCTGAAGTGGTGATCATGGGCGGCGCCTTCACCCCAAGAGGCGGCCACAATATTCTGGAACCGGCCGCCTATGGCAAAGCGGTGATTACCGGAGCAGATATGTCGGATTTTTTGGACGAGATGGCGCTGCTCAAAGCTCACGATGCCATTATACAAATCGAATCGACCGACCAACTGGCTACCGCCCTCACCGAATTGTTGGAAGATCCAGTTAAACGCCAGCAGATAGGTGAAAATGCCCGTCGTGTGATCGAAAATCAAACCGGCATCATCGAAACTTATTTAACCCATCTAAAACACTCTCCGTTCATTTGAAAGCAAACAGGCCTGATCCTTTTGGTCTTCCGTCACTGCAAATCAAATTAGCTTTCAAAATCCACTTAAAATCCCTGTAATTTAAGGTAAAATAATCCTTTACTGTAAAAATTATATGGATTGATATTATGGCTCGCGTAACCGTTGAAGATTGCTTAACTCAGGTTGAAAACCGTTTTGAATTGGTCATTGTGGGTGCCAAGCGCGCTCGTCAATTGTCAAACGGGGCAGAACCGACTTTGGAATGGGACAATGATAAACCAACCGTCATGGCTCTGCGTGAATTAGCAGAAAATACCGTTAACCGTGATGTTGTTATGTCAGATCCTGATACACCTCCTTACTTCAGCTAATCCCATTTTAGCGCTCTATGCCGACACCCAACTCTCTGGATCGTCTAGTTGAAAAAGCGTCGCTTTATCTAAGCGACGAGAGCGTGGACAAAATCAAAGACGCCTTTGAATTTGGCGCACTGGCCCATCAGGGACAGACCCGCAAAGCGGGCGGTGATTACATTTGGCACCCGGTTGCGGTTGCTGAAATCCTAGCGGAAATGCAGCTTGATCAGGAAAGCCTGATCGCTGCCATTCTCCACGATGTCGTTGAAGACACCCCCTATACCAAGCAAGACATTATTGAGCGTTTTGGTGAAAACGTCGCCGAAATTGTCGACGGCGTCACCAAGCTGGGTAAGCTCCAGTTTGAAAATCCTCAAGAAGCCCAAGCAGAAAACTTCCGCAAAATGATTCTGGCCATGGCACGCGATATTCGCGTCATCCTCATTAAACTGGCCGATCGTCTGCACAACATGCGCACCCTAGGCGTAATGCGTCCGGAGAAACAGCGCCGCATTGCCCGCGAGACTCTGGACATTTTTGCACCGATCGCCGCCCGTTTGGGTATTAACGCCATCCGGATCGAGCTCGAGGATCTTGGCTTCAAAGCAATGCACCCTCTGAGATTTGCAGTACTGGAAAGCGCCGTCAAAAAAGCGCGCGGCAACCGTAACGAAGTCATCGAGCATATCACCGAAACGCTGCAAAACCGCTTGGAACAGGAAGGCATTCCGGCACGCGTCCTGGGGCGTGAAAAACACTTGTACAGTCTGTACAAAAAGATGAAAAATAAGCGTCAAAGCTTTAGCGATATTCTGGATATTTTTGCCTTCCGCATCATCGTACAGACCGCGGATGAATGCTACCGGACGCTCGGAGCCGTGCATTCGCTCTACAAACCCCTGCCCAACCGCTTCAAAGATTACATTGCCATTCCAAAGTCCAATGGTTATCAATCTTTGCACACCACCCTGTTTGGACCCTACGGCGTGCATTTGGAAGTACAAATTCGTACCGAAACCATGCATGAAGTGTCGGAGCACGGTATTGCCGCCCATTGGCAGTATAAGGATGGGGAAGAAAATCCGGAACACGCACTCAGTGCCGTTGAGGTGCGTGCACAAGAGTGGGTAAAAAATCTTCTGGAAATTCAACAAAGTGCCGGTAACTCGCTCGACTTCCTGGAAAACGTCAAAATTGACCTGTTCCCCGACGTGATCTATGTATTTACCCCCAAAGGCGATATTATCACTCTGCCTAAAGGGGCGACACCGGTCGATTTTGCCTATGCAGTACACACCAATATCGGCCACTCAACAGTGGCTTGCCGCATCGATAAACAACTGGTTCCGCTGAGAACGCCCTTGGAAAGCGGGAAAACCATTCACATCATCAAAGGGAAAGACGCCCAGCCTAACCCGGCATGGCTTAACTTTGTCACTACGGCCAAAGCGCGTTCACAGATCCGCCACTTCCTGAAAAATCAAACTTCCGGGGCCTCGATCAGCTTAGGACAAAAACTACTGAGCAAAGCGCTGCGTAACCACAATATGGCGTATGAAGGTCTGACCGAACTGATTCGCCGGGAAATCGCCAGTGCACTGAAACTGGAGAACTGGGAAGATCTGCTCAGTGAAATCGGCCTAGGCAACCGTATGGCCGGCCTGGTTGCCAAGCAGATTCATGATCTATTACTGGGAACCGAAGACCATCTCCCAGCGAAAAACGTCAACCCGGATGCCCCTTTGGCGATCTCCGGTACAGAAGGGATGGTGATTCATTTTGCCAACTGCTGTCACCCGATTCCTGGCGACGAAATCGTTGGCTTTATGAGTACCGAGAAAGGCTTAGTCATTCACCGTTCGGACTGTCACAACGTTAAAAAAGTGAAATCGCAAACCGAAAAACTGCTGGATGTGAACTGGGAAAAAGAGCAGAACGCCACTTATCTGGCGGAAATTCAGCTTGAAGTGCAAAATCAACGCGGTGCCTTAGCCACTATTGCGAATGAAATTGCCAAAAATAAAACCGATATCGAACGCGTACGCTCGGAAGACAAGGATGAGACCTACAGCCAAATGAACTTTGTGATTGCGGTACGCGACCGCGTCCATCTGGCTCAAGTCATGCGCTTTCTAAAGCGGATTCCGATCGTCGAAAAAATTCAACGCATCTAGTTTATGCAATGTAATGGGCCAGGTTTGACCAGGCCTGTTCAATTTGACAACCCTATTTTTGACATCACGATTTAGAAAAGGAAAAACCATGCGCGAAGTGATTGCAACCGAAAAGGCACCTCAGGCCATCGGAACCTACTCCCAAGCGGTACGTTTCGGTAATACTGTCTACCTTTCTGGACAGATCGGCCTTATTCCGGAAACCATGGAATTGGCTGAAGGAGACATTGATGTGCGTATCCACCAGGTTTTTAAAAACTTATCGGCCGTCTGTGAGGCCGCGGGAGGTTCCCTTCAGGATATCGTTAAACTGAATATCTTCCTGACCGATATGAGCCATTTCGCAACGGTTAATGACATTATGGCGCAGTATTTCCAGCAACCTTACCCAGCGCGTGCTGCGGTTGCTGTCAAAGAACTGCCTAAAGGCACGGATGTGGAAATGGATGGCGTCATGGCGTTATCGAGCTACTAAGCTTGACCATAAAGTTTTGCACTGAGCTAACTGGGAGCCTTGCGCTCCCATTTTGATGTTAAGCGCTCTGCAGCAACTCTTCGTCCGTACAAAGTAAACGGTTATCCCTTTCACCTGCCGCGGCGATGGCCTCCAAAGCCTCCGAAACCAGATGACTCGCCTGCTCCATTTTCTCTAAATAGTCATACGCGACATCCATATCGCCGAGCTCATAAGCCTCCAAAGCCTTCTGACCTAGGGTATGCACCTCAATGTGAGGTCGCTCTAAATCCGGATACCCCGGCAATTGCGAGTAACAATTCACGCCTTCACCTCGGTAATACCACTCGCCTAGTCGACAATTATTATGATCGACAAGCTCATCAGACTTCAGATTCGACAGACCCATAAACACTTTGTAAATTTCCATTTTAAAGACATTATGGTCTACCTTAGCCGCACTCACGAAACTACGTAATGCCCCTGCCGAAATGATTCCTTCCATACTTCGGTTAGACGCAATGAGCTCAGAAATGCTTTGATTCGCGCTCTCTCCTTTAGAACTCAATTGCGTCGTTTGCGAGGAAAGATCCATAATCTGATTCTGAGATTTTTTCACCTCATTCTGAATCAGCCCCACCAAACCGGCAATTTCCGACGTTGCTTTGGCCGTTTTCGAACTCAGTACACGCACCTCATCGGCTACCACAGCAAAACCACGTCCTGCTTCTCCGGCACGCGCGGCTTCAATCGCGGCGTTTAACGCCAGCAGATTGGTCTGTTCAGAGATGTCTTCGATCAATGAGACAATACCGCCAATTTCTTGCGCACGCTCCTCAAGCGAAGTGACCGACTTAGAGGTATCCATCGCCACCTCATTGAGTTGCATGATGCCGGAGGTGATTTTAGACAGGTCATTTTGCGCTGACTGCGAAATTTTAAGCGAGCCGACTACATCCTGGCGACCATGCGCCAAACTGTCACCCAAGGTGTTCATACTCCCCTGAAACACCTTGACACCATCCGCATATGCCCCTAAGGACTCAAATAGACGTTGCAATGAAGGTGGTATGCCCTCTGTCGTGGACTCCATATTCATCTGCAAATGATTATCCAACTCACTTCGTAGCTGTTCAATTTGTAGTTGATACTCCTGCTTTTCTTCCAGCAGAGATTCAACTTGTTGAGTCAAACGCTCAACCTCTGTTTGCAATTTTTTTGTTTTGTTCCAGTTAAACATTTAAATAAAACCTTTTCATGACACCTGAATCTTTAAAGCATCATGCATGCCACAATTCAACATAAAATAATCATAATCACGTAGATAAAACCAAGCGCTTATTAAAGCAAATTTTGCCGTAAAAGAAAGGGTTCGCTTCGGATATCATGATTTTTTACAAAAAACTATTTGATAATTGTTTTTATTTGCATTAATATTAAAAATATACTTTTAAGCCCTCTTCAGAGGGCTTGTTCGTATTCTTCCTCCTTGAAGTCTTGATACAACACACTCAGTTCCCCTGAGTTTTCTATTTTTAGGCGGCTTTATACCGCCTTTTTAACCGCCATTACCAAGATATGTGACATCTCAAAGGACGCTTAATTATGCAAAACATGCCATTTCAGCCTCCCTTTACCCACTGTTCCTCGTTCGGACAAACGCATTTTTTACTGATTCAAGAAAATCACTACCTGAGAAAGGAATTAATTAATGCTCAAAAAGAAATTCAGCGCTTGATAAAGCAATATCAAGCCCTTGAAGAAGATTTCCTTCACGCGATACAGTGTGAAAATGGACAGGCCTGCCCAAACAGCGCGTTAAAAACCGTACACTTTGCCAGTCAAAATTCAAAAAACCAGGATTAAATACACTCTAGGTACATGCCAAAAAGACTCGGACCAAAACATGAAGAAGGAGGCTGTTTGGCAGCGAGATAAACCGTTAGCGCCTCTGCATTTTATGCCGATACATCGCGGCGTCCGCTTGTTTAAGCAGAAATTCGACACTATGCGGTTGCAGGTCGATTAACACCGCACCAATACTCGGCGGCGTAATGATTCGATGTCCGAGAATAAGGTAAGGTTCTGACAACGACTCATAAAAACGCTCTTTGGTCTCCTCCAATGTTCGGCTGGCCTCTTCCGGATTCTGTCCGATCTTATTCAACAAAACAACAAACTCATCGCCGCCCATCCGCGCCGCCAAGTCTTCTTTACGCACCGACGCTTGAAGACGATCACCGAAAGCAACCAGTAAGGCATCACCCACATCGTGGCCGTAGTGATCATTCACCATTTTAAAACCATCCAAATCCATATAAAGCAACCCCGAATAGTCGCCATGCTTTTGAGCCTCTTCAATCACGTCACCTAAGAACTTCAGAAGCTTGCGACGATTTGCCAACCCCGTCAGTTCATCATGAAGAGACAGATGATTGAGCTTATTAAACAGATACCCCCGTTTACGTTCATAATGAACACCAAACCATAATAAGCTCACCCATAATAAAAAGAACAGCGCCAAAGAGAGCGTGGCTATTTTTGCCACCTTGGCCACAAAAGCGCTCTTTACCTCAGGATTTTCAACGACAACCGCTTCCCACAAAGTATGTGCAACACGTTCGCGTGCACCGATACGCTGAAGCTCTTGAGGTTGCAGAAAGAACTCTCTCGACAACTTGTCACGACTGCCTTGTGCGGTCGCTTCAATGAGTCCCGGTTTGTCGACACGAAGCAGGTAAGTGGTGTGATTGGATAGCTGATTTTCTTTGAGCGCCTCCACCAAAGAATCGGTTTTAAAGCTCATGAAGAACACCAGTTTTTGCTGATTCCAAAAAACCGGAAACATCATATCGAAATGATAGGCATCCGGCTTGGCATGGATTTGAGGCTGATAGTCAAAATAAGGTGTGTTGCGTCCAATCATCCCAGCGGTTTTTTCGATATCTTCCCGGCACGCTTCGCTAACAAACAGGTCCAAATCCCCCCACAGGGGTTCACCTAATTCATTTGCAATCGTAAACGCATACATTTCTGGAAAATAGAGTTTAAAGCGCGCTTTCAGCGCATCCTGCATTTTATCGACGGTTTTATAGTGTTCCAGATCCTTAAGCCAAAATTCGTCGAGGGAAACCGCTATCATGCGTTTACGCAGGGAAGAGATAACGCTATTAATGCTGTTAGCCGAGAGGTGAGCCTGCTTTGTCATCAACTCTTGTTGATACCGGCTAAACTGCCGGAGCTCGGAATCCACACGCCACCACATAAGCGACGTTACCAATACAAATAACGACGCCATCATCATCAAAAAAATTGCTTTTGAACGGCGCATGCTTGATCCCCCCTCTTCTGCCACCCGGCATCATATGACCTTGAAAGCGAACTTCACTTCAACGTCATCCGCAGGAAATGAGGAATAGGCTATTGAAATGCTTAAAAACACCTTCCCTAGCCATTTCTTACTATTTTACCTGGTTACCTATACAATCGGTTAACCATTAACCATCCCTAATATCTGTTAAAATTTTCGCAAAGCACTTATCTTGTTCACAACCCATGCTATCCAATTATCCTATTACCAATCTAAAAGGCGTCGGTCCGAAACAGCAGGAAAAACTGCACCGTCTAGGCCTGCATACGGTCCAAGATCTGTTGTTTCATCTGCCCTTACGTTATCAGGATAAAACCCGCCTTACCGCCATAGAAAACCTATTTGTCGGACAAGAAGCGCTGGTAGAGGGCGAAATTTTCTCGCAACACCTGACCCGGGGACGTCGTAATAGTTTGCTGGTTAAAATCCAGTCGCCTGGCGGAGGCTTCTTAACCCTGCGTTTCTTTCATTTTCATTTTCGCCAGGCACAGCAGTTTGTCCGCGGTAAAACATTAAGAGCTTTCGGTGACGTTCGAGTCGGTCCAAATGGATTGGAAATGGTTCACCCACTGTATCAATTTATCGACATCAACGATCCCCCTCCTCTTGAACGAACGTTAACGCCAACCTACCCGACAACCGAAGGTTTTGGGCAGGCGAGCATTCTAAAATTGATTAAACAGGCACTGGTGCTTTTACAACAGCACCCTCTTGAAGAGCTGCTGCCAGCAGGCCTGCTTAAAACCTATCAGCTGCCTGACTTAAATCACGCGATCCGCACCCTGCATCAACCACAGCCAGAAGATGACTTGGCGGCGATGAAACGTTTTACGCATCCAGCGCAACAACGCTTGATTCTAGAAGAACTCACCAGTCACCAAGTTGGTTTGCAACAACTGCGTCAGCTTGAAAAACAGCGCCAATCCCCTCCCTTGCCGGCAAGCCAAATGGCTAATGAACTCATCGCCTCACTGCCCTTTACGCTGACAAGCGCTCAGCAACGCGTATTGCAAGAAATTCAAAAAGACCTGAGCAAAGAACATCCAATGCAACGTCTGGTGCAAGGGGATGTCGGCTCCGGTAAAACGATCGTCGCCGCCTTAGCCGCGATTCAGGCCGCTGAAGCCGGGTTTCAGGTGGCCATTATGGCTCCGACAGAGATTCTTGCCGAACAGCATCGCAACGCCTTTGACGAATGGCTGCAGCCGCTCGGTATTGAAGTTGCCTGGCTCAGCGGAAAAATGAAAGCGGCGGAAAAACGCTATGTCCTCCAACAGATTGAATCCGGAATCGCTAAAGTGGTGATTGGCACTCACGCCCTGTTTCAGGAGGCGGTTAATTTCGACCAACTAGGCTTGGTGATTATCGATGAGCAGCACCGTTTTGGCGTCCATCAACGTCTGTCACTACAACAGAAAGGCCAAAAGATCGTCCTGGAAGGCGGTGATGAGGAAAGCGTAGCGCAGTTAGCTCACAGTACCAATGAGCATCGGAAGCACGAAGATAACCCAGTATCAGAGGGAGATAATTGGTCGAAGATCGCGGCCGCCGAGACGCGATTAGCGGAGTGTACTCAGAGTGTACATGAGCAGCGCAGCACCTCAGCTAACAAAGAGCTACGACAAATTAGACCCACGCAGGTGCATCCCCATCAATTGATTATGACCGCCACGCCGATTCCTAGGACGCTGGCCATGACAGCCTACGGCGATCTCGACCTGTCTGTGATTGACGAACTTCCACCCGGCCGGCAAACGATTGATACCGCGGTGATCAGCAATGAAAAGCGTACAGAGGTCATGAGTCATCTCGCTGAAAAATGCCATCAAGGCATACAGGCCTACTGGGTTTGCCCGTTAATTGAAGAATCTGAATTGCTGCATGCCCAAGCCGCTGAAGTCACCGCCAACCAGTTTAGCGAGCGCTGGCCTGAGCTGCGTGTAGGTTTAATTCACGGGCGTTTAAAAGGCGAACAAAAAACCTTGGTCATGCGCGCATTCAAAAACCACGAACTCGATCTGCTGGTGGCGACCACCGTGATCGAAGTGGGCGTCAATGTCCCCAATGCCAGTCTGATGATTATTGAAAATGCCGAACGCCTTGGCTTGGCGCAACTGCACCAGCTCCGAGGACGCGTGGGGCGCGGCAGCTTGAAAAGCCACTGCGTTTTGCTTTATCAGCCTCCGCTTTCAGAAACAGGAAAAGCACGTTTACAAATTATGCGCGAAACCAATGACGGCTTCCGTATCGCAGAAGAGGATTTAAAAATCCGCGGACCAGGAGAAATTTTAGGTACCCGGCAAACGGGCGGGTTACAATTTAGAATCGCTGATCTGCGCCGCGACGCCGAATGGATTCCGGCAGCACAGCAATGTTCGGCCGAATTGGTTACAACTTACCCGCAGCAGGTTGAAAAGCTTCAGGCGCGCTGGATTGGCGATAACATCGAATACCAACACGCCTGATCATGGCTAGATTTAAACAGGTATCAATGCACTGGAAACCCACTCACTTACTTAAACGCCTCGGTGCTTCTCCGGAAATCAACTCCTGGATGAGTACTCCGGGCTCGCTGACGCAACGAATTCGACAGGCCTGCCCGGAAATGCAGGTTCAAATCCTCTCTGAAGGATGGCAAATTCCACTGGCCAGCGAAGCACAACGCCTTGGACTTCCCGATTGCCGAAAAGCCTGGATCCGTTGCGTCCTTCTTAAATGTCAACAACAGAGTTGGGTTTATGCCCGCACCGTGATACCTGATATGCGGCCTGGAAGCCCTTGGTTTTCACTGCAAAAATTGGGCAGTCAACCTTTGGGGGAAGTGCTGTTTGAACTAAAAAACTTGCAAAGATCGCCGTTTGAATGGTCGCGCAACCCTTTGCAAGCTTGGCCACTGATAGAGCAGGCCCTGACAAAATCCATGCCGCTGGCATTCACAGAAACCAGTTATGCGCGACGCTCCTTATTCACTCGCCAATATTCGCCTTTACTCCTAACTGAAGTGTTTCTACCCGATCTCATCCTCAACCACGCAAGCAAAGACTCGTAATTTAAATACGGCTATAGAAACGCATCTCCAACATCAACATCAACGTTAAATCCGCCTGGGCAAAGTCATTTTCTTCCGTAAAACGCACACCGGGTTCGATCTCGAAATACAGCCAGTTTTTATAGGCCTTTTCTCGCCAATTGACGGCCACGCCATAATCTGTATTGTGAAACCCCGGGCCTTGCGTGTCCCAATCAAACCGGAGCTGATAGGTCAGCAAACGGTGCGGATTGACTCTTTGATACAGTAGAAACCGTTCAATTAAATCGTAATACCCATCATCATGCCACCAAACGCCATCTGTTTGGCTACGAAACAGATAGACCTCGTCCAATTCATGGTCAAATACCAGCTTGGATTCCAATCCTGGTCCAGCGACTCGCTCCCAAAATAGATTTTGACTCATGCGACTTGTCCAATCATTTTTAAGCTGCCACTCATAGCGCTTTTTCAGGCGCACATAAGGGTCGGGATCAATAATGTTTTGGAAGTTCAAACCAAAATCCAACAGGGTGGCCAGTTTGTCATACTCCTCGAGCATGACCTGAAACCCCAAGGACGCTGTACCTTCTTCTTCGGTTACATCCCGTGCCAAGTCACTGTTGACCTGTCCTTTAACACTGGTGTCTTCGGAGGTGATCAACAAGTGCCAACGTTTCGCTATCTTGGGAAAAGCCAGTTTTGCTCTCATTCTCAAGGACATTTCCACTTGGCCAGAATCATGAAAAATGACCGGTGTCATGACATCTAACCGGCTACCTCGCGCATATTCAAACGACTCCTGAGTGCCAAAATAGTCATCAATGAGCTCACTGGTTTCCTGAACATGCCCTCCCAACCAGACTTGAAAGTTTTCCATTTTTTGCAAGCCTTCATAAATGAGGCCGGAATCGAGATCTTGCAACAGATATTCTTTAGCCGATGGAGCGGTCTTATCCATGACTTCAACAGAATCAGAGGAGGAGGCTGGCGGGGATGGCTTTAAGGCTGGTTCCGTTTCTTCGGCATACACCTGGCCGAACGAGAATATTAGCCCGAGCAGGACTAAGGAGTTTATAATAGTGTTCCGTATTCCAATCTGCAATGGAACGCCCTCAACGCCTTATTAAAACGGATCCAGTCTCTTGAAACTGATTTAAAACCATGTCTGATGTCATCTCACAAATACAAGCTTCTTACCAGACCATTGAAGATAGAATACTCTTAAAAATAAAAACACACAATGAACAGGTATATTCTGCCTGGATTACCCGCCGCTACCTGACGCTGTTAATTCCAGCACTGCAAGGGCAGCATCCGCAAACCGGTGAAACCCTATTTTCAAATGAACAAACCACAGAAACGCCCACTCAAGAAACACCATTAGACAGCGATTTTGGACAGAACTACCAAGAATCGGAACAGGCTGACTATCCGCTAGGCAAAGAACCCATCCTACTCAGCAAAATCACTTTCAAAGGCTTGGGCAGCGACTTCCCTCAACTTAATTTAGAACCTGAAAGCGGGCCTGGAATCGGCTTGCCCTTACAGCCACAAATCTTGTCGATTTTATTAAAAATTTTCAGTCATGCTCTTCAGGCTGCCGACTGGCAGTTAGAGTTAGAACCTATTCTCCAACTGCCGCCTCAAACACGATTGCAATAGGCAAACACATTTGAAATCTTTCTGTGTCTATCTGTCGCCTAAAGGAATCAACCAAATCGAATCGGCGATCAATCCCAGCAGGATAATGACGCCAATCCAGTGATTCTGTAAGAAGACTTGAAAGGCAATATGCGGGTCATTCGTAAGTAAACGCCATGAGTGCCAAAAGAACAAACCGGCTACGATGAATAAACCCAGATAATAGAAAAGACCGAGTGAAAACAGCAGGCCTGTCCAAATCAGCAAACCAAGCATAATCATTTGAAAGAACGCGATCATTGGAACCAAGTTCTTATCAAATAAAATGGCCGTGGATTTGATGCCGACTTTTAAATCATCTTCTTTATCGGCCACGGCATAAGCCGTATCGTAAATCAATGACCAGACCAGGGTGGCAACAAAAAGAGGCCAGGCCTGCCAAGGAACACGATCTTGAACGGCGGCAAACGCCATTGGAATAGCCCAGGCAAAGGCCGCGCCAAGAAACGCCTGAGGCCAATAGGTATGACGTTTCATAAACGGATAGACTGCCGCCAACACCACGGCGCCGAATGAAAGCAGGATGGTGAGGGTATTCAGTGTTAAAACGAGAAGAAAAGCGATCACACAGAGCACGACAAAGAACCCTAACGCTTCTTTGACTGATATCGCTCCTGTGGCGAGAGGACGTTGACAGGTACGACGGACATTACCGTCAAAGTTTCGATCGGCATAATCGTTAATGACACAGCCGGCAGAACGCATTAAAACCGCTCCAAGAATAAAAACGACTAGAACCCACAGTGGCGGCATACCTCCGGCCGCCAGCCATAAGGCCCATAAAGCAGGCCATAACACGAGATAAATACCTACCGGCCGATTGATACGGGTTAAGGCAATATAAGCCTGCCATTTACTCATCATTGCTCTTCCAGACGGTTAACCATTTCGCTGATTTCTGTGTAGGCTTCGGGGGTCATTTCCAACTGCGCTTCAGCTTTACCTTGGACTT
Organism: Thiomicrorhabdus sp. zzn3; assembly: GCF_029767755.1. GTDB lineage: Bacteria > Pseudomonadota > Gammaproteobacteria > Thiomicrospirales > Thiomicrospiraceae > Thiomicrorhabdus. Next base: position 141,616 of record NZ_JARUQS010000002.1, read on the forward strand.
CTTTATAGTGTAGCCACAGTGAACTTGTAGATTCGTTATCGATCGCTTTCTGCCATTTCAGAACATAGCCCCAGCCCACGAGATGCGCCTGCCCGGCATCCTGACCTTTCAATAGCCAACCTTTGAGCTGTAGCTGAGTCTTAAGAGCCTCAATCAATTTGGGATTGACAGGAAGATAACGCATAAAATTCAACAGGCCTGATCAGTTTTTGGCCGGCTTTGTCCACCCTTTAATGGTGACCTGCTTGCTCCGGCTTAGAGTCAATTCACCCTGAGGAGCCTCTTTGGTAATGGTCGAGCCGGCACCGATCGTCGCATCGTCATTCACTTTGACGGGAGCCACCAGTTGGGTATCAGAACCGACAAACACACGGTCACCGATCTCAGTCAGATGTTTGTTGACGCCGTCGTAATTGCAGGTAATCGTACCGGCACCAATATTTACGTCTCTGCCCATGACCGTGTCACCGATATAACTCAAGTGATTCACTTTCGAACCTTTGCCAATTCGGGCTTTTTTGGTTTCAACGAAATTACCAATGCGCACCTCATCCGCCAGTTCGCTCCCCGGTCTTAAGCGGGCGTAGGGGCCAATATTACAATCGCGGCCGATATGGCACTCTTCAAGATGACTGAATGGGTGGATCACACAACCAGCCTCAATAGTGACATTCTTCAGATAGCAGTTCGCCCCGATCGTCACCTCATCGGCAATACGGTTATGTCCTTCAAACAGTACATTCGCATCAATAAAGACATCACGGCCAGCGTCTATCGGACCACGAATATCAATACGATTGGCGTCTGCAAGTGTCACGCCATCGCACATCAGTTGATCGGCTAACAAGCGTTGATAGCGACGCTCTAAATTCTGCAGCTGAAGCTTATCGTTAACCCCTAGCACTTCCACCTCATCAGCAGGCTGAGAGGTTTGCACAGTAAACCCATCGGCGACACACATGGCAATAATATCCGTCAAATAATACTCGCCCTGCGCATTGTTATTATCTAACTGACCTAACCAGCGTTTAAGGTGTTTTCCGCTGACCGCCATAATGCCTGTGTTCACTTCATTGATCGCCAACTGTTCCGTCGTAGCGTCTTTCTGTTCGACAATCGCAGTCACTTCATGGTGATGGTCGCGGACGATACGGCCATAGCCCGTCGAATCATCCAAATTGAGCGTTAACAGCGCTAAAGGATGGTATTCATCAACCAAACCGATCAAATCTTTGAGTGTCGCCGGAGCAATCAATGGCACATCACCATATAAAATCAGTACCGTATGATCCTCTTTAATTAGCTGATCCGCAACCGCAACGGCATGGCCCGTTCCGAGCTGTTCAGTTTGTTCAACCCATTCGATTTCTTCTGATGCAAAACACTGCTTGACCAGATCAGCCTGATGTCCGACAACCGTCACAATTTGATCACAATAAAGAGACTGTGCCGTATGGATAACATGGGCTAATAGTGGCTTGCCGCCTAAAGGCTGCAATACCTTGGGAAGATTGGATTTCATGCGGGTACCTTTACCCGCTGCCAGAATGAGAACGCTTAAAGACACGTTGGATACTCCGAACCACTCAAAAAATAACTTTAAAAGAAAGCTTAGTCATTAGATTAAACTTTCTTTTAGTGTTTTTTTCAGAAAAAAAAAGCGCCTAAAAGGCGCTTTTATGACTTAGATTAACGATTACGCCAACCCAGTTTTATGTAAACGATCACGCAACTTGGTGATAGTTTGAATTTGCGCAACGGCTTCCGCTAATTCCACTTGAGCGCGAGCAATATCAGTATCCGATTTTGCTTGGTCCATAGCTTCCTCAGCACGACGTTTAGCTTCCTCAGCAGCCGCTTGATCAAGATCCTCCGCACGGATTGCAGTATCAGCTAGTATAGTCACAACACTAGGTTGTACTTCAATAATACCACTGTTAACGTAGAAGAAATCTTCTTCGTCACCACTTACCACACGAACTTGTCCAGGCTTTAAACTACTGATGAACTGGGTGTGGTGAGGCATAATACCAACCTCACCGTCGGCAGCCTGTGCAAACAACATCTCTGCCTTACCAGAAAACAAAGACCCCTCTGCACTAACAATATCTACTTGCATTGAGACTGCCATAATTCATTAACCTTCGTATTTTTTCGCTTTTTCCAGAACTTCGTCAACATCCCCAGCGTACATGAATGCTTGCTCAGGAATGTGATCCAATTCACCATTCAGGATCATCTTAAATCCACGAATAGTTTCTTTCAAAGGCACATAACGACCGTCTTCACCAGTGAACACTTTCGCTACGAAGTATGGCTGAGAGAAGAAACGCTGCATCTTACGAGCACGTGCAACCGTAGCACGGTCTTCTTCAGACAGTTCATCCATACCTAGGATCGCGATGATGTCTTTCAACTCTTTGTAACGCTGTAGAGTTTGCTGTACACCACGTGCCACTTCGTAATGCTCCTGACCAACTACTTGAGGGTCAAGCTGACGTGAAGTTGAGTCCAAAGGATCGATCGCTGGGTAAATACCCGTTTCCGCGATGGCACGGTTCAATACAACTGTCGCATCCAAGTGAGCAAACGTTGTCGCTGGAGCTGGATCCGTCAAGTCATCCGCAGGAACGTAAACGGCCTGGATAGAGGTGATCGAACCCACTTTAGTAGAAGTGATACGCTCCTGAACCTGACCCATTTCTTGAGCCAAGTTAGGCTGATAACCTACCGCAGAAGGCATACGACCCAACAATGCAGATACCTCAGTACCAGCCAAAGTATAACGGTAGATGTTATCTACGAAGAACAGGATATCACGACCTTCGTCACGGAAGTACTCAGCCATAGTCAAACCAGTCAAAGCAACACGCAGACGGTTACCTGGTGGCTCATTCATCTGACCGTAAACCAGAGCAACTTTATCAAGTACCCCGGACTCTTCCATTTCATAGTAGAAGTCGTTACCTTCACGAGTACGCTCACCTACACCAGCAAATACTGAGTAACCCGAGTGCTCGATCGCGATATTACGGATCAACTCCATCATGTTAACGGTTTTACCAACACCGGCACCACCGAACAGACCAACTTTACCACCCTTAGCGAAAGGACAGATCAAGTCGATGACCTTAACACCAGTTTCTAGAAGCTCCTGAGACGCTGCTAGTTCATCAAACGCAGGTGCTGCGCGGTGAATTGTGTTGCGTTCTTCAGTTTCAACTGGACCTGCATTATCAATTGCATTACCCAGTACATCGAAGATACGACCCAAAGTTGCCTTACCAACCGGAACAGAGATCGCTTCACCTGTGTTCTTAACTTCCATGCCACGCTTAAGACCGTCGGAAGAACCCATCGCGATTGCACGTACGACGTTATCACCAACTTGTTGCTGAACTTCAAGAGTTAAACCAAGTTCATCAACTTTCAGAGCGTCATAGATTTTTGGTAAATCAGCACCTTTAAACTCGACGTCGATAACCGGGCCGATAACTTGTACTATTTTTCCACTCATAATCTTTAACCTTTTATTGAAATACTTCAAACTTAAACAGCTGATGAACCTGCAACAATCTCAGAAAGTTCCTGAGTGATCGCTGCCTGACGTGCTTTGTTATACGCCAGCTTCAGGTCATTAATCATCTGGCCTGCGTTGTCAGTAGCATTCTTCATGGCCATCATTCGTGCACCCTGTTCACAGGCTGCATTTTCAACAACGGCACCGAATACCAGACTTTCGATATATCGACGCATTAACAGATCCAGTGCTGTTTTAGCATCAGGCTCATACAAATAATCCCAATGCGTTTCAGCTTCCGCTTCAGCTTCTAGAGGAACCATTTTTTGAACAGTTGGCGTTTGCGCCATAGTGTTCACAAATTCGTTTGAAGCGATATAAATTTCATCAATATCGCCGGCATCAAATTTGTCTAGCAGGACTTTGACTGTCCCTACCAGGTCCTCAATATGAGGTGTATCACCTAGGTCAGATACCGTAGCAACAACGTTACCGCCATAACTACGGAAAAAACTTTTTGCTTTATTACCAACCAGGGCAAGTTCAACCTCTACCTTAGCTTCCTGCCATTGCTTAAGCATTGGCAGAATTTTACGGAATAAGTTTGAGTTTAAACCACCACAAAGACCGCGGTCTGAAGAGATCACAACCAATCCAACACGTTTTACACTGTCACGCTCCTGAGTATAAGGATGCTTATATTCAGGATGCGCGCCGGCAACATGAGAGATCACTCTCTTCACTTTCTCAACATACGGTTTGGTAGCTTCCATGCGGGCTTGCGCCTTACGCATCTTGGAAGCTGCCACCATTTCCATGGCTTTGGTGATCTTTTTGGTATTTGTTACGGAAGCAATTTTTGCCCGTATTTCTTTACTACCGCCTGCCATGGCTTACCCCTTTCTTAGTAAACGCCGTTTGATTTGAATGCTTCGATACAAGCTTTTACACCTGCAACGATTTCATCATTCCAGTCGCCTTTTTCATTAATTTTAGCGGCTAGATCAGCGTGTTCAGAGTTTAGGTAAGCATGCAATGCAGCTTCAAAGTCCAGTACCTTTTCAACTTCAACGTCGTCTAGGTAACCTTCGTTTGCAGCGTACAGAGACGTAGCCATCTCAGCAATAGTCAAAGGCGAATACTGCTTCTGCTTCATTAACTCAGTTACTCGCTTACCACGTTCTAGCTGAGCTTTAGTCGCCGCATCTAGATCAGAAGCGAATTGAGCGAATGCCGCCAATTCACGGTATTGAGCCAAGTCTAGACGGATACCACCACCCAGTTTCTTGATTGCTTTAGTTTGAGCTGCACCACCAACACGAGATACAGACAGACCCGCGTTAACCGCAGGACGGATACCTTGAGCAAACAAACCTGTTTCAAGGAAGATCTGACCATCTGTGATCGAGATTACGTTAGTTGGTACGAATGCAGATACGTCACCTGCTTGGGTTTCAATGATAGGCAGTGCTGTCAAAGAACCGGTCTTACCTTTTACTTCACCGTTAGTAAAACGCTCTACATAATCTTCGTTTACACGAGCGGCACGCTCAAGAAGACGAGAGTGTAGGTAGAAAACGTCACCAGGGAAAGCTTCACGTCCAGGAGGACGACGTAGCAACAATGAAATTTGACGGTAGGCTTGTGCTTGCTTAGTCAAGTCATCATAGATGATCAAAGCATCTTCACCGCGGTCACGATAGTATTCACCCATCGCACAACCAGCATAAGCTGCCATATACTGTAGCGCCGCTGGATCTGAAGCGTTAGCTGCAACGATAACCGTGTTCTCCATTGCACCGAACTCTTCAAGCTTACGACGTACGTTGTTTACAGTCGAAGCTTTCTGACCCATTGCAACGTAGACACATTTCACGCCAGTGTTCTTTTGTGAAATGATCGCATCGATTGCAATCGCAGTCTTACCCGTCTGACGGTCACCGATGATCAACTCACGCTGACCACGACCAACAGGAATCATAGAGTCGATAGACTTGATACCGGTCATCATTGGCTGATCAACCGATTTACGGTCGATTACACCAGGAGCGATACGCTCAATCGGTGAAGTTGTTTTCGCATCAATTGGACCTTTTCCATCGATTGGACGACCCAAAGCGTCAACAACGCGACCCATCATTTCTGGGCCTACTGGTACTTCAAGAATCTTACCAGTACAGGTTACTTTGTCACCTTCTGAGATATGTTCATACTCACCAAGGATTACCACACCTACAGAATCTTGCTCTAGGTTAAGAGCCATACCGAAGGTGTTTTCATCAAATTGAACCATCTCACTGTACATTACGTCTGACAAACCGTGAATCAGAGCAATACCGTCAGCAATACTAACGACTGTCCCTTCACTGCCAGACTCTGCAGCACCTTCAAAACCGGCGATACGGTCTTTAATTAGGCTACTGATTTCAGAGGCATTCAATTGCATGTTTGTTCCTCTCCATTATTGGGCGATTGCTGCGCCAAGTTTGTTTAGTTGTGAAACCGCTGAGCCGTCAACAGCCCAGTCACCTACTTTGATCTTGATACCGCCGATCAATTCAGGGTCCACTTCATATGTGACCTCTACTTCGGCATCAAACTTGGCATTTAAAGCAGCACTTAATTTTGTCTTCTGCTCATCCGTAGCTTCTTGAGCTGAAATAACGGTGGCACGAACGCGTTTTTCTTCAGCGTCTCTCAAAACTTCAAAAGTTTGAGAAACCTGAGGTAGCGCAGCCAAACGTTTATTTTCTGCCATCAGAGTTAGAAGGTTTCTACCTTCTGCAGACAGCTTGTCACCCATCACACCTTCAAAAACGGTAATCACGTTTTCTTCAGTATAAGCGGGGTTGTCCAACATTGCTTGCATGGCTTCATCTGAAGCGATCAATGCAAGATTAGCAAGCTGATCCGACCACTCTGTCAGCTGATTCTTATCTTTTGCGAAAGCAAAAGCCGCTTCAGCATACGGTCTAGCAATTGTCATTAATTCTGCCATAGAAGTACCCTTAGATTGATTTAACTAGGGTTTCAAGCATGTCATTGTGTGCAGATGCATCCACTTCTTTACGAAGAATTTTTTCAGCACCCGATACAACTAGAGTTGCCACTTCTTTACGAAGGTCTTCTCTTGCACGACTCACTTCTTGCTCAATTTCGGCTTGGGCAGCAGCTTTAATACGGTCAGCTTCTTCGTTCGCTTTTACTTTCGCATCTTCTACGATTTCAGAGCTACGCTTTTCAGCTTGACTCAGGATGTTCTGAGCTTGAGCTTTAGCTTCTTTAAGCACTTCTTTGGCTTTTTGTTCAGCTAGTTCAAGCTCATGCTTACCTTTCTCAGCAGCAGAAAGACCGTCAGCAATTTTCTTCTGACGTTCTTCCATTAGCTTAGACAGCGGCCCCCACAGCACTTTGTTCACAAACCAGACCAACAGCACAAAAGCAATGATCTGGATGAGAAGCGTTGCATTAATACTCACGGTGGTTACCTCGCCATTCGTTAATTAAATTAATATTCGGTCTAATCAAACGTCTAGATTAAGCACCTAGAGCAGCAGTCATAGCACCGACGAATGGGTTAGCAAACAAGAACCACATAGCGAAAGCTAGGATGATGAATGGGAAAGATTCCATCAGACCAGCGAAGATGAACATGTTAGTCATAAGAGCAGGACGCATCTCAGGCTGACGAGCGATACCTTCTAGAGTTTTAGAACAGATCAGACCCCAACCAATAGCTGAACCCAGACCAGCAGCAGCCAAAATTACACCTACACCAATAGCAGTTGCAGAGTAGATATCAGCAATCATAGTAGCAGTTACTTCCATCGACTTTCTCCTAAAGTTTTACAAGTTTAAAGTTAAAAAAACAAAAGTTAAAAAAAGCTTTTTACCTTCCGATCTCTTTTGAGAAACCTTAAAGCAGGTGCGCTTAAACCTTTTTGGAAGCCCAGTCAAAACTGAACAGGCCTCCTATTCTTTTTATTGCTATCTAAAGCTTAGTGACCTTCGTCGTGAGCCATTCCTAGATAAACAATCGTAAGCACCATAAAGATAAAGGCCTGTAAGGTGATCACCAACAAGTGGAAAATCAACCAACCTAAATCCAACAGAACCTGAAGAGGTGCCCAGAATAAGGCAGCGGCACCCACTGCCAAAGTTCCACCGATCAAAGCGATCAGCAGGAATACCAACTCACCCGCGAACATGTTACCGAACAAACGCAGAGCAAGAGAAAGCGGTTTAGAAACTTCTTCGATCAAAGTCATCACAATGTTGACTGGTACAAAGAACTTACCAAATGGATGGAACAGGAACATCTTAATGAACCCGCCAACACCCTTAATTTTGATGTTATAGAAGATAATCAGTGCAAAAACAGTGAACGCCATTGCCAGGGTGGTGTTCAAGTCAGTCGTTGGCACAACTTTCAGATAAGCGTGAGAGTCGCCAGTAATCAACTGATACAGATACGGCAGCAAATCAACCGGAATCAAATCCATGAAGTTCATCAACCAAACCCATAGGAAAATAGTCAATGCTAATGGCGCAATCAAAGGGTTATGACCAGGGAAGGCATCACGTACGTTAGTGGAAACGAAGTCCAGAATAGATTCCACAAAGTTCTGGAATCCACCCGGAGTGCCTGACTCCAACTGTTTTCCTAGACGGGCTGCAGCAAACACAATTAGTGCGCCCAGCAACAAACTCACGACGATGGTATCCATGTTAAAAGTCCAGAAACCTTCGCCGATGCTATTATTTGTCAAGTGGTGTTGAATATACTCGACAGTTCCCATTTTTTCAGCACTCAAGGGTCTTCTCCTTAGTCAGTCAAACGACGCTTGCCTTTAAGATTAAACATCTGGCCCAATTGCATTACGACAAACGTCAATACAACCGCCATCGGTTCAAATTTAAAGAGCGCCAGCCCTAAAACAAACAACACAGCCAACAGAACAAATCGGATGACTGCACTCAAATATAAAACCAGTATGCCCCTTTTCGGGTCTTCTTTTGCCGTGCTATCGGCTTTCTTAAATGTCAGGCTCAACATCAGCACGTTCATTATGCCGACAAAGAATCCATAAGCCGCTGAAGGCCCTTGTCCCAATACAGCAAACACAACAATGGCGACAATTCCGATCGCCCCTTGAATCACCAACGGCTGGCTAAGATTTTTGTTCATCTTTTTCTTCTTTTGTTTCCGCCGGTAGATCTATTCTGCTGGTCAGTCTGTGAACTTTCTGTATGCCGCCAATAAACCCTAAAACGGCACAACCAAGCAAGAAAATCGGTGTCGTATCAAACAGTTGGTCCAAAGCGTAGCCTACCAAAAAACCGGCTACAATCATCGAGGTGAACATTGAACCCGCACTTAACAGCAGGAAATTCAAAGCCGGCTTAGGCTTTGCTTGTTCACTCTTTTTCCTTGCCTCTGAACCTAACTCAGTCATCTAATGACAAACTCTATAATGATACTTTTTAGCTGAAACTTCTTCAACCTAAACGGTCGCACATAATATAGCTTTATGCGCCTAAAAGCCAGCTTAGATGTTTGTTTTTTACAGTTTTTTCTTCAGGCTTTTTTCCACCTCACTAGATAGTGTATTAATTTTTTTTATAGCCACTAGATATATTAAATCCAGCCGTAAAAGGCTTTTGATTGAGATTTCCTATTAGTTTTCGGCAACTAAAAAAGATTTAATAAACGTTCTAACTCTTCTGGGGTGTCATAACTGATCTCCAGTCTGCCTTTTCCATTTTGGCGGTGGTTGATTTTCACTTTGGCTGAAATCTTTTCCGCTAGCGCCTGCTGTTTATGCTGAATCTCAGCCAGTTGTGGCAATCTCTTTTCTTTGGCCGCCTTAATGATTTTTTTAGGCACCAGTACCTGCTGCACGGCCTCTTCCATTTCACGGACCGACCAACCTTTCTGCACGGCTTTCTCCACCAGTTCCAACTGCAACTCTTCCGGTAGAGAAATAATCGCTCGAGCATGCCCCATGCTAATTTCGCCATCATGCAAAGCTTGCTGAATACTGTCCGGCAGTTTCAATAAGCGCAACAAGTTTGAAACAGCAGCACGAGAACGCCCTACCGCATCGGCAACGGCTTGCTGGGTCAATTCAAACTCTTCCATTAGACGCTTAAGCCCTACTGCCGTTTCAATCGGGTTCAAATCTTCGCGCTGGAGATTCTCGATTAACGCCATCGCCAGGGTGGCCTGGTTATCCGCTTGACGCACCACAACCGGCACCTTGTCCAGCCCCGCCAACTGGGCTGCACGCCAGCGACGCTCTCCAGCAATAATTTCAAAGCTGTCACCTTCCAGAGGTTTCACCACAATCGGCTGCACCACCCCTTGGACACGGATCGAACTTGCCAACTCCTGAAGTGCCTCCTCATCAAATTGCTGACGTGGCTGATAACTGCCCGGCTTAAGCTGTGTTACCGAAAGCTTTTCAACACGCAAATCTGTACTGCTATTATCAGATTTCTGTTTTGCACCGATCATGGCGTGGATGCCACGATTTCCCATTCCAGAACGTTTTTTTGCCACGAGCTATTTACCTTTTTCAGCCATTACCAAAGAGCGGCGCCCTTCGTACCAGTTTGATTAAATTTGTGTTTTCCGAATCAGTTCATTTGCCAACGCCAGATAGGCAATGGCACCATTTGACGACGGGTCATAATCCAAAATCGATTCACCATAACTTGGCGCTTCCGCAAGGCGCACGTTTCGCGGAATAATGGTCTGAAGCACTTTCATCCCAAAGTGGGCGACCAATTCATTGGAAACGTCATTCGCCAGATTGTTGCGGCGGTCATGCATGGTTCTTAAAAGACCATCGATATGCAAGGAGGGGTTGAGCTGCTCTTTGACCGTTTCAATGGTGTCCATCAGTGCAGACAATCCTTCCAGAGCAAAATACTCACACTGCACCGGAACCACGATGCCATCGGCCGCAGTCAGTGCATTCAGAGTCAACATATTCAGTGTCGGAGGGCAATCAATCAGCACCGCATCATACTGGGTGCGTACCTTTTTCAATACCTTGCGCAGGCGCTTTGGTCCCATATCCTCTTCTAACAGCGCCACTTCCGCTGCAGTTAGATCACCATTGGCCGGCAACAGGTCCAAACTGGCCTGCTCGACATTCTGAATCGCGTTTTTGGGCTTTGATTCGCCAACCAGGACTTCAAAAATGGAATTATCCAATTGATCTTTATCCACGCCAATGGCGACAGTGGCATTCCCTTGAGGGTCCAAATCGATCAGCAGCACGTTTTTTCCCAAGCGGGCCAGAGCGGCCGCCAAATTGACACTGGTCGTGGTCTTGCCCACGCCTCCTTTTTGATTCGCCAATGCAATCACTCTGCCCACGAAATGCCACCTAGCCCTTACTGTTTGTTACTGTTTGCTTGTTATGTAATTGAATTTTCAATTAGGAGTCTGTCTCTTTACTGGCTTTGACCAGAATGCGCTGCGCATCCAAACCCGGCACCTGCAGATCAATAATCTCATCGATTTTAACCAGGCCTGGCAGGTTTGAGTAATCCTCAAACTCTTTTTGTGCTTTCATCGCCCACCAGTGACCATCTGATTTTAATAGATGCTCTGTCCAATGCAACATATCTTGCATCGAAGCAAACGCGCGCGACACCACGCCATCATACAACGTGCTCGGCTGATACTCTTCTACGCGTTGATGCAGAACTTCGGTATGGATTAATCCAAGCTCGGCTTTCGCTTGAATCAAAAAACGGGTCTTTTTACTGTTGCTGTCCAACAGGTCTATCTTGCGATCCGGATAGCAAATTGCGAGGGGAATTCCAGGCAGGCCTCCCCCAGTGCCCACATCAATGAGACGATCGCTGCTAATGTGCGGCACTACCGCCAAACTGTCGAGCAGATGCTTAACCAGCATTTCCCGAGGATCACGAATGGCCGTCAGGTTATAAACCTTGTTCCATTTATGCAGCAGAGCCAGATAATCCAGCAGTTTATCCACCTGCTCCTCGGAAAGATCCAAAGCAATCTGGTTTAATCCGCTCTGCAGCTGGGTACGCAATGCAATTCGATCCATCTTTACCTCTTAAGCGACACGATTGCCGGAGCGGTGTTTTTTAATGGAAATCAGCAAAATCGAAATGGCCGCCGGGGTAATGCCGGAAATACGACTCGCCATCCCTAACGTGGCCGGCTTATGATCCCGCAGTTTCTGCTTCACTTCGTTGGAAAGTCCGGAAATCGCGTCCAGATCCAAATCCTCCGGAATTTTCACCGCTTCGGAACGCTTGAGCTTGTCGATTTCCACCTTCTGACGCTCGATGTAACCGGCATATTTGGCTTCGATTTCGATCTGATCAACCACCTCTTCGGCCTGCACACCATCACCAAACGCCTCCAACTCCGCCAAAGCGTTATAGCGAACATTGGGGCGCTTCAAGAGATCAAAAAGGCTCTGTTCCTTGCTCAACGGCAATTCCATTAACGCTTCGGCTTTTTTCGCTTCCGCATGCGCCGGGTAAATCCAGGTCTGTTTCAAACGCTGAAGCTCTTTTTCCAGAGCTTCCATTTTGGTTTCATAGGTAAGCCAACGTGCATCGTCAATCAAGCCGAATTCACGCGCGATCGGCGTCAAACGCTGATCGGCATTGTCTTCACGCAACATCAAACGGTATTCGGCCCGCGAAGTGAACATGCGGTAAGGTTCATTGGTGCCCAAAGTGATCAGATCGTCCACCAAAACGCCGATGTACGCCTCGTCACGGCGTGGATACCACTGCTCTTTCAGCTGCGCCCGGCGTGCGGCATTCATCCCCGCCAACAGCCCTTGTGCAGCTGCCTCTTCGTAACCGGTGGTGCCGTTAATCTGACCGGCAAAATACAGGCCGTGAATATGTTGCGTTTCCAGTGTCGGCTTCAAGCCGCGCGGATCAAAATAATCGTATTCAATCGCATAGCCAGGACGCATGATCTGCGCGTTTTCCAAGCCTTTCATTGAGCGCACAATCTGCATCTGGGTTTCAAACGGCAAGCTGGTGGAAATACCATTCGGATAGAGTTCGTTACTGGTCAGCCCTTCCGGTTCGATAAACACTTGGTGGCGGTCTTTGTCGGCAAAACGCATCACCTTGTCTTCAATCGACGGACAGTAGCGCGGCCCAACGCTGTCGATCTCTCCCTGGTCGGAATACATCGGCGACTGATCAAGTGACGCCATAATTGCTTCGTGGGTCTGGGCGTTAGTGTAGGTGATGTAACAGGGAATCTGTTTTGGGTGCATGCTGCGCTTGCCCATAAACGAGAAGACCGGCGCCGGATCGTCTCCCGGCTGGATTTGCATGGCCTCAAAATCCACCGTACGTGCATCAATCCGCGGCGGGGTTCCGGTTTTTAGACGGCCGACCGGCAAGTCCAGCTCCCGCAAACGGGCCGCAAGACGGTTCGCCGGGGCGTCTCCGGCACGCCCCCCCTCATAGTTCTGCAAGCCGATATGAATGCGTCCGGCCAAAAAGGTACCGACCGTCAAAACCACCTGATTGGCGTAAAACTTCAACCCCATACGGGTTTCTACACCGCGCACCTGATCGCCTTCCAGAATCAAATCTTCAACCGGTTGTTGAAAAATCGACAGATTCACCTGGTTTTCCAATCGGGTACGGATCGCCTGACGGTAAAGCACACGGTCCGCCTGTGCACGAGTAGCTCGTACTGCAGGGCCTTTGGAGGCATTCAAAGTACGAAACTGAATTCCGGCTTCATCAATCGCCAAGGCCATAGCGCCGCCAAGCGCGTCCACCTCTTTAACCAAATGCCCTTTTCCAATCCCGCCGATCGCAGGGTTGCAAGACATCTGCCCCAAGCTATCGATATTGTGTGTCAACAACAGGGTTTTCAGCCCCATACGCGCAGACGCTAACGCTGCTTCGGTTCCCGCATGGCCGCCACCGACAACAATCACGTCATAATTTGAAACTTGAGCATCCATGCGATCTTCCTCAGGGTAAAACTCAGAAAAGGTTGGGTGGCTTTATTCCGCACTGTAAGAAAACTCGTCCAGCGTTTGGCCACATCTTACAAACAAACCTTCAGACTTTCTCAAAACTCTTTCTGCCTGATCGGGCTGTTTTGTCGTTAAAAAGGTTCTAAAATAGCGGTATATTTTAGCACAATGCAAATCGATTCAACCAGTTATCCGTTACCACCTCAATGGCAACCCTGTCGAAGAGAAGATCCTACTTCGATATCAATCAACAAGGAGATCGCCATGATTCGATTTATGTTAAAAAACAAATCCTTACCAATACTCCTAACCGGCTTGATGGGTGTGTTAGGCGGTTGTGCACTCAGTGCGCCTAAGCACCTGATGGATGTGCAACCGGGGGAACATTTTTACCTAAATCAACCTATTACTATTCCGACTGGCAAGACACGACAATTCATTCAATTTGGTGAACTCAGCGGCAGCCACTTTGATCATAGTGAGCCGCATTGTCGCATTGAGATGTACCAAATGAAAGCACACGACACGGTCATTCGACCGCAAAAATTCGCCATTTCTCGAGTGCAGCTTGGGGAAGAGGAGATCGCACTGAACCGTCAAAGCGTTCAGTTAGCCGCCAATGAATATGGCAGCTACCCAAACAATCAACTGGTTTTAGCTTATGACCAACAGCGTCCAGAAACCATGGATCTGGTTCATATGTATCTGAAATCGGAAAGCCAACCTAATGTCTATCGCCTGACGTGTGCTGGGGCATTGAGTGATGGCAACTTGATGGATGCACCAAGAAGCTATCGACCACAAAGGAAGAAAATCAATCAAATTCTTGGAAGAATTGGCAATATACGTGCCAATTAGATAAGCATTAGATGAAATAAGTATCTCTTACTGATTAATAAATATAATCGCTGAACGCTCTCTCTAAATTGTAATAGACTGATTTTGATATAAAAATCAGCTGTCGAGGAGAGAGCATGCATTCGCTTAAATCCCGTTTTTCCCTTGTCCTAACTGTTGTTGTCTTAAGCTTGGGCAGCTTAATGTTCGCCATCAATTCTGCTTTAGAAAAAATACAACAGCTCGAAAACACCTCAACGCTCTCCCAGCAAATCCATAATCACCTTCTGGAATTACGCAAAGAGGAAAAAGATTTTCTCATCCGTAAAGAAAGCAAATACATCGATCAGTTCAATGCGATCTTTGCCGAAGCACAAAAACGCATCGAACAACTCTCAGCGAGTTTAACCGCAATCAACCAAAATACTGTCCAAGTCACGTCATTGACTTCGGCATTGGCACAATATCAACAACGCTTTATCGCTCTTGCTGATTTACAAAAAACTATAGGGTTAACCCCTAAGGACGGGCTTTATGGCAGCTTACGAAATTCAGTACATCGTGCGGAGGCTCTTTTAAAAGACAGCCATCAAATTCACCTGACCGCAGACATGCTCATGTTACGCCGCAACGAAAAAGACTTTATGCTGCGTTTCGCAGAAAAATACCGCGACAAATTCCTTAAAAACTATATTAAATTTGAACAAAACCTCGCCCAAAGCAATTTGAACGACCCGCAACAAAAGGCTGTAAAAGCAGCGATGGAAAAATATAAACATGATTTCCTTGCTTTATATGAAGCCGAATACCAAAAAGGGCTGGATGAAACCATGGGATTGCGAGGCCAAATGCGTTCCGCTATTCATGCCACAGACGAACCGCTCAAAGCCTTGCAGGAGCAAATAAACTCTTTTCTCGAAAAACAACATAAAAGCATTGGGTTTACATTATGGAGCATTGCTGCTTTGGCGGTTTTAGCAATGATTTTAATCTTGCTGCAAACCACCTTTAAAGTTTTGAAGGGGGTATCGCTGCTAACCAAGGGAATAAAACACACTCAGGAAACCGGTGATTTTAACCATACAATCCAACATACTCTCAAAGATGAATTTGGAGAAATTGCCAATACATACAATGGTTTACTCGGTAAGATTTCCAATGAAATGAATCACATAAACCACATCATCAATGCCATTGCGCAAGGTGAATTCAAGCAACGTATCACTCAGCAATACACTGGAGACTTTGAAAAACTTTGTCTCAACTTAAACCAGGCGGTTTCCAGTGTTGACCATACGATGAATGCGCTAGAAGAAATTATGAATGCACTGGAAAACGGTCAATTCAATGTACGCATGAACCCAAAGGTTAAAGGTTCGTTAAAAGCCAAGGTTGACCACTCCATGCAATTTCTAGAATCCGCTCATGAAGAAATTCAGTTGGTCATGAAACATGTTTCGCAAGGGGAATTCGATAAACGTATCCAAAGTGAACTTCCAGGGGATCTTGAGGACCTTAAAAACACAATTAACCATTCTGTAAACGAAGTGGATATGGCATTTAGTCAGATCAGCCAGTACGCTGATTCAATTGCTTCTAATGACCTGACTCATGCCATCCAAGGCGAATTTCAGGGAACCGTCCAAAAGGTTCAAAATGATCTTAATCATGCATTAAACACTCTTTCCACAACCATATCCAAGGTAAATGCCACGGCAATCGCTGTAGAAGAAGGAGCGATTCTGGTGTCTAAAACCAGCCGAGATCTATCTAAACGCACTCAACAAGAAGGGTCTTCTCTGGAACAAACGGCCGCAGCAATTGAAGAGATGACCAGTAGCGTCACTCAGGCATCCGAAAATGCAAAACAGGCCAATCTACTGAGTAATAGCGCCAAACAAGAAGCAAGAAAAGGCGAAACCGTAATGCACTCAACAATTGAGTCAATGCAAGAGATTCAAGACTCCAGCAATAAGATTGAAGAGATCGTCACCCTAATCGACAGCATTGCTTTTCAAACCAACCTCTTAGCGCTAAACGCTGCCGTAGAAGCGGCCCGTGCTGGTGAGCAAGGGCGGGGATTTGCTGTTGTTGCCGGTGAAGTCAGGTCGTTGGCAAGTAAATCTTCCGAAGCCGCTCAAGACATCAAACTCCTGATTGAAGAAGTCACCTTCAAGGTTCACAAGGGGTCAGAGCTCGCCGAACAGTCAGGCAGGGCATTTGGCGTCATTACCGAATCCATCGATAAGGTCGTTGAAATTGTCGAGGAGATTTCGATATCCAGTAGCGAGCAGGCAAAAGGCATCCAAGAAGTAAATCAGGCAATGAGCAGCATGGAAGTCATTGCCCAACAAAATGCCGAGATGGTTGAAAATTCAGCAAATAATTCTGTTGAACTTAAACAAGATGCGGAGTACCTAAAACAATTGGTTAATAGCTTTATCATCTCGAAAAAACTGACACAGGCCTAAAATCTTAAACCGAATCGGCCGCCCCCTGCTCCTTACCAGAAGCACTCATTTCACGGATCCATTCTGCGGGACGGCTGAGTTGATGCAAAAGGTAATTTTGGAGAGCCTGAGGGTAATTCAATTGTCGTAAGGCAAATTCCATACATAACAGCCAAGCATCACGCTCCGCTTCATCAATTTCAAGATGTGCATGCGCCATCGGTATATTGATTGAGCCATATTTTTCGGCATAAATTGTCGGTCCGTTCATCCAGCCCGATAAAAAATGCACCAACTTATCTTTGGAACGGGTCAAATCCGCCGGATGCATCTCGCGAATTCGCTTGGCCTGTGGAAGCATCGACATGGCCTCATAAAAGGCGTCTACCAATCTGACTAAACCGTCATATCCTCCTACGGCCTGATAAGTGGCATCCCCAATGCCATAGGATAAAGTATCGGCTGAATGATCGGCCACAATCAACTCCTGTCTGAGAGGTTAAGTCGGACGTTTACCATTTGGGTTGGGGCGCATGGTCAAAAGCTCTTCCACTTCATGCTGAGAATAACCTCGATCAAACGCAAATTGCGCAAGCTGCTGAGCTCTGGACTGCAAATCGGCAGGATCGGTGCCGTTTTCAATCGCTTCTTCCAAGCACTCCGACAGCAGATCAATGGTGCCCGCTTCACTCTCATCAGGATCCGGGCCCTGGTCTTGCAAACGCTGCAAATTTCGGTCAAAGCACTCCAAAAGCTGGCGAGCCTTGAGGGTATATTTAATATTGATGATTTCATGTTCCATGCGGATTCACCCTCCGTCTTATTATGATTAGGCTTAACGCCTAATGGTTTGCTTCTTTCTCAAGCGGTAACTGGGGGTATGCTGGTACAGATGATCCCAGCCTTCGTCCTCGTCCATGCTACTTATCGAAGCGTCACTCTCCTTTTCAGCAGGCCTGTTGGTTTGCTCATCCCTGATCCATTCATAACCAAACCAACCAAACACCAGATTAAGTAGACGAATCATCCATCACGCTCCGGTTACTGGCGCACGGTGCGGGAAATATCAAATTCGTCCTCGAAATTCGAGCGGTAAGGGTTGATGTCCAAACCACCACGACGGACATAGCGCGCATACACGGTCAGGTTAACGGTCTGGCAATGCTTCATCAAATCGGTAAAGATGCGCTCAACACACTGCTCGTGAAATTCATTGTGTTCGCGGAACGAAATCAGATACCGCAACAGCGCTTCACGGTCAATTTTTGGCCCCCGGTAATGGATCACCACCGATCCCCAGTCGGGTTGACCGGTGACTAAACAGTTGGACTTCAGCAAATGGCTGTTCAGGGTTTCTTCCACCACCTCGGCTTCTTCTTCATTGCGCAATAATTCGGGAGTGACCTGATAATCACTGACCTCAATGTCCAAATCATCCAGATTGATCCCCGGCAATCGGCCAATGAGGGTTTCATCTTCATCCAATGAGCGCAACTCTACGGCAACCTCGCCCCCGCAGGCCCTGGAAAGGTCACGCATCCAAGTTTCTTCCACCTGTTGCTGCGATTCAAAACGGGTGCCGTTAAACGAATTCAGATAGAGCTTAAACGATTTAGATTCGATCAAATTCGGCGAATCGGCAGGAAAGGCAAATTCGGCAATTGCCACCACTGGCTTGCCTTTGGCATTCAGCCAGGAAACCTCAAAAGCGGTCCAAATATCCAGTCCCTGAAACGGCAAACTGCTCTGATCAAAACCGAGTTCATCGCGCTTTTCCTGGCGTGGAACCGGAAACAGAATACTCGGATCATAGGAGGCGCAGTACGGCGTGCTCTGTCCGAGCAGGCTTTTCTCAGCGGTAGACGCTGTGGTTTTGGTTTTCAAGCTGTCCCCCATCTCCATTAACCCGCAACATCAAAGTTGCGCAAAGCCGTTCTAAAAGCGTTAAACGGGTTTAACAACGCATCGGCAATGATAATCGCGTAACCGATCCAATGGTAAAAGTTAGGCTGTTGACCTTCTACAAACCACAAATAACTGAGCAGGCCTGTGGCTAAAATGACCGTCAGCACCGCCCAGAACTGATCCAACAGAAAGGCCGCGGCACTGACATCACCTGACTTAAACATCTCAATAAACAGAATGGCAAACGCCACCCCGATGAAAACATAACCGGCCGAGCCTTCAAGATTGAGCTGAAAATACTCTGCGGCAATCAGAAACAGCACAATAAACAGCATCCAAGGCAGTTTTCCCAAAGTCGATAGGGTGGAGGATGAAGAGACAGAAACATTAGAGCCCATAATTTTCTCCTGATAGCGTCTGCGATTAAAATTCGTTGGTGACCCGCAATGGGTTGCCTAACTGTTCTAACGCCTGATTAATACGTTGTTTAAAATAATATGGAAAATAGTCATAAGCACCAGAATTTTCCATACGAATTCCCATGGGTTCGCCTTCATGGTCGACAAAAACCAGCTTGGGAAAGGTAGTGACATTATACAGTGCCGCCATTTCCTGTGGCGGGACGCTTTGACCCTCAAAATCAAGCACCGTCTCTTTACTGTCGGCCTGGAGTTCGACAATGCGAATAAACCCATCGGTCAGATCGTTACCGACAAGCGGCAATAGGGCGTTCTCTTCAAAACGCTGACAGGGCCCGCAGCGCAGCCGACTGAAATAGATCACAACTGGTAAATTCTGCGCTTTGGCTTGTTGTCCGACGTCCTGAAAATTCTCCACCCTGGGCATTTCAGCACGCACCGGCACAGCCATTAACCACAACATCAAACCGATTAAAGCGCCGCTTTTGACCAGGCCTGTCAAGATGAAATCCATCCAACCTGGGCGCACATTCTTAGCCGTTTTCATTGACTGCTTTCCTTCAGTTTTAGGCTTCCGATGTGACCAATACACACCGTAGCGCCACGCTATTTAAATTCATCATACCGTAAACCGGTGACAGGATGCATCTTGGTGAGCTCGCAAATCATTCGTCGCGAGCTTGATTCACCTGAAACGCAAATTCGCTATAATCAAATCACACAACGACACTGACTCTATCCATTTCATCGAACGGAAGCCGACATGAACGAATTCAACGCGCTAATGCTTGGCGCAGGAGGCTTAGGGCTTTTCCTGCTCGGCATGGTGCTGATGACCGATAGTCTGAAAAAACTAGCAGGCGACCGTTTGCGCAGCGTGCTGTTTGAATTTACCAAAACTCCCTCTACCGGCGCGCTGAGCGGAGCCCTGGCCACCGCCGTGGTGCAATCCTCCAGCGCCACCACGCTTGCTGCAGTCGGCTTTGTCGGGGCGGGTTTGATGAGTTTTAGCAATGCCCTGGGGATTATTTTCGGCGCCAATATCGGCACCACCATTACCGGCTGGATGGTGGCCCTGCTTGGATTTAAATTTTCGATCGGTTCCATCGCTTCCTTGCTGGTACTTGGCGGCATTTTGCTTAAACTGTTTGCCCGCTACCCATGGAGTCAAACCGGTATGGCCCTTGCCGGATTCGGCTTGCTGTTTGTCGGCATCGATACGTTGCAAACTGCAATGGCAGGATTGGTCGATGTGGTCAACTTCAGCCAATTGCCCGCCAACAATCTAACAGGCCTGCTCAAATTAATGTTGATCGGTCTGGTGTTTACTACCATCACCCAGTCGTCCAGCGCCGGGGTCGCCTTGACGCTGACCGCGCTGTTTAACGGCTTAATCGAATTTGAGCAAGCCGCCGCACTGGTGATTGGCATGGATGTCGGCACTACGATCAAATCGCTCATGGCGGTGATTGGCGGCAACGTCGGGGCAAGACGAACCGGCCTGTCGCACGTCGTTTACAATCTGATCACCGCCGTATTCGCACTGCTGCTGATCACCCCCTATACTCAGGCGGTCAACGCGCTGTCTCCTTCGGCCCTGACGGACAATGCGGAAATCGCCCTGGTTGGCTTCCACAGCCTGTTTAACTTGCTTGGCGTCATCCTGATTCTGCCGTTTACCGAACAATTCGCGCGCTTGATTAAAAGACTGATCCCGGAAACACGCAGTGCTCATACCCGACGTTTAGAAACCGGCCTGCTGGCCGAACCGGAACTGGCACTGAATGCGATTCAGAGCACCTTAATGGATTTACATAATGCATTGCTCAAAGAACTGCGTCAGCTCATGCAGCAACCCACCGCCCCAACCTTCGGGCGTCAATTGCCGCAGCTTCAACAGGAATTGGATGAAACCCGGAACTATATCGATCATATCCACCTCATCCACTCCTCCACCCAACAATGGAAGCGTTTGATTTCCATGATTCACACCCTGGATCACCTGCAACGCCTGCATGAACGCTGTGAGGAAGAAGGCGACCGTGCCGAAGCGTCAAAGCGCTTTCCGATTTTGAGTAAATTCACGCTGCGCCTAACCAGCGATCTCGAAGCCCTGCAACAAGCTATCCGCGAAAATAAATGGCATGAAGCCGTCAAATTGGCGCGGACACTTCATCACTTTCTCCAACAGGATTCAGAGGGTTATCGGCATAAATTGGTTCAACAGATGGGGGAAGGTAAGTTGGATGCAGAACAGTGGCGGGATGCATTAGAGGCCATTCGCTGGATGCAACGGGTCAGCAAACACCTGTATCGCATCAGTTACCATATGGAGAAAATGCTGCTTGCTAGTGGCAAATAAAACACGGTCAATAAGGTGTTTGCTCAAAGTTAATGTCTTGCAAGCGTCACGCTCAACGGACCTGTGTAAAGTATAATAGCCGAAAAGGTAGGAAACACGATGCTAACAACTCTGATTTACGGAATGATTGTAACCGCTCTAGCTCTGGGGCTCTTGTGGGGCGGCTTCAAGGTGTTACAAAAACGCCCGACATTCAGCCAAGCACTGAATACCCGCAATGCCAATAAACGTATGCTGCAACTGACCCTGCTGATCTATTTCATTGGCGTGGTGGTCACCATTACCTTAATGGCGATTTAACAAAAAACCAGTCAGCCCATTACTTTTATCTATGCCATATAAAACCAATCTGGGCAATTAACGCTTTCTCAATAGTTTCTTAAAGCCTTCTCAATAAACCCTCTCACAGGGCCCCCTATAATTTCCCCATTTTTTATCAGGGGAATACCATGCAACGCCAAAAACGGTCGGCTGCCATTCTGGTCGCACTCTTCATCCAATCCGGTTCATCGTTTGCTGAAGAAAGCAACACTTCAACGCTTGACAGCATCAGTATCACCGCCACAAAGCTAGAGCGGGAAAGTAAATCGGTTCCGCAAAGCGTGTCCGTGGTGGACGAAGCCGATATTGAGCGAGAAAACCCAATCAATATTAACGACGTGATTGACGCCATTCCCGGAGTTCAGGCCATTTCTAAAAACAACGGTTACGACTCTAGACTCATTATCCGGGGCGCCGGTTTAAAAGCTCCATATGGGGTGCGGGAAATCATGGTCATCCGTGACGGTGTTCCGATGACCGATCCGGACAGCTTTACCCGGTTCGATATGATTGATATTGATGACATGGAAGGCGTTGAAATCTACAAAGGCCCCGGTTCGATCTACGCCAGCAATGCAACCGGTGGTGTGGTATTTATCAAGTCGAAATCCGTATTTGATGACCAGCAAGACCGCATTAAACTGGGTATCGGTTCCTTTAACAGCCTCAGCTTCAACGCCAAAAAATCCCTGAATGCCGGCGAGAACGATAGTTTTGCCATCAATCTTTCCCGCCGTCAGTCGAATAACGATTGGCGAGACTGGAATGAATTCGATACCACTCAATTCAGCTTAAAACATGGACACTTCTTTGAAGATGATTCCGTTCTGGAAACCGAAATTGCCTACACCGAAGCCAACTTGCAACTCCCGCAGTCTTTGAGTGCCGATGAATTTGAGGCCTATAAAAACTCGGGGGAAACCACCAATACCAATGGGGATTGGCAGAAAAGCGGTCGCTATTCCACGATGTTGTTTATGAATAGCCGTTATGAAACGACTTTAGGCGCCTATACCTTCAAACCTCAGGTCTATTTTACTCAATGGGGCCACTTTCACCCGGTAACCGGGATGATTAATGACGCTCAAGACAATAAGGTCATTGGCACCGATCTCGCCTGGAACCGCAAACACACTCTGTTTGGCAACAGTGCTGAATTTCTTTTTGGCTTGACGGCCCGTACCGACATTCGTGAAAACGGTAAAAAATATACCTATGAAGATATGGATCCGGACACAGGAGTCGTCTTGTCTGATGATAAAGGGGACTTGGCACAGACAGAAGACAGCCAAAGCACGATCTTAGGTGCCTATATTCAGGACAGCTTTTCTCCTTCTGAAAACCTACTGATCGATATGGGCTTGCGCTATGACCAAGTAGACATGTCTATTGATGGCACGCAAATCCTCGCCTACAACTGGGGCAGCGGCAGCTACATTCCAGGGTCAGGCGATTACAGCTATGATGAAACCTATCACCTGTTTTCTCCGAAGATCGGCTTGACTTACGCATTAAACGATAGCCTAAACGTCTATGGGTTGATCGCTTCTTCTAACCAGGCGCCAACCGAGAGCGAAATGCAGGCCACCCGTGACAACGCGCCAGAAGTGGACCTAAATGCGTCAACAGCCACCAACTTCGAAATCGGGCTTAAACACCGAAGTAAAGCTTGGTCAGCCGATTTGGCTGTCTACTTCACCAAACTGCACGATGAAATCGTCAAGGTGGAAAACGGCTATGCCGATTACTATGAAAATGCCGGGGAAACCGACAAGAAAGGCATTGAACTGACTGCCGCTTACCAACTAAATTCGCAGTGGGGAGTCGGCTTCAGCGGATCTAAGACCGAATACCGCTATGTGGATTACCTCAGTGGAGACAGTGACTATTCGGGAAACCTGCTGCGTTTTTCACCTGAATACCAATACAGCCTGTTTGCTGATTGGCATAAAGGAGCTTACCGTGCTCGACTTGAGACGATCGGCGTGGGTGAATATTACATGGATGATGCCAATAGCGAAAAATACAGCGGCTATGCCGGGGTGACAAATCTTACCATGGGATACGCACGCAATGGCCATCAGCTCGCCTTGAGCGTTCACAATATTGGCGACCAACGTTATGCCAGTGAAGTATCCAAAACCGCCAGTAGCTGGGGGCCAGACAGCTACTACTACACACCGGGCGCGCCAAGAACCCTTAAACTGAGTTACCAATACAAATACTAGGAGTCAAACGAATGAAACAAGTTGAGAAAACACGCTCGGCTTCGGATTTACTTGGCTGGCCAGTGATAGGATGGTTTTTCAGTAACAGTAAGCTCATGATGGCCGCACGCCTTCTGGTTCTAACCATGCTGATTACCGCCATCTATTTTGGATTGGTTTATCCGACAGAAGAGATCAACCCGTATACCGGCGCCCTGTTCTGGTCTCTTTTCTGGCCATTTTTCCTGATTCTCAGCATGGCCACACTGGGAACGGTATTCTGTGGCGTTTGTCCGCACAGCTTTGTCGGTAAATATCTGAATCGAATCGGACCGAAAAAACCCTTGCCGGCCTGGTTAAAAAACCGCTGGATTGGATTCGGGTTACTGCTGCTGGCGTACTGGATACCTATTTACATTTTTCCGGATGTCCTAAAAACCCCTTGGGTCAGTGCCTTGTTCTTTTTGGTATTAACCTTAGTCGCCTGGAGTCTATTTTATCTCTATCGCAACATGGCTTATTGCAGTTCCATTTGCCCGATTGGAACCGTTACCAGTGCCTTCAGTAAGGTCGGATTTGTCCAACTTAAAACCGATCAGAACCACTGCCAGAGCTGCCGCAGTTTTGACTGCACCAAAGCATGTGAATGGAATTTGAGACCTTATTTTTTCGAGAAGAAAAATTCGATGGGCGACTGTACCTTGTGTATGGATTGCTCACAAGCGTGCAATGCGGTTGAGTTGAAACTGACCTCGCCGTCGACTCAACTCTGGAAACCCAGCAGCGCCAAAGAGCCAATGAATGTCTGGGTCTACGTTTGGCTACTGGCCGTCATATCAATCACGATGCGTTTTCATCACTCTCTCGGACACTCATCGATTAAAGAGCAACTGCCTTGGGTTCAGGCTGGACAATGGCTAGAATCACTGGTTTCAGTCCCCCTCTTAGATTGGGTGGGGGTGATGGCCTTGTCTATGGCTGTTCTCTCTACCTTTGCCATCGTTTGGGGCAGTTTTACCATCAGTGCGAAATTGCTTAATATGTCCTTTAGTGATTTCTTTCAGTCTGTAGGCCAATTTATGGCTCCGTTAATGTTAATTGGCGCTTTGAGCCATATTGGAAGCTTTTTCTTCTTACACTATGCATCCGATTTAATGAATGCGTGGTATTGGCTGATCGGATCATCCATAACCGTTTCACCTTTGGCTACCTTTCGGGATGGCTGGATACACTTGTTTGGATTGTTCAATTACATTGCTGTAATTTGGGCCCTGTTCGTACTCTATAAACGACTCAGTCTATTGAATTTGAATGGTTGGAAACGCGTACAGATCTGGATCATCAGCGGTGGAATTGTCTGGTTTTACCTGCTTCTAGTGGTCTTCAGAGCGATGATTCCGCATGGCCATTAAGTCTCAATAACCGCCATTAATCTTTTTCCCCACCCCGGATGGAATCCGGTTAGGGGAAAGAGCGATTGTTAACGCTGTTTACCTGAGCCCATGCCATTCCCCATACCGTTGCCCATGCCACTTCCAGGGCGACTGCCCTGATTATATTGTTGATTCAGACGGCCACGCTCTGCAGGTGGTTCATCCGGAAGTGCAATCCCCTTTTGCTGGGCACGAATTTTCATCTGCTGGTGATGTTCATAACGAATGCGTTCACGCTCTTCCAGCGTTTTTGCCGAACGCATTTTGTCACGATGTGCTTGAATCTCTTGCTGAGTCATGAGTTGCTGCCCATAAATAGGGGGAGCCTCATCGGCCAGCACCGCAGCCGGTAAAACCAACATTAAACTCAAAATACCGTTTTTTAATAACTTAGATCCTAACATTTCGACCTCCTTGACAATGAATAGATCCGCTCGGGCCACTTAGAGACTGTGCTTCCGACTTATAGGCATCGTAAGCCCTATAAACCTGAGAAGATAATGAAAAAATTCTATTTTCGATCCAGCAAGATAAAATGTACTGATAATGCCGTAATGACTGCTGACACAAGGTTTTCAGGTTTGAGATTCAGTCAAGGTGTTTGAGCAGTTTTTGGTACTGCTGTTTAATCTGTTTTTTGAGCGTTTTTAACCGCTGTCGATTGGCCAATTTGAGCTCCTCAATTTCATCCTGGTATTGAGGAAATGCCGTCTCTTTAAGCGCCAGAAAACTTTGTTGTAACTCAAAATCATGTTCTTGGCCCAACAACTCGCCCAGAGCATCCAGCTGCTTAACCGCTTTTTTGTGCTCCTTGGTGTCAATCACATGGTGCTGCCATAACCACTTCCATTGATAAAACTGGTATTTCACCCACTTTCTCCATTGATGCCGCTGGCGAATCGCTTTTTTCTTATCCAACGATTTTTGCGCTAATTTAAAGCTCCGTTTGGAAGTACGCTTTAATCCCTTAGCCACTTTTTTGGAGGTGTTGGGAGATGAATATCCGCTCTGTTCATCACCTGAGCCGCAATCCAATGCGCGCCACGTTGACTTTTCCTGTTCCAGTTCAGCAATGACCAAAGCCCAATCAATCGGCCATGCCTCCTGTTCTTTTTTGGCTTCCTCCTTTAACCCCTGAATCCATTCCGCAACCAACAACCTAACAGACGGCGCCACCTTTAAACTTAGCTGTTGCAGCGAAGCCATTAACACCGCCTGATCTCTTGCCCCTGCCAATTTTTTAGCGGTGAGGCACAAACGGGTTTCGGCCGCATGGTAGGTATCAGATGGCACACATTCTCGAAGCAACCGCCAATAAGCACGCAGCCGTTTGCACAGCACGCGCAGGTCATGAATGGATTCGATCGACTCTCTCTGCTCGGAATGCGACACAGCCAACGCCTGATCAAGTTGCTCAATGATATAGAGTCGCAGCTGTTCAGGCACGGTACTGAAAACGGGCTTGTCTGTATGAATAAAATATGGCTTAGGAATAGAGGAGCTCATCAACTCACCCTCGAAGCAAATGCAGTTAACGGATGGTTGAATCTTAACAACTTAGAGAGCGCTTAATTTTGACAAGTTTGTGACCTTTTCAGCGCTTTATCGTGGGTTGCGAACTGAACAGGTCTGGTCTTAGGTTTGGTAATGACAGCGATGGGCGCTGAGGATTTCACAAAACTCGGCGACATTCGATTGCGGAACACTGACCCGCATGCTGACTTGCTGCTGGTAACCGACATCTATTAATTGCCCCTCTACCTGCTGGAGCCAGTGACGAACCTGCTGCTCCTGAGCAAAGTCGCATTCCAGAGCGACATCCTGCATGGGCACCCGCTGCTGGAGCGGCAGAATTTCCATCACCGCCTGAGCCGCCTGACCGTAAGCCCTCGTCAAACCGCCCGCGCCTAGCTTAATACCGCCGAAATAGCGCACCACGATGATCATCACATCCCCTACGCCTTTATGCTGCAGCACATTGAGAATCGGCTTGCCAGCGGTGCCGGAAGGTTCACCGTCGTCGCCCATGCCGGCATTGCTGGCGCAGTGCGGATTACCGATCAGATAGGCCCAGCAGTGGTGACGTGCATCCGGATATTGCGCTTTAATCTCTTCCAGCCACGCCATGCCTGCTTCACGTGAAGCAATATGGCGTGCATAGGCGATAAACCGGCTTTTTTTAATTTCAATTTCGGCCGCCGCCTGTTCACAAGGAATCGGATAAGACATCGACAGAAACCTTAAATCGAATCCGAATGCCCAGCGACGTCTGCCCCGACACTGCGCGCCACCCAGATCGGGTGAGTGGTATAGATCACATCCAAGGAAAGGTAGTCATAATGCTGCTTCAAGTGTTGGAACAACGCATCTCGGTAACGGTCCTGCCTCCCAAGACCAAAATCCGAAGCCGCATCCATCTGCACATAAACCTGAACATACATCATGCGCCCTGCTTGCAGGTAACGCACCTTGATATCCTGGTAATTCACCGTGGCAAATACCGCTTCCACCTCTTTCTGTAGGCGTTGGGTCTGCTCATTATTGCCGCTGCGGCCAATAATCTGAAACGCGTTGTGTTTCAGAATCTGAAACGGCATGGGCAACATGAGCAAAATCAGGATTAGAATCACCGTTGGATCCACGTAGGGCACCCAGCGTTCAAAACCGGCGTGCTCCATCCAGATAGCGACGCCGAATGACAGGCCCACCGCCACACTGAGAATGGAACCAATGAGCCAGCCTTTAATATCCACTTCAATCAGTGGCGACTGCGCCTTACGGTTCATGCGGTGCAAACCATAGGACATCGCAAACCCCAATAGCGAAGCGAGGATGGAATAGAATACAGCAATGTCGGCGTTGATCTCTCGTCCACCATGCAGCATGGCGGCGATCGCCGCATACAGCGCCACCAGAATCACCAGTAGAATCAGAATCCCCTTAATGAAATTCAATACCGGTTCAAAAATCGCATAACCGAACGGCTGACTCTCACTCGCCTGCTGGGTGATCAGGGTAACTACACGCAGGGTCACCAACGCAGCCAACAGGTCAATGACCGGATAAACGCCGTCCATCAAAATCGCCTGGGAATGGGTCAGATAAAAAAAGCCAATCCCCAATACGGCAAACAGTACGTCACCAATCATGACCCACTTGATCGCTTTCCTTTCGGTCTGTACTTTTTGCTCTAAGACTTTGTCCGACGAAACTTGCATGCGATTTCCTAAAATCCCCAACAGGCCTGGTTCTTTCTTATTTTCCGATACAGAAGGAGGTGAAAATTCTTCCCAATAGATCGTCCGACGTGAAACGACCGGTGATTTCCGCCAGCGCCTCTTGTGCCAGACGCAGATCTTCCGCCAGCAATTCGCCGGCGGCAAACTCCTGCAATTGATGCAGGCCGTTTTCGGTCCATTGCAAAGCCGTCTGCAAGGCGTCCAAATGGCGTTTACGTGCCATAAATACCCCTTCCGAAGTCTGTTCATACCCCATCACGGTTTTCAGGTGGTCGCGCAGCAGCTCCAAGCCCTGTTTCTGTTTAGCGGACAGCCAAATCACCGTACGCTCGCCCTCTTGTTCCACTCCTGGTGGATGATCAATCAGATCGATCTTATTGCGAATCAGGGTGACCGGAATATGCGCGGGCAGCTTATCGAGAATGGCTTGATCTTCGGGGTGAATCGCCTCCCCCGCCTGCAGCATCACCAACACGCGATCGGCACTGTCCAAAGCCTGCCAGGCGCGTTCGATACCGATACGCTCCACCTGATCCGTCGCTTCACGCACCCCTGCGGTATCGAGAATATGCAACGGCATGCCGTCAATATTAATCTCTTCCCTAACGATATCGCGCGTGGTACCGGCAATGTCGGTCACAATCGCACTTTCCCGGCCGGATAGCGCATTGAGCAAGCTCGATTTTCCGGCATTCGGCCGCCCCAAAATCACCACCGACATCCCTTCGCGCAACAACACCCCTTGCTGTGCCGAAGCCGATACACCATGCAGACGATCCAGAATGTGCTGAAGCTGACCGGCCACCTTGCCATCGGAAAGAAAATCAATCTCTTCTTCGGGAAAGTCGATCGCCGCTTCCACATAAAGTCGCAGTTGGATCAACTCTTCGACCAGTTCGTTGATCTGTGCGGAAAAATCGCCCTGCAGGGAACGCAAAGCCGATCGCGCCGCTTGATCAGATGAAGCGTCAATCAGGTCGGCAATCGCTTCGGCCTGGGCCAAATCGAGCTTGTCATTCATAAAGGCCTGTTTGGAAAACTCTCCCGGCTCAGCCAGACGTGCGCCGAGTGTTACCACTCGGTTCAGCAACCATTGCAACACCACCGGGCCACCGTGCCCCTGGAGCTCGAATACGTCTTCACCAGTAAATGAGTTTGGACCGGGAAAATAAAGCGCGATGCCGTGATCCAATACACGATTATCCTCGCCATAAAAAGGACCGTAGT
The DNA here is from genome assembly GCF_029767755.1 of Thiomicrorhabdus sp. zzn3. Classification (GTDB taxonomy): domain Bacteria; phylum Pseudomonadota; class Gammaproteobacteria; order Thiomicrospirales; family Thiomicrospiraceae; genus Thiomicrorhabdus. The sequence goes on from NZ_JARUQS010000002.1 coordinate 171,549, forward strand.
GAGCATAGCGAGGTTGAGGCATTTTACCGAGCATCTGTTGCGCAATCGGACCCGCCAAGGGACCGGACACACGCACAATTCCCACGCCCCCGCGTCCGGGCGCAGTCGCAATGGCAGCAATCGTATCGTGATTTTCAAATTCCATAGGGCTTACTCGGCAGTTTAAGTTACAAGGGGTCGCTTTATCCCAAACAAAAAACGCCCTCACGGGCGTTTCTCAATCAGCTTATGGCTTCAACAGCCATTGCTCATTACGCCACCGTTTGATAAACCGTGGTTTTCAGATCGGTGATGAATCCTTTTTGGGAAAACTCCTCGACGGTTTTGTCGAGTTTTTTCTTGGAAGTAAAGGTCATCTCTTCGGCTTCACCGTTGATTTTGAACGACAGCACATACAGCGGCTTGGTTTCCACCTCGGCAGAAGAGGCCTGCTGAGTTTGTACCTGAGCCGCAGAAGCACCTTCTTCCAACGGCATATAGCCGTCTTTGGTTTTATAGCAGATTGGCGTCATGCCGTCGGCTACTAGAAATTCCACCTTACCGTACATCGGGTGATCGTTTCCGAGCTTTTGATAAGATAATTGCATTTTCTCTACCTTTAATCTCTTTTTACGCTTTTATCGTTAAGTTGACGCCAATTGGCGTCAAAATGCATTTATTTGTCTTCACCGGCTTCGATTTTCTTGGTGATGTACCACTGCTGCGCCACCGACAGAATGTTATTGACCACCCAGTACAAGACCAAACCGGCGGGGAACCACAGGAAGAAGAGGGTGAAGATAAACGGCAATGCCTTCATCACTTTCTGCTGCATTTCGTCCATCATTGCCGACGGGTTCAGCTTTTGCTGAATGTACATGGTAATTCCCATAATGATCGGCAGAATAAAATACGGGTCTTGCGCAGACAGGTCTTCAATCCACAACATAAACGGCGCTTGACGCATTTCTACCGAATACAACAGTACCCAGTAAAGCGCAATAAAGACCGGCATCTGAATGAAGATCGGCAGACAACCGCCCAACGGATTGATCTTCTCTTCTTTGTAAAGCTTCATCATCTTCTGCTGGAAAACCACTTTATCGTCGCCGTAGTTTTCTTTCAGCTGCTGCAGTTTAGGCTGGAACTTCTTCAAACGCGCCATAGAGCGGTAAGAGGTTTCCGACAGCTTATAGAACACCAGTTTGATCAGCAGCGTTAACAGAATGATGGCCACACCCCAGTTGCCTACCAGGTTATGAATTTGCTTCAGCAACCAGAACAGCGGCTCCGCCAGGAAGGTCAACATACCGTAGTCGATAGTCAATTCCAGACCTGGAGCAATCTCGGCCAATTCGTCCTGTTTTTCTGGCCCGATATAAATTTGTGAGCGCAATTCACCCTGCGCACCCGGCGCCACCGTCACCAAAGGTTCAACGACACCGACGGCATAACGTCCTTGATCCAGTGGCTTGGCGTAGTAGTTATTTTGCGCCTGTTGATCGGGAATAATCGCTGTTAGGAAGTACTGCTGAATCATCGCACCCCAACCACCGGTAACCACTTTGCCTTGAACCGGTTCGCTCATCAGGTCGTCAAATGAGTGCTTAACGTATTTCTCTTCCGCATGACCGTCATACAACACCGGACCGGTATAGGTGTACATCATCCAGCTTTCTTCCGGGTTATGGCGGTTGCGGACCAATTGCGAGTACAAACTTCCTGACCAGGCCTGATCAGTTTGGTTTTCAACCTGATAAGCGACATCAATCAGGTACTGACCTTTTTTAAAAGTATACGTTTTGGTGACCTTAACGCCGTCCTGTTCCCACGTCAGCGGCACCACCAAGGTGTCGCCGCTCATCTCATAACGAGTTTGCGCCGCTTGATAAATCGCTTTATGGTTCGGTGCCGGCAATTTAGCTGTCGCTTGAGTGGCAATTCCGTTTTGTGCCACATACAGCAGGGCGCCCTCATCGCTCATCAAATGGAAAGGCTGGCTTGGATCATGAGATGCGCCATACTCAAGCAGTTTGGCATCACGAATATCTCCACCGACCGTATCGATGATCAGATCCAGAGTATCGGTGGTGACGTGAATCCGCTGTGCCCGCTGCATCGCAGTTTGCGCGACCGGGACAGCACCGCTCTGAGGTGCCGCAGAATGCGCCCCTGGCACATCGGTTGGTGCAGACATCGATGCATTAGACTGTGCACTCACCTGTGCAGGAGTTGTCGCCGGTTCTGTAACCGGAGCGGAAAACTTCATCCACTCCAACCAAATCCAAACCAGCGTAAACGCCAAAGCCATCCACCAGAACGATCTCATATTCATGATTTAACCTTTATCTTCCCTTAGCGAGTCCTGAACGATTCAGGGATTCGAATCTTTTTGTTTTTGATGCTGTTGATCTTTTAAACCTTGCTTGCGAATTTTACCGATCAGATGTAAAAAACTGTTATACAAAGTTTGATTATCTGTTTCTTGCACGCCTTTGCGACCCAAAACCACAATATCATACCCATTTAGGTCTGTTTTATGTAATCGAAATGCCTCTCTGGCGATTCTTTTTATGCGATTTCGCCAAACAGCGCGCGGCAGCTGTTTTTTACTGATCGCTAAACCGAGTCTTGGATAGCCTTTATCATTCTGACTGACAATCAATGTCCAATGGCGATTGGCGAACTTTTCAGCATCAGAAAAGGCCTGTTGAAAATCTTTTGGAGAGAGCAACCGATAGGTTTTGGAGAAACCGGGGTCTGATAGATCAGTCGGTTTTAAGGAAGGGGTTAAGTCCGGGTGAGCGGCCGTTTGATCAGCCTGCATGGATTTCATCTCACCCGACTTACCTTCTGCGTGTACCATCCAAGCACACCCAGAATTACACAGTTAAGCGCTTACGTCCTTTTGCACGACGAGCAGCTAAAACCTTACGACCGTTTTTAGTGGCCATACGAGCACGGAAACCGTGAGTACGCGCACGCTTGATAACACTTGGTTGAAATGTACGTTTCATGTCTGTTGTCCTTAAATTTCTAATTCCGAAAGCGGAAAAAACGGGAATTATATAGAGTTATCAATAAGAAAACAAATATTTTATAAGAAATCCGCCAAATTTTCCTAACCGGAGGAAGGAACCAAACACCTCCAATCCGAACACCTAAAAACCCCGAATCCTGAAACCTGCTTTAAGCCCGAAAATAAAAGGGCATTAATATTTATGATTTATGGACAACAAAAAAACTCTAATACAAAAAATTACGGATAATGATTGACTCAACCCCGCCTTCAATTAACATATGAACCTCAACAGCGTGCATGTCGGTCCTAATCAAAACGGTTACTCTCTCTTTCCGGCATGTAACGCTTTATTAATGCCAATGCATTCAAACCAGGTACAAAAAGTTTCTTACTCTTTATCGTCACGAGCCCCTATATAAAATTTAACGGATAGCTATAATGAATGGCTTACCGCCATTCCCGCTAAAGCTGACCATGCCAGAATCTCTACTTTTTGAATTACCCATCTACCTGTTAACCGGTGCGGTTGTCGGTTTTGCCGCCGGCCTTTTAGGCATTGGCGGTGGATTAATCATCGTTCCTGTGCTGACGTCGGTATTCGTTATGTTTCTCAATACCGAACATGTGGTACACCTGGCCATCGGTACGTCTTTAGCGACTATTTTAATTACCTCTCTATCCTCTGTTAGAGCGCACCACGGTCACGGCGCGGTACGTTGGGATGCCGTTCGTCTGCTCGCTTTCGGCGTCTTCATGGGCGCTTTTTTAGGAGGATGGGGATCACAGTTTTTCAGCTCAACCGCCCTGGGAGTCCTATTTGGGGTTTTAGAGGTGCTGATTGCAATCAATATGCTGTTGGATAAAAAACCCAGCCCGCATCGCGAACTTCCGGGATTACCCGGCAACACCCTGGCTGGAAGCATTATCGGCAGCCTCTCCTCACTGGTTGGGATTGGCGGCGGCACCCTGACGACCCCCTATCTGGTTTGGAACAATGTCTCCATGCATCAAGCCATTGCTACTTCCACGGCCGTCAGCCTACCGGTTGCCCTGGCTGGCACGTTTGGTTTTTTAATTGGCGGGTTGCATGCGGTCAACCTTCCGGATTACGCGACAGGCTATATTTATTGGCCGGCCTTTTTCGGTATTGTCGCGGCCAGTGTGCTCACCGCACCTTTCGGGGCACGTTTATCTCATCAGCTGCCGGTAAAGACCTTGAAACGCGGATTTGGTGTATTTTTACTGTTGCTGGCCGCGAAGATGCTCTTTTTTACCTAAATTTTTTAAGGGCGTAAAAACTGATATAAAAACATAGTGTTAGCCTATAAAAAATTTTAGTTATCCACAACCATTATCCCCAAAGTTATCCACAGAAACAGGCTGTTAATTCAAGTTATTCACAGGTATACTAGGCGATAACTTTTCAAACCGGATTGAGCACGGTTTGCGCAATCCTCCCCCAAGCACGAAATCGAAGCGATTTAATCCGTCGCCGGGGGCGTTTTGTTGTCAAAAAATTATAAAGGATACTCTCTTGTCTAATCTGTGGGCACAAAGTCTTAAACACTTGGAAAACGATCTCAATGATCAACAGTTCCATACCTGGATCCGTCCGCTGCAAGCCATTGAAGAGGAGTCGGAAATTCGCCTGTTGGCGCCGTCTTCATTTATTTTGGATTGGGTCAATAAAAAGCTGATGAACAACATTCGTCAGGCCGTGGCCTTAGCCGCTCCGGTCAACACGCCGGACGTCAAACTGGAAATCGGTGACTATGTCATTGAAACCCTGGATGAAAGCGAACCGACCATTCCTCAACCTTTGCAAACGGCTAAAAACGATGACGTTCACCGTGCTAAAGATGAGAAAAAAGCCGAAAAACCAGCCACAACAGCCAGCGCGGCCAAAGCGACAATCAAGCACGGTCTGAATGCCAACTTCACCTTTGATACCTTTGTAGAAGGTAAAGCCAACCAGCTGGCGGCGGCGGCGGCCCGTCAGGTCTCGGAAAATCCTGGAGGGGCTTATAACCCGTTCTTTATCTATGGTGGCGTTGGTCTGGGTAAAACCCACTTGATGCACGCCATCGGTAACCAGATGATGAAGGACAATCCGAAAGCACGCGTGGTGTATCTGCATTCCGAGCGCTTTGTAGCCGACATGGTTAACGCCTTGCGTCACAACAAGATTGACGAATTTAAGCGCTTTTACCGTTCTTTAGATGCACTTTTAATCGATGATATTCAATTTTTCGCCAATAAAGAGCAGTCTCAGGAAGAGTTTTTCCACACCTTCAATACCCTGCTGGAAGGCAATAAACAGGTCATTCTCACCAGTGACCGCTTCCCGAAAGAAGTGGAAGGCCTCGAAGACCGCCTCAAATCGCGTTTTGGCTGGGGCTTGACCATTGCCGTTGAACCGCCGGAATTTGAAATGCGTGTCGCCATTTTGCTGAAAAAAGCCTCTGAATTTGGTTTTATTCTGCCGGATGAAGTCGCCTTCTTTATTGCCAAACGCCTACGTGGTAATGTACGTGATCTGGAAGGGGCCTTAAAACGGGTTGGCGCCTTTGCCCAGTTTACTCAACAGCCATTGAGCGTTGAGCTGGTCAAAGAAGCCCTGAAAGATCTGCTGGCGTTGCAGCAGAAAATGGTGACCCTGGAAAACATTCAAAAAACCGTGGCCGACTATTACAAAATTCGTGTGGCGGACATTCTGTCCAAACGCCGTTCGCGCAACGTTGCACGTCCCCGTCAGCTGGCGATGGCCATCGCCAAAGAGCTGACCAATCACAGTTTGCCGGAAATCGGCGATGCCTTTGGCGGCCGAGACCATACGACCGTGCTCCATGCGGTCCGCAAAGTGAAAGAGTTGCGTGAAACCGACCATCGCATGGATGAAGACTTTAACAGCCTAATTCGAATCATCACCAATTAACATTTAAGAGAGCTCAAGATGAAAATCAGTCTTTCTCGTGAAAACCTGCTTAAAGTATTGCAAACCGTCGGCGGCGTGGTGGAAAAACGCCAAACCATGCCCATTCTAGGCAATGTACTATTTTACGTTTACCAGAATACCCTGACGGTCACCGCTTCCGATCTGGAAATTGAGACCCGTGCGCAAACCGAACTGGAAACCAGTGACACCGAACAGTTTGCGATCACGCTTCCAGCGATTAAGCTGATTAACATTGTGCGTTCTTTGCCGGACGGACTGACGATCATTATGGATTTCGAAGAGTCACGCTGCACGCTATCTGCAGGGCGTTCGCGCTTTAAGCTCTCTACCCTGCCAGCCGATGATTTCCCAACCATCGACTTGAGTCAGGCAGAACTCTCTTTCTCGCTGTCGCAACATCAGTTGAAACAGTTGATTCAACACTCCAGCTTTGCGATGGCCAGCCAGGATGTCCGTTTTTACCTGAACGGCATGCTGTTTGACATCAGCAATCAGGTACTGCGTGTTGTGGCCACGGACGGTCACCGACTTTCCACCTGTTCCACCCAGTTGGCGATGGAAGGCTTGACGCCAACTCAGGCGATTCTGCCGCGCAAAGGGGTATTGGAACTGTCTAAACTGATTGGTGACGACGACTCATTGATTCAGTTTTCTTTGGCAAAGAACTACCTGACAGTCCAATTTGAAGAGACCGTGTTCACTTGTAAGCTGGTAGACGGGCGTTTCCCGGATTACCGCCGCGTCATCCCGCAAAACAACACCCAAGTTGTACAGACCGATCGCGAACTGCTGCGTAGCCTGCTGCAACGTGCTTCTATTCTGTCAAATGACAAGTTCAAAGGGATTCGCCTCAGCCTGAACAATAACCTGTTGGCGGTCAGTGCTTCCAACAGCGAACAGGACGAATCGCATGAAGATATGGCGATTGACTACAGCGGTCCGGAAATGGAGATCGGTTTCAATGTCAGCTATATTCTGGATGTACTGAACTCCATGCAGGAAGATTGCGTTACCGTGCAGCTGCAGGATTCCAACAGCAGTGCGCTGATCGAATCGAACTCTGACGCTTGCCAGTGTCAGCACGTCATTATGCCGATGCGCCTGTAGTCCCTCACCCAAACTGAACAGGCCTGTTGGGTTTAAAACTGATCAGGCCTGTTCAACCTATAATCCCCCGCTTCCCCTTTATGAATACGCTTAGACTGGTCAAAATCGCTTCCTATGCCTCAGTCACCGTTGCCACGGTGCTGTTGATCATTAAGGTCACCGCATGGCTGCGCACCGACTCGGTGAGTATTCTCGCTTCCCTGTTGGATTCCGGTTTGGATATTGCCGCGTCTTTAATGATCGCCGTGGCCGTGCATATTGCGCAAATCCCACCGGACAAAGAGCACCGTTTTGGCCACGGTAATGCCGAACCGTTGGCTTCCATGGCACAAAGCGTATTTATTGCCGGTTCCGCTTTCTATCTGGTTATCTATTCACTGGAACGCCTGTTTTTTCCGCAGGAGATTCAGCATGCCCAAGTAGCGGTCTGGTATATGGCGATCTCTTTGTTACTGACTTTGGGGCTGATTGCGTTTCAACGTTATGTCATCGCTAAAACCGATTCCAGCGCCATCAAGTCGGATTCACTGCACTATCTGACCGACGTGGCCACCAATATCCTGGTGATCATCAGCCTATGGTTCAGTTATATTCAGTGGCTGGATCCAATTCTGGCACTGGCAATTGCCTTGTGGATTTTCAAAAGTTCACTGCAAATTGGAAAAGAGGCCGCCAACCAGCTTTTGGACCGCGAGCTTCCGGAGGCAGAGCGCCAGCTGATTCAGCAGATCATTTTACAAACTCCGAATGTACACGGCTTTAATGACCTGCGCACCTATCGTTCCGGCCCTAACCGTTTTGTGCAGCTGGATCTGGAATTGGACGATTACCTGACTCTGAAAGAGAGCCACCGGATTGCCGAACAGGTCACCCAGGCGCTGGAAGCCCGCTTCGACAATCTTGACGTGATTATTCACCAGGAACCGGTCAGCCTCAAAAACGACCAGCAACACCATACTTGGGGCAAAGAGTAATTGCATGACGCGGATCAACCAGCTGCATCTGCAGCATTTTCGCAACTGCAAACAGGCGCACTGCCGCCTCGCGCCCGGGCTTAATTTGTTTGTCGGCGACAATGCCGCCGGTAAAACCTCACTGATCGAAGGCATCTGGCTCTTGGCCACCGGGCGCTCTTTCCGTGCCAATCAGAGCCAGCAGCTTATTCAAAGAGAACAAGACCGCACCACCCTATTCTGTGAAGTCGCTTCCAGCCATGATGACCACAAAATCCACCGTTTAGGCTTGCAGAAAAGCGCTCAGCAAACCCTCATGCGGGTTGACGGTGAAACCACCCGAAACCAGAGTGATATCGCCCGTTTACTGCCGGTGCAATTGCTCACACCAGAAAGCCACCGTCTGCTGGAAGAAGGCCCAAAAGCTCGTCGCCAGTTTATGGACTGGGGCTGCTTTTACCAAACCCCGGAGTTCATTCATTTATGGCGCCAGCAACGCAAGATTCTCAAACAGCGTAATGTCGCTCTGAAAAAACGTCTCCCTAAAGCGCAAATCCAACTGTGGGATACGCAACTGGTGGAGACGTCACTGAAAATCGATGAAATCCGCCGAGATTATCTGCAGGCGCTCACCCCTTACCTGGAAACCTTCTGTGATGCGTTAATGCCCGAACTTAAAGAATCGGTAAGTTGCCACTACCGTTCCGGCTGGCCTAAAAATACGCCCGACCTGTATGCGCTGATGGCACAGAACTTTGATAAAGACAGTCAGCTCGGTCATACCCAATACGGTTCGCATCGCGCCGATATCCGGTTTCGCTTTGGTCAGCAAGAAGCGATGCAAACCTTGTCTCGCGGCCAGCAAAAACTGTTTGTCTGTGCGTTATTGTTAGCTCAAGCGAGCCTGCATGAAAAAGTGGTACAGGAACCGGTGATTATGCTGATTGATGACCTCCCTGCTGAACTCGACGAAACGCATCGTCTAAAACTGCTGGAGCTGCTGCAGATTCTGAATATCCAGCATATTGTCACCAGCACGGCTGAATCACTCATACCGATTCTCAATCCGGAAACCACATCCGTCTGGCACATTAAACAGGGTGAATTCTCCCAAGACTAATCTGAACAGGCCTGTTCGGGTTTCTCCGCAAGCCTCCGTCATCTCCGTCTATCTCTCACCTTAAGACTTGAGTATACTGAACGTCTGATCAAAATCACGGCGGTTTATGCCGGTTTAAAAAGGATTGTTATGACAAACTCTGAACCTACATCGCCAAACTCGCCGTCGGTTTCTACCAACATCCCCATGGTTATTTACGTCCTGTATTTACTTAATCTGGCCGTGCCTTTTGCAGCACTCGTTGGCATTATTATGGCCTATGTAAACCGCAGTGACGCTGAGGCTTTTCTACCCTCCCATTACCGCTTTCAAATTCGTACGTTTTGGATTGGGTTACTTTTCGGTTTTATCGGCACCGTTCTCACGGTGATCATTATTGGCTGGTTTATGCTGCTGTTGACCGTTATCTGGCTGATTATCCGTTGCGTCATTGGCATCAGGTACCTCAATAAACAGCAGGAAATCCCTCACCCATCCAGTTGGCTGTTCGGTAACTGAACTGTGCTCTATAAAAGCCCACATCAGAGATAAAAAAAGGGCTGAAATTTCAGCCCTCCAACCAAACGACAAGATCAATACAGAAGTTTAAATTTAATTATTTCACTTCTACCTGCTTGGTTCCGCCGTTACGTTCTCTTTTAGGCAGCACCACTTCCAATACCCCGTCAGCGCAACTGGCACTGACGTTTTCCGCATCCACATTATCCGGCAGGGTAAAGCTACGCTCGAATTTACCGTAGCTGCTTTCCACCCGGTAATACTCGTCTTCTTTCACTTCCTCTTTAGTTTTACGCTCACCGGAAATCGTTAAACGGTTATCCTTGACTTCAACCTTGATATCCCCCTTTTTAACGCCGGGAAGATCCACCTCAACATGGTAGGCGTAATCCCCTTCGCGCGTATTCACAGAAGGTGTGAAACCGGCCAGGTTGGCTTCGCTTTCCAAGCTCGGCATCAGGTTGTGGAAACGGCGCTCCATCGCCTTAAACTCTTGACTCAAATCTTTAAACGGATCAAAACTTCTCAGTAACATGCTCATGTTAAATCCCTCCTAATCAGTTATATCAGACAATAAAATCAATGCATAACAATGGGTTACGACTTGATTACCTTGTTTACTAGGAACGGCAAGCACACAATTCAACCCCCTGAGATTTTTTAAACAAGGTAAAAAAATAGTAGACGATATGACTGCGTAAACATTTGTTTTAAATCAATTTAAGGTCTGTTTTTGGTTTCAGTTCATCCTGTTTTACAAACCGAACAGGCCTGGTCCAATTCAAATAGCCAAACCAGGCATTCATATATGATCTATGCATATGATTTATAAGACAATTACACAAGGATCACTGAGCATGCATTTACGTACAATTTATGGTAAAATTTTATGAATATTTCCGTATTCAAAACAACACGATAAAGACGCTGGAATCTATGACTGAAGAAACGCAATACGACTCCTCCTCGATTAAGGTATTAAAGGGGTTGGACGCCGTTCGTAAACGCCCTGGAATGTATATCGGGGACACCGATGACGGCACCGGTTTACACCACATGGTATTTGAAGTAGTCGATAACGGTATCGATGAAGCACTCGCTGGCCACTGTGACAAAGTCATTGTCACCATCCACACCGACGGATCGGTTTCCGTCAGTGATAACGGCCGAGGGATTCCAGTCGGCATCCACCCTGAAGAAGGAGTCTCTGCCGCCGAAGTCATTATGACGGTACTGCATGCCGGTGGTAAGTTTGACGATAACTCCTACAAGGTTTCCGGTGGCTTACACGGGGTCGGGGTGTCCGTGGTGAACGCCCTTTCCGAAGAGTTGCACCTCACAATCAAACGCGAAGGCAAAATCTGGAAACAGACTTATCGTCACGGTGTCCCCGACGCGCCTCTGGAAGCGGTAGGCGATACCGATGAAACCGGAACCGAAATCCGTTTTCTACCCAGCAAAGAAACCTTCAGTCAAACGGAATTCAGCTTTGACTATCTTTTGAAACGCTTGCGTGAGCTTTCATTCCTGAACTCAGGCGTTCACATTGAACTATTGGACAAACGGGATGACCGTCATGAAATTTTCCAGTTTGACGGCGGTATTAAAGCGTTTGTGGACTACATCAACACCAATAAATCGCCGATTAACGAAAAAACATTCTATTTCAGCACGGTGAAGGACGACATCACAGTGGAAGTGGCGATGCAATGGTCCGATGCCTATCAGGAATCGATCTTCTGTTTCACCAACAACATTCCGCAGCGCGACGGTGGAACCCACCTTTCCGGTTTCCGTGCCGCGTTGACGCGTACCATGAACAGCTATGCCGAATCGGAAGGGCTGAACAAAAAATACAAAATCAATGTCTCCGGCGACGACGCTCGTGAAGGGCTGGCTGCGGTCATTTCGGTTAAGGTACCGGATCCGAAATTCTCCTCACAGACCAAAGATAAGCTGGTCTCCTCGGAAGTGAAGAGCGCGGTGGAAACCGCGATGAATGAAAAATTCGCCGAATACCTGCTGGAGAACCCGAAAGACGCTCAAGCAGTATTCGCCAAGATCGTGGATGCCGCTCGTGCCCGTGAAGCCGCACGTAAAGCCCGTGAAATGACCCGTCGAAAAGGCGCCTTGGACATTGCAGGCCTGCCTGGAAAATTGGCGGACTGTCAGGAAAAAGATCCGGCCTTGTCTGAACTCTACCTGGTGGAGGGGGACTCCGCTGGCGGTTCCGCCAAACAGGGACGTGATCGCCGGACGCAAGCGATTTTGCCGTTGAAAGGTAAAATCCTCAACGTAGAAAAAGCGCGTTTTGACAAAATGCTCGCCTCCGCCGAGGTAGGAACCTTAATCACCGCGCTAGGCTGTGGGATTGGTGCCGAAGAATACAATATCGAAAAGCTGCGCTATCACCGTATTATCATTATGACGGATGCCGATGTCGATGGTTCGCATATCCGAACCCTGCTATTAACCTTCTTCTACCGCCAATACCCGGAGTTGGTCGAAAATGGTTATATCTACATTGCGCAACCGCCTTTATACAAAGTCAAAAAAGGTAAGCAGGAAGCCTATCTGAAAGACGATGTCGAACTGGAAAGCTACCTGTTGCAAACCGCGATTGACGGTGCCTCCCTTTGGGTTTCCAAATCCGGGCCGAGCATCAGTGGCATGGCACTGGAAACCCTTGCCAAGCAGTTCTTTAAAACGCAGCACGTGATCAATCGCATGGCGCGCCGTTACAACAAAACCTTTATGGAACTGATGATCGATCAACCGAAAGTCGATCTGGCCATGCTCAACAATTACGACGCAATCACGGCTTGGGTGAAAGCGGTCATGCCTCACCTTCAAGCACTGGGTGAACGCGACAAGATCGACTATCAACTGACGGTTGAACCTTCCAGTGATATGGAAGCCGATGCCCAGTTCCAGATTCGCTTGCAGCAGCGTGAGCACGGTACCCTGAGTTCACACAACTACGATGCGGAATTCTTTGCCTGTAAAGAGTATCAACAGATTGTAGAGTTGGGACAATCGCTGCAAGGCCTGCTGGACGACACCGCCTACATTCAGCGCGGTGAAAAAACCCAACCGGTGCAAACCTTTAATGAAGCCATTGATTGGCTATTCAATGAAGCCAAGCGCGGTCAAAATATCCAGCGCTATAAAGGTCTTGGGGAAATGAACCCGGAACAACTGTGGGAAACCACGATGAATCCGGAAGTACGTCGTCTGTTGCAAGTTACGATCAAAGATGCGATTGAAGCGGATCAAGTCTTTACCACTTTGATGGGTGATGAAGTAGAACCGCGTCGAGATTTCATCGAAGCCAATGCCTTGCAGGTTGAAAATTTGGACGTTTAAAACCCTATTCATATGAAACGTCATACAAATTTAATTTTGAAAAACAAGGACTTTTAGTTTCTAATACGCAGCTATTAGTCTAAAGCTACTACAAATTTGAAACTTTAAAATGGCCAACGTCGGCCATTTCTTTAAATTAGGAGACTGTGTTATGTCAGTAGAACACCCAATTGTAACCGTAACAGGTTCCTCTGGTGCCGGTACTTCGTTTGTGAAACGTGCCGTTGAAAAAATCTTTGATCGTGAAAACCTGAATGTTGCGGTAATCGAAGGTGACAGCTACCACAAGTACAACCGTGCAGAAATGAAAGAGAAAGTGGCTGAGTCTAAAGCCAATGGTGGTCCTGTGCTGACTCACTTCTCTGAGCACGCTAACCTATTTGATGAGTTGGAAGCGCTTTTCAAAGAGTACAAAGAAAAAGGTACTGGTAAGCGTCGTTACTACATTCACAGCGACGAAGAAGCGGCAGAACACAACGCACGCCTGGGAACGAATTTCTCTTCCGGCGAATTCACGCCTTGGGAACCGATTCCAGAAGGAACAGATGTTCTATTCTATGAAGGTCTGCACGGCATGGTTAAGCGTAAAGACCACGGTCCAGAAGAAGGCATGCACGATGTGGCCCAATACGTTGACCTAGGTATCGGTGTTGCGCCATCTATCAATATTGAATGGATGCAAAAAATCTACCGTGATACCTCTGAGCGTCCATATTCTGTACAGCAGGTTCGTGATGTCATTCTTGAGCGTATGCCGGACTACATTGAAACCATCGTTCCTCAGTTCCACCGTACGCACATCAACTTCCACCGCGTTCCGTTGATTGATACGTCTGATCCATTCTCTACCATGTCTCCAGACGCACCGATGGGACCTGCGCCAGAAGATTCATTGATCATCTGCCACGTTCGTCACCAAGACATCGACCTGGAAGCGATCAAGGCACAAATCCCAGGTGCTTTCCTGCAAAATGCAGAAACACTGGTTTGCGGCGGCGAGCACATGGTACAGGCGATGGATTTGATGATGACGCCAATCATCCAAAACCTGATTGCTAAAAAACGTGCCGCATTGGCTGCTCAAGGCTAATCGCTACCGCCTTGACTAAAGGCTTTTGGTAAAAAAAACCCGCATTTAGCGGGTTTTTTTATCTCTTAATTTACTCTCTTAAAATCGCCGTACTGGCTTCTAAGCGTATCGGTTCACCCAATCGCATCTCCATTTTCTGTTTAATTGCATCAATCTGCTCCGTTTTTAATGGACGCTGAGTGATCAACTTAACAGATACTTGCATCGGCTTACCACTGCGGATTTTGACCTCGCGTACCTCAATCCCCTGATACTCCCAACCTTCAAGCGCATAGATCGCTTTTTGTTCTTTAACCATACTGGTAAAAGCGAACAATAAAGGGACGCTCACCACCGCCACAAACGCTGACGAAAGCAACAGGCCTTTTTTAGCCAAGTGAAATGGACTGAAACCCATCACCAAAAACGTCGCCGCCGCCGCCAACACAATCCCCACCAAGTTGGTTAAAAACAATAAAAACGCGCCGGAAAACACGGTCCAATCAAACCAGCCGATGCCAATCCCGGAAACCGCCAGAGGCGGCACCAGAGCAACGGCAATCGCCACCCCGGCCAAACTCTTGGCCACTTCAGAGCGCGCATTGGCGTAAGCACCCGCAATACCGGAAATAATCGCCACCCCAAGGTCCAATAGGGTGGGACTCAATCGCGCACTGATTTCATGGTTTAGAGTATGCAAGGGCGTAATCCAAGTGAGTAAAGTACCAAACAACAACGCCAAGCCAATACCGGTAACCAGGGTGCGTCCGCTTGCCTGAATGAGATCGCCATTTTGGCGTAACACCCCCATGGATAAAGAAATAATCGGGGCCATCAGAGGGGCTAGAATCATTGCTCCGATAATCACCGGGGCAGAGTTTGCAAACAAACCCACTGTTGCCAATAGAGTTGCCAGAACCATCAGAACCAAATAGGACTCCGAGGCTTGTGCATTCTCTTTTAGAGTGACGAAGGTCTCTTTAACCTCCTCCTGATCCGCGTGATGAATCCATGGAAGAGGGCGATTAATCAACTCATTCACCGCGCCCCCTTTCGGCAAGCCACTGACGCGAACAGACTCTTTATGTTCTTTTTCAATCCCTTTCTGTGGCATCAAAGGATTCCAGATTTGGAGGGCATTCTCATCCACTCGAATGGAAAGCCTGTCTGCTTGCATCATCTCCCCATCGATACTGTAATCCAATTGCTGGCTACCACTGATCAGCAGATATTCACTTTTGATATGTCCTAAATAATCATTAAGCGCCTTTACCTCAACCTTTTTCGGCAAAACACGCGTCAAAATAAAGTGCATTACTTCTGAAATGCTGCGCGGTGCCAAAATCACTGCGTTTAAAGTGGATTCATCCTCTAAAACCTCGCCAACAACCCTTTTAGTAAAATCACTCCCGCTAGGACGGTAAACCACGGTAATACCCAATGCAGCCGTACTGACTGTCGTCTCTTTGGCGGTGGTCAGTTTATAAGGTAACAGACAGGTCTTGCTCAAATTAGAGGTCATGACCATCAGATGCTTAAGCTTGCTCCAAAAGCCCGCATCCACCTGCGCAGCGGGTTTCATTGTCACCGGATTGCCCAGCATCACCGATCCCAGGACCAAACGGTCATTACAGTACATCAAGTCAGCCAAAGTGGGGACTTCCGATGAGAAAATCGCCTCAATCGCTTCTTCGATTTTTTTAGCAACAAAAAAACTTCTCATGCCACGAATCAGACCGGGATGAGGCAGCAAACCAACAGACCAGGCCTGCTTAGAAGCATAAGGCAGTAAATCGTAAAGCGACTCATCGTCCAACCAGGTAATCACTCGGGAATCCGCTTCAAACGAGGGCCTATCATTACGATCATAGGCCTCAAAACGGCACGGCCGATCTTGTAACAGCGGTTTGACTTCGTTTTCAAACTGTTCTGCCTTAGCCGCATCGTAAAGCACCATCCAATCGGCCATACCTGCTTCAACCCTTTTATTATTGTCTAGCATCAGTAAGTTTACACATTTTTAATGGCCATAAACAAAAAACCCCCTGTCGTAACACAGAGGGTTTTTGCAACAAACGAAAATGAATTCGATATTAGAAACGGTAAGTCACACCCGCTTGTAAAATCGGCAGGAAATTGTAGTCCCCTACATCATTTTCAATTTTATCTTCTTCAGCTTTAATATCCTCTTCCAATTCAGAAGAAACGTCATAGGTGGTGGTACCATCCGATACGGTACCAGTACCATTCAGGTTAACATCCGGAGCACCGGTAAAAATGGCGCCGATTTCCACCATCGCGCCCCATCCCTGAGCCGGAGAGTGTCCCCACCCCATGCTCAAGGTAGCGCCACTTTCCCAATCCAACTTACCCACTAAAGCCACGTCACCGGTCACGTCATAAGTCGTATCACCAATTTCTACGGTTTGTCCAGTTGCGGAAGTTCCATTGGCGGTTAGCTTAAAGTTATTGACCGCATAACCGGCTGACAAAAAGAAGGTACCGCCAAAAGGGTGGTAATCCAACGCCAAACGGTTAATCCCACCATCCGCTTCGACGTCATAGTCGATGTCGGTATCGCTGGTGGTTTCACTTAAATTCATGCCCGATGACAAAGCGCCGCGCACTTGCAGGACATCATTAATCGGATACGTTAATTCCAAGGTTGGACCAGAAAACAAGCCATAGTTGGCACTAACGCCGAGCCCTTCAACCGAATTGGCTTGCGCCGAATTCGCCATTGCCAACGAAGAAACAATCGCGGCCGTCATTGCGATTTTTTTCACAACTCTTCTCCTTAATAAAAAATACTTATTAGAGTTGCGGAATGTTAATTATTGAACCCTAATTTGTCAATTTTGCGACGATCGCGTTTAGTCGGTCTTCCCGCCCCTTTTTCACGGTAACCCACCAACGCCATATCCGCACTCGGCTTGCGCTGATTAAGGACTTCACTGTCCATTTGATAAAGCGTTTGCGCCTGCTCGGCGGATCCCCGCCGGTCACTTAATTCCAAAACCGTCACCTCCACTTGGCGATGCGGTTGGGTAATTTTCAGCTTATCGCCGATGCTCAGCGTTTTGCTCGGTTTAGGGCGATGCCCGTTGAGTTCAATTTTGCCGCCTTTAATCGCATCCAACGCGACGCCACGGGTTTT
Source organism: Thiomicrorhabdus sp. zzn3 (assembly GCF_029767755.1). Lineage (GTDB taxonomy): Bacteria > Pseudomonadota > Gammaproteobacteria > Thiomicrospirales > Thiomicrospiraceae > Thiomicrorhabdus. Next base: position 188,776 of record NZ_JARUQS010000002.1, read on the forward strand.
AAAAAAGCGCGCCGCCCACAACCATTTATCGACGCGTAATTTTTCTATGGCTTCCATAACCAAGCTGCCTTAGAGCCACTCTCTAGGGCTTAAGTAATCATACAACTTGGCTTCTTCACTGCCCGGTTCCGGCTGATAGGCGTATTTCCAGGTCGCAATCGGCGGCATCGACATCAAAATGGATTCGGTTCGCCCCCCGGTCTGCAATCCAAAAATGGTGCCGCGGTCAAACGCCAAGTTGAATTCTGCATAACGCCCCCGGCGATACAATTGAAAATCGCGCTGACGCTCGCCATAGTCGTTGTTTTTACGCTTAGCCACAATCGGACGATACGCTTTAATGTAGTGATCGCCGACCGAACGCATAAAGGCGAAGCAGGTATCAAAATCCCAGCCAAAGGTGTCGCTGTTGAGATCATCATAGAACAAGCCACCCACCCCACGGGTTTCATCACGATGCTTCAAATAAAAATACTCGTCACACCATTTTTTATATTTCGGATAGATCTCCTCTCCAAACGGATCGCACGCATTTTTGGATTGTTGATGCCAGTGAATCACATCTTCATCAAACGGATAGTAAGGAGTCAAATCGAAGCCGCCGCCAAACCACCAGACCGGTTCTTCCCCCTCTTTTTCGGCAACAAACAGACGGACGTTAGCATGTGAGGTCGGTACATATGGATTACGCGGATGAATCACTAAAGAAACGCCCAATGCCTGAAAGGAACGCCCCGCCAATTCCGGGCGGTGCGCGGTGGCCGACGCCGGCAGTTTTTCACCGCGTACGTGAGAAAAGTTCACCCCACCCTTTTCAATGACGTCACCCCCTTCCATTACCCGGGTACGACCGCCACCGGTCAGTCCCATCACCCCCGGGTCGCCTTCACGCTGCCATTCATCAATAATAAAATCCGCTGAACCATCCTCTTCTGACAGCTGCGCACAAATATCGTCCTGCAACCCCAGTAGATAGGTTTTCACCGCTTCAATATTCACTTGTGTGTCTGACATGATCTTCCCGTTCGTTAAAATTTAAGTGCTTATTCTAACCCGAAAAGCCTAAAAAACGCCCAATTAAGCAACAGACCAATCTGAAATCACCTTAAATTAACCGTTATGAAAACCGAACAGGCCTGATAAAAAACCACTCTATTAACAACTCTCTAAGGTAAAATTTTAATCATCTCCTAATTAAGGTGCCCTCGTCATGCGTTGTCCTAAAGTAATTCCTTTATTGATGATCAGCGGTCTGTTCATCTATAGCGTTCCCGCTCAAAGCAGCTGGTGGGAACAAGGCTTAGAACTCATTACCGGCTCTAAAACCGACTCTGCTGACACCCACCAAGCCGAATCGACCACAACGCCTTCCCTTTCGAATACCGACCTTAATCAGGCCTTCAAAGAAGCCTTGAGTCTCGGCTCGGAAGAAGTGGTGAAAAAACTCAGCCTTAAAGACGCCTTTAATGCCGATCCTAACATTCACATTCCTTTGCCGGACAGCCTGCAAACGGTACACTCCTGGTTGAGCAAAGCCGGAATGGGCTCTTTGACCGAAGATCTTGAACTCAAACTCAACCGCGCTGCGGAAGCCGCCGCGCCCGAAGCCAAAACGCTGTTTCTCAATGCGATTAACAACATGACATTTGAAGATGTCAGAACCATTTATAATGGCCCACAGGATTCGGCCACCCGCTATCTGCAGGAAAAAACCTCTGATGATCTCAAAGAAAAAATGCGTCCGATCATCCAGAATACGCTCAACCAAGTTGGCGCGGTACAAGCCTATGATCGAGTCATTGAAAACTACAAATCCTTGCCTTTTGTACCTGACATCAAAGCCAATCTCACCGAACATGTCAGCCAAAAAGGCATGGACGGCCTGTTTTACTATCTGGCCGAAGAAGAGAAGAAAATTCGCCAAGACCCGCTAAAACAGACGACTGAACTGCTTAAAAAAGTCTTTGGTACGACAACAGAATAACTTAGCGAACTAAACCGATTGATTATGAAAATGCTCAGAACCTTCCTATCCGGTTTTGCTCTATTGCTCTTGAGTGCCTGTGCTACCACACAAACCACGCAACAAGGCGCAGTTGGCATTGAACGGCAGCAATTCATGCTGGTTTCAGAACAACAAATCAATCAAGGGGCGAATCAGGCCTATGATGCCATTTTGAAAGAGGCCCAGGAAAAAAAGACCCTGAACACCGATCCCAAATCCCTGCAACGCATTCGAATTATCGCCAATAGGTTAATTCCACAAACGGTGGTGTTTCGCAAGGATGCCCCGCGTTGGAACTGGCAGGTGAACTTGATTAAGTCCGATCAGCTCAATGCCTGGTGTATGCCAGGCGGAAAAATCGCGTTTTACACCGGCATCATCCATAAACTCAAACTCACCGATGATGAAATCGCCGCCATTATGGGACATGAAATGGCGCACGCATTGCGGGAACATGGGCGCGAACGCGCCTCGGAAGCGCAACTGACTCAAGTTGGGCTGAGCGCCTTGCAGATTTTTACCGGCATCCAAGGCCCGGCACTGGATCTGACCGCCTTGGCAATCAATGTGACCCTGACGCTGCCTAACAGCCGCACCCACGAAACCGAAGCCGATCGCATGGGGGTAGAATTGGCGGCGCGTGCCGGTTATGACCCTTATGCCGCGGTTCGAGTGTGGGACAAAATGAGTAAGATGGGCAATGGCGGCACACCGGAAATTCTCAGCACCCACCCGGCACATGATACGCGCATTAAGGATCTGAAAAAATACGCCCAACGCGTCGAACCCCTTTATAAAGCGGCTTTACGCACTAAACAATAAATAAATTTGGAAAGACAAAGCGGAATAATACTAGCGCAATTGACGTTCGCTGACTGCATCCCAAATTTGCGTCGGTTTATCCAATTGACCGAGTTCGCCATCAACACAAAACACTTTATCCGCAAACACCTTCTGGATTTCTGCACACGATTTGGCAGGGGGCTGCCCGCTGCGATTGGCACTGGTGGAGACAATCGGCCCGCCATAAGCACGACATAGCGCTTGGACAGTTGGATGGGCGGAAACGCGAATCGCAACCGTATCGCGGCCACCGGTAATCCACTCCGGCATGGCATGTTTCAGTGGCAGTACCCAGGTATAAGGCCCAGGCCAAGTGTTAAGCACCTTCTCTTCCCACGGCGTGCCTTTAAGCTGCACATAAAATTCAATCTGCTCGACAGTCGCCGCCACTAAAATCACCCCCTTTTCCAGCGGGCGCTGTTTCACGTGAAACACTTTATAAACAGCCGTTTCATTAAACGGATCACACCCCAAACCATACACCGCTTCAGTGGGATAAGCGATGACCTCACCGGCTTGTAAAAGTTCCACCGCTTGCTGGAGTGCATCTTTCATTTTCAGCAGGCCTGCTTGCTTAATCCGCTTGACGGTGAATAGAGAGGATGCGCTTAAAGACATCAGGGTCTTTAATTTGCGTCATTTCGCCTTCACGAGGCAGATGCTTGTCTTTAAGACGGGAGAGGAAGAAACGTAATGCCGCCAATCGCAATGCCGCCGGCCAAACTTGCTGTTCAGCATCACTCAAAGGGCGCTGCTGCTGATAAGCCGACACCATCGCGTCAATTCGAGCTCCATCAAACTCAATCTCTTGCGGGTTGTCGCTGTGAATGCGACACCAGTCGTTGACCATCACGGCCAGGTCGTAAAGCAAGACCGAATTACAGGCGTAATACAAATCGATGATTCCCGATAACTTATCGCCGTCAAACAGAGCATTGTCGCAGAACAAATCCGCATGAATCACCCCTTGCGGCAACGCCGACCAGTCAATTTGAGACTGGTATTCCAGTTCCTGTTCAATCAAAGCACATTCATCTGCGTCCAGATGCCCTTTAATTAAGTTGTACGTAGCCTGCATCCAGTCCAAGCCGCGGTCATTGTCGCGATGAGATTCAAAATCTGCACCAGCCTGATGAAAGCGCGCTAACTGCTGCCCCATCACGCCACATTGCGTGACCGAAGGGTTCTCTACTCCACTGCCACTGAGGCACTCAACCAGCGCGGCCGGCTTTCCGCACAACTCTTTCAAATAACCGTTAGAAATAGTCGCTACCGGATGCGCCGTCGGAATCTGGTGTTCGGCCATAAACGCCATAATATCGAGAAAATACGGCAGCTCTTCAAAGGTGTGGTGCTCGAAAATCGTCAGAACAAATCGCTGGGGTTGACCGTTTAAAGAGGTGTTTACAAAATAATTGGTGTTTTCAATGCCGGCACTGATTCCTTCAAACGATTCCAGCGTGCCCACCTGATAATCTTGTAAAAATGCCACTAACTGCGGTTCTTCAACGACGGTATAAACAGACATAAAATCAGTCTCTATTAAGAGAGTCAAAAATCCGACCTTGGCGGATAAATTAGGCAGATAGACGCCAGACTCTCGATCTGGGTTAAGATACGTTAAAATAATTGCACGAATTTTACCATGAGAGCTTTGTACGAGTCAGGAACCAAATAAAAAAGAGATAAATTTATCCACTTATTTTCGTTTTATCTCACATGGTTCCGGTACAACCCAACCAACAGGCAGTCCAATGACCCAATCGACCCCACCGCTAAACGTGAACCCAGACAGCCCTTTTATCCTCGTTGACGGCTCCTCCTATCTGTTCCGTGCATTCCATGCCATGCCACCCTTAACCAATTCCAAAGGGCAAGCAACCGGTGCGATTTTTGGCGTGGTCAATATGCTTGGCAAACTGATCGAACAGTATCAGCCGGAAAAAATGGCGGTAATTTTCGACGCCAAGGGCAAAACCTTCCGTCATGAGATGTATAAAGAATACAAAGCGCACCGCCCGCCGATGCCGGAAGAACTCAGCAGCCAGATTGAACCGCTGCACGAGATCGTCAAGGCGCTCGGCCTGCCTCTGTTTGTGATTGAAGGCGTCGAAGCGGATGACGTCATCGGCACTCTCGCGCGTCAAGCCACCGAAACTCAGCACGATACCCTGATCTCCACCGGAGATAAGGACATGGCGCAACTGGTCAACGAGCATGTTACTTTGATCAACACCATGAACGACAGCCTGTCGACTCCTGAAAGCGTTAAAGAAAAATTCGGTGTACGTCCCGACCAGATCATCGATTATCTGGCCCTGGTGGGCGACAGCGCCGACAACATTCCCGGCATTCCCAAATGCGGTCCCAAAACGGCGGTTAAATGGCTGGTTGCCCACGACAATATCGACCGCTTAATTGAAAACGCGGACAGCATCGGCGGCAAAATCGGCGAAAATCTGCGCAACCATCTGGATCAGCTTAAACTGTCACGCGAGTTGACCACCATTAAAACCGATTGCGATCTGCCGGTTCATCTCAGCGACATCAATCGCCAACCGGCGGATCTGCAAAAACTGCAAGACCTGTTCCAGGAATATGAGTTCCGCACCTGGCTTAATCAGGTGATGGCGGGAGAAGCCCCGTTTTCCAAATCCAATGGCGCCAAAGCGCACAGCCAAACCCTGACCAAGAAAAGCGCCGCTGCCAAAACCGGTTCTCAAACTGAACAGGCCTCCCCAACCTTGCGCTCCAAAGCGGCGCTTGATGCCAGCGAACCTTATGAAACCGTCTTCACACAAGCACAGTTCGATGCTTGGCTGGAGCGTCTAAAAAACGCAGAACTGTTTGCGATTGATACCGAAACCACCTCGTTAAATACCCAACAGGCCCAGGTAGTGGGCGTGTGTCTTGCGGTGAAAGATGGAACGACACGACACGCCTGTTACATTCCGCTGGCACATGATTATGAGGGCGCACCGCAACAGTTGGATCGGGACACGGTGCTCAACACCCTCAAACCACTGCTGGAAGACGCAAGTGTCGCCAAATGCGGTCAAAACCTCAAATACGACTGGCATGTGCTGCAAAACCACAGCATCAATATGCAAGGGATGCGTTTTGACACTATGCTTGAATCCTATACGTTAAACAGTGTCGCCACCCGCCACAATATGGATGATCTGGCGCTCAAATACCTCAATCACCGTACCATCCATTTTGAAGAGATTGCCGGCAAAGGCAAAAAACAGCTGACTTTTAATCAAATCGATATCGACACCGCCGCCCCTTATGCCGCGGAAGACGCCGACATTACCCTGCAGCTGCATGAAACCCTCTGGCCGCAGTTGCAGGCCGAACCGACTCTGGAAAAGGTATTTACTGATATTGAGATGCCGCTGATGCCGGTTCTGGCACGCATGGAACGCAATGGGGTGTTGCTGGATACCGGGATGCTCGCTCAACAGAGCGAAGAGATCAGTGAAAAATTGAGTTCCCTGGAACAAAAAGCGCATCTGATTGCGGGTGAAGTGTTCAACCTTAATTCGTCCAAGCAGCTTCAAGTGATTCTGTTTGAAAATCTGGAGCTGCCGATTATCAAAAAAACCCCGAAAGGTCAGCCTTCTACCGCGGAACCGGTGCTGGTGGAATTGGCCGAACAGGGTCATGAGTTGCCGACTCTGATTCTGGAATACCGCAGTCTGGCCAAACTCAAATCGACCTATACCGACTCGCTGCCCAAGCAGATTGACCCGGATAGCGGCCGCGTGCATACCTCTTACCAGCAGGCGGTGGCCTCTACCGGACGTTTGTCCTCTACCGAACCGAACCTGCAGAACATCCCGGTGCGCACGCCGGAAGGCCGGCGTATCCGTCAGGCATTTATCGCCCGTCCCGGCTATAAATTAATTGCGGCCGACTACTCGCAGATCGAATTGCGTATCATGGCGCACCTTTCCGGCGACGCCGGCTTACTGGATGCGTTTGCCCACGGCAAGGACATTCACAAAGCCACCGCAGCGGAAATCTTCGGCGTCCCTCTGGATGCCGTCACCTCTGAACAGCGCCGCAGCGCCAAAGCGGTCAATTTCGGCCTGATTTATGGCATGTCCGCGTTTGGGCTAGCCAAACAGCTCAATGTCTCTCGAGGTCTGGCTCAAGAGTATATTGACCTCTACTTTGCCCGCTACCCGGGGGTACGGACCTATATGGAAACCACCAAAGAGAACGCTAAAGCCAACGGTTATGTGGAAACCCTGAAAGGCCGCCGCCTTTATCTGCCGGACATTCATGCACGCAACGGCCAGCTGCGTCAGTATGCGGAACGCACCGCGATTAACGCACCGATGCAAGGCACCGCCGCCGACATCATAAAAACCGCCATGATCCGCATTGATACCTGGTTAAAAGACGCTCCTCTGGATCTGAAAATGCTGATGCAGGTACACGATGAACTGGTGTTTGAAGTCGCCGAAAACGACTTGGAAAACGCCAAAGCGGAGATTAAACGCCTGATGGAATCGGCGATGGAACTCAAGGTACCGTTAATCGTCGATGTCGGTGAAGGCCAGAACTGGGATGAAGCCCATTAATCCCTCATTTTTTAAAATTAAACACTTTACGGAATTACCATGACATTTTTGACTATTTGGCCTTCAACTCAAACGTCAGCCAACAAACTGGCGATGACGTTTGCCGCCCTCTGTTTTGCTGCGCAAACCGCGCAAGCCGGCAATGATATTGAGACGCTTAATTTTGATTCTCGTGCCGATTTTAAACACTTTGCCGATAGTATCGCCAATGTCTTCGGCTATAAACCCCTGCAACCAGCGGAATCCTTGGGGTTAAGCGGTTTTGATGTCGGTGCTTCACTGAATTTTGCCGAAACCAACTACAAATTGTCCAATCAGAGTGAACGCGATCGCGATATGCTGCCGATGATCGGCGTCCATGCACAAAAAGGTCTGCCTGGCGGCTGGGACGTGGGCTTGCACTATCAGATGTTATCGGACAGCCAGGCATCAAGCTGGACCGGTGAAGTGCGCTATGCGCTGGTTGAGGGTGGCACCGCTAATCCAGCGGTCTCTTTAAGCGGCCATTTCACCCAGGCATCGGGGATCGAAGCACTGAGCTATACCGCCTATGGCATCGATTTAGCGGTTTCCAAAGGGTTTGCCAACCTGACCCCTTACGCCGGCATCGGCTGGACACTGGCCAAAGTGGATCCCAAAGTCGACAACCTTCAGCCTGCTGTCTCGTTAAAAACCGAAGAACGCGATCTGGTGCGCTTTGCTGCGGGGATGAATATCAACCTACTGGTGATGGATGTCCTGGTCGGCTATAACCAAATCGGTGAACTGGGTACCTATTCGATTAAAGCCGGCTACCGTTTTTAATCGAAACGTCGTTAACAAACCGACCAGGCCTGGTCGGTTTTCTATCGTTCTTTATGAACACGTTTTATGATTGATTTAATTTTAACTAATGAAATCAGATTTATGCATGATGGTTCGGGCCCCCTTCTCCTTTGAAATAAATTGGGCAAAGTTGTTAACGAAGAGAACGGTAAAAAAACGCTGCTGTTTGAGCAAAGCGAGTTCGGCGTTTTAAGTGAACAAGTTTAGAATTTGCCAATGTATGGAATGGAGTGCTTTTTTGTGGTTACTATTTTTGGGCAAGCAAAAATAGTAACCGGAAGCCATTACCCAACTGCAAGATAAAATAATGGAATCAAACAGGCCTGCTCAGTTTTAATTTTGATTTTTTAATCCAATTTAATTCTCATCGGCTTGCGGTTTTTGATCTTTCTTCAGCGGACGCTCGTACTCCATCCACTCGTCGAGCTTGTTCCACACTTCAATCAAACCGTCGCGCTTCAATGATGAAAACAATTGGGCGCTGGCGTGCGGGTACTGCTCTTTGAGCAGTTTTTTCAATTTCAAAAGACTGGCCTTGGCCGGGCCTTTTTTCAATTTGTCGGATTTGGTCAGCAGAACGTGCACCGGCAACTGCAGATCCAAAGTCCAATCAAGCATCACCAGATCGATTTCCGTCGGCGGCATACGGCAATCCATCAGCAGAATCACTCCGCGTAAACACTGGCGTTTCTCAATATACTCGCTTAAACCCGCTTCCCAGGCGCGTTTGATTTTGACGTTGACCTTAGCAAAACCGTAACCGGGAAGATCCACCAGACGGTGTTCATCGTCACATTCAAAAAAGTTGATCATCTGGGTGCGACCCGGGGTTTTACTGGTTCTGGCCAACGATTTCTGTGAAGTAATGACATTTAAAGCACTCGACTTTCCCGCGTTGGAACGTCCGGCAAAAGCCACTTCATAACCGCTGTCTTCCGGGCATAAAGCCAAAGTAGGCACACTCATCAAATAGTGCGCTTTTTGATACAAAGGGTGTTGCATAAAAGAATTCCTCAACCGAGGGGGTTACCGTATCAACCTGATATGAAAAGCAAAATCCAATTTTCAAAAAAGAATGAAAAAAGAATGAGAGGATTTTTCAACAGGCCTGCTTAAAGTTTTATTCGTAAAAGATTCGTAAAATTACGCTATAAATCCGGGTAAAACGCTCGGTTTTAATACTTTATCAATGGTTTGCATAAGTATATACTCTACACTATTTTTTAATTTGGATATTAGCAGGCCAGTTTGCTTTAAAAGGGTTAAACCCCTCTAAAAACAAGGGATTTACCTGTTATACAAAACACCATGAAACAGACAGAAATGACAAAAAACAACGCTGTTTTACCTCGCCATAATCGTAAAGTGCTGCTCGATTTTTTGGGCTCGATGAATCTGGCCGTCACCTTGTTAGTGATGCTTTCCATCGCCTCGGTGATTGGTACTGTATTGCAGCAGAACCAAACCACTCAGGATTACATCATTAAATTCGGACCTTTCTGGTCGGATGTCTTTAACGCTCTGGGACTGTTTCATGTATACGGTGCGGCTTGGTTTGTTCTGGTCCTGCTGTTTTTGCTGTTGTCAACCAGTGTCTGTGTCACCCGCAATACCCCAGGCTTTTTAAAAGACATGAAACAGTTCAGTGAAAAATTGTCACTGAACGCCCTAAAGCACCAACCGAATCAGCAATCATTCCAAACAGATAATCCCCCTGAAGCGGAAATAGCGCATGCACAAGCGGTGTTGACTGCTAATGGCTATAAAACCAAGGTCCATCAAAAAGAGGACGGTTCGGTCACCGTTGCCGGTTTAAAAGGCCGCTGGAACCGACTGGGTTACTTTTTTACCCATGTTTCCATCATTGTGATCTGTATCGGGGGGCTGCTCGACAGTAATCTGTTGTTGAAATACCGTGAATTAACCGGTGATCTGGTTCCGGAAACCCGTTCGGTTTCTCTGAAAGAGATTCCACAAACCGCCTGGATGGGACCGGAAAACCTCTCTTTCCGTGGCACCGTCAACGTCCCGGAAGGTCAGAAAAGCGATGTGCTGTTCCTACCCTATGAAAACGGTTATCTGGTACAGAAACTGCCGTTTACCATCGAGGTCAAAGATTTCCGTATCGAATACTACGATACCGGGATGCCTAAATCCTACGAGAGTGATTTGATTCTAACCTCGCCGGAACTGGATGAACCGATCGTGAAAACCATCGCGGTCAACCACCCACTCTATTACAAAAATTACGCGATCTACCAGTCCTCTTTCGGCGATGGCGGCTCACTGCTTAAACTGAAAGTTCACCCGCTGCTGTCGCCATTTGAAAATCCGCTGTCGCTGGAAACCGCGGTCAACAAAGTGGAACCTTTGAAAACCCCCGTCGGTAAATTCCGTGTGGAACTCAATGATTTCCGTCTCTTCAATATGGTCCCAACAACAGAAGAAGAGCGCGCAGAGACTGGCAAGAAGTTCCACAACAACGGCCCTTCTATGATCTTTAAGGTACGTAATGAACAGGGTAAAGCGTGGGAATATGACAACTACATGCAGCCAAGCCTGCAGGAAGGCCGCTGGTTCTTTATGACTGGCGTGCGCACTTCAAATGCAGAGCCGTTCCGTTATCTGTTTATTCCGGCGGATGCCAACCGCAAAAAAGCGCGTTTCTTCAAATTGCTTGCTTTAATCAATAACCCGGTGGAAGCAAATAAGGTGTTCCGCCAATCCTTCCCGAAAACCGAAGACATTGCGGACAACACCTATGAACTGCAAATTAAGCTGATGCAGCAACTTTTAACCCTGTTCCGCGCTAAAGGGTTTGAAGGCATCAGCGAGTTCGTCAACAAAAACGTCCCGGAAGCGGAACGTGAAAAAGTATCGGATTACTACTTCAGTCAAACCAGCTTTGCCCTGCAGAGCTTGTACATGGATGTACTCAAACAAGAAGGTCGCCCGATTACTGACGATCAAGACATTACCGATTTCGACAAAACGTGGTTCGAGGATGCTTTAAACGCCTATAACGGCTTGTCTCATTACGGTCCACCGATGTATTTCGAATTGGAATCGTTCAAACAGATTCAATCCACCGGTTTGCAGATCACCAAATCACCCGGTAAAGATGTGGTTTATTTCGGAAGTGCAATGCTTATAATCGGGGTATTCTTCATGTTTTATGTACGCCAGAAACGCATCTGGGTACACATTCAAAAATCCTCTGAAAAAGACGAATCCGAATCGCCTTCTTCAGAAATAACCGTTGCCGGAAAGGACAATAAACCGCTTCCGGAAACTGAAAAAGAATTTGCGGCCATGGTGGAGCAGATCCGCCAGCCGATTCAAAACCCATAGCTTGAAGGTCATTATTATGCAAACAGAAACTATGACACCTCAACACTCTGCTGCCAATCAGCGCAGAGGTAAATTCACTTTACGCGATCTTGGTTGGGCGCTGTTTGTCATCATCGGCAGTTTGCTTGCCTGGAACGAATATGGCGCCAATATGGATGTCTATGAAGACGCCATTTTAGCCGGTTCTGCCATAGGCCTGATCTGGCTGGGGCGTTTCTGGCCAAGTTTTCAGCCGGCGACCGTTGTAGTAACCCTGCTCAGTGTGCTGGCCATCTATACTTATGCCAGTCACGGTAACGCTTTCAGCGCCAATGAACAGGCCTTTTTCCTGAAATACCTAATCTCCAGCCAGTCGGCCATTATGTGGATGAACGCCCTCTTTATTTTGGCGATGATCACCTACTTCCTTGCGCTTTATCAAAAGTCGGAATTTACCGGAAAAGTGGCCACCGCCATGGTGTGGTCGGCAGCGGTATTCGGTCTGGTCGGCATGATGGTGCGCTGGCGTGAATCCTATCTGATCAATGTCGATTACGGCCACATCCCGGTGAGCAGTCTGTATGAAGTGTTCATTCTGTTTGTGGTACTGACGGCGCTGATTTACCTCTATTATGAGCAAAAGTACAAAACCAAAACCCTGGGTGGTTTTGTCATGCTGGTGATCAGCGCCGCGGTCGGATTTATCCTCTGGTACACTTTTGATCGAGAAGCGCATGTGATTCAACCGTTGGTTCCAGCACTGAAAAGCTGGTGGATGAAAATTCACGTACCGGCCAACTTTATCGGCTATGGAACTTTCTCAATTGCCGCCATGGTCGGACTGGCTTACCTGATCACCGCCAAAGTGGCAGAAAAAAATCCGGACAGCGGCTTTGTCAAGCGCATGCCATCCCTGGAGTTGATGGATGATTTGATGTACAAGAACATTGCTCTGGGCTTTGCTTTCTTTACCATTGCTACCGTATTGGGTGCGATGTGGGCGGCCGAAGCCTGGGGAGGCTACTGGTCTTGGGATCCGAAAGAGACCTGGGCGCTGATCGTCTGGTTAAACTATGCCGCTTGGTTACATATCCGCATGAGCAAAGGCTGGCGCGGTAAGCCAATGGCCTGGTGGGCATTAATCGGCTTGCTGGTCACCACTTTTGCTTTCCTGGGGGTCAATATGTTCCTGTCCGGACTGCACTCCTACGGTGAGTTGTAACAGGCCTGCAGGGTTTTAAAAGAACAAGAAAAGAGCAATAAAAGGATAGACAAGAGGCGACTATGCAACGTAGAACCTGGTTCAAATATTTAGCAGGTGCCGCTTTATCGCTGCTGTTAACCGGCACGGCAACGGCACAAGAAGAGTTTGGCTTTGTCGAAGGGGTTGAATACAAAAAGATCCCGCATCCGCAATCAATCGCACCGCATCAAAAGCAGGTTACCGAGGTATTCTATTACGGTTGTCCGCATTGTTTTCATCTCGAACCGAGCATTCATGAATGGTTGAAAACCAAACCGGCAGATGTGCATTTTGAACAGGTACCTGCTGTTCTAAATAATCCTAACTGGATCTTTATGGCCAAGGTGTTTTTTACCGCCCAGGAACTCGGGGTTGTGAAACAGTCCCATATGCCTTTCTTCACCGCTCTGCATGAAGAGAAAAAACCTCTGTTCACCGTGGAGGCGATTGCCGAATTCTTCACCCAGTTTGGCATCAAAGCGGATGATTTCAAGGCGACCTTTAACAGCTTTAAGGTAGATCAGCTGGTACGCAATGCCATGAAAAAAACCAAAGAGTACGGCATTGAAGGGGTTCCGGCAGTCATCGTCAATGGCCGTTACCTGACCGATGTGCCAATGGCTCAAGGCAAAGATCGAATGTGGAAACTGGTTAATCAACTGACCGAAAAATAACCGATACCACTCAAAGCATCATTCGATTTAATAATATTTAAAAGGGACTTCGGTCCCTTTTTTATTTACTTAAATCATCCAAAATTAATTAAAAAAGTTTCCATAATCTAAGCAGGCCTGTTATTTTTATTCTGATACTAAATAACGGCTAAAAATACGTAAAAGCTTCAAAATAAAGCGAGAAAGTTAAATGAAAGCGGCAAAACTCTTTGTTCAATGTCTGGAAAACGAAGGCGTGGAATACATCTTCGGCATCCCCGGTGAAGAGAACCTGGATATTATGGACGCCCTACTCGACTCCAATATTCAGTTTATCACCACCCGTCATGAGCAAGGCGCCGCTTTTATGGCTGATGTTTACGGCCGTTTGACGGGGCGCGCAGGGGTTTGTTTGTCTACCCTCGGACCCGGGGCCACTAACCTAGTAACCGGTGTGGCCGATGCGAATATGGATAATGCTCCGCTGGTGGCCATCGCCGGCCAGGCCGCCACTACCCGTATGCATAAGGAATCACACCAGGTCGTTGATCTGGTCAGCATGTTTAAACCGATCACTAAATACGCCACTCAGGTATTGGAACCGGAAACCATTCCCGAAGTGGTGCGCAAGGCCTTCAAACTCGCCGAAGCGGAAAAACCCGGTGCGACCTTCATTGATCTTCCGGAAAACATCTGTGAAATGGAAACCGATGAAACCCCTCTTCCAACCAGTGCCAACCGTCTAACCTTGGCTGACCGTGATCTTCTTATGGACGCGGCCAAATTAATTGAAGAAGCGACATATCCGTTGATTCTGGTGGGTAATGGAGCGGTCCGTGCTCGAGCCGGTGCCGACCTTCAGGAATTCATCGAAAAACACTCCATTCCGGTGGTCAACACGTTTATGGCTAAGGGGGTCACTCCATTCTTTAAAAACGGCATGGCCATGGGTACCGCCGGTTTGCAAAAAGGGGACTATGAAAACGGTGGCTTTGAAAAAGCCGATGTCGTGATTTGCGTCGGTTTTGACATGGTGGAATATCATCCCCATCTGTGGAATCCGAAACGCAATCACAAGATCATTCATATCGATACCAAAAAAGCGGAAGTGGATCACAGTTATATTCCGCAGATCGAATTGATCGGCAATATTGGACGCAATCTCGCCGCTCTGGGTGAGTTACTCCCCCCACCTAAACATAATGGCTTGCTCGACTTTCCACTACGTGATGCCATGGTTAAGGAGATGGACCGCTGTTCCACCAGTGACGCCTGGCCGATGGTTCCACAAAAAATCATCTGGGATCTGCGTACTGCAATGAAGAAACCCGATATTGCGATTTGTGATGTCGGCGCTCATAAAATGTGGATGGCACGCATGTTCCGTTGCGACCTGCCTAATACCTGTATTATTTCCAATGGGTTCGCCGGTATGGGCATTGCCGTTCCGGGGGCCATTGCCGCCAAGCTGGCCAACCCTGACAAAGCGGTCGTGGCCGTTACCGGAGATGCCGGTTTTATGATGAATTCACAAGAGATCGAAACCGCTCTGCGTATCAAAGCACCGATTGTGATTCTGATTTGGAACGACAGCCAATATGGGCTGATTGAATGGAAACAGCAGCGTCGTTTTGGCCGCTCTGCCTTTATTGACTTCAAAAACCCTGATTTTGTCGCTTATGCTAAATCTTTCGGTGCCGAAGGGGTTCGTATTGAATCGGCTGAACAACTGCTTCCGGAATTGCAAAAAGCACTCAAAGCCGATACCGTAACCGTTATTGATTGTCCGGTCGATTATTCTCAAAATGACCGGTTAACGGAACTTCTAGGGAACGTACTTTCCGAAATAGAAGATTAATTACTTTGGAATGTGAGGTCTAATATGATTTTTATTCGACGCAATGAGGCTGGCGAAATCAGTGAAATCGATTTTACTCCTGGACCGAACCTGGAAGAGATCAGTCTGTTTGACCCCCAACTCAAGGAATTTTTGCAGAATAATCCGCACAGTGAAGAATTGATTAAAACCGTACTGGATAAACTGGATCTGGATATGGTGCGTGTTATCGAAGATTTGATTGATGTGATGATCGATAAGGAACTGCTGCGTTTTACCGACTTGCCTCAGCCAGTGCAGAATAAATTGCTCTTTAAAAAGAGCATCCGAAGTTCATTGAACGCAGATCACCACATGATTATTGCCGAAGAAGAGGCCCTTAACCTTTAAGACTTAATCCAGTTGGGCAAAAACGGCTTCCACTGGCTTTCGTCGTGCTGGCACCGGATTACAAGGCTCTTTAAGACGTCCAATATACAAAGCCCCAATTAGCTCAATATCAGCAGAATCAATGGCTAATAACTCATAGGTTCGAGGATCTTGCAGTATGGGCCCGGTACTCCATTGAACCCCTATCTGCTGGCCCCAGGCCATGAGTTGGAAATTCTGAATCGCACAACAACAGGCGGCGTAATCTTCCTTGCGTGTCGTCGCCTCTTCAGCCAATACCTGTCCGACCAGAATGATTTCCGGAATACGCGCAAACTTATCTAATGCTTTGTGATAAATACACTCATAATCACAGTGATCCGTCGCTTTTTTTTTCGCCCTGTTATGCGCATAAATCTCTGCCAAATGGTTTCGTGTTTGTCCCTTCAACTGCCAAAAACGCCAAGGTTGGGTTAACTTGTGATTCGGAGCCCATATTGCTGCTTCCAAACACAACAGCAAAGCCTCTTCTGCTACTGGATCCGTATCAGCAGAAGCAAATTGATAACAAGTCCGTCTGGATTGAATCAAATCAAGTAATTGAATGGCAGAAATGGCTTGCATAAGGGATAATCTCGCATATACGCTGGTAAATTGAAACGATAAACTCAATCGCGACATCCATTTGAATGAAGTCCCATTATCCAATAATCGCCGCCCTATTCACAAGGCAATAACAAAGTGAATAACTTGTTTAACTTTGTGGATAACTCCTTCATTTTTTATAAATAGAATTTTTATCCACAAAACACACACATTTATCCACTTAACCTATCTCATAGGATAACCACAAGCTACTCACAAGCTAATTTTTTGTTTTAATTGAGCAATTTGCGTTTATCAACAAGATTTGTCCTCCTAAGAAGAATAAGAATAAAGAATATATAAAAAAATATATATACTTTAATAAGACAAACTTGATTCACAAAGTAGCTGAAAAATGACCTTAAATGAATTGAAATACATCATTGCAGTTGCCAAAGAGAGACATTTCCGTAAAGCATCTGAAACTTGCTTTGTTAGCCAACCTACTCTCAGTGTGGCGGTTAAGAAGTTAGAAGAAGAGCTAGGAGTTGTCTTATTTGAAAGACGTAAACAAGATGTTTTAGTTACTCCCGTTGGTAGAAAAATCATCTCTATTGCTGAAGAGATCGTTGAACGCAGTCAAGACATTAAGCAGATTGCTAAAGAAGCACAAGGTGACCTATCAACCGAATTAAAAGTTGGAGCCATTCATACCATCGCTCCTTATCTGATTCCAAAGATCATTCCTATTTTTCATAAAAATGCACCTAATGTACCGGTCATTATTGAAGAAAACTACACGCATGTCCTGGCAGACAAACTGCAAACCGGCGAACTAGATTTAGTGATTCTTTCACTGCCTTTTCAAGAACCCAATATTGAAACCTGTTTGCTTTATGAAGAACCTTTTAAATTGATTGTGCCTAAGGAACACCCCTTAAGCCAAACCGATACTGAGATTGTGTTACAGAAAATTGAAAACGAAACCATATTATTATTAGGTGCTGGACACTGTTTCAGAGATCAAGTTATTGAAGCCTTTCCTAATCTAATGCATCTCAATTACCAAAGTGATCGTTTGCAAAAAACCTTTGAAGGCAGTTCACTGGAAACAATTCGATATATGGTTGCCTCAGGGGTAGGTTTATCTATTTTTCCATGCAGTTCGCTCTCTGAACGCGATAACGAGCTTTTTACGATAAAAGAGCTATCAGGCCCTACTCCAACTAGAAAAATTGCTCTAGCATGGCGTAAGAGCTTTCCAAGAGAAGAAATCTTGCAACGTTTCAAGCAATCGGTGATGGAAGCAACAATCCCTTGTACAATCCCTTACAACTCAGATAAATAATGACATTGATAAAAGCATGAAAAGTACATACAGATCTAATTTCTTTGCAGTCATCACGGTTTTAAGTATGAATGTGCTTGTTTCATCGGCCATGGCGTCATGGGAAGACGATTTAGCTCCGCCTGCTAAAAAAACGGATTCCTCTGCGATGGTAATGATGAACCCACAGGATCCCTATGAGTCTTACAATCGTAAAATGTTTACTTTTAACATGGCCTTTCATGATGCGATTGGCGAACCGGTTGCTAAGGCCTATCTGAATTACGTACCTCAGCCGGCTCAGACCGGCATACAGAACTTTTTTTCCAATTTAGGGATGCCTCTGAATGTGATGAACAGTTTTCTTCAGGGCAAAGGCCAGGAAGGTTTTGAAGGGATCATGCGTTTTACCCTTAACTCTACATTTGGCCTGTTTGGTTTATTGGATATTGCAACTCCAGCAGGCTTGGAGCTCAAAAAAGAAGATTTTGGACAAACTCTGGCTGTTTGGGGTGTTTGGGATGAAGCGTCGTTTGTAATGCTGCCGTTTATCGGTCCTTATACCACGCGCAGCTTATTTGGTTGGGGAGTCGATTCCTACTCAGATCTGCTTTATCAAATGGTCGATGGAGATGATGTGAATCGCCCTGCTCTTGCTTTTGGCGATGCCTTTGTCAGTTACACTAAAGCGACCCCGTTAATTGATGAACTTCGCCAACAACCGGACCCCTATATTTTTATGCGTGAAAGTTATTTGCAATATCGTACCAATGCGATCTATGACGGCCATCCGCCGCAACCTAAATTGGACGATTTCGATTTTGAATAATGGCCAACCCGGGCGTGAAAGTGAACAGGCCTGTTCACTGCGTCATTTGGGGTGTTGACGGGTACGTTGGATTCGTCGGGTTTCAATGTGCAGCGCCGCCTTTGCCATCAGGTGGGCGCTGACGGGTGCGGTAATAAACAAAAACAGCGTGATCAGCACTTCATGCAGACTGATGCCATCCTCTTTGAAACCGAAATAGAGCGCCGAGGCGATCAGAATGGCCCCCACGCCGAGTGTGGTGGCTTTGGTCGGGCCATGCAGGCGCATATAGAAATCCGGCAATTTGAACAGGCCGATTGATCCGATCAGCGTAAACACGGCACCAATAATAATCAGAGCGCTTAAAATCCATTCCAACATCGGTAATATCCTTTATGGTGTTATTCCATAATGTCGCCGCGCAACAGGTATTTACTCAGCGCCACTGTGCCGACAAATCCCATGACCGCAATCAACAAGGCCGCTTCAAAGTAAAGGGCGCTTTCTAGCCTCAATCCCGACAGGATCAGCAGGGCGATGGCATTAATATACAGTGTGTCCAGTGCCAGGATTCTATCTGGCACATCCGGTCCCTTGAGCAGACGGTAAAAACTCAGCAGCGCCGCCAGGGTTACCAGTACAAAGGCAATATTCAGAGCAGTGGTTAACATGATTCAAAAATCTCCATCAGCGGGCGTTCATAACGCTGTTTGATCTCGTTAATGGTTTCGTCCGCATCTTCAACATGTAATCCATGTACCAGCAGGCAGCGACGGTCTTCGCTTAAATCGCAAGAGACCGTCCCCGGTGTCAGAGAGATGGTGTTGGCAAGCAGGCTGATCCCCAGTGGGTGCTGAATATCCAGCTCAATGGTTAAAAACGCCGGTTGCAGGTGCTGAGTCCGTCCAAGAATGAGTTTGGCGACAATAATATTGGCCACCATGATGTCCCACAGAACGATGGCGGTAAATTTGAGTATCGTAACCGGATGACTCAAACAGACCTTTTCCGGCCAGAAAGAGGCGGTCAGTTTAGGAATCAGCAAGGCCAATATCGCCCCCAGGACGATGTGACCCGGCGCTAGGGTATTATTCAGCAGCAACCAGACTCCCCATAACACCAGACTCAGAATGGGGTGCGGCAGAAAAGATTTAAAGAATTGTTTCATCGAATGGCCTCCTTGGCCACCGCCGGGGTGTGTAACACTTGTTGCAGATAGGTTGGTGCGTCAAACACCTGTTGGGCCACGCTCTGGGTAAACTGGCCCAGGGGATGGGCCAGCGCCACCAACACCAGGGCCGCGGAGAGTAAACTGGCCACCGCCAGATAGGCACCCTTGAAATCGTGTTCTTTGGAAGCGTCTGCAGCTGCTGGCGCGTCTTGACCGTTTTCCGGCAGGGTATTGTAGAACAACAGCGAACCGGAACGCGCCAAAGCCATAATCATCATCAGGCCGGATAACAGAACCACGGCGATGATCCAAGAGAAGGCCGGATGATCCAGCGCGGCCGAAAGAATCAGCACCTTGCCGAAAAAGCCTGACAGCGGTGGCAGGCCACTCATGGCGATGGCGGCAAACAGAAAAGTAGCGCCTAGCAGCATTGCCTTCGGTGTGGCCGGCCCGGAAACAAAACGGTCGTCGTATGCGCCACGCCCTTTGGCAATCAAATCGGCGAGTAGGAAGAAGCCGCCGGCAATCAGAGTAGAGTGAATCAGGTAGTAGAGTGTGGCCGACAGGGCGTCAATCGAGTTCAATCCGATCCCAACCAGCAGTGTGGCGACCGAGGCCAGCACCAGATAAGCCACTTGCTCGCGCAGACCGCGTGCGGCCAGGGTGCCGAAAGCGGCCATTAACATGGTAATCAGTCCGAGCCAAAGTATCCAGGGCAGATGCAGGCCTGCCAAGTCACCGGCCTGATCGCCAAATAAGGTGCCGTGGACGCGGATAATCGCATATAGGCCGACTTTGGTCATAATAGCAAACAGGGCGGCCACCGGTGCTGTAGTGTTGGCATAGGCCTGAGGTAGCCATAGATAAAGTGGGAACAAGGCCGCTTTGATGCCAAATACCAGCAACAACAGCAAACCGGCTGCGGCGACCACGCCCTGATCTTGTGGATCGAGATGGGCGATTTTGTTCGCCATATCGGCAATATTGAGCGTGCCAAGCACGCCATAGAGCGCCCCGACCGCAAACAGAAACAGGGTAGAGCCGATCAAGTTGATCGCCACATAGTGCAGTCCGGCACGCGTGCGCAGACGGCCACTGCCGTGTAGCAGCAATCCGTAAGAGGCGAGCAGCAGAACTTCAAAGAATACAAACAGGTTAAACACGTCACCGGTTAAAAAAGCACCGTTGAGCCCGAACAGTTGGATTTGAAAGAGCACGTGAAAGTGTGCGCCCTGAGCATCCACTTTGCGTTTGACAGCGTACCAGAGCGCGCCCAGTGCAAGTAGAGCGGTAATCAACACCATGAGTGCCGAAAGCTGGTCAAGCACCAGGACAATGCCAAAAGGGGCAATCCAGTTACCCAGAGCATAAACCTGCGGCGGCATCTGAATGGCGGTTTGCATCGCATCCACACTGACCAGCAGCAGCGCCAGTACCAGCAGCAGGCTCATCAGACGTTGCAGATTGAGACCCCCGCGGTGCGCCAGCAGAACCAGCACGCCACCTATGAGCGGAATCAGAACCGGAAGAAACGGGGTAGCCGTCATCATTGCTGGCGTTCTCCTTGAATCGGTTGGGTTGTTGTCGAAGCGATCAGGGCGTCGGTCTGTTCAAACGGGTGATCTGCATGGCGTTTCGGATCCGCCTGTCTGGGCGGCAGCGTGGCGTGCAGAGATTCCTCGTCTTGCGCCAGATGCAAGCCATCCACATGGTCATTGCCGAGTTCGGAACGCGCTTTGAGCGACAGTACAATCAAAAACGCAGTCATGCCGAAAGCGATGACAATTGCGGTCAGAACCAGCGCCTGCGGCAGAGGATCGGTATAGGCTAAGCGTTCCGCTTCAATCACCGCCGGGACACCAATATTGAGACGTCCCATGGCAAACAGAAACACATTGACCGCGTAAGCCAGCAGAGTCAGTCCCAATACCACAGGAAAGGTGCGTGCGCGCAGGGTTAAAAATACCCCGCTGGCGGTCATCACACCGATCATCAAAGCAATCAGCCATTCCATTTAGACACTCTCCTTCTGCTGAGATGTGGGATGATCCGCTTTATGCGAAGCGGTACTGAGTTTGCCCAGTTGCACCAGGCTCATCACCGTAGCGCCAACCACCACCAGGAAGACACCGAGATCAAATGCAATGGCGCTGGCAACTTCGAATTCGCCCACGATCGGCCAGTGCAGATGAGTAAAGGCGGAAGTCAGGAACGGGTAGCCGAGCAGCATCGCCACCAGCCCGGTTGAAATGGCGATTAGCAGGCCAAAACCGATCGACCAGTGCATATCGATCTTAAGGCGCTGCTGTGTCCAGGCGATGCCGTTGGCGAGATATTGAACAATCAGCGCCACCGACGCGATCAGACCGGCAATGAAACCGCCGCCGGGCAGATTGTGTCCGCGCAGGAAAATATAGACCGCCACCAGCAGCATCAGCGGCAGCAGCAGGCGGGTCAGGGTTTGCATAATGGTCGGATGGGCGTCCAGGCTCCACACACGGCCCTGCAGGTCGTGCTGCGGCGCCGGCAGTTTCATGCCTTGCAAGAGCGCAAATACGCCCAGCCCTGCAAGGGCAAGTACCACGATTTCACCCAGGGTATCAAAGCCACGGAAGTCAACCAGAATGACGTTGACCACATTGGTGCCGCCGCCGCCGGGGACACTGTTTTCAATAAAGTAGCTGGAAATCGGATCGAATTCGCGTGTCAGCACCATCATGGTCAGCAAGGTGACCCCGATCCCTGATAATAGCGCAATCAGCGCATCGCGCCATAATCGGCGGCGGCCGATCTCTTTCGGACTCGCCTGTGGCAGAAAATAGAGTGCCAGCAGCAGCAGAATAATAGTGACCACTTCTACCGAAAGCTGAGTGAGAGCTAGATCCGGCGCGGAAAATTTGACAAAACCAAGCGCGATAATCAGTCCGACCACACCGATGATGATCAAGCTGATCAGGCGCCGGCGGTGCAGCGCGACCGTCAATAGGCTGGCAATCATCAAAATGACGCCCACCACTAAGGTCACCGGATCTGCGGCCATTAACGGCCGTTCGCCGAACAGCGGCGAAGAGAACTGCATAAATCCGGCCGTACCGATTACCACCGAAGCCGCAATGACCCAGACGGCAGCGTGTTGCAGAGAACCCTTATCAAAGCGGCGGGTAATCGCCACTGCCACTCTGGTTAGCTGTTTAAATAGGCGGTTAAAGTAGCGTTTGGCATTTATCCGCTGGAAATAACGACGGTAGGTGGTAAAAAACCATGCCCGTTTATAGTAAACGGCCACACCGAGTGACAACGCCAGCAAACTCATCAGCAGAGGCAGGGTAAATCCGTGCCAGATCGCCAGGCTGTACTGAGGCGGGGTGGTTTGTAGGGTGCCGGTCACCGCCACATCCAGAATCGGTGCCACGGTGTAAATCGGCAGAATCCCCACCGCCAGACAGAGAATGACCAGCAGATCAACCGGGATTTTCATAAAACGGGGCGGTTCGTGCGGGGTGCGCGTCAGTCCGACCGGTTCGCCGTTAAAGAAGACGTCATGAATAAAGCGCAGCGAGTAAGCCACCGAAAAAATCCCCGCCAGAGTCACCAAGACCGGAATCAGCCAGGCATAGGCGTTAGCCTGTGAAGCGGTGACCGCTTCGGCAAAAAACATCTCTTTACTGAGGAAGCCGTTAAGCAAAGGCACGCCGGCCATCGCCAGTGAAGCGATGATCGCCAGCGCTGCGGTATGTGGCATGTATTTAATCAGGCCGTTAAGTTTGCGCATATCGCGCGTGCCGGTTTCATGGTCGATAATACCCGCCACCATAAACAGCGAAGCTTTGAAGGTGGCGTGGTTGATGATATGAAAAATCGCCGCCACCGCTGCGAGCTGGGTGCCAAAACCGAACAGCAGGGTAATCAATCCCAAATGGCTGATGGTGGAGTAGGCAAGCAGCCCTTTCAGGTCATGTTTAAACAGGGCCGTGTAAGCGCCGATGAGCAAAGTCAGCAGGCCTGCTCCGCCCACCAGCCACGACCACTCCGGAGTGCCGGAAAGCACTGGAAAAAATCGCGCCAGCAGGAAAATCCCCGCCTTGACCATGGTGGCGGAGTGCAGATAAGCCGACACCGGGGTCGGGGCTGCCATGGCGTGCGGCAGCCAGAAATGAAATGGAAATTGCGCCGATTTGGTAAACACCCCAAGCAGAATCAACCCCAGTGTTGGCAGGTAAAGGTCGTGGGTGCGCACCAGGTCACCTGCAGCGAGGACATCACTAAGCTGGTAGCTGCCGACGATGTGTCCCAGCAGCAAGACGCCCCCCAGCAGAGCCAGTCCGCCGGCACCGGTAATTGCCAAGGCCATACGTGCTCCCTGACGCGCATCCTTGCGATGTTGCCAATAGCTGATCAGCAGGAAGGAGGTGATCGAAGTCAATTCCCAGAAAATCACCAACTGCAGAATATTCTCGGAGAGCACGATCCCGAGCATGGAACCCATAAACATCAGCAGATAGGCAAAGAAACGTCCCATGCAGTCTTTTGCTGCCAGATAGTAGCGGGCGTACAGAATCACCAGCAGACCGATAACCAGAATCAGCAGGGCAAACAGCAGCGCCAGACCGTCAAGACGAAAGGCAAAGAAAAGTCCCGCCGATTCCATCCATGCCCAGCTTTGTACCAGAGTCTCGCCTGCAAACGGCAGAGAGACCGCCGGTGATAAAAAGGCGAGAGCAAGTAGGGTTACAGCGCCACTGGTCCAGGCCGCCGCCAAAC
This sequence comes from Thiomicrorhabdus sp. zzn3, assembly GCF_029767755.1. GTDB lineage: Bacteria > Pseudomonadota > Gammaproteobacteria > Thiomicrospirales > Thiomicrospiraceae > Thiomicrorhabdus. Next base: position 213,125 of record NZ_JARUQS010000002.1, read on the forward strand.
GGTTGATTTTGGAAGCCAGAGCGGCAAAGATCGCGCCGACAAATGGCAACAGCACTACAATGGGGAGGTTTACGGCCAGTAGATTCATACTCGGTTCAGCCTGTTGAAATGTCAGTATAAAGGTTATTTATAACCCTCAAAGGCTACCATAAACGGCGATAGAGTCAATGTTTTCTGATGAATATCGATTTTGAAAAATAGGTAATTTGCCATGTAATTGCTATGATGAAATTCACATGATTTCAATCTGTTGTACGTACAGCTTATTGATTTGAATACGCATCCAAGCGGTGAGCAACAGGAGGCCATCTATGTTTGAAAGCGCCTTTGTCGAATTCAGTATTCTGCTCGGTATTGGCCATCAAACCGCAAGGATTTGTTTCCCCTGTAGAGTAAGCATGTGAAAATGGGGCTTTTACAGTATGTTGATGAAGAAGATTTTTTGTATAAATTCAAACTGAGCACACCCATTCGGTTTAATCGACATCGCTTTTATTTAAGCCATCCAAATAAGGTGAGACTTCCGGCAGTTTGGCGGAGAGTATGACTTCGGCCAAAAAAGGCGGATCCAATCTCAGTTGTTTGAGCTGATTTATAGCAATCCACTCTACTGAGAGTTGGTGAGGGTCCGGATGGCAGCCGTTTTGAGGATAGGCGTTTTCAGACAGGGTGGCTAAAAAGGCGAATTCCACCTTGTGTTTAATGTTTTCCGGCTCGGTTTTAGACGTTCTTTGATGCTCATAGATTTTGAATAATCCTCGGACTTCGATATGGACATCCGCTTCTTCCAAGACTTCTCTAATGACGGTCTGTATTAGCGATTCTCCCGGTTCCTGGGTGCCGCCGGGAAGGGTGTAAATCACCTTTTCATTGGCATACTGCTTTTTAAGTAGTAGGACTTTTTGATTTTCAATAATGACCGCTTTGGCGCAGTTTTTTATGCGAATCATTGGAGGTATTCCGAGTTTATTGAGCCAAAAATATTGATTAAGTTTATGAATTTAAAGGGGTATCATTAAATAAATAAATAACCTACTTGAAAGCTAGGTTATATAATCAGATTTGAATTGCTTGTAATCAATCGTAGCCGATGAGCGACTTTTATTAAAGCCGTTCACCGACTTAACTTTGTCGAAAGACAGGGAGGAAGTTATGCCACATGCTATTCAATCACACCTTCACACCCACGACCATTACACGGAAAGTGGGGAACATTTAATTTCTAAGGAAGCGACATTTGCGGATGTCGGCAGCTGGCTGAAGCGGGGATGGATGGACATTGCACACGCCCCTTTGGCTTCTCTGTTTTACGGTCTGGTGATGACACTGTTTGTGATGACCGTTTATCTGTTTTTTCAGGAAAATCCCATTTTAATGTTTACGGTTGCCACCTCGTTTGTGATGATTGCGCCGTTTTTGGCCACCGGGCTTTACTCGGTTGCTCATCAGCTCGAAAAAGGTGAGTCTCCGGATCTGATTCATTCTCTGACGGCGTGGCGGCATAATGTCACCGAGTTTGCGCTGTTTGCGGTGGCGTTAGGTATCATTATCGCCATCTGGTCGCGAATTACGCCGCTTATTGCCGGGATTGTCAAAGCACAATCTTTGCTGATCGTGGATCCAGATATGGGGGTCATGGGTTTTCTAACTTCCGATGCCGGGATGCAGTTTATGATCGCCTTTATGATCATTGGTGCGGCGGTAGCGGCTTTTGTCTTTGCCGTCAGTGTGGTGACTATTCCACTGCTGCTGCGTGATCAAAATATTGGCGTGATTTCCAGCATGATCATCAGTTGGAAAGTGGTGATGGAAAATAAAGCCGTGATGGCGTTATGGGCGTTGACGATCGGAGTACTGTTGGCTGTCGGCTTGCTCACATTGGGCTTGGCTATGGTGGTGGTCATGCCATTGTTAGGTTACGCCAGTTGGCATGCGTTCACCGATCTGGTGCAAATTGAAGACCCGGTTAATCAATAAGGTTCAGAGATGCATAAATTATTCAGGCCACATGATTATGTGGCCTTTTTAGTTTTGGGCCATGTTGTGGTTTGTTACAAAGTCTTCAAATTCTTCTTCTGGCACGGGTGGACTCCAATGATAGCCCTGGAAGTGACGTCCTCCGTTTTCAAGTAAAAAGGCTAGTTGTTGTTCTGTTTCCACGCCTTCAGAAACTACGTTTAATTGCAAAGCGTCTGCCATTTTGAGTATGGCCTTAACTATTTGAATGTCGTCCTGATCGTCTGGCAGTTCCTTAATAAAACTGCGATCGATTTTGATTTCGTCGACCGGCAAACGCTTCAGATAACTCAATGAGGCGAATCCGGTACCAAAATCGTCAATAGAGAGGCGAATTCCCATTTCTCTGAGTCGCTGCATTTTATTCACCGAACTGTCCATGCTCTCCAGCATGACACTTTCGGTTAATTCCAGTTTCAGATAACGCGGATCGATTTCGTAAAAATCGATTAGAGTTTGTAACTCTTCGACAAAATTATCTTGGTGGAACTGTTTAACACTGACATTGACTGCCAGGGTTAACTGGCCCAATTCCGGCTCTTTTTGCCAGAAAGAGAGGGTGTTTAAAGCGCTATGAATGACCCAATCACTGATGGTATGGATTAAACCACTCTGTTCAGCCAAAGGAATAAAACAGTCCGGCGCGACGGCACCTAATTTACTATTTTTCCATCTGAGTAAGGCTTCGGCACCATTGACCCTATTTTGCGCATCCATGATCGGTTGAAATACAAGATAGAGTTCGTTTCTGGCAATGGCAAAATTTAATTGGTTAATCATCTCAGTACGACTGTCCAGCTGCTCTTGCATTTCTGGAGTAAAAAACAGTAACTGATTAACGCCTTTCTTTTTGGCTTTATACATGGCCACTTCGGCATGTTTCAAAATTTCTTCGAGAGAAATGGTTTGCTTTCCTGAAAACAGGGTAATGCCGCTACTGATCGAGGCGCGGTGTAACCAGTTTTGGGTTTCTTCCAGAATTTGCAGTGGCAGATTAAACGGTTGATTTAGCCTTGAAAGCAAGCATTCAAACTGGTTTTCCAGATAGTGTTGGGCCAGTTTAGGGTCTGTGGTAGGGCAGCGAATGAGCATGGCAAATTCATCGCCCCCCATTCTGATAAAAGCGGGAGCGTCATTAAATTTAACCAGCTGAAGGTCATTAACGCAGTTTTGATCCTGTTGTTGTAACCTTCGGGTTAATTTCAGCAGAAGTTTGTCGCCGATTTCGTGGCCCTGAGTGTCATTTAAGGCTTTAAAGTGGTCGATATCGAAAAGCATAAAGGCGTAGATGCCTTGATGATGATCTTTTTCCAACCACTGATTGAACTGCTGTTTTAGCCAGCTTCGGTTCGGTAAATGGGTCAGTTCGTCGAAATAGGCGAGTTGATAGACGCGTTTTTGGCTTTTAACTTTGTCTGTAACATCTTCGGCAATGCCTAAAAGACCATCAAACTGGCCTTTAGAGTCATAAATTTTAACTTTAGTGATTTCAAGGATATGTTCTTTTCCGTCAGTAAAGAGAAGGTGTTCAATGGTTTTATGCGGTTTAGGCTGTTTAATGGCCTCACGGTCTGATTGCATGCAGGCTTGGGCAATATCCTCGGGATAGAGCTCCGAATAGTGTTCGGCGCTGAGAAACTGCACTTCTGGAATCCCTACAGATTCACAGAACCAACGGTTTACAAACTCCATTTTACCTTGGGTATTTTGTAACCAGATGCCAAATGGTACGTGGTCTAAAATAACTCGAAGTTGGTTTCGTGTCCGGGAATCGCTTAATTGTGATGTAACTTGTTCTACTTGTACTGACATAAAACCCTACCCAGTGAATGTCTGTATTAGAACTGATGGGCGGTTTTATTACAAATAATTTGCTAAAAAATACGTTTTTTTGCTTAATTTTATCTAATAGGAAAGGAGGTTTTATCGACGACTTTGCGGAGCACAAAACTGGTGTGCACACCGCTAACACCGGGAATTTGTGTCAGATGATTGAGTAGCAAATCCTGGTAAGCTTCCAGATCTTTTACCACCACTTTTAACTGGTAATCGGCACTTTGGCCGGTCAATAGCAAACACTCAAGCACATTCGGCAGGGCGCGCACCGCTTTTTCAAACTCTTCAAAACGTTCTTGAGTGTGTTTATCCATTGAGATATGAACCAGAGCCATTAAATCTAACCCGAGCTTTTTAGCATCCAGCAGGGTTCGATAGCCGATAATGAGTCCTGACTCTTCTAATGCTTTAAAGCGTCTCAAACAGGCTGAGGGGGAGAGGCCGATTTGATCCGCTATTTCCTGGTTGGTTAAACGCCCGTTATTTTGCAGGGCATCCAATATCGCCAGATCGTATTGATCAAGCGACACTTGGGAGCGGCTTTGCTGATTTTTTACAGGCATAAAATAACTTAAAATTTAAATAAAATAGAATATAGTATTTGTATTATATATAAAAATGAAATTTTATTGCCTATAAAGTGTTTTTTAATAAATGGTTTGCAATAAAATTTTTAGATGTCACGGTTACAATATTTTTCAATTGTTTAGAAAATCAGAATTTGAGTAACCGTTTATGAATCCCAGTAAATATCATCGCACCCCTACACCGGAATTAGTCGATCGGCAATGGCCTAATCGCCAACTTACCCAAGCGCCAATTTGGGTGAGTGTGGATCTGCGTGACGGTAATCAGGCATTAGCCAATCCAATGACGGTAGAACAAAAACTGGCGCTGTGGGAACAGTTAGTGGCCATGGGATTCAAAACGATTGAGGTCGGTTTCCCGTCTGCCAGTCAGCCGGAGTATGAATTTACTCGTCGTTTGATTGAAGAAAAGCGCATTCCGGATGATGTGACGATTCAGGTTTTGGTTCAGGCCAGAGAACATTTGATCGAACGCACTTATGAAGCTCTGCGCGGCGTAAAAAAAGCCGTGATCCATGTCTATAACACCACCTCGGTTGTGCAGCGCGAAAATGTGTTCGAAAAATCCAAGGATGAAATCAAAGCGATGGCGGTGCAGGGGGCTAAATGGGTACAGGAGTATGCCGCTAAAGCAGACCAGACCCATCCAGGTTCGGAATGGGTGTTTCAATACTCTCCCGAGAGTTTTTCGCAAACGGAAACCGACTATGCGGTGGAGGTGTGCGAAGCGGTGATGGCTGTATGGAATCCTACTCCGGATAATCCGTGTATTTTGAATTTGCCGGCAACGGTGGAAAGCACCTCACCAAATCGTTTTGCGGATCAGGTCGAGTATTTTATTCGCCATCTTTCCAACCGGGAATCGGCGATTATTTCGGTGCATACGCATAATGACCGTGGCTGTGCGGTGGCCGCAGCCGAATTGGCGCTATTAGCCGGTGCCGATCGCGTTGAGGGTACTTTGCTGGGGAATGGCGAACGCACCGGAAACATGGATATCGTCACTTTGGCGATGAATTTGTATAGCGAAGGCATCGACCCGAAATTGGATCTGGCGCATCCGGATCAGTGGATTACCGTGGTGGAATCGGTCACGCAGATCAAAACCCACCCTCGTCATCCATGGGTGGGGGAAGTGGTCTATACCGCCTATTCCGGAAGTCATCAGGATGCGATCCGCAAATGCTTGCTTAAGCAACAGGAAAACGCTCCTTGGAATGTGGCGTATCTGCCGATTGATCCCAAGGATTTGGGACGAGATTATGAAGCAATTATTCGCGTCAACAGTCAATCCGGAAAAGCGGGATCCGCCTTTGTTCTCGCCCAAGAGTATGGATTAAATTTGCCTAAATGGGTACAGTTGGACTTTGCTCCGATTGCGCAAAATTTGGCAGAAAAGCAGGGTGGGGTGGTCAGCCATAAGGATTTATACATGGCTTTTTCTGAACACTACTCGTTAGATCAAGCCGTCATCCAATTGAATCACTATCAGTTGGACCGTGTGAATGGCCAGGAACAGTTGAGTATTGAAATTGATGGTGAACTTTGGAAGGGGCATGGTAACGGAACCTTAAGTGCCCTTTGTGATGCTTGGCAGCAACGTACCGGTGAAGCCATCGATGTATTGGATTATTCAGAGCATGCGGTCCATTTAATTGATCAACCGACACTGCCTAACAGTGGCAAGGAAGCTAAAGCGATTGCTTATGTCTATTTGCAATCTCAGCAGCGTAAAGCTGTGGGCGTAGCAATGGCTGAGGATTCGGTCTCCGCGATGATTCTGGCGCTGCTTAAGGGATTACAGGCTTAGGCATTTAACCGGTTTAAATAACCAGGCCTATTGAATTCCACGTGAAAAAAACCGCCAGAGACTCCGTCAATGGCGGTTTTTTTACTGGGTTTAAATACAATTAACCGTTTATGAAAAGCCGAGAGTCTTATTTTTCGAAATAGGCTTTTTCTTTGTCGATTTTATAGGTCCATGGGTAGCCGTTGTATTTCCAGCCATTTTTCAAGCGGTAACCTTTATGTTCACCCTCTTTCAGTTTGCTACCTTCAAAACCGTCGGTCATGATATAAACATTTTTGTAACCGTATTGATCCAGCATTTTTGCAGCCGGTTGCGCACGGGTCGCGCCAGAACGACACATAATCACGAAAGTCGATTCCTTATCTGCGCCTAGATCAAACAGCTTTTCTTCAAATTCGGTAATAAATTTATCATTCAGAAGTGAGCGGTAACGCGGTTTTTTGTCATCCATGGCGTCGTATTTGAAAAAAACCGAAGGGATCATGATTTGCGCCATTGGGGTGTAACCGACAAATTGCCATTCTGCAGGTGTACGAACATCAACCAGAATCACGCTTGGATCTTTTTTCATCATTTCATAGGTTTCTTTAGCGTCCACATACAATCCTTGCGGAGTACGTTTTTTTGGGTCGCTAGGTTCTGGTGAAGCAAAAGCACTCACCGCAGCAAACGAAAGAACGGTTGCCATAGCGGCACCAATAATACGCTTTTTCATAGTAAAACCTCGTAGTAGTTAAGTAATTAGTGGCTAATTTATAACAATATATAAGAATATAGTAATATAAATATTCGATTTATTAATAAACAAATTCTATTCTTATTGATTAATAAATTTTTTAAATATATTAATCACTTATACCAATCGTCACTTAATTGTTACCCTGGCGCGTGAATGGTTTATGATGGCTGGATAACCCTTTTGATATTGATAAAGCTTTTGACCCATGATCCATTCCGTTTTTGATAGAAAATTGCATTTTTGGCTCATACTGGGCGGATTAGTCTGTCTTATGATGTTTTCTGATCTGAGTTATTCAGCACAAAATTTAACGGATTCGGGCATTAATTTAGATTGGTTCGTCATGCTGATGGAGTTGTTAGGCGGACTGGCGCTGTTTTTGTACGGCATGGAAAAGATGATCAAAGGCCTATTGGTGATTGCCGGAGATCAAATGAAGTCCATGCTGGCTAAATTAACAACCAATCGTGTTATGGGGGCGTTGACGGGAGCGGGAGTAACGGCGGTCATTCAATCCTCTTCGGTCACCAGTGTCTTGACGGTGGGGTTTGTTTCGGCTGGATTAATGACCGCGTCGCAGGCAGCCGGCGTGGTTATGGGGGCCAATTTAGGGACAACAGTGACTGCCCAAATTGTGGCGTTTAAAGTTACAAACTTTGCACTTTTATTAATCGCAGTGGGTTTTTCTATCCAGTTTTTAGCCAAACTTCGTAAAAAAGTGGCGATTGGTGAGCTGTTGATGGGCTTTGGACTGATTTTTTTTGGTATGAATCTGATGGGGGAAGGAATGGCTCCGCTGCGGGATTATGAGCCGTTTTTGACACTGATAAGAGAGTTACAAAACCCCTTTTGGGGGATTTTTATCGGTATGGTGTTTACCGCATTGATTCAATCCTCTTCGGCGACGATTGCGATTGTGATTGTGATGGCGAGTAATGGTTTTTTAACGTTGCCAGCTGGAATCGCTTTAGCAATGGGAGCGAATATAGGAACCACAATTACCGCGTTATTAGCCACGATTGGCAAATCCAGAGAAGCCTTGCGCACAGCGCTGATTCATGTCCAATTTAATTTACTCGCGGTATTAATTTGGTTGCCCTTTATTCCGGAGCTTTCTCAGCTTTCAATTTGGATTTCTGCTCATGATTATGCGGATAACGAGGTCATGATGTTGTTGGCGGAAAACACCCCTCGCGAAATTGCCAATGCCAATACCTTGTTTAATTTGATCAGTTTAGTGGTGTTTTTACCGGCGATTCCTTTGTTTTTATGGGTCGTTAATAAATTGGTTCCGGTGTTAGCCGAAGAGAAAGGGGGAGGTGAATTTAAAGCTGAATTTTTGGATGAATCGCTGCTTTCGGATCCGAGTTTGGCAATGAAGGCGGTGAAATTAGAGTTAGAGCATTACCAAAAGCCGTTGGATTTATTTTATAAACGCAGTTTGGCGCAGATTGCTTCACCTAATATGGATAAGTTGAGTCGTGAAGATTTAATGATTCGCCGCCTAAGGGCTTATCAGGAAAAAATCCTTAGTTATTTAGGCCGGGCGGGCCAGGTCGAAATGTCCGCAGAAGAGCAGCATGAGCACTTTAAGCTTATGAATGTCCTGAATAATTTGGAATCGATGCTTGAAAGCATGCAATCTAATATTCTCTCGGTAGCTCATGAAATGATCGAAGAGGACATTAAGCCGAGTGAAACCATGCAGAATTTGGTTGGTCAATTAAGTTCTGAGGTTGGCAGGGCCATGGATAATGCGTTGTTAAGTATTTACAAGCAGGACTCCGAAGCGGCTCTCGAAGTGATCGCGATTAAACCGACGATTGATCATTTGATTCAAGAAGCGTTAGCACACCAAATTCGTCACTTTACTCCTAATGAAATGCGTTTAAAAGTATTTCGTTATGAGATGCAGTTTGTTGACGGATTAAAACAACTTCACACTTTGTCAAAACGGATTGCCCGTCAACAGTTATCAGAAATTTCCAAAGAGTCAGGATCAGACAGTAGTTCTAAAGTGATTAGTTAATGTTTGTTTTACTTAAAACGGCATCGAATAGAAGCTAGGCTAATTGATTAAAATTTAATCAATCGGTGCAAAAATTAGACGCAAATAAACGGGGGTTGAAGAGGTTTTTTTAGCGGTTTGATGCAAAAACTTTGGGTTTTTGTAAAAATCGCCTTATAGGCGATTTAAATGAGGATTTTTAATTTTTTTGCGTTTTTTATTAGGTTTCACGTGAAACACCGGGGTTATGGCAAAGACCGGATTGTGTAAGATTGTGATTGATGATGTGTTTACTTTGAGAACGACGTGTTTCTGAAAATCAGAAATAATCCGTTTAATATCGGTTAAAGCAAGTGGGAAGGGAGTGATTTTACATGCAACAAACAGAACATCTATTATTCAAACCATCTCAAAGTAGTGTTTTGGGATGGTGTTTACTCTCGGTTTCCATTCTATCATCAGGCTGTACTTCGCATCATTTTGCAAACAAACAGGGACAAAGTGAAACACAGTTTCTCCAGGATAAAGCCTATTGCCAAGGATTGGCGACAGGGCAAGGAGAAGGGCAGACAGAGGGACAACGCCTAATCCCATATGATGAGTGTATGCGTAAACTTGGTTATACTGAGTAAAAAGCCTTATTTACCCTCAGATTGAATCAGGGTAGGTTTAAGTAACATAATCACTTGCGGTCACTAGTATGTTCAAGCGCTTACTCAGATACAAAAGCAGTCTTTTGACCGTATTTATTGGCCTTCCGTTAATTTATGCTTTGTTTTTTCAGTATAGCCAGTCTGTCAACAAAGAGTATGAGGATGTTCTCTATCAAAGTATTGGCCAAAAGATTTCCAATCAACTCCGCAAGAAAATCGAAGATAAACAGCAGGCTACCCTGATTTTATCCATGAGTCTTGCGACGCAAATTTCGAATTTGGGCCCTGATTTACCGTTTAAAGAGAAAATTTCCCGCTTTTCTTTAGAAGAGTTGCAACCCATTTTAAATGACTTAAATCAACATACCGCATATAAAAACCTCCAGTTTGAAATCACCGATAAAAAGGGGGCTGTTTTATATCGTTCATGGCTAAGTTCTAACCACACTCAAGCAAGTTTGCAGCCCGAGTTTTCTTATTTAACGAAACATCCAAAACATTTAACAAGCGTCTCTTCAGGCAGAAGTGATCTGTCGATTAAGGCGATTTCGCCGATTTACAATGAGAAAAAACTGATTGGTTTTTTCGAAGTAATCAGCCACTTCAATTCGATACAGAAGGATTTGGAACAAGAGGGCTTAAGTTCGCTGGTTGTGGCAACCAGTGAGAGAAGCGGTTTAATCAGCCAGCCATTTAGTCAGAATCGCTTACATGGCTATTATCTGGCGAATTTTGAGCCTGATCAGAATTTGTTGAGCAAAATTGGCAAAAAAGATCTCCAAAATTGGTTTTCCCAAAAAGATCATATTGCCATCTGGAACGATCAACTTGTTGTCCGCTATCCTTTGATGAGTGTTGATCAACAGCTTCATGGGGTGTTTTTGGTATTTAAACCGCTTGATAAGATTAATGTCGTTGGAATATTGCACCAGCTTGATGATGAGTCACATGCGATAGAAGCACTGCGCAATCTGTCGGTGGTTGTAGTTTTGTTTGTTGCGCTTCTATTAGTGGTTAATAATCAAAAAAGATATTATCGCGCCATTATCAATGAGGAGAATGAAGTGGTGCTCATCACCGACGGTCAAAAGCTAAAAGACGCGAATAAAGCGTTTTTTAGTTATTTTAAGGACCACAGCTCACTGGATTCTTTTCAGGAAGAGTATGAGTGCATCTGTAATCTCTTTGTGAATGAGGAGGGGTTTTTACAAGAAAAAATGGGGGAATTAACCTGGGTTGAATATTTACTGAGTCACCCAGAATCAGAGTATAAAGCCAAGGTTCGTTATCAGCTTCAAGAGTGGATTTTTAATGTAAAAGCCAATTGCATTGATAAATCGCAAGGTTTATCTGTCGTGGTTATGAATGACATCACTAAAAGCGAATATTTACAAGCGCAGTTAGTTGAAAGAGCCCTTAAAGATGAGTTAACAGGCGCATGGAACCGTCGCAGTTTTAATGAAAACATCAAAAAAGAGATTGAAACGGCTAAACGTTATCGTTCGAATTTATCCTTGATTCTTTTTGATATTGATTTGTTTAAACAGGTTAATGATACCTATGGACATGATATTGGCGATCTTGTTTTGCAGACTTTGGCAAAACAGATCCAGGCACATCTGCGTCAAGGCGATCTGTTTTACCGCGTCGGCGGGGAAGAGTTTACCATTTTGTTAACCCATCAGAATACCACTCAAGCGGAAAAAGCCGCAGAAAAGCTGCGCGGTGTAATTGAAGAAACGGACTTCCCAAAAGTTGGAAAGGTAACCATTAGTTTGGGGGTGTCTGAATTTAAAGGGCAAAGTGAAACAGAACTTTATAAGCAGGCTGATAGTGCTTTGTACAAAGCAAAAAAAACGGGGCGCAACTGCGTAAGATCCTTTGCATTGGATTTGGTTTAAGACGCCTGCTTATTCGCCTTGAATGGTCACGACAATCTTTCTTTCAAAACGCCCTGTACGGTGTTCATAAAGAAACAGTCCCTGCCACGTGCCCAGGTTCAAACGCCCTCGGGTGACCGGAATGGTCTGGCCCATATCCGTGATCATGCAGCGGATGTGTGCGCTCATGTCATCATCGCCTTCATAGTTGTGGCGGTAGTTTGGGTCCCCGTCCTGAATGGTTTTTTTCATCCAGTATTCAATATCTTCGCGCACCGTAGGGTCGGCGTTTTCGGTAATAATGAGCGACGCAGAGGTATGTTGAATAAAGACATGACACAGTCCGGTTGTGATTCCAGAATCTGTTAAGGCACGTTCGATTTCATGGGTAATGTTGTAAGTGCCCCGCTTAGGACTTTCTAAGGTGAGTTCAGTTTGAAACGTTTTCATAATCGTAAATTCTCGGCTTGTGAATGGCATGGGATTTTAGCAAAGTTCAAGGCCTGTGGGGGATGGGCTATAATAGACAGATTTCGATTTAAACATTCTAAAACGGTAAGCTTTAATGACTCAAACAGCGCAAAAAACGACTTTAAAAAATCCTCTATTAGACCTAACAGGTCTGCCTAAATTTGATTTGTTTCACGTGGAACATATTGAAGCAGCGGTTGATGCGGTATTGGAGGAGAGTCGTGCAGAGATAAAGCGCTTGTCTGAAGGTGAGTTTGAACCTAACTGGGAAAATTTTATTGAGCCATTGGAGAAAATCGATAATACATTAGAACGTGTCTGGGGGCCGATAGGTCATTTGGATTCGGTTAAAAACAGTGACGAATGGCATGAAGCCTATACCGCCTGCTTACAAAAGATCACCGCTTATAGTACGGAAGTCGGGCAAAATGCAGGCCTGTTCAAAAAGTTTAAAACCATTTCAGAGAGCCCTGATTTTCAAGGTTATAGCCTGGCGCAGAAAAAAGTGATTGAAAACGCGCTTCGTAACTTCAAGCTATCCGGAATTGATCTGCCTGCCGAACAGCAAAAACAATATCAGCAGGTCAAGCAGCGTCTTTCTCAACTGAGCAGTCAATTTGGTAACAATGTCCTGAAGTCGACCCAGGCCTGGTCAAAACACGTTACCGATGAGCAACAATTAGCCGGCCTGCCCGAAAGTGCGCTCGGGTTGTTGCAGCAACTGGCGCAGCAGAAAAACTTGCAAGGTTGGTTGGTCACTTTGGATTTTCCATCCTATATTGCCGTAATGACCCATGCAGATGATCGTGAGTTACGCAGTGAAGTTTACCGAGCGTTTGGTACGCGTGCTTCCGATCAGGCCCATAATACCGATTACGACAACTCCGAAATTATCGAACAGATCCGTCAACTGCGTCATCAGTTGGCGAATCTGCTCGGGTTTAAACAGTATTCCGACTATTCTCTGGCGACTAAAATGGCGGAAAATGCGGATCAGGTACTCGGTTTTTTGCGTGATTTAGCGGTTAAATCCAAGCCTCAAGCGGAACAGGAATTAAACACCTTAAAAGCGTTTGCAGCGGAACATTTAGGGATTGAGGATCTGCAACCTTGGGATGTCGCCTATGCTTCCGAAAAGCTCAAAAACCAAACGTTGTCGCTCTCACAAGAGACGCTCCGCCCCTACTTTCCAATTGATAAGGTTTTAACAGGCCTGTTCGAAATCACCGAAACACTGTTTGGCATTCGTTTGCGTGAAAAACCGACGGGCGAGAATGGCGTGCCGGTATGGCATGCAGACGTGCGGTTTTTCGAGCTGGTGGATGAAGCCGATGACGTGATCGGTCAATTTTATCTTGATCTGTATGCGCGTGAAAACAAACGCGGCGGTGCCTGGATGGATTCAGCCATCAGTCGTTGGAAACACAGCGGCGGCGATTTGCAAAAACCGGTCGCCTATCTGGTGTGCAACTTCACCCCTCCGGTCGGCGATAAACCGGCCTGTCTGACGCATGATGAAGTGACCACCTTGTTCCATGAATACGGCCACGGTATTCACCATCTGTTTACTAAGATGGAACATCTGGATATTTCCGGCATCAGCGGTGTGCCGTGGGATGCGGTGGAATTGCCATCGCAATTTATGGAAAACTTCTGTTGGGAACGCGAGGGCTTGGATTGCATTTCCGGACACATCGACACAGATGAGCCTTTGCCGGACGATCTATTTGAATCGCTCAAAGCCAGTCGCCATTTCCAGTCCGCGATGATGATGGTGCGCCAACTGGAGTTCGGCTTAATGGATTTTGAACTGCACAGTTTCTATGATCCTCAAGAAGCCGAGGATATTCTGGAGTTGGCGAAACGCATTCGCAAAGAAGTGGCGGTGGTACAACCGCCAGAATATACGCGTATGCTGCACAGCTTTAGCCATATCTTTGCCGGCGGTTATGCGGCGGGTTACTTCAGTTATAAATGGGCAGAGGTGCTGTCAGCCGATGCCTTCAGCCTGTTTGAAGAGACGGGCATTTTGAACCCTGAGACCGGTGCCAAGTTTAGAAACACCATTCTTGCGGCAGGGGGCTCTATGGATCCAATGGTGCTGTTTAAGGCATTCAGAGGACGTGAGCCACAGATTGATGCTCTACTGCGTCACACTGGCATTGCAGCGTAATAAAACGCATAGAGCAACCATAAAAAAAGCCCGCATCGGGTTGGAACGGATACGGGCAAAGGCTTAGACTTAGTTAATGTAAAACTCACAAGGGGAACCAAGGAGCAACTCCCCCCTATTCACCTTAGTAAATCAGGCTGAACTGTGCGGATACACGGTTATCAATGCTGTCCAGAATATCGTGTACCGGTGACGCGCTTGGCAGATCCGGTGCATCGATATTACGCAGTTCGTAATTCATCTTTAGAGACATCTTCTTGTTAAAGAAATATTGGGCACCGAGAGTGGTGGTTTGCAGTTCACGGTGGAGGGCATCGGTTTCCGTGGCCGCATCAAGCAGGTCGTAGCGCAGATTCAGTTCCATGTTTGGTAAGACCCGATAACCGAGATCTACATAATATCCGGTTGCCTTTTCATCCGGCAGTACGCTAAAAGTCGCGCCGTCTGCTGGAAGTCCTGCTCCCTTGGTGCCACCATAAATCATACCGTCAGCGGTAATATACTCGGCAGCCAATCGATATTTGCCATCCCAATAGGTGGTCCCTAAACCGGCACGTTTACGATCAACCGTTCCCACATCATCCAGAGTCCGTTTTCCATCCTGCATCCAGGCAAAAAATTTCATGCCGTGGCGTCGTGCTCCTTTGGAATCGCCAAAGATTTTTTCCGTGGAGGCATATAGATAAAGGTCTTGATGTTTGTTGTCATCGGTCATCGCCAATCCATTACCATTGCCGAGCATGACGGCATAGCTGTGTTCCCAGTCTCCCTGGCGGAATGCATCGAAAACCTGGATACCGGTGTCACGGAATGCGCCGACCGGGCCGCTTCTGCCGGTATTATCAGCGGCATTATCAAAAGGGCGTTCCAGCAGCAGGCGGTCGGTGACATTGGTGAAGTTGATGTAGTTAAAGACGCCAATCGCCTGAAGACCTTCTTCGGCTCCAGGCGTTTTGAACAGGCCTGCACGGATACGCGCCCCGGGGATGTGGTTCAGAGTGACACTGGCATCGGTCAGTTGACCTTGTGAGGCTTTCCCTCCGGTGGTGATACCGTTATTTCCAAATTCAGCCAATAGGAAATAGTTTACTTTTGGATCTAACGGAAAGTTGTTACCTCTTACGCCAATGCGGGCACGACGGACATTAAATCCCTGAGAGGTCGTCAGCTGCGGTCCTAATTGGTTAAATGCAGCAGATTGTCCGGCAAAGGGTCCGGCCTTGAGCTTGGTGTCGTTAGTCGATTGATAGTCGATTTGTACAAATCCCCACACCTTGGCTCTAGGGGCTTGGTGTTCTTTTTCCGTTCCTTGGAGCATCAGCCAGTTAGCCGCTTGAACAGATTGGGCTGAGAATGCGCCGGCCAAAGCGACCAGCAAAGCCGTTTTTTTCATCGATTTTTTAAACATAAGAATCCTCTTCTCCGTGAATAGAGACTGTATTTGGTTGTATTTTTAGCAACTAAGAGTAATTAAGGGCGCAGGTAGAGATACCCTTTAGATTGCAGATAGGCGAGTTCGGCGACGCCGCTCGGTACTATCGTGGACGTGTCTACGTCATATAGATCGCGAGTCACATCAACGTTACGTCCTTTGACAGTATTGGCGCAGACATTGAATTTAACCCCCTGCATTTTGAGCTGATCGATCTTCTGAGTCATGGTTTGGGTGGCATTGGCTGTCTTGAACTTGGGTACATTTTTCAAGGCTTCCGGTTTGAGTAACAATGAAAGGCCATTGCCATGCAGCACCACTTGCAGGTCAAGTTTGTCTGCCCCAACTGCATTGATGTGATTTTGAATGTTTCTTAGGGTTGAAGACTGTTTTTTGGCGTCGTCATAGTTGATGTGGTACACCACTTTTTGCATTCCGTATTTGCTTCCGCCGTCTGCATAAGAACTGTTGGGAAGCAGTGCGGCGCCGATCCATAACAGGACTAGAAACGCGTGTTTAATTGATTTCATCATGGCTATCCATCCTTCTTTGATTATTGTTTATATTTAAGGTTTTAGAATTTGCCAGCCAGCGGCATTCAGTTGCAAAATACGGCCTGCTCCGGCAGGAACTCTTTGAATCCCTTCGGCAATTTCAGGTTCCTTTCCAAGTTTTTTGCCAAAGTTTTTCAGCGTGTTGGAACAGGCGCTAAAACGTACTCCGGCATTCATCAAGGACTGAATACGTGATTGATTGACGTTGTCTTTGAGCATTAGGCGTACTCCGGGACCAAACCCCACAATTTCCAGATCCAGATTAGAGGCACCGTAATAGCGTTGCAGGTTTGCGGCGACATTCAGTACCAGAGTTTGTTTAAATGGATCGCGATCGCTGATCTGTAAAACCACCTTATGTTCGGCAAAGGTATCTGGAAGTGGCATTTCTTGTTGCGCGGCGAATGCCGGCACGGATGTTAACAGTCCCCATACGCAGGCGAACAGCCATGCAAACAACCATGGCATTGGCTTACGGGGCGCCAATCTATTCGAATTGACGCGAAGTGAAGCGTAACGATTTTGAATCATGTTGGTTAAATCCTCTGTTGCGTAAAATTGAGCGCGCTTATCCGTTAAACGAACCATGATTAGGTTTTATTCCAATTTTCTAAACCAGTAATTTTTATTTGCCCAGCAATAAAATTTATTTCATAAGTTGTTAATATTTAAACAAAAATAGATTCCAGTTTTTTGTTGCAAACGGGTTTTAAATTCCATTACTATCGAAAAAAGGATAAAACATAAGGTTAAGAAACAGAGTGATGAAACTGTCTAGCAAAGTAGCGGATCTGTTTTGCGCATCACGCGATCGTAGAGAGTTTAATGCGGCACTCAAGCAGCAGTATGACAGTCTGTATCGACTGGCATACGCTTGGTGTCATCAGCCTGCCGTGGCTCAGGATCTGGTTCAGGAAACAATGCTAAAAGCCCTAGAAAGTCGAAAAGATCTCAACAGTTTGCAGCATTTAAGTGCTTGGCTGACCAAGATCATGCGTAATCAGTTTTTAGATGAAATGCGTTTTAATCGCCGTTGGGAGTGGGCCGATGAATCGGAGATTGATGAACATCATTGCAGTCACTGTAATGAGAGCGAACTGATTAAAAAGCAGCGTAACGAGTCTCTGTATGTCGCCATTTCTAAGCTGCCTTTTGAGCAGCGAGAAGCGATTTTGCTGGCCGATTTGCAGGGGTTCAGTTATCAGGAGATTGCTGAGATTACCGCGACTCCGATCGGTACGGTAATGAGCCGCATTTCGCGCGGCCGTGAACGCTTAAGAGGCCTGTTGAAAAAACAGGATAGTCAACCGAATGTGGTGCCTTTGAGGAGACACTGAACATGGTGAATAAAATAGAACATTATCAACTGCAGGCGTATGTGGACGGTGAGTTGTCAACCGAAGAACGTTTGCAGATTGAAACGGTAATGGAATCGGACGCTCAGATCAACCAGGAAGTGATTCAACTTCAAGAGTTAAAATCCAGAGTAAAACAGGCCTATTTGGACATTCCAGTTCCGGAACACAAAGAAAAAACCGATTCAGTGGCTAAACGCGTTTGGTCGGTTCCTAAAACGGCCGCAGCCTCATTGCTATTGGGTGTGGTATTGGGGATTTCTTCAGTACAGTTAGGCGGTTTTGGAGAGTCCCATATTGGGCAACTGGCAGCGAATCAGGCGGTTGAATCGAATAAGTACATTATTCATATCGATTCGGGTGACTTGGATAAACAGATTTTGGCGTTGCAAAAAATTGAATCGCTGTATGCTCAGAAGGGGCCCAGCCTTAAAGTGGATGTGATTTCCAACTCGCAAGGGGTTAAGCTGTTTGATGTTAAAAGCCCCAATAGTCAGCGTTTGGAAAGCCTGCTGGATCAATACAGCGGCTTAACCCTTTATGCCTGCAGCAGGGCGATAGAACGGGCAATGAAAAAAGGGGAAACAATCCAGGTTTTGAAACGGGTGAAACATGATAAGCCTGCTGTGGATGCGATGGCCGAGCGTATGAATGCCGGTTGGAATTACATCAAAATATAATCGGCATATCGGCCTAAAAGGGTAAACACGCTGAATATTAGGCACTTAGGCGTAAAACAGCTATACTTAGTACGCTCACGCGAAGCAACGTTGTTTTACGATTAAGATGCGGTTTACCCTCTTTTATGTCCACCAAAATACCTAATTCTCCCTCTTTGAAAGCTGCTGATCCTGCGGATTCCGATCGCGGTTTTTTCTTTTCCAGATCGTTCTTTGCGTTGTTTTGGGTGCAATTTTTAGGCGCATTTAACGATAATCTTTTCAAAAATGCGATGGTGATGCTGATTGCCTTTCAGCTCAGTCGGTCGGGCGAGGAAACCGGACTCTATATCACTTTGGCGGCCGGCCTGTTTATTCTGCCGTTTTTTCTTTTCTCTTCATTAGCCGGTCAGTTGGCCGATCACTTTCCGAAAACCGTGTTGATTCGCAAAATCAAATTGGCGGAAATCCTGATTATGTTCAGCGGTGCCATAGGCCTGCTCAGTTTACAAATGGAATGGCTGTATGCTTCTCTGTTTCTAATGGGCGTGCAGTCCGCCTTTTTCGGGCCGATCAAGTATTCAATTTTGCCGGAGGTGCTTTGCGAGCAGCAATTGCAACGTGGTAACAGTTGGTTCAGTGGTTCCACGTTTATTGCGATTTTATTGGGCACCCTGGTTGGCGGTTTGGTGGTGTCTTTGGAAAACGGCACCCAATGGATGGCGCTGGCGGTGGTATTGACCGCGTTTTTAGGCTATTTGGCCAGCTTAAAGGTGCCGCATACGATGTCCCAGTCGCAAGCCTTACGGATTGATAGAAATATTTTCCGCAGCACGGTGCAGATGATCCGGTGTGGACGTAGCTACAAACAGGCGTTTTTTGCGGTATTAGCCATCTCTTGGTTCTGGTTTATTGGTGCGGTGCTGCTTAGCCAGATTCCGGCTTTTGTAAAATACACCTTAGTTGCCGACGAGTCTGTTGTAGTGGCGTTTTTAACCCTGTTTTCGGTGGGAATTGCCCTGGGGGCCGGTTTGGTGGCCAAACTCTTTGGATCGAAGGTTGAATTGAGCTTGCATCCGTTAATGCTGTTGTTGATGACTCTGCTGCTGTTATTGAGTGTTTGGGTCGCGGATAGGTTTGCTCAAGATGCGCTGCATATTATGCAAGCTGGGAGCTTGATCGGGCTAAGTGAGTTTATTGGCCAATGGCCGCAGAATTTATCTCTGTTGTTTCTGTTTGCCTTGGCGGTGATTGGGGGGGCTTATATTGTGCCGCTGTATACCCACTTGCAGTTACAGACCCCGGCCGAGTCGCGTGCGCGCATGGTGGCGGTGAATAATATTTTAAATGCGTTATTGATGGCGGTGTCGTCACTGCTGATCATGCTGGGTTATCTGTTTGATTTGAGCTTACCAACCATGTTGGTGGTGATGGCCATAATGAATCTATTTGTCGCGGCCGGTTTTTACCGCTATCAGGGAAAACCGACCGTTGAATAATGCAATGCTTATAGAAAAACCATAAACAATAAAAATAAGAATAGGGAGTCACGATGAAGTGGTTGGTGAAATCATTAGTGAAGGGATTATTTAAACTGCTCTACCGCGTTGAAGTGCGCGGTTTGGAGCACTACCATGCAGTGGATCAGTCCAAGCGGCCTCTGTTGATTGTGGCTAACCATGTTTCTCTACTGGACGGCCCTCTGATTGACCTGTTTGTGCCGGGTGAGACTACTTTTATGGTGGGCATGAACCACGCCAAAAAGTGGTATGGTAAGTTTGTGCTCTATTTCGGGCGTTTTTTCACTGTAGACCTCAATAGCCCTTATGCGGCCAAGCATATGATTGCCGAGCTCAAAAAGGGCAAGCAATGTATGATCTTTCCGGAAGGGCGTATCAGCACAACCGGCGGTTTAATGAAGGTGTACGAAGGCACGGCGATGGTGGCGGATAAAACCCATGCTGCGATTCTGCCGGTCTATATCGAAGGCGCCGAGCTGTCGAAGTTTTCTTATCTGAATGGGCGTTTCTATTCTTATATCAAACAGTTTTGGTTTCCTAAAATCACCCTGACGATTCAGCCGGCGCACTCCATTTCACCGCCAGCCGGAACCAAGGGGCATGGCCGTCACCATGCGCAAAAACAGCAGATTTTTACTCTGATGCGCGATATGGCTTATTACGGCCGTGTGCGTGAGAAAAGCCTGTTTCAGTCGCTGGTGGAAGCCAAAGCGACTTTCCACGCCTCAGAGACCTGTGTGGAAGACATTAATGACCAACATCTGTCGTTAAAAAAACTGCTGCTGGCGTCGGCGGTGCTGGGCAAACAGCTGCACCGGCTGCTGGGCGACGAGAAGCGCGTCGGTCTGATGCTGCCGAATGTAGCGGGCATGCCGGCGACCTTTTTTGCTTTGCAGGCGTACGGCCATGTGCCGGCGATGATGAACTTCACCGCGGGTCTGCACGCTATGGAGTCGGCTTGCCGGACAGCTGAGCTGAAAACGATCATCACTTCGCAAAAGTTTGTTGACGCTTTTGGTTTGCAGCCTGTACTCGAGCAGATGGAGCAGAAAGGCATTCGTTTTATTCTGTTGGAGGAGGTACGTGAACGCATAGGTGTGGCCCAAAAGTTGGCAGGCCTGTTCAAAGTCAAATCGGCTTTGCCTGGCTATAAGTGCGACCCTCACAGCGAAGCGGTAGTGTTGTTTACCTCCGGTTCCGAAGGCGTGCCTAAAGGGGTCGTGCTCTCTCATCAGAATATCGTCAGCAATATCGAACAGATCAGCGCCATGCTCAATTTGATGCCGGGAGAGCGCCTGTTTAATGCCTTGCCGACTTTCCACAGTTTTGGCCTTACGGCTGGGCTTTTGTGGCCGATTTTGAAGGGTGCTCGCGTTTTTTTGTATCCTTCCCCGCTGCACTATGCGGTGGTGCCGGAAATGGTCTATCAGACCAATGCGCGCATTATTTTCGGAACCGACACCTTCTTTAGCGGCTATGCGCGCAAGGCCAACCCCTACGATTTTTACAGCGTTAAAGAGATGGTCGCCGGGGCGGAACGCTTGCGTCCGGAAACCCGTCAGCTGTATGCGGAAAAATTCCATACCTCCATCTATGAAGGTTATGGGGTGACCGAAACCACGCCGGTCTTGGCGGTGAATATCCCAACGGCCTTTAAGAACGGTTCGGTCGGCCAACTGGTGCCGGCGATAGAATACCGCATTGGTGAAGTCCCAGGAATTGAGAAAGGCGGGCGTTTGTTGGTTAAGGGACCGAATATCATGTTGGGTTACCTGCTACCGGACAATCCTGGGGTATTGGTGCCGCCGGAGGACGGCTGGCATGATACCGGTGATATCGTCGAGGTCGATGAAGACAACTTTGTCTGGATTAAAGGCCGTGCCAAGCGCTTTGCCAAAATCGCCGGGGAAATGGTCTCTTTGACCGCGGTAGAGAACTACATAAACCAAGCGAGTCCGGAAGGCCACCATGTGGTGGTGGCGGTGCCGGATGAACGCAAAGGGGAGCAACTGGTATTGGTGACCGATGACCCAACCTTGAGCCGCAGTACCGTCACGGAGGCCGCCAAGACCAAACAGGTGGCGGATATTATGGTGCCGAAAACGGTGATTCTGGTGGAGGCGGTGCCGGTATTGGGTACAGGCAAAACCAATTACCCGGAAGTGCAGAAAATCGCCGAACGCCATTTCAAAAGTTGAAGAATGAGAAATCAGACAACAAAAAAGCCGTCTTAATGACGGCTTTTTTAATGGCTAAATAAAAAGGCTTCGGGTTATGAGTTTCAGTTGTCGTTATAGACCTGGCTGTCGTCGATGATGCCATCGTTGTCGCTGTCCACTTCAACCAGATGGCTGGAGGCGTAAAAGGTAATATAGGCCGTTGAGTTGTCTCCTTGAAGGCGGATTTTACCGGAATCCGCCTGGCCATAATAGTCGGTCGTCATCGCCTCCAAAGTGGTCACCGTTACATAACCATAAACAGGGTGGTAAAGTTTACCCGACACCGCCAACTCTTCCGGAAAACTGGAGGTATATAACGTCTCCACCCAGTTTTCAAAACGGAGATTTTGATCGTTCAGGTTGTTTTTTAGGATCAGATTGGCGGTGGTTTTGGTGCTATTTAGGCTTTCGAGGTAATTGACCTCACCCTGCACGGTGAGGTTAACCGTGTTGCTGGTATCACGCATCGAAAACAGATTGAATGTCATCGTAAAGTCGTCATCATACCCGATCAGGCCAAAGTAGCCATCAAGGACGACGTCATAATTGCAGAAGTCATCGGCAAAATAATCCATATCCATATAGCCATAGAGATCGTCATAGCTTCCCGAATAGCTTAGGGTGCCGCCGCACTCGCCAACCTGCTGATCATTTAAGTCATAGAGTGTTTTCAGTGCTGTTGCATTCGCGGTGCGAACGCTGCTGGCGCTGTCGGTTGAATTATCCAAGGCACTGGAGAAGGCTTGGTAGCTCGATAGGTAGTGATTGGCCTGATCGGTTGACGTCAATGTCGCCGGGGCGGTAGAGCCTTCATAGATCAATTCAGTGGTGTTGTCATCCCCGCCGCTGCCGCACGCACTTAAAGTGGATGCGAGCAGGGTAAGCAAGAGGGTTGTGGATACAGGTTTAAACGCGAATGGATTCATATACTCTCCTCAGGCCAGCCAATTCTGCCCCAATTTCATCTGGATGCGGAGTTGGGTTTGGCGATTGAGTTCTAGTTTATCCAAAAACTACGTATAAATACAAAAATCCCTGTTGTTTATAGGTGTGTCGGATAGAGCGGTTTCAGTTTGGAGGCGGCCTGTTCGGTTTGGCTTTTGTGATCAAAAGCCTTGAGGTTGGCGCATAACCTCTTTCGGTCGGTTTCGCTGAAGTCGGCCTGGTGATAACGACACGCTTCGAGTTTGAACAGGATTTGCTTTAAAGCCGGATCGGCCAGTTCCGCCAAATGGTTGAGCTGATGATGTTGTTTGAGCCAGTTCAACAGTGCCGGATAGAGTTGTGCCAGAGGGAGTTGGCAGAGCGTGTCCAGAGAGGCATTTACCGACCAGGCCTGTTCAGTCTCTTCAGCCGTTTTAGCTGTTTTAGCCGATGCTTGCGATGTTTGTTGTGAAACCCCTTTTGCCAACTGTCTTCGGGTTTTCCACCATACTCCCAAGGTGAACAGCCAGAGCAAGGCAAACAGTGCGGTGAAGCCTTGCCATAACCGTTCGGAAGCGTCCTGTGTAGCTTGGGGCTGGGCATCCGGGGTACGCAGGTCATGTGCTTGCATGGTTTGATGGGGTTGGTCATTGCCGACAGCAGGCCGCACTGTCAGGGTTTTGCCGGGGAGGACGCTTTTTTCCAGGCGATCCGTTTGCGTATTCCACCAATATACGGTTTGTTGCGGAATCGTGACTTCTCCGCTTCGGGATGGAATCAGCGCGCGTTTAAACTGTTTTTCGCTGTGAATGCCGCTGGCGGTTTTTTGCTGGCTGGTGACTGGCTGGTCGGCATAGATCTTATAGTCACCACTTTCGGATAAGCGCAGATCGGGCAGTTGGTTGGCCATCAGCCCCTGTGCTCTCAGGGTAACGGTTTGCGTTAAAGTATCGCCTACATGGATATCCCCGTCCGGCAGTTGCCATTGCTGAGTCACTTCTATGTTTGCAGCGGGTAGCCACGGGTTAGTCGCTTGGTTTTTAAAGGCTGACGGTTCGGCTTGCACATTCAGTTCAAGCGCTTTGGCTTTGACCTCCACCTGTTTTAAACGGCCACGATATTGCAGCCGGCCTTGGAAGCTGGGGGCGCTGATGGTGAGGGTTCCACTGGCTTGCGGATAGACAGCATAGATCCACTCGTACACCGTATAGGGAATACCGTTAATCTGTTTACTGAACGCTTCGCCATCTTTTAATAATTCGGTTTGTGCGCTGCCGAACTGCGGCGGGCGGATATTCCCGGAGATGGTGCGCCCTTGATGGTAAAAACGCAATGTGTAGATCACCTGCTGCTGAATATAAGGTTTGGCTATATTGACCTCGGATTGCAGAAAAAACGGCTCCAGATCCCCTTGAAGGCTCTTCTGTAACGGTTTTACGGTTACAGGATAGGGCGCGCTGCTGACATCACCGAGTTTAAACGGCGGAATCATCAATTCTCCCACCTGTTTCGGCAGCAGTTGGATCAGCCAGCGGGTGCTGGTTTCAAAGTCGCCGTTAACCATTTGAATCTGATTGCTGCGCTGACTGCCGAGAATTTCAAACTGATCCTCCAGCGATGAGAGGTCGAGTTGGGCGAGATTATTCTGGAAATCGGCGACGATATTGAGGGTAATGATGTCGCCGAATTCCACGGTTTGGCGGTCCGCACTGACCGTCAGACTTTTTGCCTGCACGGCAAAACTGGCAAGACTCAGAGCGATCACGCTGAATACCAACATCAAATGGCGCTGGCAAAGCCATGCCATGGAATGCACTCGGTGAAGAAAATTAAAAGGGGTTGAAGTTACCATATTTTTTTCTGTGACGATTGGGTTGAATCTATCGAATCCGGCGTATTTTCCGGAGAGGCGTTACGGTACTGATAATCGAATTTACGCTTTAAAAACAGTCCAGGCTGATCGGGAATCTGTTTGAGCCAGTTTTCCGTAGCGAGTTGCTGTTCGCTCAATTGCTCTGGCGACTCGGTTTCCTTAGCCGTTTTGGTTTCACTCAAACGTTTAGCCGTCTGCTCGGAAGCGGAATCTTTTGCTGCTAAATCAGATTCCTGAGCATGTTCTTCAGCTTGGTTTTGCGTAGGTTGTCCGGAAGCGTTCTCAGGTTTGGAGTTTGTATTTTGTTGTGCATCCGTTTTCTGGCCGCTCTTCTGATCCGTTTGAGGGGAGGCCTGTTGGTTTTGTTCGGTGCGAGAGGCTTCAGAATCAGCCGCTTGGCTACCGTTAGAATGCGGGTTTTGAGACGCATTTTGGGCATTCTCTTGCTGGCCGTGCTGATTCATGGCGTTGTCTGAATTTGCGTTCTGGTTAGAGGCCTGCTGGTTTTTCTGCAGTTGTTTAATGAGCTCCAGATTGTGTTGTGCGGCGGTAAAATCCGGTTGCATTTGTAGCGCCTTTTCATAGGCCTGCTGAGCGCCTTGGTACTGGCCGAGCTGTGCCAACGCATTGCCCAGATTGTAGTGACCGCGCGCGGTTCGATCGCGCTTAAACTGTTCCGCCGCTTCCTTGTATTTGCCGTTTTTATAGAGCGTCGCGCCCTTCCAGGCGGGAGATTCAAACAGGGATTCGGCGGCATCGTAATCCTGTTTTTTCCAGGCTTTGTAACCTTGCTGATCGGGCGTCTGGAAGACATCCGCCAGATCGGAAAACTTGGCTTCAGCATAACTCGGCGGGGCGTACAACGCCGACATTGCAAGTACGCTCATTGTCAGGGCGGTTGCAGGAAGCAGGCTGAATGCGGCCAGGGAAAAAAGCCAGCCACGGCGATAGGCCAAGGCCACCAAAGGGAGCATGGCGAGGATAATCGCGGTGCCGTCATCCAGACGATACAACACCTCTTTTTCCGCTTGAGCTTGGTCGTCAACGGCCTGCATGCCGCCCAAAAAGGAGGGCAGCACTCTTTGCAGATCGCTGTCGTCCAGCGTCAGTGGCGTGAGCGCCGCACCGGTCTGTCGGCTAAGGGCTTCCAGCCGCTCATACGGCAGTTTTGGCAAAACAATGGCGCCATTGCTGTCTTTTAACAGGCCGTAATTCGGTACCGGAACACTGCCGCCTTCGCGAGTGCCGACGGCGAGTATGCTTAAGTGGTAATCGTGTTTGGCAAACCATTTGATCATGTCTGTCTGTTGTTCCGTTTCGAGATCGTCGGTCATCCAGATAATATGCCCATGGGTGATGTTGGCCCCTTTAAACAGGGAATCTGCCATCTCCATCGCTTTAACGGGATTAGAGCCGTAGCTTGGCATCATCAACGGATCAAGGGTGGGGATCAGCGCCAACAGGGTTTGGTTATCTTCGGAAATCGGGGCGATAGTATGGGCCGAACCCGCATAAGCGACCATTCCGAATGCGGTTTCCGGATGCGCTTTAAGCAGATCGATCAATTTGAAACGCGCCCGGCTGAGACGATTGGGTTTGAGGTCGTCGGCGAGCATAGACAGTGAAAGGTCAAATACAATCACCGTGCCCTGCTGGGTTTTTTGGGCGGGCAATTTCACCGATTTCAGGCTGGGTCCGGCCAACGCCACCACCGCCATAATCCAGATCGCCGCCAAACCGGCGAGCGCCAGACGGTAAGCGCTCATCCCCTGGTTATCGGAGGATTGGCCAAGCAGCAGTTTGTGAAACTTGGGTTCGATCACGTTTTGCCAGGCCCCTTGATTCGATTGAATCCACCACGCTTTCCATAATAACCAGGCAACGGGAATCAGACCTAAAAACCACCATGGGCGCAAAAATTCGATATGTATCGACATGTCTTAAGCTCCCCACTGTTTCAGTTTACGCCAGCCTAACAGCAGACTGAGAAGAAACGCCGAACCTAACGGCCAGACATACAATTCACTGCGCAGTCGATAGCTGAATACTTCATGCTCGACCGACTCTAAGCGATTAATCTCTTGATAGATTTCCGCCAGCTGTTGGGTGTCGTTGGCAAGAAAGAAGCGGCCCTGGGTGAGTTCGGCGATTTTTTTCAAGGTAGCGGTATCCATGTCGTTGCGGCTGCTGTTGAAGAAGGCATCCAGCCCGGTTCGGTGTTCAACCCGGCCAACGCCGATGGTATAAATTTTAAGGCCCAAATCGCGTGCCTTTTCCGCCGCCTGGATGGGGTCGATGCCGTCGGTGTTGGTGCCGTCGGTGAGCAGAATCAGCACCGATTCCTGAGTGGCGGCTTGAGATTGATGCACGCGGTGTTTCAGGGTGAGTCCGATGGCGTCGCCGATGGCGGTATTTTTGCCGGCCATGCCAATGGCGGTTTCATTTAGCAGTGTTTTCACTGTATTCAGGTCATAGGTAAGCGGGCTTTGCAAAAAGGCCTGACTGCCGAACACAATCAGCCCCATGCGATCCCCGCGGCGCTGCTCAATAAACTCCGCCACCACATGCTTTACCGCGGTCAGACGGTCAACATCTTGGCCGCCCAGATACATGTCGGCTTTTTGCATGGAACCGGAGAGGTCCACGGCGAGAATCAAGTCTTTGCCGCTGGCACTAAACGGCGTTGGGCTCAGATACCAGATCGGACGCATGGCCGCGACAATCAGCAACAGCCAAATCAGGATAAACCAAAGTGGAATACGGCTTTTGCGCTTTTGGGGCTGCAGCATTGAATCGGCGGCAAATTCATCGGCTACCCGGTTGATGATTTGAGGAGCCAATAATGGCCTATGCTGCTTGGAAACCGGTTTCACCAATAAGCGTACCAGCCAAGGCAATGGCAGAAAGGCGAGCATCCACGGCCATAAGAACTCAAATTGTTGCCACAAAACGCTCAGGGTACTCACAGGTGATGCCCTCGTATCCACTGTTTGGCGTAATCCTGCCAAACACGTAATGCCTGCCGGCTTTCAGTTTCTAATGCGGTCTGATAAGCCAGCTGCAAACAGTCGAGCAGTTCTTGCGGTTGGGCGATGAATTCGGCATTGGTTTTGAGAAAATCCAACCAGGCCTGTCCATATAAGGGTGCGACTTTTGCCCGGCCATAGACGGTAATGGCCACCTGTTTAAGCAGAGCATTGATTTGCAAAATAGCCGCTTGTTGCGCGCTGGGGTCCGAGTAGGGCTGATCGATAAGTTGTTGCAGCTGCTGTAACGCTTCGCGCCGATAGGCGTTGCGGCGGCGGCGTTCGATCCAGAACCAGATTAGCGCCAGTAGCATGGCGCCCAAACTCAATAACAGCACCCACCAGGTAAAGGCCAACGGCCACCAGCCGACCGGATCCGGCAGTTGAATGTCTTGCAGCTGGGCCAGCAGGTGTGCGTTTTGCGGGTTCATGGGAGAATTCATCGTCGAGTTCATCGCTTTTTTGTCCTACTGAATCACTCGGTGTTGGATCAACTGTGGCAGTGCCGCTTGTTGAGTGCTCACTTCGACCAGTGGAATGTGCAGGGTTTGCAAGCGTTTTTGCAAAGCTTGCCAACGACTGACATAGTTGTGTCGGTAGCGACTGCGAATGGTTTTTTGTGCGCTGTTAAGCGGCAGAATGCGGTCGCTGAACCAGCCGCTGGTAAAGGAGAGCCACCCCTGTTGCGGCAGGTTTTTCTCCAACGGATCGTAAATGTGAATGGCGGTGATTTCCGCCTGTTTGCGCAGATTGCGCAACTGATCCAGGGTGGCGTCATTGAAGTTGAGCAGATCACCGATCAGGAAAATCTTGCTCCCCGGACGCAATTGACGGCTTAATTGTTGGCAGGCCTGTTGCCACGGTTCCGGTGTGGTGGTGCCGGGCTGTTTGAGCTGGTGTTGCAGATGTAGAGCTTGATGAAACCATTGCAGCAGCGTGCGTGATTGGCGTTTGGGCGCTATCCAGGCCTGTTGAGTTTGATTAAATGCCATGCCGCCGACTTGATCGTTTTGATGCAGCGCAATCCAGCCGAGCAGGGCGGCCACATTCAGCGCTTGCGCCGCCTTAAGCTGTACGCGGCTGCCGAAAAACAGCGCGGGCGACTGTTCAGTCACCAACAACACCGGCTTTTCATGCTCTTCACTGAAGACCTTGGTATGCACTTTTTGCGTGCGCGCGCTGACGCGCCAGTCGATATGGCGAATGTCGTCACCGGGCTGGTATTGGCGTACTTCGCTGAAAATCATACCGCTGCCTTTTCGCAGACTGGGATGACCGCCACTGGTTTGTTCCAGCACTTTTTGCTGGCTGTTAAGCTTATATTGCTTCACGTGAAACCTTAAAGCCACTAAGTCGTCGAGCGAACTGTATAAAGAAGCCAAAGCTTCCTCAGAAGAAAGCGCTTTGGGCTGAATCTGCTCTTTGTGGTTTTGCTGGCTCATAGCGTTCCCGGATATGGCACTTAGACAACGGCAACCAGTTGCAGCAGTTGATCGGTAATTTGATCCACGCTGATGCCTTCGGCTTCGGCTTCAAACGTCAGTAATAAACGATGGCGGAAAGTGTCGTGGACGACCGCCTGCACATCATCCGGGCTGACAAAATCTTTACCTTGCAGCCAAGCGTGGGCCCGTGCCCCGCGTGACAGTGCCAATGTGGCCCTCGGGCTGACGCCATAGGCGATGCGGCCGGCCAATTCCGTGTTATAGGCTTGTGGGTTGCGTGTCGCCATCACCAATTCCACCAGATAGGTTTTGACTGCATCGGCCATATGCAGGTTTAGGATCGCTTCGCGGGCGGCAAACAAATCCTGTTGTGTCAGGTGTTCACCCTCTTCTTCCTGTTGGCTACGGGCTTCCTGTTCCACCAGCTCCAAGATCTCATATTCGCTCTCAGCCGTTGGGTAGTCGATTTTGACGTGGAACATGAAACGGTCCAGTTGCGCTTCCGGCAGCGGATAGGTGCCTTCCTGTTCCAGTGGGTTTTGGGTGGCCATGACCATAAATAGTTTATCCATTGGCAGGGTACGCTTGCCGATACTCACCTGACCTTCCGCCATGGCTTCCAGAAGGGCGGATTGGACTTTGGCCGGAGCACGGTTGATTTCGTCGGCGAGAATCAGGTTGTGAAAAATCGGCCCGGACTGGAATTCGAAAGTGCCGGTTTCCGGACGATAAACCTCGGTACCGGTGATATCGGAAGGTAGCAGGTCCGGGGTGAACTGAATACGGTGGAAGCTGCCCTCTAGGTGTTTGGCCAGTACCTTGATCGCTTTGGTTTTGGCCAGGCCTGGCGGCCCCTCGACCAACAAGTGACCATCGGAGAGCAAGGCAATCAACATCCGTGCGGTGAGGTGCGGCTGGCCGATGATGTGACGGTTAATCTGATCTTGCAGTGATTGAAAACGCTGGGCGAGTAAGGCATTAGAGTCCATAGTAAACCGTTTGAGTCCATGATGGGTTGGTGATTAAGGATTCTCTATTATAGCCAAAGGTTTTAGCTGTCGTGTAGTGACTCATTGAACAGAGTATTGAGTTGTTATTCAGGAGGGTGAAATAAAGGAGTTGAAGAGAGAAGGGTGGGCCAACTTGGCGTTGAGTTGGCCCGGCTGAACCTTATTTTTTAGGAAGCAGTTTGCTGGTATCGATCTTAAAAGAGCCGATCAGTTCCACTAGGTGGCCTATCTCATCGTTCATACGTTGAGTGTCCTGGGCCACATTTTCCACCAGTGCGGCATTTTGTTGGGT
The DNA here is from genome assembly GCF_029767755.1 of Thiomicrorhabdus sp. zzn3. GTDB lineage: Bacteria > Pseudomonadota > Gammaproteobacteria > Thiomicrospirales > Thiomicrospiraceae > Thiomicrorhabdus. The sequence continues at coordinate 243,607 of NZ_JARUQS010000002.1, forward strand.
GTCGCTGTCCATGGAACTGATGGCCTGGTTGATCTGACCTATGCCCAGAGACTGCTCCTCTGCAGCGCGGCTGATCTCTTCAACCATTTCTGACACCGAGCCAACACGCTGGTTGATCTGCTTTAGCATGGCACCGGATTGTTCAGTCAATTCGGTTCCCTGGTTGATTTGAGCTGTGGTGTCGGCAACCAGTGCGGCAATTTCGCGGGCCGCTTCGGTAGAGCGCTGAGCCAGTGCACGCACTTCGCCGGCGACCACGGCAAACCCGCGTCCGTGTTCGCCGGCACGGGCGGCTTCTACTGCGGCATTCAAAGCCAGCAAATTGGTTTGGAAGGCAATGCTGTCAATGAGATTGGTGATGTCCGAAATCTTGGCGCTGGCAGCATGAATACCTTCAATCGCAACCAGTGCTTTTTGCATGACCAGCTCGCCCTGGTTGGCTTCTTCTTTTGCTTGGGTGGATAAAAGATTCGCTTCTTTGGCGTTATTCAAGGAGTTGTGCACTGTAGAGGTGATTTCCTCCATAGAAGCGGCGGTTTCTTCCAGTGAAGCCGCCTGGCTTTGGGTGCGCTGATTGAGGTGTTCATTGCCGTTTGCCAACTGCTGGATATTGGCCAGAGCCGACTCCGACGTGGTTTTGATGTCGATAAAAATCGTAGCAATATTGTTTAGCGCGGTATTAATCGTTTCCTGCAGGGTCGCCAGCTCCCCTTTGTAATCGCCGGTGACATGCGCGGTTAAGTCGCCTTCAATCAAATTGGTGAGGCTGCCATTAAAGCTGGAGAAACCGGTTTTGAGATTGTTCAGAGCAAGGTTAATGCTCTCTTTCAGGGTGTTCAAATCCCCGCTGAGTTCAATTTGAATCGGGTGCGAGAAGTCGGAATCCGCCATGTAGGCAGCGACTTGGTTAATTTCAGAAATAGCCCCATTCAACGCGTTCAAAGTCATATGAGCGTTGTCAATCGCTTCTTTAAAGGCGCCTTTGGCGTTACTGTTAACGGCAATTTGCGCGCTGAAATCCGCACGCCCTAAAGCGGTTAACGCACTCCCCAGGCTTTGCATGGTGGATTCCAAAGTATCCGCGCTCTGGTTAATAGAACGTTTTAGCACATCCAGATCGCCAACGGCCTCCATTTGCATACGTTGGGTTAAATCACCATTGCCGATGGCCTCCATGGTCTGCGATGTTTGTTGCAGTACCTGCTGAGTGTTTTCGAGTAACTGGTTGAAATCGCGCGACATGGTAGCAATTTCGTCTTTGGAATCTGAAACCGGGGCTCGGGCGGAAAAATCCCCTTGGCGGGTGACGGTTTCCATTGTATTTTGCAAGTGGGTTACCGGCAGTAACACCAGTTTTCTGGTAGCCAAGACAATAGCAATGGCCATCAACAGGACAATACCGATCAGCAGACCGATCTCTTTTAAAAGAGTGGTCTTGGTGTTTTGCATCGCCGCATCCAGCTCTGCTGTTGACGTTCCCAGGATTTGCACACCAACCGTTTTGCCTTGAAGGTCTTGCACTTCGAGTAATGTAATCAGTAATCCGTCTTGCACGAGCCAGCTTTGTTTTTCCAGCGTTGGCCAATCGATTTTTTGGAGCATTTGCACGGTTTCAGGGGTGAAGGCATTCATGCTGCCCAAAACATAATTGTGGAAACGGGTATTGTTTTTGGCTTTGGTGCTGATGGTAAGGGCGTAATCGTTGAGCAACAGGGCATAGTTCATATTGCGTTCTTTGTAACTGCGAGCCACACTCGCCATGCCCTGGATGAATTCAAGTGATCCGATATAGCGTCCTTCATCAAATAGCGGAGTGATACCGCGTACAGCGAGGCCGGCGCGTCCGAGTTCCAGTACGCCAATCGCTTTTTTATTTTTGATGACTTCGGCAATACCGAAGCGGAAACTGGACAGGTCGTCACCGTGTTTTTCCGGATTCCAAGCGCGCAAAAAGGAATGGTTATCGGGGGTATGGATGTGAATTTTGACGTTTTTAAAACCGGTGTTGTCCGCATAGGTTTGCTTAACCTTACTGAGTGCTTCCAGTACCGCAGGTCGATCCTGTTTCACTACGGATTCAATCAACTGCTTATTGGAGGAAAAAGCGACGGCATTGGTAATGCCCACGGCCTTTTTAGTTTCCATACTGCGTTGCATATCCATACGCAGTTCTTTCGCGAGCTGAGAGGCGGTTTTCTGATAGGACTCATCGAGTTTGACGTATTCATTGATGCCCAGTCCGACAATCACGGTTGTGGAAATCAAGGCAATGATCAGCAGTATTTTGGATTGCAGTCCAAGCGACTTAAACATGGCGGCACCCCCGTTGGCTCGCGGTGTTTGTATATGACGGTTTTATGAAAGATTTAAGGCCGCAAAAACTAACACATTAGAATTTGTTTGACAATGATCGGTCTTTAATAACGGTATTGTATATAAATAGCACAACTATTGTATATTAAAGTGAAGAATAAACACATTCGTTTTAATGGGGATAGCAAGAAAACTTATAGGTTAAACCAATAGGTGAGTCGATTGCTTAAAAGTCAAAAATGATATTGAGTGTGAGAGCGGGTTGTGCCAGTCATCAACAACCCGACCGGCATCAGATCGGCCTAAGTCAAAATTAAGCCGGCTTATTGGCGACCATGACCGCACGCAATGGCGCAGGATAACCCTCGATGGTTTTATTGGGATCTTCCGGATCCAGGAAATCGGGTAGAGAGTTCCACTGCATCCAGTCGGTCGGTCGCTGTTCTTCGGTTGAGGTTTGATTAAGATCGACACAGCGTACACGGTTAAACCCGCAACGCTCCATCCAGCGTTGAAGTTCCTCTACCGAAGGTAAAAACCAGACGTTACGCATCTGCGCATAGCGGTCTTCGGGCACCAACAGCTGGCCGTAAGTTTCCGGTACCACTAGGGTTTCCAAAACGAGCTCTCCACCGGGTTTGAGCTGATTTTTCAGATCCAGGATATGATCGATGGGTGAGCGGCGGTGGTAGAGCACGCCCATGGAGAACACGGTGTCAAAGACTCCGCCTTTAGCGGAAACCGGGAGTTGTTCTAACGTCAGTGGCAGGAAATAGGCTGGAACCGATTCGCCGATAAAATGCTTAAGGGCTAAGAATTGGCTCATAAACAGCAGGCTGGGATCGACTCCCACCGCCAATTTGACCTTTTCGCCGGCCATGCGCCACAGGTGATAGCCGCTACCGCAGCCGATATCAAGCACGCGTTTGCCTTCCAGTGGACTCAGGTGGGGACGGACTCGATCCCATTTCCAATCCGAACGCCATTCAGTTTCGATATGGATGCCGTGGATGTTGAACGGGCCCTTACGCCACGGCATTAAGATGCGCAAGGCACTTTCCAGCTGGGCTTTGTGGCCAGCATCCAATGTGTCTTGGCCGGCACGTACGACTGATTCATTGAGTTCAAACGGCTGATCGCTTGGAAAGTCATAGAGGATTTCCAGAGCCGCCAGCCAACGGGGCAGGTTTCCATTGCCTTGCGGGTGAAGTGCCGTGTCAATCAGAGCCGGAAGTTGCTGTTTCCACTCCTCAAAACGAGAGTCACCGAGTTTTTCCCAAAATGAATCGTAATGGTGCTTCACGTGAAACCTGCTGTCTAGTTGAACAAAGGCGCTATTATAATTTTTGCGCTATGAGTTTCAAAGTTAGATTCCGTTCCATCTTGCCCGTTTTCTGAGGGCCATAAAATGAACAGGCCTGTTCATTTTATGGCGATAAACGAGGCGAAATTATAGGCTTGGAACCAAATGCCGGCGGATTGGAAGCCGACGTTTTGCAAGCGTTGAATATGAAAGTCTGCGCTGTCACTGATCAAGACATTTTCCAGTGAACTGCGCTTCTGGCTGATTTCCAGTTCGGAATAACCATTGGCGCGCTTGAATTGGAGATGAAGGTGTTCAATCGCCTGTTGCAGGTTGTTATCGTCAAAGTGGATCTTTTCCGAAAGAATCAAAATGCCGCCGGGTTTAAGACCGCGGTAAATTCGTGCCAACAAGGCTTCACGCAGTTCTGGATCGATAAACTGCAAGGTAAAGTTGATCACCACCACTGAGGCGTTTTCGATGCTGATCTCGTTAATGTCGGCACAACGCAGATCGACTTCGATCTCTGAGTGATAAGCGTGCAAATATTCCGAAGCGCGTTTGATCATGGCTTCGGAGTTGTCGACAGCAATGATTTTGCAATTGGGTTGTTTCAGTTTACGGCGCATGGTCAGCGTCGCGGCGCCTAAAGAGCATCCCAGATCATAAAGATTGGAATCGGCCTGCGCGTATGTTTCGGTGAGTTCTCCAATACCGGTCAAAATGGTTTGATAGCCCGGTACGGAACGCTGGATCATGTCGGGGAAGACCGCGACTACCGATTCGTCAAACTGAAACGCCCCGACCGCTTCATGTGCTTCGGCGTAAATGGTGTCTTTCTGGGTAGGCAAAAGTTCTTTCATCAGAAGCTCTTGTAGAAGAGTGAAACAAGGCCATTATTGTACTGCAATTTGCTTGCTGGGTTGAAAGTGGCGTTAACGGAGGGATCCGTTTGGATCAGGCCAAGTAGTTGCGTTTGTTGGCGGTCACTTTTGCCAGGTAGTTGCGGGCTTCGGCGTAAGTCAGTCGGGTGCGCAAATGGTGATAGACCTGCTGGCTGGTCATGCGATTGATTTTATCCAGTGCCCGTTGGCGATGACGATCAAAGCTACGTAACACATTGCCACTGCCGGTGTTATAGGCCGCAATCACGCAGTATTCCTGTGATTGGCGGTTACGGATGCCGGACAGGTAGCGATCGAACAGAATGGAGAGATAAGCGGTACCGTATTCGATATTGTGCGACGGGTTGAACAAAGTCTGCTTACTTGGCATGCCGTCACGTTGATGCAGTTTGCGGTGCACATCCCGCCCTGCGGTACTGGGTACAATCTGCATGAGTCCATAAGCCGGCGCCGAACTGACCGCGTAGGGGTTAAATGCACTTTCTGTTTCAATAATGCCATAGATCAGAGCGGGTTCTATATTAAAACGTCGCGCCTGGCGCATCACGTCTGCCTGATAGCGAAGTTGTTGTTTGCCTTGATAGTTTTGAACCATGTCAAAGTCCACCGCATGGCGAGTTTTACCCTGGCTCTGGTAGACGTTATAGCGATGGCGAAGCAGGTAGTCGGCAAAGCGTCCGGCGCGCCACGCATAGCGTATGGCTTTGCCATCCTGATCCTGCACCAGGTTGTGCAGAAACGGTGTCTTTCCCGGTTTGGCTGGCTGAGTGTTAAACAAGTCTATCTGACTGGGATCTTGCGGGGTCAGCAGAGTGTTGATGATGGCGTCTTTAAGGGCCTGTTTGCTGTTGTTTGTGACAAGCGTTTCCACGCGGATATGCCCGTTGGTGAAGTTGATCAGCGCCCGACTCTGATAGTGATCGGTGTATTTCACAAATTCTTTGGGAGTGGCAATGCGCTCTTCCCCCCATTCCTTACCGAGTTGAGTCAGAAATGAGGTCAGCTGCTGCCTAAGCAGGCCATCAACCGGAGGCACGCCGGTTCCCGGTATTTGGGCGGAAATTACTCCACTGACATTGCCGTTATAGAGTTGCTGGCTGGTGGTGAGGCCGCGACGTATTTCCGAAACGGTACAACCGGGAAGAATGGCTAAGCCACACAAAGCCGGTAGTGCCGAGACACACTGTTTTAGCCATTGGCGTCGAGGCAGCTCGCTGGTTGAGTGGTCAGTGGACCGGTTGGTTGAAGCCACTCCGATCTCCTTAAGCGTTTAAGAGGGTTTCAGACATCTTAATAACGTGAAGGGCGTTGTGCAACTTCCTCAAGCCTCCAGGCCTCTGGTGTCGCGCTGCCTTCAATTCGATTTTCCAAATCATCCTGCAACTGGTGGAAAAAGTCCAAACCGGTACGCTGCTCGACTTCGTCAATGGTGGTGACAAAATTCAGCAAGCTGGCATTCGGTTTGGCATTTTGCGGAAAAATAAACGCCAGTGCTTTGGGGGGGTGATCGGAGCTGCCAGGCTTCATCAAAATTTTATAAAACGCGTCGGGAATCGCTACGCGGCTGTTTTTGAGTGTTTTCGGTTGTGTGCTAAAAATCGGGCCGGTGACTACCCAGAATTCCCCATGCCATTGAGAAAAGTCATCGGCGATAACTTCTTCCAGTCGCTGCCAGCTTTTCTGGTTGAGTGTTGGCTTTTGTGGCGTGATGTTGGTCATTAAAAAAGTTTCGAGTTGCGCCGAGCGTCCGTAACGTGATGCGATCAGGTAGTTGGGCGCCATATGACCGCGGTCGTAGCCGGAGCCGGTGTAATCCTCATGACGAATGTGCGACAGGGAGCGCCAGTCGGCTGAAAAGCCGGACGGGCGTTTGCCACTGGCGTAGCGTTTTTCACCTACTTTGTAGGTCACCCAGAGCGGGTTGGCCAATTTTTCGGAATAGCCGAGCATAAACCCTTGGTTACGCAGTACATGACTCCAACTGTGGTTGGCCGGTTGGCTGGTGGCTTGAGGCAATCCCATATAACTCATCGCCGGGCGGGCGATGGAGACTTCGTAGCCATACCAGAGCGCGCCGGCAAGTAGCGTTATAAGGAGATATTTGGGGTGTTTGACCAGTGCTCGGGTCAGTGGACGCAAAAGGTGCAGCAGTTGTCTGGTACTCATGGGGGTGTTTAGATTAAGGCTTAAAAAAGCGCCATTATATTGCGCTTAGGCGGCGAGTCAATCAATGACTGCGACAAGCTTAGGTGCGGTTTTCAAATACAGCCGTTCGCCTGGATATGAAGCCATTTCTTGGCCTTAACTGCATTTTTAAAGGAAAACAGTGTTAATGTTAAACCCGATCTCTGAATTGTTACCGTAAGCTTAACGGCCTGAAAAAGAGAAAGATAACTCTTCATCAAATCCCGTAATTTTTACATATTCGATATTGCCGTCAGTGTCGATAGTATATTGATGCGTTTCTGAAGAGATGAGGTTGTCAGAAGCATCGCCTGTAGTGTAGTCCAGTTGGAGTATGGCCTTGCCGATATAACCGTCTTTAATGGTCCAAGTCACGCCCCTTTCATTATTTTCAGATTAATACCGTCTTAGTCCGTTCGGATTTGTGGCATTAAATGGATAAATTTAGCGAAGTGTTACTCCGAATCGGTAGGTTCATTTTTTTTCGCAAGTAAGTGAATGTACCTGGCCATATTCCGATAGGTCGGTTGGCGGCAGAAGCGGTATTCCAATGCCAGCAAATCGTCGATGTCGCTCTGTTCCAGCACTTCATGGGTCATATAGTCGTGAAAGACGCGAATCCCGGTGTGAATTTCGACCTTAAATCCCCACGCTTCCAGCCATTGAGCCACCTCTTCGGGAATCTGGGGATTCGGCGGGGTGAGTTTCTTGCCTTTGCCGATGTAGTCGTCATGCAGAATGTAGGGTAGGCGCCAGCCGCCGCGCAGGGTGTTGCGAATCACCACCGAATTGCGGTTATAGAACAGCAGCGACAGATGGCCACCGGGTTTAACCTTTTCGGCGACGGTGTTAAGGGTTTCTTGCGGCTGGGCGAGCCATTCGAGCACGGCGTGAAACAGCACCAGATCGAACTGCGGCAGAGTGGGGGCAAGGTCCTGTGCCGCACCGTGAACAAACTGGCCGTGCAGACCGGCTTCGGCAAATTCGCGTTGCGCGCGGAGCAGCATCTGGTAGGAGAGATCGCACAGCGTGATTTGATGCCCTGCTTCCGCTAACCATTGGCTGACCTGGGCAAAGCCACAGCCGGCGTCCCACACCTGCAGTGGTGGTTTGACCAGGCCTGATACGTTTGGTTGTGACTGCTGCTGAGGCTCAACGCCATCCCTTAAAGCTTGCAGATCCTCTTTAAGCAGTTTTAAACGCCATTCGCCTTTAACCGTATTGTAAATTTTGGCTTCAAACTTATCGACCAGCTTGTCAAAGTTGCGGTCTTGAAGCCGTTTAGCGGTGGGCTTGGGGGGGGTGATTGGCTTTTTCGAATCGGTCATAGTGGTACACTGGGCGCTTTTGGGTGAAGAGGGTAAGATCGGCTCTGTTCATAACCCGCTCAAACTGAACAGGCCTGTGCAGATTAAATCGGGTGGATGCCGTTAGTTTGCTATTTTAATCGGTCTTGCTGTAAAAACAGGAGAAAAAGATGTCGTCTAAAGTGTATTGTCTGGCGCAATTTAAACCCAAAGTGGGCAAAGAGGCGGAGTTATTCAGAGTCTTGCAGAGTTTGGAACCGAATACCTTGCGCGAGGACGGCTGCATTCAATATCGGGTAACGCGCCAAATTAGCAGCCCGTTTGCAGAAGGGGAAAGTTTTCCGATCGTGTTTAACGAAATTTGGGCCAATATGGCGGCCTTCGAAGCGCACTGTCAGCGCCAGGAGATCGTCGATTTTTTCAATACCTACTGCGTGGCCGAAGAGGGTCTGGCAGAGGATTGGAATGTGTGCGTCTATTCCGATGAACCGGAAAGTTATGATCGTCCGCAGTTGCCTGTATAGGTCAGAACGGGGCCGCTTTGTTTGAAGAGTGGTTTTGAAGGTGTCGTTAGTGGTTGGCGTCGTTATTCACAAAACCGTTATCAGTCTCTCCAAACGGATGTTCCGGTGAATTCAGGTTGGCTTGGTTGAGTAAAATGACCTCAATCTCTTCAATAATGGCTTCCTGACGCAAAACGTTCATGCGCCGCTGAAGGTGTTCGGTTTTTTGATCCAGGTGTTGAGTGGCATTTTCCAGATGGTGGATTCGCCGTTGATTTTCGGCCATCAAGGAGCTGTAAAAAAGGCGGTGCAGGGCATGGTGCAGGGCATGATCGGTCAGCTCGAGCAAAAAGTCTTGTGGCGGCAGATTTAAATCGGGCGGGTGGCGCAGTGTTGTGTTTGCGGTTTCCAGATCCGTAAATGCAGGCAGCAGTGTTTCCACGACCGGTTCACCGGTGAGGTCACTTTGATAGACAGCATAGAGCGAAGCGACCTCTTTTTGGGTCGCTAAATGATGTATCACCTCTTCCACCAGAGTGCTGATTTCTTCAGTAACGTTCGCTCCCTGCAATGCAGTGACAGCGTGTTGTTTCTCCACCAAGGAAGTCATTTTATGGCCGACGGCAATGAGCTGTACGTTCTCTTCGGTCGAGAAGTCTGCTTCATAGCAGCGCAACACTTCGCCATTAAAATCGCCGCAAAAGCCGCGTTCCGAACCAATCAACAGAACGGTTTTGTTGAGTGATTCGGTGGATGGCAGGGAGGCAGGGAAGAAATGCAAAAAATCGTTGGCCACCTGTTGGATATGATCGGCAATTGCATGTTGCTGTTGAATATGTCGGGTTAAACGGTGCGATTCCATCTGCGCCAAGGTCTTCATGGAGTGCATAATCTCGCGAATATCTTCCAGCTTGGAACGATACAGGCGAAGTTCATGGTACCTAGCCATGATGGTCACTCCTTAGCCATCGTTTCACGTGAAGCAAACCACTCTAGTAGGCTGTTTTTCCATAGGTCACGCGGACTGTCGATCGTCAGCTGGGATTGCACCACCTGTTTTTCCAACAGCGCCATTGTCGCGGCCAGCTCTTCGATGGCGATGTCATCAAACAGATGGTCGTTAAAGGCGATCAACCAGGCCAGTTGAAATTCGATCGGTTTGGGTGCCAGATGTCCCTGTTTTAGCAGTTCACGCAGGGTACGGCCGCGTTGAATCGCTTTTTCAATCCGGGCTTCCAAACGGGTGCCGAAGCGGGTAAACACTTCCAGCTCCATAAATTGCAGATAGTCGAGTTTCATGTGGCCGGCTTCTTCCTTAATACGCGGATGTTGGGCCTGGCCTCCGATGCGTGAAACCGAGCGGGCAATATCTATGGCAGGGCGAAAACCGGAAACAAACAATTCTCGATCCAGGTAGATCTGACCGTCGGTAATGGAGATCAAATTGGTCGGGATAAAAGCGGCGATTTCACCCTGTTCGGTTTCGATAATCGGCAGCGCGGTCATGCTGCCGCCGCCGTGCTTGGCGTTGAGGTTGGTGGCGCGTTCCAGCAGGCGGGCATGGATATAGAAAATATCCCCCGGATAGGCTTCCCGCCCTGGGGGACGGCGCAGTAACAGCGACAGCTCCCGGTAAATTTTGGCATGGGTGGAAAGGTCGTCATACACCACCAGTGTGTCCTTTCCCTGTTGCATCCAGTATTCGGCAATGGCACAACCGGCAAACGGTGCCAGATATTGCAGGCCGGGAAGGGCGCTGGCTTGAGAGGTCACTACTGTGGTGTAGTCCAGTGCGCCGTGTTTGCGCAAAAGCTCAATGGTATTGACGATGGTAGAGCGTTTTTGGCCGATAAGCACATAGACACAGTTGACGTTTTTGCCGCGTTGATTGATGACCGTATCAATCGCTAAAGTGCTGCGCCCCAGCCCTTCGTCACCAATTAACAGTTGGCGCTGGCCTTTACCGATGGGGATGAGGGTATCAATGATCTTACTGCCGGTGTAGAGAGGCTGATTGACCTTGTCGCGGGCGACAATCGGCGGTGAACGTCGTTCCAATGGTTGTCGGCTTTTGCCAGAGGGAATGCTTTTACCATCCAGAGGAAAGCCCAGTGGGTCCACAATACGGCCTAGCAAGCCGTCTCCTACGGGTATATCGAGAATGCGGTGCGACAGATAAGCATTGTGTCCAGCGGTGAGGGTTCGGGTTTCGTGCAGCAGGATGACCCCAATCAGGGTTTGAGTGAGTTCAAATACGAAGCCGTGGCTGCCGTCTTCAAACAGAATGATTTCATCCATTTTGGCGGTTGGCAGTCCTTTGACCCAGACAATGCCATCTCCGACCGAAATGACATGGCCGCGTTCCGTGAGCCCGATTTCAAGCGCATAATGATCGAGCCAATCGTCGATACGGTCAAACAGGGTGGGTTGCAGTTCAGAGTGCGCGATTTTCACTGTCCAACTCCACAAAACCGTTGAGTTCGTCGCGTAAATTCAGGCGTAGACTCCATGCGCCAATATGAATACGCAGCCCGGCGAGTAACGCTTTATCTTCGTCAAAACTCAATGTGACGGGGTCTTCACAGAGTTCAGTCAAGGCATCGGTTAAGCGTTGGCGTTGCTGGTCAGGCAAGGGGTAAGCGCTGCTGATTTCAATGTGTTGGGAGGCCTCCTGACAGGCTTTTTTCAATCTGTTTTTTTTGTCTTCGTCGAGCTGAGTGAATTGTTCTAGAAGGAGGGACAGCAGGTGCTGCTCAACTTCGGGACCGGCGACTTTATGAAGAATTTTGCTGGCAAATTGCGCCCCCTGATGGTGTGCTTGCGACTGATACTGTTTGAGGGTTTGATCCAGTTCCTGCTGCAGATTAACCTGGTTTTTTTCCCGTTTCTCGGCGAGTTCGTTTTGCAGTTTTGTCATTTGGGCCTTACGGGTTTCCTGTAGTTCCTGCTGCAATGTCTGCTGTAGTTGCTGTTTTTCCGCATCCCATTTTTGCAGACGTTGATGATATTGTGCTTGGAGCGCTTCCGCTTCGGCCATCTTGTTATCGGCTCGCTTGATTTTTTCGGCAATGGAGGCTCGACGCTTCTCCAAGGCATTCAATACCGGCCGATAGAGAAAGTGTTTTAAGATCCACATCAAGACCAGGAAATTAATCACTTCCAAGATGAAGGTTGAAAGACTGAATTCCAAGACGGTTCTCCTTTGGTTTGGCACCAAACCCGGGTCATGTATTTACTGGATAATGTATTCCATTAAAGGATTGCGGAACAGCACAATCAAAACAATGACCAGCACATAAATGGCAAGAGATTCGATCATCGCCAAACCAATGAAAAGGGTGCGCATGATCGAGGTTTCCGCTTCCGGCTGTCGGGACAGTGCATCCAGTGCACGGCTGATTGACCAGCCCATCGCAATGGCCGGACCCAAAACGCCGAGGGCGATGCCTAGAACCGCAATCACGGTTGAGTCGGTGACAAAAGTCGCAATATCAGTCATAAATTACTCCATCGGTTTTGCTGTGTGTTTGTCTTCAATTTGGGATTGCCTTAGGGCTTGCGCTTGAATGCCGCTGGCAATGTACACGAGGGCGAGCATTCCAAAAATATAAGCCTGCACCAGCGCTTCGACAATGTGCAGGAGCAGAATGGGAATGGGGGCGAGAAAGCCAGCTACCAGCAAGATCAGTAAAGCGGTCATTTCCAGGCTCATGATGTTGCCGAATAAGCGTACCGCAAGTGCCACGGTACGGGTGATTTCGCTGACCAGGTGAAACGGCAGCATGATCGGGTTGGGTGTCAGATAATGGTGCAAATAAGATTTGAGTCCGGAAATGCGGATGCCAAACCAGTGTACCGAAACAAATACCAAGATTGCTAAAGCCGCAGTGGCTGAAAAATCGCGAGTGGGCGAATGTACACCTGGGATCAGGCCTGCCAGATTGGATACCACCAAGAAAATCCATAAGCTGCCGATAAACGGCAGAAGTCGTTTGGCCTGTTGCGGTGCCACGGCGGCGATGGCGTCTTCCATGGCGATGACGACCGCTTCTACTGCGGTTTGCAATTTACCCGGTGCGCCAGCGAGATGGCGCATATACAGCCAGATAAAAGCGCTTAAGCCCAAGATGATTGCCCAGGTGGTCACCACCGTATTGGTTACCGCAATTGGGCCGATTTGAAACAGGCTTTCAATGGCAATTTCTGAATGATTCATGCTGTTTTACACTCAATTTCGCTTGATAAATAGATAGACATTCATCGCACCGATAAAGACACCGAGTAAAATCAAACTGATGGTCCAGCTGGTAGAGAAACCCAAACCTTCGCGTTTGTCCAACCATTGGCCAAGATAAGCGCCAACCACGATCGGCAGTACCAGCAGTAACCCCAAAGTGCCTAAATAGATGGTTTGAGACAAGACGGTTGAACGGGATCTTTCCGCCTGATCGATACGGTCTGCCTGGTGTTCCACCTGTTCTTTAAGCGCTTGCTTATCTGTCATATTACCGCACCGATAAATCAGATTAAGTTGGTTTCCTGTTCAATTCCCACAGCCGTCTGAGCACCGCTTCTTCCATGCGTCGCAAACTCTGTTTCTGTTGAGCCAGCAGAAGCTCCTCTTCAACAATCTGCCGTTGCAAGATCTCGCTGATACGGGTGTAATCCCGGTCGATGACAAAATGCCGGGTAGAAACGGTCAATTGATTGTTCTCAAAATAGAGTAAGGCACCTGAGGTGGCGAGATAAGTCCACTCTCCATCCGTTTGCTTGAAACGTGCCAAGCCCATGATCAGTGAGGTCATAAAACGCGCATGGCCGCTGAGCACACCAAAATGGCCGCTTGGGTCCTCTCCGACAAAAGACGTGACCTCTTCAAAGGCTTGGCTATGTTCGGTGTCATGAATGTGCAGTGCAAAACTCATGGCGGTTTTCCTTATTTGGGATCACTCATGGCGCCGCGCATATAGCATTCTTCTTCGCTCAGCTCGTCATAGTCGCCGCGCATAAAAGCCTCGCAGTCGTCGAGGGTTTTCTCCAAAGGGACCGATACCCCCTTGAGCGTGCTTTGAGTGCTGGTGACCCAAAAAGGCTGAGTCAGATAGCGCTGCAAGCGCCGCGCCCGTTTGACGATCAGTTGATCTTTGGGCGAGAGTTCCTCCACTCCAAGCATGGCAATGATATCTTCCAGCTCGTGATAACGTGCCAGGTGTTCGCGCACGCCTTCGGCAATGGTGTAGTGGCGTTCTCCCAGCGTATAACTGTCCATGGCCTTGCTGCTCGATTTGAGCGGGTCTACGGCGGGATAAATGCCTTTTCCGGCCTGGCTGCGTGAGAGGATCACCGAGGTATCCAGGTGGCTGAGAATGGCATTTACCGCTGGATCCCCCATATCATCAGCCGGTACGTAAATTGCCTGTACCGAGGTGATATTGCCGCGGCGGGTTGAAGTGATACGATCTTCCAGCTCCGCCACTTCCGTAGTCAGCGTCGGTTGATAACCCACCGTGGCCGGCATGCGCCCCAGCAAACTGGAGACTTCGCTGCCCGCTTGCACGAAACGGAAGGTATTGTCCATGACAAACAACACCTCTTTTTGCAGGGTATCGCGCAAGTATTCGGCATAGGTCAGGGCGGAAAGTCCCAAGCGGAAACGCACCCCAGGGGCTTCGTCCATTTGGCCGAAGACCAGCAATGATTGCGGCAAGATGCCGGCCTGTTCCATCTCATGCCACATTTCGTGGGCTTCGCGCATGCGTTCGCCCACTCCGGCAAACACAGATGCCCCCTTGTGTATGGAGGCGACCGCATGCATAAATTCCATGGTTAACACGGTTTTGCCGACGCCGGCACCGCCAAACAGTCCGGTTTTGCCGCCTTTAACAAACGGGCAGAGCAGGTCAATCACCTTAATGCCGGTGATTAAAATTTCGCTGCCGTCGGTGGCTTCGGAGAGATCGGGAGGCGGGGCGTGAATATTGCGGTAGGTATGGGTTTGCAGTGTCGGGCCGTCATCCAGCGGTTCGCCGAACAGGTTTAAGACTCGGCCCAGGCAGTCCGGTGTGACCGGGACATGCAGCGGGGAGCCGGTATCGTAGACGACCATGCCGCGGTATAGACCACTGGTTGGATGTAACGTGACCGCACGTATGTGCTGCTGATCAAGGTGTTGGTGCACTTCAAACCGGTAGGTGTTTTGTCCGTCTCCGGCGTAGAGCGCCTGATTGATCGGCGGCAGTTGCTGGCAGGCGATGACCACAACCGGACCATGCACCTCGGTAATGGTGCCGATGGGTTCGTCTTGTCGGGGTTCATGAAGAGCGCTCATGTCAGCCGCCATCTGCTTGAATAGAGAATTTCATTATAGTGAATCTACCAGGCCTGTTGCGTTTTTATTGCATAAGATTCGGCTTTAATCCAAGCGTTTACGGAAGCGTTTGATTGCCAGGGTTAAGGTTAGCAAAGTAAACCCGATCAGGATCAGCAGTTCCGCAAGCAGTTCGTGTAGGTTTGCCCCACGCAGCATAATGCCGCGGATCAGGCGTTCAAAATGGGTTAATGGCAGAATTTCCGCGATCCATTGTGCCAGTTGCGGCATGCCGTCAAACGGAAACATAAACCCGGACAGCAGAATGGAGGGCAGCATAATGAAAATGGCCATTTGTAAAGCCTGTAGCTGAGAGTTGGCCAGGGTTGAGAACAGCAAGCCCAGGGTGAGGTTGGCGGCGACAAAGACTAAAGCGGCGATGTAAACATCGCTCAGCTGGCCGCGTACCGGAATTTCAAAAATCAGGTGTCCCAATAAAAGAATTAACGAGACCTGAAAGAAACCGATCAGGACATAAGGCAGCATTTTGCCGAGCATCAGCTCATTGGTGGTGATGGGGGTGTTAATCAACAGTTCCAAATTACCACGTTCGCGTTCGCGAACCAGTGAAATTGAGGTGAAGATCACCATGGTCATGGTCAGAATAACGCCAATCAGTCCGGGAATGGTGTTCATTGAGGAACGCTTTTCCGGATTGTAATAGTGGCGAACGTCAAACAGTTTGCCTCGTTGTTTGGGGGGGTGACTGTGATGGTGGTAGGGCATGGCGGTGAGCAATTTGGCGGCACCGAGAATAATCGGATCACTGCCGTCGACGAGCAGTTGAGCCGCAGAGCGTTCGTTGTCCTGCAAGCGGCGTTCGAAATCGGGTGGAATCACAATGCCAATGCTGATTTTGCCTTGCCTAAGCTTTGTTTCGATCTCCTGAATGTGCGTCGCATAGCCTTTGATTTGGATCACCTGAGAGGCTTCAAGGTCGGACAAAAGATCGCGTGAAAGTTGGGTGTGAGACTGGTTGAGTACGAGAGTGGGAATCGAGCGGATATCGGTATTGATGGCATAGCCGAACAGAAGAATTTGAATGATCGGAATGCCTAAGATCATCGCAATTGTCAGGCGGTCGCGTTTAAGTTGCCAGACTTCTTTACGGAATACGGCGAATAGGCGGCTGAACGACATCATATCGACTGTTCCCCAGTCATCTTCAATTGGGAGGGTTGAGTGTGCGTGGCCATGACAAAGACGTCTTCCAGAGAGGGGTCAATCACCGTGGCGCGGATCGACTGTTGTTGCAGGTCGCCAAGATGGGTTTGCAGATAGTCAAGCGGCGCCGTAACGTGTTTGGGGATCAGGATACGCAGATAGTTGCCCATTTGCGACAGACTGACCACTTCCGCTAGCTGGGAAAGATGCTGTTTTAATGTCGCAATGGATCGGTTCTCGATTTTAATGACCCAGGCATTCAAATCGGCAATCAGATCGCTCGGCACGCCTTCTATGGCTTTATGGCCGTGATCCAGAATCGCCAGTTGGTGGCAACGTTCAGCTTCGTCCATGTAGTGGGTGGAGAGCAGAATAGTGACCCCTGAATCAGCTAATTCAAACAAGGATTCCCAGAAATCGCGGCGGCTTTGAGGATCCACGCCACTGGTGGGTTCGTCCAGAAATAACAGTTGCGGTTGATGGAGTGTAGCGGCAGCCAGGGCCAAACGCTGTTTTTCCCCGCCGCTCATGGTGGCCGGCATTTGTTTGCGCTGTGTTTGCAGTTGAAACTGTTGCAACACTTCCTCAACCCGGTTTTTCCTCATGCCGCCCGGCAAGGCATAGGCCTGCGCCATGAACTTTAAATTTTCATGCACAGTGAGGTCTTCGTAGAGCGAAAACTTTTGGGTCATATAGCCGATTCGGCACTTCAGCTGTTCGGCTTGTTTGGGAATCTTTAACCCCAATACCTCCGCCTGACCGCTGCTGGGTAACAACAATCCGCAGAGCATGCGCATGGTGGTGGATTTACCTGAACCGTTAGGCCCTAAAAAGCCGTAAATGCTCTGTTTGGGGACACTGAGGTCGAGGTGATCCACTGCCACCCGGTCACCGAACTGGCGGGTCAGCTGTTGGCACTGAATGGCGTAATTCGAGTTCAAGATCCCTCCTGAGTATCCGGTTTCGTCAGGTCAAAAGTGACGCTAACCGGAACGCCTGCCGGCAAATTCTCTACGGAGCCCTGCAGATCAATTTTAGCCAGATAGCTCAAGCGCGAGCGCTCATGTTCGGTTAGAGCGTAGTAAGGGGTGAAGTCCGGCGAGTTTTGAATGCTACGTACCCGTGCAGAAAAAACCTGTTCGGTGCCATCAATGTAAACGGTAGCAGAGGTGCCAGGGCGGATGGAAGCGCGTAGTTCTTCAGGAATATGCACCCGTGCATAGGGCTGCTTACCAAACAGCATCACCGCGACAACGCTGCCAGCATTGGGTTGCTCCCCTAACTGGAATGGAAGGCTGTCGAGAACGCCGTCAGATGGCGCTTTGATTTGATGACGCTGCAGATTGATTTCATGCAGTTTGACCTGCTGATCGGCGGCGAGCAAGGCCTGTTTGGCCTGTTCAATTTGCTCTTTACGGGTACCGGTTTGCAGCTTATCAAGGTTAGCCTGGTTCAGTGCCAATTGGGCTTTAGCGCTTTGCCACTCGTTCAGGGCTTGATCGAGCTCGTCCTGGCTCACCAGTGTCTGCTGGTGCAGCTTTTTAATTCGGGTGTATTCCAATTGCGCCAAATTTAGCCGGCTTCGGGATTGGATAAGCGTTTGTCTGGCCTGCTCGATGTCCTCGGGAAGCGGACCGTTTTCCAGTTCTTGGAGTTTAGCGGCCAGTAGGTCGCGGTTGGCAATGGCTTGGTCAAGTGTAGCTTGCGCACGGCGTTCATCCAGCTTGAGAATCACGTCACCCGATTTGAGTTTAGCGCCTTCGGTATAGGGCCGTGCAATGATGGGTTCGCTGACTTCATTTACCAGTTCGACCCGATCCCATTCCAGGGTGCCTAAAACGGTGTTTTGATTGTTGGTTTGGCTGCACCCTGAAAGAGCGAGACTCAAAAACGCCATCAAAAGCGACCTGGAACTAAAAGAATTTAACAGCATAATGCCCACCTTTAATAGTGGAATAGAGAAGAGGATAGGTTAATGCTACTGCGCTCAAGCCTTTCAGGCAAATGTTGTGGTGAAAGTGAGCCATTTGTTGCATTTTGTCAATACATGATTACTCTTATAACTATTATGATACGTATAAATTTGTATCTGGTGGGAGAGTATGGATAAGGTAGAGCGTAAATCCCGACTGATTAAACTTTTGCCCAGAAATGAGGCACCGGTATCGATCAAACACCTGGCAACACAGTTGGATTGTAGTACGCGGAGTGTAAGGCGCTATCTACAAGAGCTGTTTGATGAGCGTCATGCCCCATGGTATGTGATTGGTGGATATGTGCATTTGGATAAGCTCAGGCAAGATCAGATTGAGGTGTATGGCTATTGGTTTACCTCTGAAGAACTCTTTTCCTTGTTGGCTTTGTATCAAATGACCGATGAACTTTCGGCAGGCCTGTTAGCCGGGCACTTTGCCGAATTTAAATCACGTATTCTTCAAGTCTTGGGATCCAAAGAGTATAGCCAAAACTTGATGAGTAACGTCAAAATTGTTCCCATCGCCAGCCCCCCTATTCATAGCGAACACTTGAATAAAATTACCCGCGCTATTGCCTGCAAAAAGCGCTTAAAAATCGTATTTTGGAACCGTCATGCTAATCAGGTGAGCGAGCGGGAAATCTCTCCCCTGCAATTGGTGCGCTATCGGGATCGCTGGTTTGTGGACGCACACTGTCATCATCGTGAGGCGCTGCGCAGCTTTTCTTTGGAAGCCATTCAAAACATTAAGTCATTGAATGCTCCTGTTCAGCGGGTTGAAACAGAGGCATTGCAAGCATTTTAT
Organism: Thiomicrorhabdus sp. zzn3; assembly: GCF_029767755.1. Taxonomy (GTDB): domain Bacteria; phylum Pseudomonadota; class Gammaproteobacteria; order Thiomicrospirales; family Thiomicrospiraceae; genus Thiomicrorhabdus. The sequence goes on from NZ_JARUQS010000002.1 coordinate 262,433, forward strand.
CAATCTGCTTACGGGATTTTTAACGGCCAGGCAAACAAAACGGCCGTGCTCCGTTTCAGCGATTATCAAGCACGTTGGATCAAAGAGCAGCAATGGCACCCGCAGCAAGTTTCACGCCTTTTGGAGGACGGACGTTTAGAACTGCAATTACCTTATGGTCAAGATGCCGAATTGATTCAGGATATTCTCAAATTCGGCCCCGAAGTTGAGGTGGTTAGCCCCCCGGAATTACGTCAAAAGGTCATTAAAAAAATTAAGCAAACAATGGAAGTGTATGGTGAGCGTTTTGAGTGACAGGTTTTGTCACTCTGAAGTGGTAGGATCAACTCGACAAGGCGCAATTGCCAAAATTTAGCAATTAAAAGAAAGCAAAAAACCATGACAGTAAAAGAGCCGCAGCTTTCACAGAGAAATTGTAATGGAGTTTTTGATTTTAATCTTTTTAGTTTTACTTTTTATCGCTTTGAAATGGCGCTTAAAAAGTCATTTGCAATCGGCCTGATTATTGTGACTTTACTGGTGTTAAATTGATTGCTGTTAATTTTTGAAATCGTTGATTCGTTTTTCTACTGCGTCAAATAGATCATTTTAAAAGGAGTTACTGATGGGAGCATTCGATCAAGAATTTTGGGGGCTGTATTCACTCCAAAAAACACTTCGTTTTGAATTAAAGCCAGTTGGAGAGACGGCTTCGTTTATTGAAGATTTTAAAAATGAAGGGCTGAAGCAAGTTGTTTCAGATGATGAGAAGCGCGCTCAAGACTACCAGAAGGTTAAGGAAATTATTGACGATTATCACCGCGATTTTATTGAAGAATCCTTAGCGTATTTCACAGAGCACGTAACAAAAAATGATCTTGAGCAAGCCTTTGATGCATACAAAACACTGAAATCCGCTAACGTTGAAGAGCGCGAAAAAACGCTTAAAAATTGGGAATCTATCCAGAAAAACCTGCGAGAGCAAGTGGTTAAATGCTTCTCTGAGTCGAATAAAACGCGCTTTTCTAGAATTGATAAAAAAGAATTGATTAAAGAAGACTTAATTAACTGGCTGGTTGCGCAAAACCGGAAAGATGAAATTCCAACTGTAGAAACGTTTAGCAACTTCACAACCTATTTCACAGGGTTTCACGAAAATCGAAGAAATATCTATTCAAAAGACGCACATGCCACAGCAATTTCTTTCAGGTTAATTCATGAGAACTTGCCTAAATTTTTTGACAATGTGCTTAGCTTTCAGAAGTTGCAAGATGTGAATCGCCACTAATTCAGTAGACACTTTTTATTCCATATCTTTTCTATACTTAGTCTTTTACTTAATGGGTGTGTTTTTTATACAAAATACCTTATTATTGTTGTGTAAATATTAAGTTATTATTCTTATTTATTAACTATTAATAATTAAATGGTTTTAAGGCTGAAATCGTGGGGGAGCATGGATGCGCGAGAATTTACCTGTGACGAATGAAGAGTACGTCATTCCCAAGGGGTTAATTCTGGTTTCTAAAACCGACTTGCATGGCACCATTGTGGAGTGTAACGACAGTTTTCAGATTGCCAGCGGGTTTTCCAGAGAAGAACTATTGGGCCAGCCACATAATCTTGTCCGCCATCCTGATGTGCCTCCTGCTGTTTTTAGAGATATGTGGCAGACGTTGCAGTCTGGCATGCCATGGACACAGATCGTTAAAAACCGCCGTAAAGATGGCGGTTTTTATTGGGTTCGAGCAAATGCAACGCCGGTCTATGACCAAAATGGTAAAACCGTAGGTTATTTGTCTGTACGTGAAGTGGTCGGGGAAGATGACAAGCGTGCGGCGACCCAGGCTTATCGTGATATTGCAACAGGGAAAGCACGCATTAAACACGGCCAGGTCAGTTACGGGATTCGCTGGCAAGACTGGAATCTTTGGTCGCGTTTAGGCCCCAGAAGTCAAATGCTGGTGGCGGGATTATTAGTGGGAGTGCTTCCTCTCATTGTTACACATACTTTTGCGGAAGTGACCCCATTGCAATTGGCGATCATTTCGGCTTTGATTTTACTGCTCTCCTGGTTAATGGGCGGTTTTTTACAGCGCAGTTTAAAGGCAGCGACAACGGCATTACGGCGTTTAGCCGGCGGACAAAAAATATTAAGCCTGGAAGTGACGCCGGGCTACATCGGTCAGTTGAACGGTGTTATCGACTCAACCGCGCTGGCAATGGGAGCCTATCGTTCCGAAGCGGACAGTGCCTTGGATAACGCGAATCGCCTAAAATTAGCGATGGACCACTCTTTGGTAAATATGATGATGACTGATGTCAACCAGGATATCATCTACATAAACGAAAAGTTCAAGGCGTTTTTAATAGAGCGTGCGGACACGTTTAAAAAATATATCCCCGGTTTTGATCCCGAACGTGTGATGGGTCAATCGTCCGCTTTGTTTGATTTGGGCAAGGATAAAAACCTAAAGGAGTGCCTAAATACCAACCGCGAGGAGGTTCATTATGATCAATTCAGTATGGGTGACCTGTTGGTGAGTTTGAAAATGGTCCCCATTCATAACCGAGTGGGGATGTATGTCGGCTCTATGGTGGAGTGGGAAGACAAGACCCTGGAATCGGCCCTGTTGAATGAGGTCGGCAAACTGCACGAAGGGGTGTTGATGGGGGATTTGTCTTATCGTGTGGATATGGAAAAAGCGCATGAATCGGTTCGCCCCATTGCAGAAGCGTTAAATACCACACTGGATTCGATTGTTCGCTCGATCGACATGTCGACGGAAGTGGCGATTGCCATGTCCGTTGGCAACTTTCAAAAGAACATAACCGAATCCTTTCCCGGCTACTTTGGTGTAGTCAAAGAAGCGTTGACCGTCAGTATGGAAAATATTTCTGATATTCTTGCGGGGGTGCAAGAGGTATCCGAGTGGATCGGTCGTGACAGTCAGGAGGTTCGTGAAGCGAGTGCTCATCTGAGCGAGAGCACGCAAAGTCAAGCTGCTTCGATTGAGGAGACTTCCGCTTCGTTGGAAGAAATGACCAGTTCTGTGACCAACAGTGCTGAAAGTGCGAAAACGGCAGCGATACAGGCACATGAGGCGGCTAAAAAAGCGGAAGATGGGGCTCTGATCATTGCCCAGGCAATTGAATCAATGGAGGCGATCAATGCGTCAAGTCAGCGCATTGGGGATATTATCGGTTTGGTTGATTCGATTGCGTTTCAAACCAACCTTTTAGCGCTTAATGCCGCGGTTGAAGCGGCCAGAGCGGGAGAGCATGGACGTGGGTTTGCCGTCGTGGCTGGTGAAGTGCGCAACCTCGCCGGCAAATCAGCCGAAGCCGCCAGAGAGATTCGCGGCTTGATTGAAGATACATTGGGCAAGGTAGAACAGGGATCCGGTTACGTTAATCATTCGGGGCAAGCGCTGAATGAAATCCGGGATGCGATTAATGGCGTGCAGGGCATTATTGATGAAATTTCTCAGGCCAGTCAGGAGCAAAGCCAGGGCATTATTCAGGTCAACCAGGCGATGTCTGAGATTGATGAAGCGGTTCAGCAGAATGCTGCCATGGCAGAGCAAACCAGCCAAGTCGCTCAGCAACTGGAAACGCTGACCTACACAATGAAACAGAATGCGGAGACATTTAAAATCAAGTCTCGTGGGCATGAAACGGCCTTGGGTGTGGAAATTAATTTTGTCCGTATTCGTATGGCGCATCGTCAATGGCGGGCCAAAGCCCGCGCATATATCCATGGATTTGATGTGGGGGTTGACCCACAAAAGGCCATGGATCCAACCGCCTGTGAACTGGGCCAGTGGATTTACGGTGAAGGGATTCAGTATCGTAATGATCCGAATTATCAGAAATTGGAAATGACGCATCAGGCGATGCATGCTCATATTGGTAAAATCATTGAACTCAAAGAGATTGGTGATAATGAGGGCGCTGAAGCCTGTTTAGATGAACTGGAGCGGTTAAGCGGGGAAGTAATCGGCTTTATCAATGCGATCGAAGAGGATATGGCCGGTATGAATCAGCGTGAAGCGATTAAAAGTCTTCAGGCATGATCACGCAAATAAGGGAAGAGAAAGATTAAAACAGGGGCTCCCCCGTTTGATGTGGTGAACCCTGTTTGATGTAACGTTCGGCAACAAGGAATTGCCGAACTTGGGTGTTGCGCTAAAACGGTTTAAAACCAAATCCGAAGCCCGGCGACATAGGCGGTTTCCAGATCGTCGTCGTGGTAGTCGGCGGTTTCGCCAAAGGTTTTATGCCACTCCACGCCAATGTAGGGCGCAAACTCGCGCCGTATCTCATAACGCAGTCTTAATCCCAGAGCCGCCGATGCCAGCCCGGAACCAATTTGCAGCTCCGGAATGTCGTCACTGTAGGCTTCGGCTTCGATTTCGGGGGTGAGAATCAGACGCTGAGTGATTAAGGCTTCATATTCTGCACTCAAACGCACCCCTAGAGTACCATCGCCGTCGACCAGGGCATGGGCTTTGGTTTCAAAGAAGTAGGGCGCCATGCCTGAAAAGCCGATAATCCCCCAGTTATGGGTATTGTCTTCATGCACATCATGGCCAAATCCGGCTTGAAGGTCCCAGTAAGGCGCCACGCCTTGGCTGTAGAGCAAGCGGTTTTCGCTGTCAGTATTTCCGGAAACCGATTCCCCACTGGATTCGAGTACGACTTTTTTGAGGCCCTTCATTACCCAGAACTCAGTTTCCCAGATTAGAGGGGTATCCTTCTGGTCGCTGAGTTCGAGTTTGTCGATCATCAGTTTGCTGACGACCGGTTCCTCCATCATGCCGGCATAGGCTTTGGGGGCTGAGAACATCGATAGCAGCAGAGATAACAAAGTGAACAGGCCTGCTGGGTTGGTCATTTTTTTCGTTATTAAATTGGTTTTCATGATTTTTCTCCGATTTTTTGGTTAAGCCACAATCACTTTGCGGAACATGCCGGACATGTGGAACAGCATATGGCAGTGGTAGGCCCAGACGCCTTTGGCGTCCACGGTCACGCGATAGCTGATTTTGGAACCCGGTTGGACAATCACGGTGTGTTTGCGCGGCAGATAGTTCAGATCACCGCTTTCCAAGTCGCTCCACATGCCGTGCAGGTGCATCGGATGATTCATCATGGTGTTGTTTATAAAGGTGATACGGATCCGTTCGCCGTACTTGAAATGCATCGGTTCTGCTTCAGAATAGGGTACGCCGTCAATTGACCACATATAGCGTTCCATATTGCCGGTGAGATGCATCACAATTTCCCGATCCGGCTGCGGGTCATGGCGTGTGGTGTAGAGATTTTTCAGATCCGCATAGGTGAGCACCTTGCGTCCGTTATTGCGCAACCCGACACCGGGATCGGAGAGACGGTATTGCGGACTTTCGGCCCGCATGTTGGTGTGCGCGCCCCATTTGACTTGCGCTTCTTCGACCGGCCAATTTTGCGGCAAGGTGTTCGCATCCACCATCGTCATAGCGTGGGAATCGTGTCCCATGGCAAGGTGGGTTTCGGCATCCATACCGGTACCGTTCATATTGTCGCTAGACATCACGTCGTCCACAGGGAAGTCGGGGTCACTCATCGAGTCCATTGTGTGGTTCATATTAGCGTGACCGGAATGCATGGAGTGGTCCATTGGTTGATCCATGGTTGGTGTCGTATCGGACATATTCATCTCGACGTGCGCGGTATGATCCATTTGTGGCCCGTCATTCGACATGGCCACGTCGTCGTGTGCGGAATGGTCCATGGCTGACAGGCGCCTATCCATCATGTCGTCTTGCATGGCCTCATCATGCGACATGTGGCCCATATGATGGCCGCCCATGCCCATGCCCATATCGGCGTGGGTCAGAATTGGCAGGGGGTCCATCTCCGGAATCTCGGCGGTGATAGCGGTGTCGGTGGTCAGGCTGCCTACGGCGTAACCGGAACGGTCAATGGCCTGCGCAAATAGGCAGTAAGCGCTTTGGTCCTGTGGTTCTACCAGAACATCGTAGGTTTCGGCGACACCGATGCGGAATTCGTCGATCTCTACCGGTTGAACCAGATTGCCGTCAGCCGCAATCACGGTCATTTTGAGTCCGGGAATGCGCACGTCAAAAAAGGTCATCGCCGAACTGTTGATAAACCTGAGACGGATTTTTTCCCCTTTTTTGAACAGGCCTCTCCAGTGGGTGGCGGGGCTGATGCCGTTCATCAAAAAGGTGTAGGTATAACCGGTGACGTCAGAGAGATCACGGTCAGACATTGCCATCTCATTCCACATTTTTCGGTCGTTAAAGGCCTGTATAAAGCCTTTTTGACTGACTTCACCGAAAAAATCTCCCAAGGTTCTCTGTTTGAAGTTGTAGTAAGCCGGCATTTTTTTCAGTTTAGCCTGGATGGTGTGCGGATCTTCGTCACTCCAGTCGGAAAGCTGGATGACATAGTCCCGTTGATATTCATAGGGGTCCGATTCTTTGGGCACAATGACGATGGCCCCATACATGCCGGTTTGCTCCTGAAAGCCGGAATGGCTGTGATACCAGTAGGTGCCGTGTTGTTGCACTTTAAAGCGGTAGGTAAAGGTTTCACCCGGTTTAATGCCGTCAAAAGTCAGTCCGGGAACGCCGTCCATCTCAAACGGCAGAATAATGCCGTGCCAGTGAATTGAACTGTCTTCCTGGAGATGGTTGGTGACATGCAGGGTAATTTCGTCCCCTTCTTGCCACATGAGTGTTGGACTGGGCAGCATGCCATTGACGGTGGTGGCGATCTGCGGTTGGCCGGTAAAATTGACCTGGGCTTCCACGATGTCCAGATGGAATTCCGTTCCACTCAGAACCTGAGGGCTGGAGGCTTGTGGAATGGAATCAGGCATGGCTGCCAGGGCGGTTTTCAGATTGACTGCAGCTAAAGCAGAGCCGGCAACGGCCCCTTTTATAAAGGTGCGGCGAGACAGACGGGCCTCTTCACCCATCTTTGAAAATGGTAATTTCATCTTTGATACTCCTGAATTAAATACGCCATCAGGAAATCCCAGAAACGGCACAAACGTTGGCTGGATAGTGACTTTGTGAAGCGTTCGAGAATTCCTGAACAGGCCTGTTGAATCCGTGATTAACCGGATGCAAGCCTTAGATTGTTAAACAGACAGGAGTGGGTACAGAGGGGGACGTAACTCCGGAGGAACCGGGCGCTCGGTAATGGCGTCGTGTGAAGTAGGTTGTGCTTGGCTAAGCAGCATCGGAGAAATCTGTACGCTATTTAAGTAGGCCATCATCGGTGCGGCGGAAATGACGACACAATGGCCTTCGCCGCAGTGGCCGTCACACTGATGCAACAATGAGAAAGCGGAATCACAGCACGCCATTTCGCTAGAATCGTGATGCTGGGTGTTAGCCATTTGGTGTGGATGGTGCAACTGGTGCTGCATTGCCAGAGCGTGATCCATGACGCGGACCTCGTCAACGTGCTGAGAATGGTGTTTTTGATGCGGCTCTGTAACGTGCAACATGATGCCTTCAGCCAGCGCCGGCCGAATAGAAATCAATAGCGCAAAAAACATAAAAAGCACACGTTTCATCGGAGACATCGTCTTATAAATTATGACAATCGAAGTTTAAATCTGTTTTAAGCTTAGTAAAAACCAAGTGATGTTGTCAACTATAAGGCGTTTTATTGCATGGACGGCAGTTCGTTATCGTCAATCTGCCCCGGTTTTAAAAAACGGTTATAGGCTTTGTAAGCGCCGCTTTCAATAAAGAACTTCAGCAGGGTTGCGTCAATCAGTCCCGCCTGACTCATGGAAGAGAGAATTCTGAAAATTTCTGAAAGCGAATGCGGCTCCTTATAGGGGCGGTCTTGGGCGGAGAGGGCTTCATAGAGATCGGCGAGAATCAGAATGCGGTCCTCCAGGGTTAACTGTTCGGCTTTCAAGCCGCGCGGATAGCCGGATCCGTCGAGTTTTTCGTGGTGATTGGCGGCAATATCGATAATGCGACTGTATTTGTCCGGAAACGGCAGCGTTTGCAGGATTTCCAGAGAGATGCGCGCATGATCCATGATTTTTTCGCGTTCCATGCTGTTGAGGGTGCCACTGCGGATGCTGAGATTGAGCACTTCATCCTCTTGCAGCAGGGGCGAAGGCTGGCCGGCCTTGTCATAGCGCAATTCGGCAAGCCGTTGAATATGCTCTAACTCTTCATCGGTTAGGAGGTCATTGCCGGTGTTGATGCGTTTCAAGAACTGATAATCGTCATCCAGCTGTTGCGGGGATTCCGACCAGGCCTGTTCCATTTTTGTGTACTGTTCCTTGCCAATCGCCTCTTGCAGAGCTTGCCTAAGATGCTGAATGGTTTGGTCGCGTTTCAGTACCTCGATTCGATCTCCGATCATCTCAATCCGATCGCATACTTTTTCCAATTTGCTGGCTTTTTGCATGACAAACTCGGGCGTGGCGATTTTGCCGACATCGTGCAGCAGTGCCGCCATTTTAATGGTTTGCAACTCTTCGGCATCGTAATGCACCTCGGGATAGGTGGTGCGGTCACGATCGATTGCTTCGGCAATAATCATCGCCAGTTCGGATACTTGGCGCACGTGATTACCGGTAAAGGTGCATTTTTCATCGGTGACTTTGGCAATCGTCGCGATAAAGGATTCAAACAGGCGTTCCATTTCCTGGATTAACAGGCTGTTGGCGAGTGAAATGGCCGCTTGAGAGGCAAGCGCCAACGCATTTTGCAGATCTTTTTCTCTAAAGGGCACCGTGTGCCCAGCTACGTCCTGCTTGTTGATCAACTGCAAGACGCCCAGCAGTTTTTGTTCGCGATCCAACAGCGGAATCACCAACATGGAACGTGATTCATAACCGGTTTTTTGGTCAAACTCTTTGGCTCCGCTGAAGTCAAAGTGTGGTGAATCGTAGATGTTTTCCAGATTGATCGGTTTTTTGTTCAGGGCGCACAGAGCGGCGACCATCTTGGTATTAGGACTGCCGTTTTCTAAATAGAGCGGTAAGCTCTCCCACTCTTTAACTTTATCGGTACGCGCTTTGCGGATGTTCAGCGTGCGGTTGATGACGACTTCGAACAGTAAGGATTGTTGATCGTCGGAAATACGATACAGGGTGCCGGCATCGGCATGTGAAAAGGCCATCGCCTGCTCAAGAATCATCACCATTAGATCATCGACGCTGGTTTCCGCCGATAGAGCCTGAGCGATACTTAACAGAGATTTCAGTTGCTGGGCTTCGTCATTTTCGTGGTGCGCGCAACGCTTTTGGGTGACGACAGGATCAGAACCAAACAGGTCCAAGCAGTCTCCCGACTGCAGAATTTTACCAATAAAGGGTTTGAGCTGGCGGTGGTTGAGTTCGTCGATAATCTGCGTTTCATAGGCCGGTTTAAGGTGGTATGGATAGAGTTTCACTGGATGATTAAGTTGGTTAAGCAGTTCAGTGAGTTTCCGTGGTGTCAGATGATGGCTGTGTTCGGCCAGGGTTTCCATATAGGAAGGAAATGAGGTTTCGATGACGATATTGTGTAACTGCGGGTCGGCGTTAATGCGATCGACCAATTGCGGCGTCAGCGCGGTGTCTCCTGAAAACAACCAGCTCTGTTTCTCACGGCGAACCAAGAAGCCACAGGCCCCGGCACAATGGTTAGCCGGAATGGGCGTCAGTTCCAAGTCGTCTATGCCAATCGGCTGTTCATATTCCAGTGTAACGAATGAGAGCATGGGCTGTTTTTGCAGCGGGTGCTCAATGGCCTGAAACCGGGGCCACACAACATCGTTGAACAGGTTCTCTTCCAGCGCTTTGATGGTTTCGGGCAGTGCATAGACCTTGAGCGGCACGGCGCGTTTTTCAAAATGGGTTTCAATCAGAAACGGCAGATCCAGAATATGGTCGAAGTGGGCGTGGGTCAGAAAAACGTGCTCGATGGCGTTACTCTCTTCACCGAGTTCACGCATCACATTGCCGGCGTCAATCAGCAACCGCCCATTTAGTAGAAAAGAGGTGCAACCGCGATGTTTGTCGAGGCTGCCAGCAGCGCCGAGAACTCTGACCATAACAAGCCTGTCTTAAGGTTAAAAGGTAATATCTATACGCCACTATAACGACTCCCATTTTCACTGTAAACCCGTGGCCAGCGTTAAACTGACCAGGCCTGTTCACTTTGCCGGAGGTGTTTTCAAAGCGGCTTCCAGTCGATGGGTGTTGGCTAACGGCGAGCCGCTGCGTTTTGCAAGCAGGGCATACACGGCTGGAATCACAAACAGGCTGAGCAGGGTCGAGAAGGCCACGCCCCAGAACAGTACGATACCGATAATGTAACGGGTTTCCGCGCCGGCACCGCTCGATAAAATCAGCGGCACGGTCCCGGCGATGGTGGTGACCGCCGTCATAATAATCGGGCGTAAGCGCAGCTGAGTGGCGCTGACCAGTGCATGATACAGCGGCAGGCCGCGATCGCGCAGCTGGTTGGTGAATTCGACGATCAGGATGCCGTTTTTGGTGGCCAAACCGAGCAGGAGCACCAGTGCAATCTGGCTGTAGATGTTCAGCGTCATGCCGTAGCCCAGCAGCGCAAACAGCCCGCCAGCCAGGGCCAGAGGCACGGTAAACAGAATGACCAATGGATGAATAAAGCTTTCAAATTGTGCTCCCAGTACCAGGAAAATCACCACGATGGCAAACAGAAACACAAAATAAAACGAACTCGACGCCGTCTGGAAGTCACGCGACTGCCCCTTGTAGTCGATAATCGCTTCTTCAGGCAGGGTGGCACGGGTCAGTTGGTTTAGGTAATCCAAGGCCTCTCCAAGCGACAAGGAATCATTCAGTTTTGCAGACAGCGTCATCGAGCGTACCCGGTTGTAGCGGTTAAGACTGGAGGCGACACCAGCCGTCGTCCATTCGGTAATCGCCGACAGAGGAATCATCTGTTGCGTGTCGTCGGAACGCAGATAGATCTGTTCCAAGTCTTGCGGTGACCGGAACCACTGGTGATCCGCCTTGACCAGAATGTCGTACTCCTCACCCTGATGCTGGTAGGTGGTGATGCGCTTACTGCCGAGGAGTATCTGCAAGGTTTCGGTCAGGTTTTCGTGGGAGATGCCCAAGGCTTTCGCTTTGGCGTAATCCACTCTGAGACGTAGCTGCGGTTTATTAGGTTCGTAATCCCAATCCATTCCCGTCAGGCCTGGATTGCTGTCGGCAATCGCCTGATCCATCAATACTTGCCACTGTTCCAATTGTTGGTAGCTGGAGCCGCCGATGACAAACTGCACCGGTTTTTGGATGCGCCCGCCAATCGGCGAACGCATGACCGGAACCGCTTTGACTCCGGTGAGATCAGCCAGTTTTTCACGTACTTCGTCCATAATCACATAAGCGGAACGGCGTTTGGCCCAATCCTCAAGGACGACAATCACAAAACCGCTGTTAAAGATTTCACTGTTACCGAAAGAGCGCGGTGTACGGATCAGCAGGCGTTTCGCCTCCCCGTTTTCCACCAGCGGCATTAAGCGCTCTTCGATTTCATTCATATAGCTTTGCATGTATTCAAAGGTCGCGCCTTCGGGGCCTTTTACCATGACGAAAAAGGCGCCGCGATCCTCTTTAGGCACATATTCTTGAGGAATCTGTTGCGCATAATAGCTGGCCGAACCGACCAAGGCGATAAAGGCCATTCCAGCCACCCAGGGATGGCGCAGGTTTTTGATTAAAATTCTCTTAAAGATATGGGAGGATGGTCTTGATTTAGCGATTTTTTGGGTTTTATTTTGGGAGGGGTTCGGTTTTAGCTGGCGAGCCGGTTTGAGGATTTTTGACGCTAGCGCAGGTGAGAGGGTCAGGGCTACCCAGCTGGAAAAAATCACCGCGACCGCCAAGGTGACCGCAAATTCCGAGAACAGACGGCCGATCTGTCCTTCCAAAAAAGCAATCGGCAGAAACACGGCAATCAGCGTCAGGGTGGTGGCAATGACTGCAAAACCGACCTGTCGCGTGCCCAGATAAGCGGCGGCGATGGGTACATAACCTTTATCGAGATGGCGCTGGGTGTTTTCCAGCACCACGATGGCATCGTCCACCACCAGACCGATGGCCAGTACCAGCGCGAGCAGGGTCAGCAGGTTGATCGAAAAGCCGAGCATCCACAAGACGCCAAAGGTGGCGATCAGAGACACCGGTAGGGTCACCATCGGCACCAGAGCGGCGCGCCAGTTTTTCAAGAACACCAGCATTACCAACGAAACCAGGCCAAGGGCGATAAACAGCGTTTTATAAACCTCGTCGACCGCCTGTTCAACAAATACCGAGGAGTCGAAGCTCTCCGCCAAATGCAGCCCCTCCGGCAGGGTTTCATTGATCTGAACGCGGCGTTCACGTGCGAGCTTAGCCACCGTCAGAGTGTTGGCATTGGATTGTTTGACGATCCCGATGCCGACCATCGGCTGGCCGTTTCCACGGAACAGGCGGCGACGTTCAATCGCACCCAAGCGGACTTCCGCCACTTGGCTTAAGGTTACTTGCCCGATTTGACGGTCCTGTTTAATGACCATGTTTTCAAAATCGGCAATGGTTTTAAGCGGTTTGTCGGCTTGCAGGCTGAACAGGATATGTTCGCCCTGCAAAGAGCCTACCGGTAACTCGATATTGGAGGCGCGCAGTTGTTTTTCAATGTCCTGGGCACTGATGCCGTAGAGCGCCATTTGCTGAGGATTCAACCAGATGCGCAGGGCATAAGACTGGCCGCCGCCGACGCGAACACGGGCAACGCCATCCAACACCGCAAAGCGATCGACCAAATAACGCTCGGCGTAGTCGGTGAGTTCAGGAATGCTCATCTGATCACTGTTGAGGTTAAACCACATGATGACGCTTTCGTCGCCATCCACCTTTTCCACTTCAGGCGGTTTGGCCTGTTCCGGAAGGTTGTCGGCAATGCGTGACACCCGGTCACGAATGTCGTTGGCCGCGGCATCGATGTCGCGATCAATAGAAAATTCCACCTTAATCCGCGAACGCCCGTCGCTGGAGGTGGATTCAATAAAGCGAATGCCGGAAATACCGGAGATGCGGTTTTCAATCAGTTTGGTGATGCGGTTTTCCACCACCTGCGCCGAGGCGCCGAGATATTCGGTGTCGATGGTGACGATCGGTGCATCGACATTGGGGTACTCGCGCAGGCTCATGCGATCAAAGGCCATAAGACCAAACGCCAGCAGCAACAAGGAAGCGACCGTGGCCAGTACCGGTCGCTTGACCGAAGTATCCGATAACCACATGCTTTAAGGCTCCTGCGTTGTTTGAGTGTCGGAAGCCTTGAGCAAGGTTTCTTGCGATTGTTGGTCCTGCATCGCCTTGATTTTAATCGGCTGTTTGCTGTTGACGCGCATGACGCCCTGGCTAACCACCAAATCGCCTTCCTTCAGGCCGGTTAACACTTCGGTATAGTTGGGGCCGATTCGTCCGGTTGTGACTTCGACTTTTTGTGCCTGATAGAGCCCAGAATTTTCTTTGGATGGAACCAGGCGGTAGATAAATTCTTTGTCGCCCAGCATCAGCACGGCACTGTTCGGCACGTGCAATTGCGCTTCGGTGGGCAGTGCCATTTCCGCTTCGACCAACATATTGGTTTTGAGGCGATGGTCTGGATTGTCGATCAATGCACGTACCTTGACCATACGCACATTCGCTTCGACACGCGGAGAAATGGCGCTGATTTTGCCGTGAAAGGTCTCATTAGGGTAGGCACTGCTGCGGATAGTGACGGTTTGGCCAAGGGTGAGGTTTTGCAGGAAACGTACCGGTACCAGGAGATCGAGTTTCATCTCCTGAGTGTTGTCCAAGCTGACAATTTGGGTGCCGGGTGACACAAGTGCTCCGACCGACAGAGAAGTGAATCCGAGTTGCCCGGAAAACGGTGCATAGATTCGCCGGTCGGCCACTTGGGCTTGAATCACTTTACGCTGAGCCACCGCAGTTTGCCATTCACGATATTTTTCGTCGACCATTGATTCGGTGACCGAGCCACGGCCGACGACCTCTTTGACGCGCTTGTATTGCAACCAGGCTTCTTCGGCCAGTGCTTTCGCTTCTTCCAAGCGCGCCAGTTCTTCGGCGGAATTCAGTTCTACCAGCAGCTGGCTTTGGCGCACCGTTTCCCCCTCTTTAAAGTGGATGGCCTGAATGGTATCGGTGACATTGGCGGTCAGATCAACCGACTGCTTGGCTTGAAGTTGCCCAAGTACCTGAATGGCCTGAGGTTGTGCGATTTTAGGCACTTTAAAGGCGATGATTTCAATCGGCGGCTTGGCGGCCTGTGCCGGCAGAATGAAAGCCGTTAGCCAGATCGAAAAAAATAGCAACAGGCGTGCAAATGGGCGTGATGAGGTCACGGAAAACATAAGGTGATTAGTCCGTTAAATAGGGTTGAGAATAAGAATTAATTTTATGACTCTTAGAGAGGTTTGACTAGCGTTTTTAGCCTGTTATTTTTGGAGAAAAACGTCAATTTTTCAATGGTTTTAACCTTTTCAGAAGAAGTGGCTATCCCCAATAGCGTTTGAATGCGTTAAAATCCCTGTTTTATTTTGGTTAACCGAGTAGCAAAAATGGGTAGAGCGTTCCAAAACCGTAAAGAGTCCATGGCCAAAACTTCCGATCAGAAGGCCAAGGTTTACAGCAAATACAGTAAAGAAATTTACATGTGCGCCAAAAACGGCGGCGTGGAAACCAGTGCTAATTTGGCGCTGGCCGGATTGATCGAACGCGCCAAGCGCGAGCAAGTGCCGGCGCACGTGATTGAAAAAGCGATTGATAAGGCCAAAGGTGGCGGCGGCGAAGATTTTGCGGTGGCGCGTTATGAAGGCTACGGTCCGGGCAATTCCATGGTGATTGTAGAGTGTTTGACCGATAACCCTAACCGTACCTTCGGCGATTTGCGCGGGGTGTTCAACAAAGCCAAAGCGAAATTGGGTACGCAAGGCAGCGTCAGCCACATGTTTGACCACAGCGCGATTTTTGTGTTTGCCGGTGACGATGAAGAGGCGGTACTGGAAGCCTTGATGATGGCGGATGTGGACGTGAGTGACATTGAAGCGGAAGATGGCAAAATTACCGTATTTGCGCCGAATACGGAATACGCCAAAACCCGCCAAGCGTTGACCGACGCGTTTGACGGCATTGAATTCGAAGTGGACGAAATCCAGTTTATTCCTCAGATGTTCAAAACCCTGGAAGGTGAAGACCTGGAACAGTTCGAGAAGTTTATCGATCTGCTGGAAAACGTCGACGATGTCCAGAACATCTATTACGACGTTGAACTGTAGGCGTTATTGCGCTTAATGGTTTTCCTTTTCACCGCATCTTGTCTGGGTGCGGTAACCTCCCAAACGGAGCAGGCCTGTTCCGTTTGGGGACTTCTCCGCTTCAGCTCTGCTGGCGGGTTACACCTCAATATAGTGATGGCGGTTGATTCCCAGCTTCTTAATCCGTGAACTTAAGGTAGTGGGTTTGATGTTGAGCAGGCTTGCAGCACCGTCTTTGCCGAATACTTTGCCGTTACAGTGTTTTAAGGCATTAATAATGTTACGTTTTTCTAATGCTTGCAGATCTTCTTTGGTTTGAATGTCCATCGAGATTGTTGCCTGTTCACTCATGGAGAGTGGAAGCTCGCGTGTTTGTGGCAAATTGAGTTCCAAGCGTGTGTCGTGGGAAAGGATCACCGCGCGCTCAATCACATTGACCAGTTCCCGGATGTTGCCGGGCCAGTTATAAGCCTGCATTTTTTGAATGTCTCCCAGCGTCAATGTCATTGGCGGCTTGTTGAACTTGGTGCACGCCAGTTTCAAAAAATGATCTGCAAGTAACGGAATGTCTTCGCTCCGTTCGCGTAGCGGGCTCGACTCGATCGGGAACACATTTAAGCGGAAATAGAGGTCCTCGCGGAAGTTTTTATTTTGTACTTCCTGTTTTAAATCTCGGTTGGTCGCGGCGATGATGCGCACATTCACCGAACGGGTTTTGGACTCTCCAACCCGTTCAAACTGCTGTTCCTGAAGCACGCGCAGCAGTTTGCTTTGCAGTTCCATGGGAATTTCCCCGACCTCATCGAGAAACAGTGATCCGCCGTCGGCCAGTTCAAAGCGCCCGGCGCGATCGCTGACCGCGCCGGTAAAGGCACCTTTAATGTGGCCGAAAAACTCGCTCTCGAAAAGTTCACGCGGAATGGAGGCGCAGTTCACCCGGATTAGCGGGCGGTTTTTGCGGCCGCTGCTTTCGTGAATGGCGCGTGCGATCAACTCTTTACCGGTGCCGGATTCGCCGTGAATGAAGACGTTGGCGTCGGTGGGGGCAACCAGCTCAATCTGTTGAATGATTTTGTGAATGGCCGCGCTTTTGCCGACGATTTCTTTGTAGTTGTGTTCGGCACGGTACTCTTCCTGCAAATAGGCGTTTTCCAATTCCAGGCGCTGTTGAAGGCTTTGCACCTCTTTTAGGGCGGCATGAAGCTGTTCCTCGGCGCGTTTGCGTTCGCTGATGTCGCGAAAAATGATCACCGCGCCGACCAGACGCTCGTTGTCGACAATGGGGGTACTGGTGTATTCCACCTGTATGGCGTTGCCATCTTTGCGCCAAAACAATTCATCTTCGACATGGCGTACTTCGCCATCCCGGAAGGCCGCATAGATATGGCAATCCCGACCATGGTATTCGCTGCCGTCTTCATGGCTGTGGTGAATCATGGCGTGCATATTTTTGCCAATCAATTCATTGGCTTTCCAACCCAGCATGCGTTCCGCCGCGGGGTTCATGAAGGTCGTGTTGCCATCGGTATCCACGCCGTAAATGCCCTCGCCGGCGGCTTGCAGAATCAACTGGTTTTCATGTTCGAATTCGCGGAAGACGTTTTCGATCGTTTTCCACTTTTGCAAACCATCGCGATGCAGGCGGTTGGCATCGGCAAGGCGTTCGAGCTGTTCAAGGGTTTTTTTATTGCGCAGGGTAAACCCTAACAGCGGTTCCGCAGGGGATTCTGTCTGTTGAATGCGGGAGGCAGAGGTTTCTATGTCCAATACTGTCTGATGACTGAGTGCTTGCAGTTCATTCGACCAGGCCTGTCCGGTTTCCAGTGCTTCTTCGGTAAAGACGACGAGTTTGGAGAGGCTGGGCCTGAAAATCGAGGTGACGGAAACGCTCAATAGTTCGGCAAGGGGTTTGCCGAAGAGTGAAGCGGCGGCTTTATTGGCTTGAATAATTCGGTTCTCAAACGGCGAAACAATCAGCATTGCTTCGCTGTTATGCCTAAAGAGGTCAGAGAAAATATTCATCATGTTTCCTATTTGGAACGGTGAGTTTTGAGGTTAAAACAAAAACCGAACCAACTGCCTACGAAGATTCGTAGGCATAGGTACGAAATTTAGTATTAATCCGAAAAGTTGTGGCGCGTTGGGAGGGGTGTTTTTCTTAAAATATTGATGTAAAACAACGTGTTGTATTTGCATTAGGCGACTGGCATACACGCTGCTCTTTAGGAAAGAGATTTGATGGTCTGCGAAATGAGATGTGTGTTTGCTGCACTGATTTTGATCAAGTTCTAACCTAAACTGTGCGAGGTGTTGAGATGTCTTTTAAAAGCTTAAGCGATCCGTTTGATCCTAATAAGAGTCTGCTGCATAAGTCAGACTGTGACTGTCCGATTTGTAAAACCGAAAAGCAGTCGGCGCATTTGTCGGAATCCCAAAAACAGGAAGCGATTGAAAAATCCGTTTACGAGTCTGGAATGAGTGCGAAAACGGCACATATGGATGCCACGATGGATTCGGCGTTGGATTCGAATGAAGCGATTATGGACCGTGCGATTGAGAGTGCGGTGGTGCGTTCGGTGTTCGGTCATAACGAAATGAGCCGTCGTTCGTTCCTGAGCATGATTGGTGGCGGTACTGCGGCAGCGGTATTGGGCAGCGTGTTCCCGATGGCGGAAGCGAAGGCCGCCATTAAAGAGACGATGGGTCTTGGCAAGCTGGAAAAGAGCAAACTCAACATCGGTTTTGTGCCGATTACCTGTGCAACGCCGATCATCATGGCGCACCCAATGGGCTTCTATGAGCGTTACGGTCTGGACGTTGACGTCATTAAAACCGCCGGTTGGGCGGTGGCGCGTGATAAGTCGCTGGCCAAAGAGTATGACGCGTCGCACATGTTGACCCCAATGCCATTGGCGATGTCGATGGGTGCGGGTTCGACGGCAAAACCATTCATTATGCCGACGGTTGAAAACATCAACGGTCAGGCGATTGTGTTGCATAACGATCACAAAGACAAACGCGATCCAAAACAGTGGAAAGGTTTCAAATTCGGTGTGCCGTTCGAGTATTCCATGCATAACTTCCTGTTGCGTTATTACGTGGCCGAGCACGGTTTGGATCCAGACAAGGATATTCAGATTCGTGTGGTTCCGCCACCAGAGATGGTTGCGAACTTGAGAGCGGGTAACCTGGACGGTTATCTGTCTCCGGATCCATTCAATCAGCGTGCGGTTTGGGAAAAAGTCGGTTTCATCCACACTTTGACCAAAGACATTTGGGAAGGCCATCCATGCTGTGCTTTTGCCTGTTCTAAAGAGTTTGCGGTGGAAAACCCAAATACCTACGGCGCGTTGTTGCGCTCGATCATTGATGCGACGGAGTACTCGGCCAAGGCGGAAAACCGTAAAGAAATTGCCGAAGCGATCTCACCGAAGAACTATCTGAACCAGCCGGTGCCGGTGGTACAGCAGGTTCTGACTGGGCGCTATGCAGACGGTTTGGGCGGGGTACAAGATGTACCGGACCGTATCGATTTCGACCCGTTCCCCTGGCATTCGATGGGTGTGTGGATTCTGACGCAGATGAAGCGCTGGGGTTATATCAAAGGCGATATCGACTACAACAAGATCGCTGAAGAAGTGTATCTGGCCTCTGAAACCGGTGCGGTGATGAAAGAGCTGGGCTATACCCCTCCGGATAAAACCTATGAAAACTACACCATCATGGGTAAAGAGTTCGACTACACCAAACCAGAAGAGTATTTGAACAGTTTTACAATCCGTAGATAGGAGACAAGGGGAAATTTATGTCTAAGGCATTGAGACTCAAGTCGACACTGGTCTCTCTGGTTCTGTTGGTGATCTTGTTAGGGGGCTGGGAATGGATGAACCAAATCCCGGCCGATACCAAGCCGCTGACAGAATACGAAATGCTGATGGGTGGTGCCTCTCAAGAAGCGAGAGTGCCGCCACCTTCCGAAATCATTAAATTGGGTTACGAAGAATTGAGTGACCCGTTTTATGACGCAGGCCCGAATGATAAGGGGATCGGCATTCAGTTGGGGTATTCCATTTACCGGGTGTTAATGGGCTTTTTGCTAGCCGCACTCATTGCCATTCCGGTCGGATTTTTGATTGGCATGTCACCGGTGATGTATAACGCCTTGAACCCGTATATTCAGGTATTAAGACCGATCTCGCCACTGGCTTGGATGCCTTTGGCGCTGTTTGTGATCAAGGATTCCGAGCTGTCAGCGATTTTCGTTATCTTCATCTGTTCCATTTGGCCGATGTTGCTGAACACCGCTTTCGGTGTCGCTAATGTCCGCAAAGATTGGATCAATGTCGCGAAGACGCATGAGTTAAGCGCCCTTAAAACCGCGTGGTATGTGGTGCTGCCGGCTGCCGCGCCGACCATTCTGACGGGGATGCGTATTTCCATCGGGATTGCCTGGTTGGTGATCGTGGCTGCAGAGATGTTGGTGGGGGGAACCGGAATCGGCTATTACGTGTGGAATGAGTGGAACAACCTAAACCTGGCCAGTGTGATTTTCTCGATTCTGATGATCGGGGTCGTGGGGATGCTGCTTGACCTTATTTTAGGGGGTGCGGCCCGCTGGATCGAGTATCGGGAATAGGAGGTTGAATGACAGCGCATTTTTTAGAAGTACAAGGTTTGAAGAAAAGCTATCCGGGTAAAGGCAAACACCCGGAAGCGGTGATTTTTGAGCACGCCAATTTCCAGATTGAAAAGGGGGAGTTTGTCTGTGTGATCGGTCACTCGGGCTGCGGTAAATCAACGATTTTGAATATTTTGGCCGGCTTGGACGAAGCCAGCGACGGCGTCGTCATTATGGATGGCAAAGAGGTATCGGGTCCCAGCTTGGAACGTGGTGTGGTCTTCCAGAACTACAGCCTGCTTCCTTGGCGTACGGCGCTGCAAAACATCACTTTTGCGGTTCAGGCACGCTGGCCGCAATGGAGCAAGGACCAGGTGGTCGAACACAGTATGAAATATTTGGATCTGGTCGGCCTTAAAGGCGCAGAGCACCGCAAGCCGTCGGAGTTGTCCGGCGGAATGCGCCAGCGCGTGAGTATTGCCCGTGCCTTTGCCACTCAACCGCAGATGCTGCTGATGGATGAACCGTTTGGCGCGCTGGATGCCTTGACCCGGGGCGTGATTCAGGAAGAGTTGATTAAGATCTGGAGTGAATCCAAGCAAACCGTTTTTATGATTACCCACGATGTGGATGAGGCGATTCTGCTTTCCGACCGGATTCTGCTGATGTCTAACGGTCCGAAAGCGCAAATTGCGGAGTCGGTAGAGGTGTCGATCCCCCGACCACGGAAGCGTACCGAAGTCATTCACCATGATGACTATTATAAAATTCGTAACCATTTAGTCGATTTCCTGGTTAATCGCTCTAAAGAGTACGCCAGGGACCAGGAAGAGATTGATCCGAATCGTCAGCCGACGACGGTCAGTTTTGCACGCTAAAGGAAAGAAAAGGAATAAGGGGAAAAAGAGATGATGTCCAAAGTAGAAATGACCGAAGCCATTATTTTGGCCAAAGCCGAAAAAGGAGCGAGCTGGCAGAGCATTGCCGAAGCGGTCGGATTGAGTGAAGTCTTTACCACTTCCGCTTGTTTAGGCATGAACAGTCTGAAAGTGGAAGCCGCAGAAAAGCTGTGTGCCTTTTTAGGTTTAGACAGCGAAGTCTCTACGGCATTGCAAGCGTTCCCGCATAAGAGCTGGGAGAAGGCGGTACCGACCGATCCGTTGATCTATCGTCTGTATGAAATCGTTGGGGTTTATGGGCCGACCATGAAAGAACTGATTCATGAAAAGTTCGGTGACGGCATTATGAGCGCCATCGATTTCTCGATGGATATTGATAAGGAAGAGAACCCGGCGGGTGATCGCGTGGTGGTGACCATGAACGGTAAGTTCCTGCCCTACAAGGCTTGGTAGAAGGCGTATCCATTTGTCAGATAGACAAGTGGGTGGGTCGCAGGAAAGGGAGTCTGTAGAATTTTGTAAAAAGGCAGACAATCGTTGTTTTTGACTTGCAGCGCGCGGTATGCAGAATGTAAGTTTAGAGCGGGCCTTGATTAAAGCCCCTTCTCCTTCATTTTACGCCACACGCCAACATCAAGAGAATTGTCTATGAATCTGTCAACCTTAGTGGCCACCTCCCTGCATACCGTTACCGCGGTGTTATGGATAGGTGGCATTTTTTTAGCCTATCGAGTCTTGCGTCCCGCCGCCATGCAATTGGAGCCTTCTGAAAGGTTATCTCTGTGGATGGGGGTGTTCAACCGTTTTTTTCCCTGGGTCTGGGGATTCATTCTGGTGTTGGTTGTGTCCGGGTATTGGGATTGGATGGTGCGTTTCGGCGGGTTTGAAGCGGCGCCTTTTTATCTACATGTGATGCATTTGATTGGCTGGGTGATGATTTTTCTGTTTGCCTGGTTGTATTTTGTGCCGTTTGCCCGCTTTAAGAACCTGGTGCTCAGCTACGACTTTGTTGAAGCGGGACAGGTGATGAATAAGCAAATGCGTCCGATTATTGCCCTGAACCTGTTTTTGGGAGTATCGGAAGCGGTGATCGGCGCTTCCGGTCCTTTTTGGAGCTAAACGAAATCGAACAGGCCTGTTCAAAAGGCGTGCTTCAGACATAAAAAAGCCCGTTTTATACGGGCTTTTTAGTTTCGGTTTCTCGGCAGAAGTGCCGAAAACAACCTGCTCAATGGTTTATTCTTGCGCCATAAACTCGGCGGCGGCGGCAGCGAGGTCTTCATTGGCAAAATCCAGGAAGAAGTGATCCGCGTCTTCCAATGTCAGCGTCTGTACCTTACCGGCATCCGCCAATGGCTGGATTTTTTCCGGTAAATTCGGTACGGCGGTATCCGCGCTGCCCATCACCACCAAAGTCGGTTTTTTCACTGCTTTCAGCAGCGTTGGCGTGTCAAATTGTGGTTTGACGTTATAGTAGTCGGCAAAGGCGGCGGCGGTGACTTGGGTTTGTTTACAGTAGATGAAATCAACGTCTTTCATCATGGTGTCGCCCTTGCCTGCGGCCACCATTTTGTTGGCGTTATCCAGAATCGGTTGTAGCGGTTTGCCGTATTTCTCTTCATACTCAGCCGCGGACTGCTGTTCGCCGGTGGCCGGCGCAATCAGTACCACGTTTTTTATCGCATTGCTGTCGTGTTCCACCGCATACCAGGCGGTTTGGTTGCCGCCGCGGGAGTGGCCCATCAAGGTGACTTGCTCAGAGCCCTGAGATTTAAGCCAGTTTAACCAGAAGTCGATCTCTTTCAGCGCATCGGTATGCTTGTGGGTATGCGGCACCGCGCAGTCGTATTCGCCGTGACGGTCATTCAGACCCAAAGAGAGGTTGATCGCGAGCGAGCTGACACCCTGCGCGGCGAGGTTTTTTTGCAGCTGGGCGTAGGTGGAGCGGTCTTTGTGGGTCAGGGTGCCGTGCGTCAGCAGCACCATGTCGTCACCATAGCCTTTGCCGTCAGCCATCATCAAATTGGCGTTGACCGTCAGGCCGTTGTAGGTCTGTTTAATCTCTTTTTTTTCCGCAGCTTGTGCTGGAGCGGCTGCGAGCAAGTAACTGCCAAGCAGAGCAGGGGCAAACAGGGCGATCAGTTTTTTCATGGTGTTTTCCTCTTTTTTATTCCATGATGGGTGGGGTGTTATGCCTAAAATATTAGCAGAGACATGACCGGTGATACACAAAATTTTATTGCGTAAGTATTTGTATTTTTAGTGGATTAAGTTATTGTACGGATAGGTGTTGCGTTTTTGTGTCATAGGGTGAAGCGGCTAGAACCGCCGTTGGGAGGATACGCATGCGAGTGGTGTCATTGGTTAACGGCTCCTTACTGTCTGAGGCGGCGACGCTCTATGCCATCACCTACGCCAAATCGATGCAGTTGCCCTTGACGCTGTTGTTTATTGACAATGGTGATGAGTCGCTGGAAAAGCATCGCCTGGCCGTTAGCAGTTTGAAAGAGCTGGCCGCTTCTCAGGAGGTGGAGGTGGAGAGCGTGACTCTAAAAGGCGATACCTTAACCCAGTTGCAGCATTTTTCCCGCCTCTATGCGATTGACACCCTGTTTTGCGCCACACGGAAGTTCACCAAAGACCATTCGTTTAGTGACAAGATCGTCAAAGCGGGTCTGCAAACGGACGTTGCCGTGGTCAAAATCAAAAGCGTGCCCAAGGTCAGAGGGTATCGTCGCGTGTTTTTTGCCGCTGGCGATTCGCCTCATCCGCGCGCTTTTCTGCTGTGGCTTGGCCTGCTGGAGGACGAGAGCGTGCTGGGCAAACTGTGCTTGACCCCCCGAAGTTATCATGGCTTTAGGCGCACAGACTCATCCAGCAAACGGCAATATATTGCAGCCCCCTTTTTGCAGTTGGCGCGCATGCTGCATAAAAATGTGGAAATGGTGAGCGTATTGCAGCCGCATAATGCGACAGAACTTTATAACTACCTGCTAGTGAACTGTTTTGATCTGGTGCTGTTTGATGCCGCGGCTTACCCGCAGAAGCTGCTCAACCGGGTGACGGATGCAACCGCCACCAATAGTATTCTGTTTTACCCACGGAAGTCTTGATGATGCTGTGTCAGCAGTCCGTTGAACACATTCTTCATACCCTTAGAACCTCTCGTTCCGGTCTGTCTCAGCAGGAAGCGCATCGACGCTTGGAAGGATTTGGGCCCAACCAGATCCGCCGTAAATCGCCTAAAAATTACCGCATTGAATACCTCAAAGAGTTCATCGGGTTTTTCCCTGTTTTGCTGGAAACAGCAGCGTTACTCGCCTTTGTCGCCGACTATTTTCAGCCCGGTGAGGGCAATGACGTTTTGGGCTACGCGATTTTGGGTGCGGTGTTTGTCAATGCCACCTTTACCTTTTGGCAGAAATATAAGGCCGACAAGGCGATGGAAGCGCTGCTGAAACTGGTGAAGTCGGAAGCCAAGGTGATACGTGAAGGCCAGATATTGACCGTGGATGCCGCAGAGGTCGTGCCCGGAGATATTTTGCAGCTGGAGGAGGGCGACAAGGTCGCCGCCGATGCGATTTTACTGGAAGTAAATGAGCTTTATCTCGATCTTTCCGTGCTCAATGGCGAATCGACCCCGGTGGAGCGCCATCTTGAAGCGGGGGAGGCGAAACGCGAACTGGAAGCCCACAATATGCTGTTTGCGGGGTCAGCCGTGACCCGTGGCAACGGCGTTGCTGTGGTAGTGACGACGGGCGATGCGACCGAATTCGGCAAGATCGCACTGATGACCACCGAGGTGGTCAATACGGTGACCCCGATCGAGAAAGAAATTAAGCATATGACCGCCATTCTGACATTGCTTGCCTTGGCGGCCGGCTTGGTCTTTTTCGGTTTGGGGTGGTTTTCCGACCGAGGTCTGCTGATTTCGGCCATTTTTGCGCTGTCGCTGATCGTTGCCAACGTACCGGAAGGGTTGCTGCCCACAATTACCTTGTCCTTGTCTCTGGCATCGCAGCGTATGGCGAAGCGCAAAGCACTGGTCAAGAACCTTAATTCGGTGCAGACGCTCGGGTCGGCAACGGTCATCTGTACCGATAAAACCGGAACCTTGACGAAAAACCAGATCACGGTCAAACAGGTATATCTGGCCGATGGCAGTGAGGTCCGCTTTAGCGGCAACGGCTATTTTGAAGGCGGCGACTATGCGTTTTCCCGTCAAGTCTCGTCAGAGAGCGAACAGCATTTGCAGACCCTGTTGCATGCCGCGGGTTGGAATACCCGGGCGACGATTGATGCCGACAAACGTACGCTGAGCGGAGACCCGACAGAGGCGGCTTTATTGGCGGCGGCCCATAAAGGGGGAGGCCTGCCCGAAGCGGAGATGCTGAAAGAGTATCCCTTTACATCGGAGCGCAAGATGATGTCGAGTCTGGTGCGTGTTGAGGGCAGAGAGCGGTTGCTGGTTAAAGGTGCGGTGGAGAAGGTCTTGCCGCTCTGTTCTCATCTGCAGCTGGGTCAGGTGGTGGCGATGAACGAAGCACATCAGCAGCGCATTGCCAAGCGCAACCAGCATCTCGCCGAACAGGCCTATCGGGTTTTGGCGGTGGCGATGAAAGAGGGTGACGGTGAGGACGATTTACTGTTTTTGGGGTTGGTCGCCATGATTGATCCGCCACGTCAAGGCATCCAGCGCGCGATTAAATCGTGTTATTCGGCCTACATTAAAGTGACGATGATCACCGGCGATAACCCGGTGACGGCGAAAGCGATTGGGGAAAATATTGGTCTGCGTGTGGATGAGGTGATGACGGGGGATCAGCTGGATGCCTTGTCCAATACGGCGCTGAGACGAAAACTGCAGAATCGGCATATGTTGTTTGCGCGTATGGCCTCGGCGCAAAAGCTGCGCATTGCCCAGCTGTTGCAGGCCAATGGTGATGTGGTGGCCATGACCGGTGACGGCGTGAATGATGCGCCGGCTCTGAAGCAGGCGGACATTGGCATTGCCATGGGATCGGGTACCGACGTCGCTAAAGAGGCAGCGGATATGATTCTGCTGGACGACAATTTCAAATCGATTGTTTCCGCCGTGGAGGAAGGCCGCGCCGTCTATTTCAATATCAAAAAGCTCACCACCTATATTCTCAGCTCCAATGTCCCGGAAATTGTCCCTTATGTGATGCAGTTTTTCCTCAAAATCCCTTTGCCGCTGTCGGTGATTCAGATTTTGCTGATCGATCTCGGGTCCGACCAGTTGCCCGGTCTGGGATTAGGGTCGGAAAAACCTGAAAAACACATTATGCAACGCCCTCCGGTGGGTAAAGGGGAGAAGATTTTAGACTGGGAGGTGTTTAAGCGCGGCTATTTTATGAATGGTCTGTTTGAGGCTGGCGCCGCCATGTTCGCTTTTTTGGGGTTCCTGTTTTTAAACGGTTGGGAGTATGGCCATCTGGATATCAGCGACGAGTTTCATCGTCAGGCGATGACGATGACATTATTGGGCGCGATTACTTGTCAGATGGCGAATGTGTTTACCTTACGTTCATGGGAAGGCTCTTTATGGGCGATGACGTCCACTAATAAGATGATCTGGTTCGGCGTGGCCGTTGAAGGGGTGTTTATTCTCGCGATTCTTTATGTACCTGCGGTGCAGAGTGTCTTTAATACCGCAACCGTTCCCTGGCAGGATTTATGGCTGCTATTACCGTTTCCAGTCTTATTGCTACTTAACCATGAACGCTACAAATCCAGATTGACCAAAGTGGGTGTGCAGTCCGCATTGGTTTAATGCTTTTTTTGAGCCGCTTTGATGGCTACATGCAAGGCCTCCGGCATGGCTTGAAGCTCGAATTCAATGAGAGACGAGTAACACGATTCATTGCCGGAGTTTGGTGGTAGAGAAGCGCAAAATAAGATGGCTTTTTTCGTTTATGCTCATTAGCATATTTTCCATTCTAATCCGTACAAACGGTAGTGACAGTGCACAGAGTATTTGAAATTTTTTGGCGCTTCTTTCTGCTCGGTTGGGTCAGTTTTGGCGGCCCGATGGCGCATTTGGGTTATTTTCGCCACACCTTTGTTGACAAGCTGCAGTGGGTGGATGAGGCGCATTACGGTCGTCTGATCGCATTGAGCCAGTTTCTGCCCGGTCCGGGTTCGAGTCAGGTGGGGTTTGCCATTGGTTTGGCGCGTGGCGGGCAAGCCGGCGCTTGGGCGGCGTTTATTGGCTTTACCCTGCCGTCGTTTCTGATTCTGTTTGGCTTAGCGCTTTACCAGCCGCCTACCGATGACGGGTTTTATCCCTTGGTGGTAGTCGGACTGAAACTGTTGGCAGTGGTGGTGGTGGCTGATGCCACGCTGGGCATGTATCAAAGTTTCTGCAAAACACGGCTGACCCAACTGACTACCGTGCTGACGGCGGTGGCCTTATTGCTCGCCGCGAGCGTGTGGATGCAGCTGCTGGCATTGTTATTGGCGTTTGTCATTGGCTGGCGCTTTATGGCTCCAGTGGCGTCGGAGCCGGTGACCAACGAAACAGTCTCGGAAAAGCCCACTTGGGCGTGGGTCATACTGGCTGCAGCCGCCATGCTGGTGGTGTTCAATTGGATTTGGCCGACATGGCTGCCACAGACTCTGCAGTTGTTTGCCCAGTTTTTACAGGCGGGGGCGCTGGTATTTGGCGGAGGCCATGTGGTGCTGCCGTTACTGGAACCGTTGGTGGCGGAGCAAGTTGGAGCCGATCAATTTTTGAGCGGTTATGCGTTGGCGCAGGCCATACCCGGTCCCATGTTTACTTTTGCCACCTATTTGGGCACCTTGCTGTTGCCGCAAGCACCGCTTGCGGGAGCCATCATCGCCACGTTGGGCATTTTTCTGCCGGGTCTGCTGTTGGTGCTGGCGTTGCAAGGAAGTTGGCAGGCCTGGTCGTCACGCTCCTCGGTACAGGGAGGGATCAGCCTGCTGAATGCAGCGGTGGTGGGATTGTTGCTGGCTACCTTGTTTACGCCGGTCTTTACCAGCGCGGTGCAGAGCCCTGCCGACATGGCTTGGGTGCTGCTCGGTTTGGCCTGGCTGCGCCTATATCGTTCGCATATTCTCTGGCTGGTTCTCGGGTTTGGTGTGTTGCTTCCGGGCGCATCCTTTTTACTTGTGTAAAGTTCGGACATTTATGAAATAAACAGCCCTGGTCAAACCACCGCTTGACGCAATCCGACCAGGCCTGTTGATTTTGATTGGGTTTTTATGGTCGATGGACAACGCCTGAACGGACCAGAAGCCATTTGCCGACAGTCACAACCAACAGCACAATGACTCCCAAGACCAGTCCGATCGCAAGATCAGCAATCAATCCGGGCCAGTGGGCAAAAAGGTGATGCAGAGTATCGATATTGTGCTGGAAAATGCCTCCACCGACGAGTAGCATGGCGAGGGTGCCGACCACCGCCAAGACGCGGATCAGTTTAGGGAGTGCGGCAATGAGCGCACGTCCAAGATTAATCAAAATGCTACGTTTAATACCAGTCAGCTCGTCAGCGCTTTCCACCAGATGCAATCCGGCATCGTCCATGCGTACCATCAGCGCGACGAGACCATAGACACCTACGGTGGCTAAAAAGGCCACAAACGTCACCGCGGCAATCTGCACGCTTAATATCTGTTCCGCTACTGCACTCAAGGCAATGATGATGATTTCAATCGAGAGGATGAAATCGG
This sequence comes from Thiomicrorhabdus sp. zzn3, assembly GCF_029767755.1. Lineage (GTDB taxonomy): Bacteria > Pseudomonadota > Gammaproteobacteria > Thiomicrospirales > Thiomicrospiraceae > Thiomicrorhabdus. Next base: position 290,978 of record NZ_JARUQS010000002.1, read on the forward strand.
TGAGGATGGCGGAGCGGATTTTGGTTTTTTCGATTTGCAGCAGTTCGCTTTTATTTTGAATCTGCTTGGCAGCTGGCTCCTTGTATTGGCGATGAAACAGGAACTCGTGGATTTTCTCGACGCCTTCGAAGCTGAGATAAGCGCCGCCAAGCAGGAGAATGGGCACAATCGCTTCCGGCCAAAAGGCGCTGAGCAGAAAAGCCAGCGGCAGAATAATCAGTTTGTTTAAAAAGGAGCCTTGGGTGATGGCCCAGATGACTGGCAGTTCGCGTGAGGCATGAAATCCCGATGCACGTTGGGCGCCAACGGCCAAATCGTCACCGAGTACTCCTGCGGTTTTTTTGGTGGCGACTTTAGACATGGTGGCCACATCGTCAAACAGGGAAGCGATGTCATCCAGAATGATAAACAGTCCGCTGGCCATAGCAACGACTCCTCATTTGGAAAATAGGATCAAGGATGTTTTTGATTCTAGCGATTGGGAAGCGGTTTGTCTTGCTCAAAATGCTTACCACGTCGATTCTCTACAGGTTTTATGTAGACATTCAATTAATTGATTGAGGGCAGGGTTTTCTCTACCCTATAATGTGACGCAAATTTGCACAGCCAACGACGTTAGCGGTACAGTAGGCGGATGGCTGCAGGAAAAGAGGTCTAATTAATATGCAAGCGGAATTTCAGGCATTAAAGCAGCATATGCAAGCTGTGATTGTGGGACAAGAGGCTCTGCTCGACAGAATGTTGATTGCGTTGCTTACCGGTGGACATATTTTGCTTGAAGGGCCGCCCGGGTTAGCCAAGACCACTGCGGTCAAGGCCTTGTCCAAAGGAGTGCATGCCAGCTTCCAACGGATTCAGTTTACTCCCGATCTGATGCCGGGGGATGTGATCGGTGCTGAAGTGCTTGATCCGAATACAGGCCTGTTGAGTTTTACTCAAGGGCCGATCTTCCATGAGATTGTGTTGGCGGACGAAATCAACCGCGCTCCACCAAAAGTACAATCGGCTTTGCTTGAAGCGATGGCTGAGAAACAGGTCACCGCCGGAGGGGAAACCCGTCAGCTGCCGGATCTGTTTCTGGTCATGGCTACGCAGAACCCATTGGAGCAAAGCGGGACCTATCCTCTGCCGGAAGCGCAGCTTGACCGTTTTATGCTTCATGTCGTTCTCAACTATCCGGATGAAGATGAAGAACTGGATATTTTACGCCGCGATCGCGCCCACCATTTCGGTGAAGATCAGGACCAGCCGACCGCCTTTTTAACCCCGGACAATGTCTTGCATGCACGCAGAAAAGTCGCAGAACAATTCGTTTCCGAGCCGGTGGAGCGGTATATGGTGGCCCTGATTGCCGCAACGCGTAAATTAGGCGAACTGGATCCCGATATGGCGGGGGTGTTGGAAGTGGGGGCGTCGCCGCGTGCTTCGATTGCGTTGCTGCACGCCGCCAGCGCCTACGCCTGGTTGCAGGGGCGGGATTTTGTCACGCCGGATGATGTGATCACGATGCTGCCGGATATATTGCGTCACCGCTTGATTGTCAGTTTCAGCGGCCGTGCCCAACAGTGGACGGCCGACTCAGTGATTGAACGTCTGTTGGCTTTGGTGCCGGTTCCGCTGGCCGAACGGAGCGCGTCCTGATGTGCTTTATCGCGTGTTTGGCCAAGCGTCTCTTTAGGCTGTCTGTCCGGATTGCCTAATTATGCGTCTGTTTTCCTGGTTTAAACGTCGTTATCCGCTCTCAGGTTCCGCTTTTGACAAGCGCCTCGCTCAGCCTCTGCTGTCAGATCAACAGATTCACCAACTGCAGCAGGATCTGGAAGGCTTAACGTTGAACTTTCCGGCCAGTACCCATTTCAGTGAAGCCTTGCGCCAAGGCGAGCAGGCGAGTCGTTTTATGGGTTCCGGTTTGGAGTATGAAGAGAGTCGCCCCTATCAGCCTGGTGACGAAGTGCGCCGCATCAACTGGCGGTTAATGGCCAAGACCGGGCAGGCCTATACCAAGCTGTATCAGGAAGAACGCCAGCAAAGCGTGTTTATTCTGCTCGACCAGCGCAATAGCATGCGTTTTGGCACTCGAGTGCGCCTTAAGGCGGAACAGGCCTTGCGCGCCGCCGGTTACTTTGCCTGGTTGGCGGAAAAATCGGCGTTGCCGGTCGAAGGCGCATACTTGGCCGAAAATTTGCAATTTACCCCCAGTTTTGAAGGGCGCAGCAGCTTTCTGGAGTTGATGCACCGCTTTTCACAGTCTTGTCCTCCATTGTCTTCCAAAATTAACCTTCGATCCGCTGCAAGCAAAGTGACGTCAGGGCACACCTTTGTGGAACCGTCATTGGATGATGTGCTGATGGATTTGCTGCACCGGCTGCTTCCGGGGAGTCGTCTGATTGTGGTCAGCGATTTTCACGATCTGACCGATACCACGCTTCGGCTGCTGACGGAACTGCAGCATCGCGTCAGTGTCAAAGCCGTTTGGATTGAGGATCAGGCCGAGCGCAGCTTACCCAGTGTCAGCGGTATGCGCTTGTATTCGTCAATGACGGATCAGGCCTATGAATTGGGAGATGCCAGCCAGCTTGAAGACTATCGACTCTGGGCGGAGCATTATTTTGAAAGCCGCCAGCAGAAATTACGCCAGACCGGTATGAGACTGTATTCCTTGGCGACACATCAAAGCCTGGAAGCGTTGGCGGCACAGGTGGAGCAGAGCGATGGCTGAGTCGAACTTAATGAATGCCGGGGATCAGACAAGTTTGCAGTTCGTCTCGATTGAACCGCCTCTGCCGCCGGGAACGGATTGGGGGTTCTGGGTGCAGGTTGCCGGCTGGAGCCTGGCGACGCTATTGCTGGTGATGATCATTATTTGGCTGTTGTGGCGTTTTTACCAGCCCTGGCGTCGTCAGCTGGTTCAGATTGATAAGGCATTGGAATACCGCGTTGCACAGAAACCTCAAGCTGAGGTGCCCAAAGAGCTGGTTTGGCGGCTTTATGCAATCGTTCAACCGTTGCAAAACAAGACTTCTGTATCGACAGGTGAATCGGAGCAGGCCTGTTTAGATCATACCTCCTTCTGGCAGGCACTTAATCATGCGGCGTTTTCGGAGGATAAGGTTTCACGTGAAACCTTTGAAGCCTTGCTCGCTCAGGCCCGGTCTGTGGCCAAAGCCGAAAATCGTGGCTTGGGAGGCGTGAAATGGACGCGCTGATCCTCGCCGGTTTAAACGCTTTGGGCTGGCCGGTAGAGCGGTTTGAGCAACCGTTTTGGTTGTGGCTGATTCTATTGTGGCCTGTTTTGTGGCTGTTGCATCGCCATGCACGTTTTGTAGGTTTGCGTACGGCTCAGGATGATTTGGCACACTTGCAGGTGCAAAATCGTTATGTGTTCCGCCATCCGCTGATTCATTTGCAGCGTCCGATCGGTTCGGCAAAAGCCCAGTCAAAAGAACGGTTTTCATGGATTAAACTGGGGCTGAACCTGCTCCGCGGTGTGGTGATCTCTGCTTTGGCGGTCGCGTTGGCACAGCCGCAACAACTCAAGCCGTCACCGCCGAAGCCGCAGGAAAAAACCGTGCGTGACGTGATGTTTGTCATCGAAAGTTCGGCCTCTTTTCTGTTAAACGACTACCAGATCGATGGTGAGCCGCACACGCGGATGAATGTGGTGAGATCGGTGTTGGACCGTTTTATCGGCGGTTTGCAGGGCAACCGCTTCGGTCTTATCGTGTATGCCGAGCAGGCCTATACTCTGATGCCTTTGAGTGCCGACGGCAGTGCTGCACGATTGAACCTGAAACGCCTCAAACCCTATTTGGCCGGTCGAACCGATGAGGCGATGGGCGAAGCGCTCGGTTTGGCGTTAAAGCAGGCTGAAAACAGCATGACGCCGCAAAATCCGGCGGAAGCGGATACGCTGAAGCGCGTGGTGGTGCTGATCAGCGACGGCTTGGCGCAGCCGAGCCGATTGGCGCTTTCCGAAGCGGTCAATTACGCGCAGATGATGAATGTGCCGATCTATACTGTTGGCGTGGGTGCCAGCAAGGAGAGCGATGCGCGTATCTATTCCGGGTTGCTCTACCAGCCGTTGGAAGAACAATCCCTAACCGAAATTGCACAAGCCACGCAGGGGCGATATTATCGGGTCGGCAGTGGAGAAGATTTGCAACAAGTGTTGCAGCAGATCGATCGGACGGAAGGCGTGCCTTATGAGGCGCCGCCGAACCCGCCGCAAAAAGTGGCGCTCTACCCCCAGCCGTTGGCCTTGGCTGTGTTCACCCTGGTTGTGTACTGGTTGTTGAGCCTATTGACCGTGTTTGCCGGTAAAAGTGTAAACCGAAGCGTGTCGAAACCGGAGGAGAAGGCGAATGCGGTTTAACTTTGATCGGCCGAAGGGAGAGGCAGCATGGATTTGATTTCAGTCCTGTTTTCCGGCGACCTTTTTGCACAACTGCAATGGCGTGAACCGCTGTGGCTGTGGGCGATGTTGCTGCCTGTCGCTGTGTGGTGGCTAAAGCGCTTTGGCGTGAAAAAAAGCAAAGCCCAGTACGCCGATGCCCACTTGTGGCCATGGGTTGAAGTCAGCCGTGCAAACGGCATATCGAGCTGGAAAGGGAAATTGGCAAAGTTTCTTTCTCCTGCTGTCCTAGTCGGTGTGGCGTGGTTGGCGATGGTGATTGCGCTTGCCGGGCCACGCGAGCCGGTGTCGTCGCAGACTCAAGCCGACCGTCCGGGAGTGGATCTATTGGTGCTCATGGACCTGTCGCGATCCATGACCGCCGAAGACGTGTTTCCAAACCGTTTTCAGCAGGCGAGTGCATTGGTGGAAAGCATGACGCATCGTTTGCAGCCTAATGACCGTTTGGCCTTGATGGGATTCGCTGGTCAGCCCCACCTGGTCAGTCCGCTGAGTTTTGATCGTGAGCTGTTTTCGTTTGCGCTGCAACGCATTGAACCCGGATTGCTACCGACGCGCGGAAGCTGGATTGAGCTTGCGGCCATGAGCGGGATACACCATTTGCAGCAAACCGGCGGAGACGCCAAGGTCATGGTGGTGTTCACCAATGGCGCGCCGCCGTTTTGGACGCCGCCTGAATTGCCGCAAGCAGTGCAATCCTGGCCGGAAAGTCGGGACCTGCGCGAGCAGAGCACGGGGGTGAAAATTGTCTGGGTCGGTATTGGCCAGCCCAGCGGCACGACACTGCAAGATCCGCAGCATCGGACCGGCAAATTGCACGCTAACGGCGTATTGGTGCAGAGTCTGTTGAATGAGAATGAATTGAAAAAGTGGGCGCAGACAACCCAAGGTGTCTATTTACGCGCGGATTCGGGGGCGGCGTTTATGCAGCGCCTGATGGAGGAAGTGACTTTGCCGGCGCAACAGCGTCCTGAATTGCAGAATGAACGCGTGTGGCAGGACTGGGCGCAGCCGTTTATGGTGCTGAGTATTCTGGCGCTCATTGCTGCGTTTTATCCGCTGACATTTACCGCGCGCGTTGGACAGGAGATCGGCAACACAAGCCTGAAAAACTGGGCAGGCCTGTTCATTTTCCTGCCCATATTGGGGATGGTTTTAAGTCTCTCTTCCATGCCGGTTTTTGCGGCGTCTATAGAGCTTGTGGCCAGCAAACAGCAGGCCTATCAAGCCTATCAAAGCAGGGCGTTTGATCAGGCGCAGGCGCTCTATGCCCATGGCGATGATTACGAAAGTCTGTTTGGTGCGGGGGCCGCAGCCTATCAAGCGCAGGATCTGGAGTCCGCAGTGTTGTATTTCCGTGAAGCCGCCTGGGCGGCCAAACAGGATGCGGATCGTGCTCGGGCCCTGTTTAATTTGGGCAACAGCTACTATCTGGCAAATTTGCTGCCGCAAGCGATTGAAAGTTACCGTCAGGCTCTGCGGTATCAAACGCCCTATGGCAAGGCGGAAAATAATCTGCAATTGGCCTTGCAGCGTCAATTGCAGATCAAGCTGGCGCAAAAATCGAAGGATGCCAAAGGCGACGAAGAGGGGCAAAAAGGGCGCGAGGATTCGGACGGCGCTTTCTACGGCGGCCAGAAACCGACCGGCGGTGAAGACAATCCGGGGTTTGGCAGCGACAGCGATATGGGCGGCCTGGATAAGGAAGCGGTGATTTTGCCTCAGCAGGGCGAGCTCACGGACTACCGCTTGCAAGGTGAACAGGCTCAGCAGGCTTGGCAAAACGGGGTGGATGCGAGTGCGCGACAGGCCACCGCGCAGGCGATTCTGGATCAGCAGAAAAAGATCGCCCGTGCCCAGCGCTTTGAGCAGCAGATTCATCAGCTTAAGGATGAACAGAAGGTGCTGCTGCAACGCATGTTTGAACGTGAAGAAGGCTTTCAGGCACCTCAGCAAGAGCCACATCCGATTCCGGGAGTGCAGCCATGGTAGGGAAGTGGTCGGTAAAACCAGCTCGATGGAGGGACCTGTTCGCTACGCTGTTAGGGATTTGGCTGAGTCTATGGTTATTGCCTGCGGCACTGGCGTCCACTGAGGCTAAAGGCATGGCGGTTGAAACCGTGGAGATTAAACCTCAGAGCATCATGCTGGGTGAGCCGCTCACAATAATGCTACGGGGACCGATTGCGGCCCAAGATTTCCATCTGCTGCCGTTGCACGAGTTGCAAAAAACGTTTGCGGTGTATGAGGTGGATCAGCAAAAGGATCGCGTCAAACTGACGCTCTATCCACTGCAGGATGGCGAGGCGGTAATCCCCGCCTTGAAATTCGGCCGGATGCAGATTCCTCAAACCCGGATTGAAGTGCGGTCGAATCCGCATGTGCGGGTGACGTGGTCGGCATTGCCGGAATTTGTTTATCCTTCGCAAAACTTGCCTTGGAATGCGCAGGTGTGGGTGGATGATGTGGCGACACGTATTCATTATGAACATCGTGATCCCGAAAATTGGCAGGTTCAGTTAGAAGAACAAGCGGTGAGTGAAACGGTGCTTGAACCGGTTGCCAAAAAGGTTGGAGGGCGTTCCAACCCTGCTAAAGAAGTGGCGTTATCGGCCAATTATGTCTTGCAAGATCAACAGCCGAATTTGAATAAAACCGAACAGGCCTGGTTAAATTCGCCGGCGATTGAAGTAAGAAGTCCGCGCCAACGTCCGTGGCGGTTTTTCGACCGCTCGCGCTGGATCGAGGTGCGTGCGCTGCCGGGCTTTTTGCCGCAAACCGTGGTGGTTGGCAAGGTTGATATGCAGTTACAGACCGAATCCTTCTGGCATGCAACGGATGAAATGACTCATTGGATTTGGCGTTTGCAAGGCGATGATGTCAGTGTTTCTCAGCTGCGCCAGCTTGCCTATGAATTGCAATCGCAGATCGGCTACGACAAGAAGATGGAGTGGTTAAATGAATCTTTCAGCAGTGAGGAACTGCTCACAGAGAAAGGGGTGCACAGCCGTTTGGAGGTGCATTTGCCGTACCGCGTTTTGCACAGTGGTGTGTTTGTCTTTCCGGAATTGATGTTGCGTACCTTTGATCCGCAAAGCGGGGTGCTGCAGAGCCAGGTTTTGGCCGCACAGTCGGCCATAGCACTGCCGAAGTGGCTATATGGTTTATTGGCCGTTATCGGCTTATTGGCTGCGCTGGCGATGATTTTGCGCGGGGCCTTGGTGTTGAGGGCTTATCAAGCTCGCTATAAACTGAAACGGCAGATCCAAAATGCGACTTCAATTGAAGCCGTGGTGGATGCATTGATAGAGTGGCAAAGCCAGCAGGCCACTCTGTTTAATGGAATGATTCCGAGAAAATGGTTTGGAGGCCTGCAGCCTCAGAAAAAAGAGGGGAGTCCTCATTCAGGCGTGATGTCACTCGGGCAGTTGGTATCGTGGTATCAACACGACTATGGTGATTGTGAACTCTTGAATCAGTTAACTGATCAATTGAATCGGGCGCTTTATGCAAAAACATCAGCTTCGGAGCTTAAGCGGCTTCAGGAGTCGGCGCTTTCTTGGGTTAATCAAATTCCGCTTCGTTGGAAGTCATCTTGTTGTTCCTGTTAAAATGGTCTCAACGGTGAGGTGATTTTCACCAGGGAGGGCATATGGCACTGCTGGCAATTAAGCGATATATCAGAGAGCATCAAGAGGTCACCAAAACCGATCTCATCAACCGTTTTGATGTCTCCGAAGAGGCGTTGGAAGCGATGATCATCTTATTGATTGAGCAGGGGCATGTGCAGAGAATTGACCATGCCGGTCCAGCCTGTTCAACCGGTGGCTGTAACTGCAACATGCAGGACGAAGTGTATTTTCACTGGCTGGACAAAGCCTATAAACCGATTAAAGTGGGGCTGGAGATAAAGTAATCCCGAAACGGGCAGCGTTTACCGGTTGTTAAAATGCTGGTCAAACGGTTTGACGATCTTTTGATACTTGTGCCACGCCAGCCATAAAGCCCACCCTAAACTGCCGATAATCACGATAAATCCTGCATAAGCTAAGCCGCTCGAAAAGGCGTTCTCGCGCACAAATGCTGGAATCAGTAGAATCAATCCAATGACCAATCCGATGGTGGCCGTTTTCAGAGCGACTTTCAAAATACCGTTGATTAAAATTTGTTTGTGTTCGGGTGATCCCAGTTCCATTGTTAGGCCTTTGATGTGCGTCAATTTTGAACAGGCCTGGTTATTTTAAGTTGAACAGGCCTGGTTTGTTGGTTTAGATGAATTGCTGTAACCAGCGACTGAATTCCTGCGGTGGCAGTGCACCGGAGAGGCGTTCGACTTCCTGTCCATTGCGGAACACAGCCAGTGTCGGGATGGATCGGATACCGAATTGAGCGGCAATCTGCTGTTCGGTTTCGGTGTTGATTTTGATAAACCGAGCTTTGGGTTCAAACTGTGCCGCCGCTTGCGAAAAGGTTGGTGCAAAGCTTTGGCACGGCCCGCACCACGGCGCCCAAAAATCAACCACCAGTGTCTGATCCGACTTTTGTAGGGCGCGGGTAAATTGGGCGCTATTCATCTCAATCGGTTTCCCGGTGAATAATGCCTGTTTGCACTTGCCACAGGTTGGTTGGCTGTTTAATTTTTCTTCCGGTACGCGGTTAAGACCTCCGCAATGAGGACACATTATGATCACGATCGACTCCTTTTTATCCTTTTAAACGGCTTCAAATCATAACGACTTAACTGAGGTTTAATCAAAATCTAAGCAAACGCTTCAGTAGAGTTTAACGGTTATGAGTTGGAACGTTTGGATTTCTGTTATCAAACGAGTCATGGGGGCATATGGAACTTTATTCAAGCCAACTGGGTTTGGGGCTTTCTTTACCGCCCGCTTCAAAACCGCGATTGACAAAACCATGCAGGGTTTCGTCGTGCGCATGAATCAGTTCAACCAGTTTCGGATCGTCGCTGGTTAAGGTGGCTTCAACGCCATTTTCCACATTACGGTAACTCATGGAAATTTGGTCTTTGTATTCAAACAGGGCAGCAAACAGTGGGTCCCATGAACGAATGGCGCGACCCATAGCAAAGCGTTTTTCCATACCAATAACATGTTCTTGGATGATTTTTCCTAACTCAGGCGTGTCTGCAGTTGTGGTGCTGCGAATGCCGTTATCCAATTTGACCGTTTCGCGCTTGAGTTGGCTATGTCTTTCTAAGAGTTCACTGAATAGAGCTTGGTCTTTTTTATGCTGTTCATCACTGCCATGCCCGTGTTTATAAGTGCGTTTGTGGTTGCCTGACATAGTGCCTCCAGGACTTTAATAAGGGGTTATGCTTTTCGTAAGGAAAAAACAAAGCTGGAAATTTTATTTTATCCTCAGACAGAAATAATGGATTGGCAATCTATTCTAATGGTTTTTAAAAGCAAAAAAAAAGCACGGTATTGGCCGTACCGTGCTGAATGTCTGAGGAGCATGTTTAAATGATTTGACAATGAATCACTTAAACAAGAACTGACTTAAAAGGGATTAAGTCGAACTTGGAATAAGAATCTGTTTAGGGAACCTTATCGAAGTTGAGTTTAGTTTACTCCGCGAATTTGGCAGAATCAATGACCAAACCTTGAAGAAGTATTGAGAAAGTATTAAATTTTATGGATAGATTAGAATATTTTATACTTCTTTTATATTAACAGGTTATATCCTGTTTTTAGCAGGCCTGTCTATTCCTTGGTTGTTTACTTCTGAAGGGCTGCGTAAGTGAGGCCGCTATCCATTTGCTGAGACTCTAAAGTCTGGTTTTCGGTGTCGTTGACATTGCGCACTTGTTGTTCGGCGGAAACTGTATTGTCTGCACTGTTAAGTTGTTTGGCTGTTTCAGATAGGGTAACCGTCGTATTTCCTGCCTGTGTTTGAGAGGCTGTGCTTTTATCATTCAGCTTTAGCTCTTCTTTCGGCATCAAAGGGTTGCTGATCTGAGACTGAGCGCTCAGCGTTGCGTGGGCGAGAACCGGGTTGATCGTGCTCATAAAACCACCTCACAAGGTATTGTTGATCAATGTTCAATTCTGATTATAGAAGATATCTTGTTATTTTTTAAAGAAATTATTTCTTCAATAAGGAATGGGGTGTAAATTATTTTCGCTTATTGTACTTATGGACAATAGAAATGGTTTCCCCATGATCTATGATGCGTAACTATATCTATTATTACGTACACGCTTTGTGTGTGCGTCAAAACAGACAAAACTTGAATTGAAGATGAGGATTGAAACATGTCGATGGTAGCTGGAAAGGTCACTGCGGTATCAGGGGTAGTTCAAGCGGTTAATCCGAGTACGGGTGAGGTTCGCCTCCTGGTTACAGGAGATCAGGTTTTTCAGGATGAAATGATTGTTACTGCAGTGACGGGTGGTGTCACCATCGACATGGAAAACGGTGAAGTATTGACGCTCGGCCGTAATACAGAAATGACATTAGATGAGGATGTTGTTGGAATCGCCTCAAATACTAACCCAACTACCGATGCGGCCATGGATGCGGAGGCTTTACAGCAAGCGATTCTGGCGGGCGAAATTGATCTTGAAGATTTGGAAGCAACGGCTGCAGGTGAAAGTAATACTTCAAGTGCGAATGCCGGTGCGCTAGACAGTGTTGAACGTCTTGGTTCAACGGGCGAGGTAACCAGCGGATTTGATACCAGTGCCACTGCAACCGATTTTACAACACGTGATTTCCAAACGGCGACTGCTCCGGAAAATACAGAGCCAACACCTCCTACGGAAGTGACGCCGCAAAACTTGGCAGTCATTGGATTAACTGGTGATGCCACCGTCATTGAAGGTGAGTCGGCTAGTTACACCATTAATCTTACCGATGAAAATGGCGCACCTCTTGTCGCATCAGAAGATTTAACCGTCGATCTTACCTATACCTTTATTTCTGCTGAAGGTGAAGACATTCAACAAACTACGACAGTAACGGTTCCTGCTGGTTCTAGCGCTGTTGAATTTAATGTGGCGACAATTGATGATGTCTTGGCTGAGGGCGCGGAAGACTTTGCTGTTTCCATTAACAGTGTGGTCTCCGGCGGAGGGCAGTTTGACTCAATTTCCATTGATGATGCACCTGTAACTACCACTATTCTGGATGACAGTAATCCTGGGACAGAGGAACCCGATCAAGAGACTGCACTCGTGTCCATCAGTGGCGCACAGGATATTGTTGAAGGTGAGACCTCAACGGCTTATACCGTAAGTGTGGATCAGCCAGCAAGTGATGTAACCAGCGATATTACCGTTCAGTTGAGCTACTCAGGTGTTGCAGAAGACGGCACGGATTTCGAGGGTGTAGCCGAAGTTACAATCCCAGCGGGCAGCAACAGCACCACTTTCACTATCGATACTATTGATGACGCTCTGGCTGAAGGATCTGAAAGCTTTACCATCACGATTGGCGACATCACCGATACGAACTTTGAAAATATTGCTGCTGACAGTACTGCTGACAGTGTTGTTAGTACGATCAACGATCAAACCGGTACAGACGAGCCACCGACACCAGTAGACACGGTCTATGCGGTACTGAGCGGAGATGCGACCGTTGTTGAAGGTGAAACGGCGAGCTACACAGTTAGCCTGGTAGACAAAGACGGCCAGCCAGTGACGCTGACCGAAGGCCAAAGCTACACGGTCGATCTATCGACCAACGGCACAGGACTGACGTTGGCGGCGACCGAAGGTACGGACTATGTGAGCCTTGATGGCGACACCCTGACCATTACCGGTACAGCGGATGGCGTCTCAAGTGCAGACTTCACAGTGAGCACAACCGACGACTACGTCGCGGACAACGGCGAGCAATACAACGTTGAGATCAGCAACGCCAGCAGCGCGGCGTTCGAGAACGCGGAAGTCCAAACAGGCAGCGTGACCACGACGATCACAGACTTGGATACTGTGCCAACAATTGGTAACTCTGCAATTGCTGTCTCTGAGGAAGGTTTGGATGATGGCATTGCTGATGATGAGGCTGGTACAGGTTATATAGATACAACAAATGACACTGTTGTTTCTGGAAGTCTTGCGATTACGGGCAATGGTACTGCATCGCTTGAAGTAGGCATTGATCTGAATTCTCTACCGACTGATTTATCTTCCGGTGGTGATGCGATTAGCTGGTCATATGATTCTGGGAATGAAGCAGTTGCGATTGGTTCAACGACTGATGGAGAAGCAATTCGCGTTGAGTTGAACGGCGGCAATTCATCTGTAAATACTTCAGGTTCAACGCCTCCAAGTTCTATTAGCTACACGGTTGCTTTAACTCAGCCTCTTGATCATGAATTTAATAGTCTTGAAGATGTATTGAGTTTTGATTTTGATGTCTCCGTAAACGACGGGGCTAATCCTGTTGACACTGGAACTATTACAGTTTCTGTAGAAGATGATATGCCTGAGTTAGGTTCATTTGCTGAACTAACCTTGGATAATCAGGATGGCGAATTCTCTACCGCTAGTAACGCAGGCTTCCTTTCTGGTGCAGACGGTTGGGATGATATTTCTCTTACAGGGCCTGAACTCGAAGGCGTTACCTATACATCAAGTTCTGAAGTGATTGATGGTGTTACCTATACTGTATTGACTGCGAATGATGGAACTGATGATGTTTTCACTATTAAGCTTGGGGAAAACGGGGACTATCGTTTTGAAATTCTGAAGTCCGATGCAGGAAGTGTAGAAACAACCGTTGATTTTGCACAAGTAGTCGCTGGCGGTCCTACTTCTGGCTATGACTTTGGTGATGTGACGGCAACGCCTAGCGGAACAAATGCTGATTTAAATCCGAGTACTACGGGACTAGCAGGTGATGGTAATAGTCTTCAAGTGGGAGAAGCCATTACTTTTACCTTTGATTCCGTGCAGTCGGGTGTAGATGAAGTCATCTTCGGATTGAAAGCTCCCCAGGGCGGTACATTTAACTATGAGTTCTATGATGGCACTACATCAGTTTCATCTGGCTCTGTAAGTACAGATGTTGCCGATGGAGACTTGCTGCTGTATGCGCCAGCCAGCTTCACGTCGGTTGAATTAACCGTTGTTGAGTCGCCAGCAGCGCTTAAAATCACTAGCATGGAAACAATCGATTTGATTACCGCTCCTGGTCAGGATCTGGAGTTTGGCGTCAATGCAACAGATGCCGACGGGGATAGTGTTTCAGGATCGATTAATGTTTCGATTAATCCTATTGAACCAGAATCCGTCCAAGAGGTAGATCCAGCGCCTATTAGTGTTGGTGAGACTCAGGTTATGGATTTTGAGGCCGCTGGTTCAGATAGTTCTCCAATTACCACGAATGTGGTGATTACGTTGGATCTATCGGGCAGTATGACTGAAAACAATGATGGTCCGAACGGTAGTGATATTGACCGTCTTGCTTTAGCTAAAGACGCATTGACTAATATGATCAATAGCTACGATGATATGGGTAGTGTTAACGTTAAACTGGTTACCTTTAGCTCAAGTGGAACCGTTGCAACCAATGCGGATGGTGAGGTTTGGATGACGGCTCAAGAAGCGATCGACATTATTGACGATCTGCAATCTGACGGTTCTACCAACTATGAAGATGCGGTTTACGAGACCTATCACAATTACTCTGAACCGGCTGCGGACCAAACGGTTGCCTACTTCATTTCGGATGGGGAGCCAACATCTGAAAATGATGACGGTGGTTCAGGTAAGCGTAAAGAAGGGGATGATGGTGAAGCAGGTTGGTTGGATTCTAGTTACCAAGCAGGTTGGAATAACTTTGTTGCCGACTATGTCGATCAGCTGAATGTGGTGGCTTTGGGTGAAGGTATCACTAATACGTCTTACCTTGAAATACTCGCAGATGCGGGCGGTGATGTATCCGATGTCATTGTGGTACGTGATGAAACGCAGCTGGAAGCTGAATTGACCCCGACCGATGTTACGCTAACCGTGAATGGTGATCTGACAGATAACATTACTTATGAAGGCGATACGCCTATCTCGTTTGATTCCATTACCGTCGGAGCGACGACTTATACGGCTGCAGACTTTGCCAACGGTCAAACGGTAGCGTTGGATGGGGATGGTGAACTGAGCGTTGACTTTGCTAATGGCACTTACACTTATACGGCCAGCGAGTCGGAGTTTGATGCAGATACAGCCAAGGTCTTTACGGTGACAGCCTCGGATGTCGATGGCGATGAAACCCAGTTTGATGTCACTATTAATATCAATGTGCCTGAGAATTTGCTTCCTGAAAGTGAATCAGAAATTCAGACAATGGATTTTGAGACAGCTGTATTAGAAAGCGTTACGACGAACGTAGTCATTACGTTGGATCTATCGGGTAGCATGACTGAAAACAATGATGGTCCGAACGGTAGTGATATTGACCGTCTTGCTTTAGCTAAAGACGCATTGACTAATATGATCAATAGCTACGATGATATGGGTAGTGTTAACGTTAAACTGGTGACCTTTAGCTCAAGTGGAACCGTTGCAACCAATGCGGATGGTGAGGTTTGGATGACGGCTCAAGAAGCGATCGACATTATTGACGATCTGCAATCTGACGGTTCTACCAACTATGAAGATGCGGTTTACGAGACCTATCACAATTACTCTGAACCGGCTGCGGACCAAACGGTTGCCTACTTCATTTCGGATGGTGAGCCGACAACTGATCAGTGGGGTGATGGAGATTACAATTATTTAAGTAATTGGGCACAAACAGGTTGGAATAACTTTGTTGCCGACTATGTCGATCAGCTGAATGTGGTGGCTTTAGGTGAAGGAATTACTGACACGTCTTACCTTGAAACACTCGCAAATGCCGGTGGCGATGTATCCGATGTCATTGTGGTGCGTGATGAAACTCAGTTAGACGCTAGCCTAACACCGGATATTACTTTGACGGTTAATGGTAGTTTTGCAGATAACATTACCAATGAAGGCGATGGTTCAATCACGTTTGACTCCATTACCGTCGGAGCGGCAACTTATACGGCTGCCGACTTTGCCAACGGTCAAACGGTAGCATTGGAGGGCGATGGTGAACTGAGCGTTGACTTTGCCAATGGCACTTATAGTTACACGGCTAGTCAGACTGAATTCACCGGCGATGCCACCAAGAGTTTCACTGTGACAGCCTCGGATGTAGATGGCGATGAGACTCAATTTGATGTCAATATCAACATCAACCTTCCGGATTCTAACGACATCATAATGGGGCATGGAGGGAATGATATTCTTTATGGCTATGGTGGTGACGATAGCCTGGATGGCGGCGCCGGAGATGATCTGCTTTATGGAGGTTTAGGCGATGATATTCTTACCGGCGGTGACGGTGCGGATCACTTTATGATCGAGCCGGGTAACCCTGGTGATGTCACAACAATTACCGATTACGATAAAGCGCAAGGCGATGTGCTGGATCTGAGTGAAGTACTTAAAGATACTTCGGTAGATGAGAACTCGTTGGATCAATACCTTCAATTTGAAGGTGTCGATACCGATAATGATGGAACGGATGATAGTACTAAGCTCACCGTCTTTAAGGATGATAGTAAAGACACGAATAATGTTGAAACCATTATTCTTGAAAACAATGATGCACAAACTATTGATGATCTAAATATTGATTATCAGCATGATTGATCAAAGCTAATTTAAAGCGTTAAGGCCTCTTTTGAGGCCTTTTTTATTTGTGGAATTTGGTTATACTGATTTTGTCTTATTTATAAATAAGACAAGAGGTTATTTGCCTTTGTTCCGTTAAGAAACAGGATTTTTTTAAACGCTTATACACCAGGCCTGTTGAGTTTTGAAAGGTAAAAAAATAATGAAATTTTTTCAAGAAATTGTTCTTCCGGATCAGGGATTATTAGAACAGCAAGCGGATATTAAAAGCTTTAAGCCTTTTAAAACGGGGGCTCAATCCGATCTGAACAGGCCTGCTCGTTTTTACCGTATCAAGCAGAAAACCGAACAGGGCAAACAGCGTCAATTGCTGCAGGTGGTCGATAATCTGCAAAACCATTACGCGTTAAAACGGCAAAAGGATTTGCTGCATTATCTGAATCGATTTGAAAAAGTATTCTTGCGTTTTAATGAAATCCGAAAAGTGGACATGCGCTATTTGCTGTTTTTTGAGGATGGCGGCAAATATACCTTAAAAACCGTTGTGCGAAAAAAGGGAGGCTTGTCTGCCAAAAAAACACTGCAGTTGATGGCCGAGCTGCTGAAGGCGCTTGAGATCTTGCATCATGTCGGTTTTGTGCATGCCGCCATTCGTCCTGAAGCCATCTTGATGGGCAAAAAACGCGCTTACCTGATTGACTGGTGCCAAGCCTTGCCGGAATTAAGTTCTTATGAAACCGAATTATTGCCTGAGGAATGCCGTTACTGTCCCCCGGAGCGCTTAAATGGTCAACATGATGTCAAATCGGATGTTTATCAACTGGGGTGTACCCTCTATTTTGCTTTGACCGGCAAACATATTTTTCGCCTTGAAAAAGAAGAGAGCGTTGATCGGCAAATTTGGGCGCATACGCACCACTCGATCAGAAAAATCAATCGTCTTCCGGTTTTCTGGCGCTATCTGATTCTGTGGATGACGCAAAAAGATCCGCAAAAACGACCAGGCCTGTTGGAATTAAAAGACTGGCTAAAACATCAGACTGTTCCTAAGTGGGTGCGAAAGCAGGCACACCCGTCCATCGAAGGGTATCCGGACGATTGCATCAGTGCGTTGGCCGATGAGCATTATGATTTTGCGATATACCAAAAGGCGCGACGTTTGGAAGCAGAAGGCAAATTAGAGTCGGCTTTTAATCTGTATGAAAATGGGGCTTTTCGCTCCTATTCGTTAGCGGAATTCAGGCTTGGAAGAATGTATTTACAGGGAAAATGTGTCAGTGCATCCAACAGTATGGCGGCCCATCTTTTTCAGCAAGCCTCTAACAAAGGGCATCCAACCGCAGCATTTAATTTAGCCAAAATGTTCGAACTTGGAATTGGCTTACATGTTGATAAAGAAAAAGCGATGCGATTGTATGAATATTCTGCCTTACGAGGTGATGCCGATGCTCAGTATCGTTTGGGACAACTCTTTTTACATGGTGAAAACTCAGACCTTAATCAAGCCATGAGTTGGCTCAAGTTGGCTGCCTATTACGGCTATGCTCGGGCTCAAGTGTTACTCGATGAAATAACGTAATCCTTTCTAATCTTTAAGAAAAATACCCTTAAAAGGTGATTGAAATCAATTTTGAGTAATGTTCTGATTAATGAGAGTTCTGATGGGTGTACCTTAGGACAATTGGAAAAGTTCTGTTAATCATTAACATTAAAAGTGAAAACAGGATTTTTACTGGCGAATTGCCAGAAAGTGAGAGGAGGGGGGATCATGTCTATTCTTGCTGGAAAAGTGACTGCCGTAAACGGCACTGTTCAAGCTGTTGATACAGCGACAGGGGCTGTGCGAATTCTTGCAGTTGGCGATCAAGTTTATATTAATGAAACCATTTTAACGTCGGTGAGTGGCACGGCTACTATTGAATTAATAGATGGTGAATTGCTGACCTTAGCTCGTGGAACCGAAACCGTTCTTGATGTGGATTCATTAGGTCTCGCCTCATCTATTGCATCGGCAGAAGATGTTGAAGCGCTGCAAGAAGCGATCTTGCAAGGTGACGTGAATTTGGAAGAACTTGAAGCGCCAGCTGCGGGGGAAGGCGGTGTCTCCAGCTCCAATGCTGGTGCCTTGAACGTGGTTGACCGTATTGGAGCTGAAGGAAATGTCACCAGCGGTTTTGATACTGTTGGCGTGACATCTGAAGTTGCTCAGCGTGATTATATAGAACCCGCTTTAACAGAGAACCAAGCGCCTACGGTTGATGTGGTGGCTATTGCCGTACCTGTAGAGGGTGAAGCTGAAGCTGGTGATACCGTATTCACCTTCACCGGTTCCGACCCAGAAAACGACGAATTGACCTACCAGTTGATTAACGACAACAACGGCTATCTCGAACTCGAGCTAGACGGAGGTGTTCCGACGGGGAATAAAATTATGACCCAAGACCGAGCAGATGCGATTAACGCCGACGTTCCGATCAGCTCCCTGGTTGCTGCGGTCGAAGTCAGCGATGGCGAGTTGACCGCCAGTGACAGCGACACCACCTCAGTGAGCCCGGTGAATGACGGTCCAAGCGTTGACGTAGAAGCCTACGCGACCTTCACCGAAGGAGAAGCCGTGGCCGGAGACGTCGCCTTTACCTTCACCGGTTCCGACCCAGAAAACGACGAATTGACCTACCAGTTGATTAACGACAACAACGGCTATCTCGAACTCGAGCTAGACGGAGGTGTTCCGACGGGGAATATCATTCTGACCCAAGACGGAGCAGATGCGATTAACGCCGACGTTCCGATCAGCTCCCTGGTTGCTGCGGTCGAAGTCAGCGATGGCGAGTTGACCGCCAGTGACAGCGACACCACCTCAGTGAGCCCGGTGAATGATCTGCCTGAGGCTGAAGACGTTGTGCTTCACACCGATAATTTAGCCGGCGATCTTGTTGTGGATTCGATTCCTGTTGTGGAAGGAGAAGGGGAAAACACGATTGTGTGGACTTCGACCGGAAACAATACGTTGTTCTCGAATGGTCAGGAAGTAACGGTTGACTATGGTGACACGCAGGATACGCTTGTAGGAACTGCCATTATTGATGGCGAACCCACTACGGTATTTACCTTGTCCCTAAGTTTAGAAGGAGATGAACCGACTTTTTCTTTTGATCAAAATGCCAGTTTAATGTCGGGCTATACCACTACGGATCCGATTGATTTCGGTAGTGTTCATGGTGGTAGCGGTGAGGCTTACGGGTTTGCCCTGTTTGATGACAGTGGGGAATTGGTTGCCACTGCTCAAGCGACGGCCGATGGTGATCAGGATGCGGTAAATACCAACAGCAGTATTATGGGGGTTGATAACACCTATATTGATGCGGGAGAAGCTTTAACCATTGACTTCTCTGTCGATAGCGGAACCTTTACTCAAGACGATGTCACTTATGAATACACGGCTTCTGGGGTGCAGAGTCTTTCGGTGACCTTGGATGCACAAGCGGGTAAAACCTCTTTAGCGACTTATACCATTTACGGTGTGGATGCTGACGGTAATGAGATTTCATCGGATATTCAATCGGTAACCGTCAATGGCGAAGAAACCCTTGTGATTAGTACAGAGGATTTAGCTGGTGCTGTCTATATTGATAAAGTGGTCTTTGGCGCAGAAGATACCTCAAACTGGCCTTATCAGTTAAGCTTTGATGCGATGACGACTTTGGATATCGATGAAGATGTATCCATGACATTCCCTTATCAGGTTGAAGATATGGACGGAGACTATGCTGATGCCAGTGTGACTGTCAATCTTTATGGAGGTGATGAAGAGGTTGGGTTTGTCTATGAAGGCACGGACGATACCCAGGATGTATTCGATATGGACGGTATTGGTACAGATGTTACGATTACTAACTATGACATTGCGGATGATGTTTTGGAGGTTTCAGATGTGATTGAAGATACCGATGAAGAAGTCGCTGTGAATACATTAAATGAATACCTCGAATTTACTGCGGTAGACAGTGATGGAGACGGTAATGTTGATGACACTCAAATTGATATTGCCTCCAAAGGCGAGTCTGATGCGACCAGTGAGATCACCACAATTTACATTCAAGACCAAGTGCTGGATGAGGACGATCTTGATGACATGAATGTTGATTATCAGGATAAGTAATCAAAAACTGAGCTTAAGTAATTAAAAGCGCCTTTTTAGGCGCTTTTTTATGTTTGTTCAAGTGAATCCTAAAAACTTAACAGGCCTGTTGGGGTTGTTTTGAATGTGATGCGTCAACACGATATAGAGATATAATAATTTTCTTATTGTCCGATCAGTAATTTTCATTGTTTTTCTAAATGGATTATGAGAATAATGATTTTTCATTATTCAGGTCGTAAAAAAATCTGATTAATTAAGGAAGCCTTTACCTATGTCTCAACACCCTTTGGCACAATATCTGGACTCAGTCCCCGATTTTCCAAAACCGGGCATTATTTTCAGTGATATTTCCCCGCTATTAAAAAGCCATTTTGTCGAAACCATTGACGCAATGAGTGCCCTCTTTAGCGAAGAAGAGTGGCAAAACATTGATTGTTTGGCCGGTATTGAGTCGCGCGGCTTTATTTTTGCCTCGGCTTTGGCCTATAAGCATAACAAGGGATTTATTAAAGTACGCAAGCCTGGAAAGTTGCCCAATGTTTGCGCATCGGTGGATTACGGTCTGGAGTACGGTTCCGATACCTTGGAAATGCAGAAAGGGGATGGTAGCCGAATTGTGTTACTGGATGACCTGATTGCCACCGGCGGTTCTATGGGGGCCGCAGCGGAGCTGTGCGAAAAAGTGGGCTATGAGGTAGTGGGCACGGCTTGTTTAATTGATCTGGCGGCGCTCAACAGCTTTACCTATAAAGGCGAAAAAGTACGTTCGGTGATTCAATTAGCCGATTAAGTTGCAATGGCGTAGCTCGTACTGGTTGATAATGCGTTTTTACATATAAACACGGCAACTCACAAGGGATGTGAACGATGCATATGCCTCGAATTACCCGAAAAATTTTTACCGATCAGTTTATCTGGATGGTTACGCTTGGCCTGACGGTCGGCTTTATTTTTCCACCATTTATGATTTTGCTCGGCGTGCCCGAGGCGAATGTGATGACGCCTCTGTTTTACAGTGCTTCGCTACTGGCCGGTTTTTTTATGGGCGTGATGAACTTCGGCCTGGTGCACTTTGTCGTGAGACCCCACCTCAAAGAGTTGGCTGAACGTATGAAGCTGATAAAGAGCACAGTCAACGATAAAACCTATCAAGAATCGGACGTGCACTGTATGGGCGACAGCTGCTTTATCGAAGCCACTTCCGATGATGAATTTGGTGATAGTGCGCGCGCTTTTAATGAGATGGTCCAAGCGTTGCAAAGTGCACATGAAGTGGAATACGTCTATACCAGTTTCTCGAAAGCACTCTCCTCTAACCTGGAATTGGACGGTTTGGCTAAAGAGGCGATTCACATGCTGATAGAGCATACCGTGTGCAGTGCAGGGGGCTTGTATATCGAATATGAAGGCGATATGAAGCTGGTTTACGCTCAGGGAATTGTCAATGCGGATCAGCTTGCCGGTCACGAACTGTTGCATCAAGCCATGAATGATACGTCGATCGAGAGAATTACCCTGCCGGAAAATATCCAAGTAGACGGTCTGCTGACACGTTTTCGCCCACAAGAGATTGTGATTGTGCCGATTCTGTTCAAACAGCGTCATTTGGGTGTGTTTGTTCTCGCGTCTCCGGTGCATATTAATGAACAATCGGTAGGCATGATTAATATGTTCCGTCAGGGAATGGGCTTGGCGCTGAATAATGCGATCGCCCATGAAAGCTTGCAGCGTCTCGCGGCCCTTGACAGTCTCACCAATATTTATAATCGTCGCTTTGGTCTGAAACGCCTTAAGGAAGAGTTTAAGCGCATTCAGCGTAACGATTCTCCTCTGGGCGTGATTATGATTGATATCGATCACTTCAAGCGCATTAATGATACCTATGGCCATTTGGTCGGTGATAAGGCGATTGTCAGTGTTTCCAAGAGCATCTTGGATACCTTGCGTGAAGGCGATGTACTGGCGCGCTACGGTGGGGAAGAGTTTATGGTGATTCTGCCAGGTGCTTCCGAACAAAACTGTTGGAATGCCGCAGAGCGTATTCGTCGTTTGGTTGAAGACCTGAGCTTAAGAATTAATGACCAAGAGATCAAGTTTACCGTCAGTTTGGGCTATGTTTCCTATCCTCAAATTGAAGTAGAAGATGAAATGGCTCTGTTGCATCACGCTGATCAGGCGCTTTATCAGGCTAAAGAGACGGGGCGCAACCGCATTGTCGCCTATTCAGATTTAAGCATTGACGAGAGTGCACAAAAACAGATCGCGTAATCGCCGTCTTTCAGATATAAAAAAACCGCCCGATGAATTTATCTCATCGGCGGTTTTTTTATTTTGCAGACTTTTAAAAACTCAACAGGCCTCCTACCAGGCCTGTTGAGTTTAAGTTTACAGTTCGTTAAGCCAGTTACGCGCACGTTGTACCGCCGCACGTACCTGAACGGGGGCAGTGCCGCCTAGATGATTACGTGCTGCAACTGAACCTTCAAGCGTCAGTACCTCAAACACATCCTCTTCAATTTTGTCGCAGAAGTCCTGTAAGGTTTGCAGAGACATTTCGGACAGATCTTGACCGCTTTGAATACCGTGCGCGACGGCTAAGCCGACCACTTCGTGAGAATCACGGAATGGCAGGCCTTTCCCTACCAGGTAATCGGCTAGGTCGGTGGCGGTCGAGAAGCCGCGTTTCGCCGCTTCATAGGTCATCTCACGCTTGACGATCATGGCCGGAACCATGTCGGCAAAGGCACGCAAACACCCTTTTACCGTATCTACGGTGTCAAACAGCGGTTCCTTGTCTTCCTGGTTGTCTTTGTTGTAGGCCAACGGCTGTGATTTCATTAACGTCAGCAGGCTCATCAAATGGCCATAAACGCGCCCACTTTTGCCGCGCACCAGTTCCGGTACATCGGGGTTTTTCTTTTGTGGCATGATGGATGATCCGGTACAGAAGCGGTCTGGTAAATCAATGAACTGGAACTGTGCCGAAGACCACAGTACTAACTCTTCCGAGAAGCGTGACAGGTGCATCAACAGCGTTGCCGCAAAGCCGGTGAATTCGATGGCAAAGTCACGGTCGGAAACGCCATCCAAGGAGTTTTCACTGATGCGATCGAAGCCAAGCAGCTCCGCCGTATAGGTGCGGTCAATCGGATAGGTTGTGCCGGCCAGCGCCGCAGAACCCAAAGGCATGGTGTTAACGCGTTTGCGGCAATCCTGCAGGCGCTCTACGTCGCGTTTCAGCATTTCAAACCACGCGAGCATGTGATGGCCAAAAGTCACCGGTTGTGCGGTTTGTAGATGAGTAAAACCAGGCATGATCGTATCTGCTTCGCGTTCTGCCAATTCCACCAGCCCACTTTGCAAACGCTTGAGCTCTGGCAGGATCACGTCAATCTCATCACGCAGATAGAGGCGAATATCGGTGGCGACCTGATCGTTTCGCGAACGACCGGTATGCAGTTTTTTGCCGGTAATGCCGATCAAGTCGGTCAGGCGTGATTCGATATTCATGTGAATATCTTCCTGCTTGATGGACCATTCGACCTTGCCCACTTCGATATCCGCTTGAATTTGCGTTAGCCCTTGGATAATGTCGTTCAGTTCTTGCTCATTTAAAATGCCCGCTTTGGTGAGCATTTTGGCATGCGCGATCGAGCCTTGAATGTCCTGTTTATACATACGCTGATCGAACTGGATCGAAGCGGTAAACTCTTCTACAAAGGCGTCGGTGGACTCGCTAAAACGTGCGCTGGAAAGTTTTTCCTGGTTATGTTGATTGCTCATACATCTCTCAACTGTGTTTGTTCAATTTTGGCCCTCCGCCGTCACTCCGAGGGAAGCAGGCCCTGTTGTTCATAAAGTTCCGGTGTGGCGGGCAGGCGAAATGGCGTGCCCATTTTTTCATAAGCCATGTTCAGGTTACGGTGGATCAATCCGGCATACAGCTCGATATTTGAGATACCGACAATTCTTGGTGCCACTTCACGTCCGTTGCCATCGATGAAAATGACGGTGGGCGTCAGATCAGCATTCAACTGATAGGCCCATTGCGATTTTTTAATCGGTTTGCCATCGAATCCTGGAATCAATGCCTGCTCGTCCACACCGACATGACGCATTAATACGGCTTTACCGTCATAATTCGGGTTCATGGCCATGGGGTTTAAAACCGCTTCGTTCAGCAGACCGCAGAATTCACACCACTCAGCGCCAAACATCAGCATAATCGGCAGCCCTGTTTGGTGTGACTGTTGTGCCAGCAACTGCAAATTTTGCAGCTCTTTAAATGCGCCGCTATGAGCTCCTGGCTTGCCGCTTTGTGCCCAGGAGGGTGAACTCACGGTGGCCAGTGTCAAAACCAAAAAACAGGCTAAAGTCTGTAAATGTGACCACACACGATTTTGTCTGTATTGGCTTTGTGAATGTTTCATGGTCGTTTCCCGAGCATAACTCAAATCTTAAGCGCTTATTTTAACTAAAACTTTAAGTCGGTTTTCAGTAAAATGGCCCAATCGTCGGGGCTAAATAGCCGAAACCCGTAATCACCGGCACAGCGGTCGGTGAGTAAACCAATTGGATGGATGAATGAAAAAGACCTTACGAATCGCAACTCGCAAAAGCCCGTTGGCCATGTGGCAGGCCGAATTTGTCAAAGCGGAACTGGAAAAAGCACATCCAGGACTGGAAATCGAGCTGTTGCCAATGTCGACCAAGGGCGACAAGATTCTGGATGTGCCTTTGGCAAAAATTGGCGGGAAAGGGTTATTCACCAAAGAGTTGGAAGATCGCATGATGGCGGGAGAAGCCGACATTGCGGTGCACTCCATGAAGGACGTGCCGATGGTGTTGCCGGAAGGATTCGCTTTGGGTGCGATTTTAGAGCGTCATTCTCCCACCGATGCATTTGTTTCCAACCAGTACGCCTCTTTTGATGAGCTGCCACGAGGTGCGATTCTGGGAACCTCCAGTTTGCGCCGTAAAGCGCAGTTGATGGCGCAACGTCCCGACTTGGATGTGCGCGATCTGCGCGGTAATGTCGGTACCCGACTGGGCAAGTTGGATGCCGGAGAATATGATGCGATTGTATTGGCCACGTCCGGTTTGCAGCGCTTGAAGCTGGATGACCGTATCCGTCACGAGCTGAATCCTGAGGTGTGTTTGCCGGCGGTAACGCAAGGCACTTTGGGTATCGAATACTTCTCTGAAGACGCCGAAACCTTGGAAATCATCAAGGTATTGAATCACCCGCAAACCGAAATCCGCACCCGTGCCGAGCGCGCCATGAACCACCGCCTTGAAGGAGGCTGCCAGGTACCAATCGGCGTGTTTGCCGAACTGGATGGTGATCATCTGAGTATGCGTGGTATTGTCGGTACACTCGATGGATCAACCATTTTACAGGCCTCTATTGACGGACCGAGCAACCAGGCGGAAGCCTTAGGCGTCGCCTTGGCAGAAGATTTGTTGGCTCAAGGCGCGCAGAAGATTCTCGATGAGGTGTATTCGGCCGAGCAACGCTGATCGGTTTTGGGAGATTTTCCTTTGCTTCAGTTTACTTTGCTCAATACCCGGCCGGAACAGCAATCAGCCGGGCTGCAGCACAAGCTGCAAGCGGCTGGCGGACGGGGAATAGTATGTCCGACACTGGAAATCGTGCCGGTCGATTTGCCTGAAGCAAAGCGTGGTGAGATCGCTGGCTACAATAAGATTATCTTTATCAGCGCTAATGCGGTCAGGCGCTTTGCAGAAGAAGGTTTGGATGCAGAGCTGTCCCAGCCGAGCGAATCTTCTGTGAAAGCGCCCGGTTTGTTTGCCATCGGTCAGGCCACCGTAAAGGCCGGCAAACCGTTGAGATTGAATCTGCAAACCGCCGAAGGCGCTCGGTTTGACAGTGAAGCCTTGTTGGCGCGAGCGGATTTGCAGTCTCTTCAAGGGCAACATGTTCTGATTGTTAAAGGCGAGGGCGGTCGTGATAAACTGCAATCAGAGCTTGAACAGCGTGGTGCTCAGGTTGAGAATCTGATTCTCTATCGCCGTCAAGCCAAAGCGTTGTGTATGGATGTCTGGCCCACGTTCTTACAAGCGCCAAATCCTTTAGTGCTGGCGACCAGTTCTGCAAGCTTAACGGCATTGTTGAACGCAGTAGAACAGGCCGAGCGAACGGCACAGAGCAAAGGGCATGAAACGAAACAGGCCTGGTCAGATTGGCTGAAAGCACAAACCTTAATTGTGTTTAGCGAACGTATTCGCGAGACTGCGGACCAGCAAGGTTGGAAAGGCGCGATCTCAGTGGTTGACACTCAGAGTGACGAAGGAATTGTGCAAACCATACAGGGTATTTTAAGGAAGAATTCGGTATGACAGAACCGGTGACCCCCAAAGCGGAACGCCGCGTGATTGATGGAGAGGTGGTGGACAACTCGGCCACCGAAACCGTTGAGAAAGAAAATGAACCGTCAATGAAACGGCGAGCGGATCAGAGTGCTCGAGCCTCAACAGAGGAAGCACGAGGCAGTGCCTTTTCACGCAACCGCCAGGCGGCCTCTGAAGAAGCATCGAATTCATCAGGCCGGTTAAGTCTGTTCTTTGACGGCAGCGGCAAAAGGGTGCTATTTAAAACCGTTCTATGGGGCGGTTCGCTGGCGGTGATTGTACTGACTTTGATTTACACTCGCCCGGATCAGGACTGGCAAATCGAGCACATCAACCGCCTGCAAAGTCAGGTCGCCCAACTGCATGAAACCAATCAGCTTTTGGTGGCAAAGATCGAGCAGCAGCAGAAGATGGTCGATGAAAAAGTGGCCGAACTGCTGGCTCGACCTGAAAATCAACCTGTCGTTAGCCAAGCCGATTTGGAGGCCTTGCAACACACGATCGATCAAAAGCTGGAAGCCATGAAAGTGCAGCGCGAAGCATTGCAGCAACAGCTGCAAACCTTGAGTGAGCAAGCGCAAACGCAGTGGCAAAAACTTTCTGATGAAGCCGGTAAACGGCTGCAGCCGAGTGAGGAAGATGTCCTAGCGTTACAGCAGTTCGAACAAAAAGTGCAAACCCAGTTAAGTGAAATGGGAGATGCACTGTCAAAGCTGTTTGAATTCCGTGATCAGGAGTTGCAACAGCAGCCTGCTGACCCTGCAGCGTCGCAGATAACACCTAAATTGACTTCAATCCAGCTGCAAAAGTGGATGCTGGAGATCAATGCCCAATGGTTATTACAACGCAACCCCCTGCAAACCCAGCAGCAGTTGTTGGCGCTCGAACAAGCATTGCCGATGAGTGAGTTGGAGCATCAGACCGAGGTGGCGCGTAAAATCGGTCAGGATCTACAAACCCTGGACGGTTACGCTCAATACCGGCAGCAGGCGCGCGCGCAGCATCAGCAGTGGGTTGCAGAGTTAAAACAACTCGCCGCATCACTCCCGAAAAAAGAGATTACGCAATCCGAGCAATCGCAAGAGGCTGGGCTCGCGCCAGCCTCGGCGGTCGATCAATTTCTACATAGACTGAGCGGTTTGGTCTCACTGAAAAAACGTGAAGAGGCCGAGAGCCTTGGGGAAGTGGAATCGTTACTGCAACACGATGTGCTGTTGCAGCGCCTGAATCTGCTGATAGAACGGGTGCAGTGGGCGCTGATGATTGAATCCAAAACGGATCTGATCGACGCGTGCGATGCCTTACAGGCGTTTGTAACCCAATCCTTTTCCGCTCAAGCAGACGAATTTGGGACAATTTTAAAGCAGGTTCGCAGTGCACGCTTATTGCAACCTCAGCCTTTGGCCATTATTCAGGGTCGTTAATCTTTTTGTGTCAGGCCTGTTGAGTTTTTAATTTAGGTTTGCTGTACAGGGCGCGCAAACAGTCAAAAGCGCAGTGTTCGTACAGATAGGAGTTCAATGAAACAAGTCATCATTTGGGCATTGGTGTTTGGATTAAGCACCGCGCTGGCAACCTTGGCGCTGTATGACAGCGGCCGTCTTTCGATGGTGTGGGGCGACTGGATTATTGAAACCAGTCTAAGCTTTGCACTGGCCGGTGGGGTGCTTGGCTTCTTGCTGGTTTATCTTCTGATGCGCCTCTTGATTACCTTATGGCAACTGCCCAAGCGTTTAAAGCATCGCAAACGCCTTAAACGCTATAGCAAAGCCGAAAATGCAATGGCAAAAGGCATGATTGCCCTGGAATACGGTGACTGGCATCGAGCGGAAAAGCAGTTGATCAAGAGCGCTAAACACAGTGAAGCGGGCTTGGTGCACTATCTGAGCGCAGCCAAAATGGCGGATAATCAACAGGCCTATGAGCGTCGTGATCAATATTTGGCGCAGGCGCGAGCCGAGTATCCCGAGGATTACGTGACCATTGGTCTGGTTGAAGCTCGTTTGCTGGGCGATCAGAAACCGGATGTGGCGCTGACGATTTTGGAAACGCTGCACCAGCAACATCCAAAACAGACGACGGTGCTGGCAGAGTACGCCCGACTGTTGCAGAGATTGAAGCTATGGGACAAGCTTGAAACGCTTTTACCTAAGCTTAAACGTAGCTCGGCGATAGACCGTGAACATTTTGCCGAACTGGAGGTGCAACTGTGGGCCGGCAAATTGGCGAGTGTGTCTCGAGAAGAAGAGCTGGATGCTCTGTGGCAGCAGTTAGATAATCGGCAGAAATTGAATCCCGATATTCTGAGTGAATACATTGAGCAGCGTTTGGGGTGGCAGCAGGAAGTCGGTTTAGCGGATTGGATCGAGAAAAGTCTGAAAAGGCAGTGGAATGATCGGCTGGTGTATCAATACGGTCGACTGACCTTGGGACCGGCCTTCGAGCGCCTGAAAAAGGCGGAGCCGTGGGTGAAGAAACAGCCGGAAAACCCGGTTTTATTGCTGACTTTGGGACGTCTAGCTTGCCGTAGCCAAATGTGGGGGCTGGGTCAGAGTTATTTGAAAAAAAGCTTGAGCTTACGGCCTGAAATCGAGACTTTCCATGCCTTGGCGCAATGTTATGAGGCCGAAGGCGAAGAACGCCAAGCGGCGTTGACCTATAAAGAAGCGATTTTGCAGCTAGAGAAAAAGCAATCCTAAGCGCTCTTCTAAACTAGTTGTTTGGATTGTTCGGTAGGGTGTTTTCTATCGGGGACAGATTGATCAGCGCTTCATGCATCAGCTGTTTCGAGGTCACGCCATCTTCACCGTAAGTAGCCTGGCCGATTTGAAATTCAAAATGATACTCCCTGGAGGTCTGAACCTCACTTTTAAGCTCTTGGCTTAAATGTTGTTTGAGCCCTAACACTCCGGCCTGGTCGGTTTCCGGTGCGATAATGACAAACAGGCTATCGGTAATGCGAAAAATCAAGTCGGTTACCCGAGTGTGATTGACGAGTTGGTCGCTGAACTCGACAGTCGCCGCACTTTTTTGCTCCTCATTCAACCCCTGATTTGCAAGGTTTTGATCAATCGGCAGGACTTTTGCCAGTTTGACGACAATCACTGAAAAAGCGTGCTCATAACGTTGAGATCGCAGCATTTCATATCGCATGACCTCGTTGAACCTATCCTTGTGAAACACCCCGGTTTCGTGTTCGGTGACGATCAAAGCATCAAGTTTGCTGTAGATGCCTTGAATCTTATGAATGTGTTTACTGATCTCTTCATCAATGCGGTCGATTTCCAATATTTCGTTTGGTGTTCTTTTCCAGTCAGTCTCTTGAGTTTTGGTATCCAGTTTCAATTTAGCAATGCGTCCCGATAAAGTATGCAACGGCTTAATAAGCTTGTCCTGCAGTAAACGCTGCGTCAGAAAAACTCCGATTGTGATAAAGGAGAATAGAAATAGGACGAAAAATAGCAGCATGGAGACGGAGGAGATATATTTAACCGAAATGGGCGCTTGAAACGCCATGGTTCCGGCCAGCTGACCTTCGCGGATTGATCCTGCTTGAACCGCTTGCATATGGCAGGTTAGGCACTGTTTTTCAAAATAGATCGGATAGGCGGCATAAAGCTTTCCGTTGACAAGATCGGTGTCATAGGCGATGGTTTGCTTTAACTTGGCTTCATCCATTTGGCGAATGACGCTTTCGGGCGGCGTGGCTGACGCATGGTTGTGGGTTTCAGTAAAGGGTTCGGCTTTTAACAGATAAAAAACCGCATTCGGAATTTCTTGCTGTAAATGTTGCAGAATGATTTGAATATTTTGCGGCTGCCAACCGGTTGCTAGATGCAGACTGATTTCGTCGTGGCTGGTTTTTTGCAACTGTTTCAGATCGTTTTGAATATTGGCCTTGAGCAGTAGGTAGCCGGGAATCAAGGTAATCACAAAACTGATAATGAAGCTGGCGGCCACGGCTATGGCGATCTGCTTCAGCATTAACTTTTTAAAAGAGATTGTCTGCACCGATTGCGTCCTCCCTGTGTAACGGATCTAAATTCCCCAATCCCGCTCCGAGTAAGGGGCAAATTTTAGATGCGATCCGCTAACACTACGCCTATACCGATTTTATTATGGTGGTGGTCCATGTCGATTAAACTATCGCCATAGCCGTTGAACCACTGTACATAGCCTTTGATTTTTTTCGTCAAAGGATAGGTGTAATCCAATTGAACAGAGCCGTAGGGATTGACCAAGTAGCGGTTGCGTAGGGTCATGCCCAGTGTATGTTGGTTAAAACGGTAGCCCAGCTCAATTTCATAATCGCCTAAATATTTCGCATAGTCAAAACTATTGTCAAACTCGTCATCTTCTTCAAAACGCTGCCAGGTTTTAAAACTCAGGTAGCCTTCTGGACGCTGGAGCAATCCTTGAACGAATACGCGATTCCAGCCGCGGGACAGGAGACCGGATTGACCGTTGGATTGATGATTAACTCCAATTAATATTTTGTGCAGATTGAAGTCAAAGATGTCCAGGTTGGCGTGAAATTCAGCCCACAGTTCCGGTTCGTGATTGGTTTCACGGAACGGGATTGAATCTTTGTCATCGAAAAACTGCCAGAAAGAACGGTTGGTATAGGCTGCGTAAACATCAAAGGTATCGTAAATCACTTTTTTAGCAAGGGGAAACTTGAAGCTAACCTGAAATTGCAGCTCGCTGTTTTCGTAGTGCAGTGGCGTGTCTGGGTTTTGCAGCTCAAAGGGGGTCTGATT
Organism: Thiomicrorhabdus sp. zzn3; assembly: GCF_029767755.1. GTDB lineage: Bacteria > Pseudomonadota > Gammaproteobacteria > Thiomicrospirales > Thiomicrospiraceae > Thiomicrorhabdus. The sequence goes on from NZ_JARUQS010000002.1 coordinate 322,337, forward strand.
GACGTCGGACGTATAGTGCCCAAAAATCGCATAGTTGAGTCGATGTGGCGTGATGACAAATGGGTTCTTTTCGGTTAAGACTTCACTTAAATGACGCTTAGAAAGCGGTTGTTCTGGGGCTTTTATGTTAGCGCATTGTTGTCGAATTTCTCCAACAGTCAGGCTGTCTGAGCCATTTAGTAGCATATTGTGGATGCAGAGATCATAGGCGCCGGGAACCCAGTCGGTCAGGTTTTCCACCGTTAGGCCGGGTGGGGAGAAAGAATCGGTTTTAGAGTCGCCTGTAAGCGCATCGGCCATTAGCAATGAGGGGAGAATGAGAAGGCTAATGGCGATGAGTTTTTTCATGGAAGAGACCTTGTAATGAACAGTCAGTGAATGCAGGCGACGGGATCGAGTCCGGCGGCGGAAAAGTCTTTTTTGGCCGCTTCAATCATTGGCCAGGGCCCGCACATAAAGACAGTCTTATGCTCCAAAGAGGGGTAATCTTTAAGCACTTGCTGATGCACCAGTCCGGTCAAACCGTCCCATTGAGGGTCGTCTTCCGAAATCACGGGAACATAAATTAAGTTGCCATGTTTGCGTTCCAGGTCACGCATTTGGTCGTGCATATACAAGTCTTCAGAGTGACGAACCCCCCAGTAGAAATGTAAAGGAACTTCAGTGTTTTGCTTCAAATACTCATCAAGCAAGGCTTTCATAGGTGCAAAGCCAGTCCCGCCGGCCACAAAAATAATCGGTTGGTGGGCAGGCTGGATCTGCATCTGATCCTTAGGGCCCTGCATCACTAATGTATCTCCGGGCTCGACGGCAAATAGCCTTTCCATCCAAGCGCTATCTGCCTGCTTGCGGATGTGGCATTCAATCAAGCCGTCCTCTCGGGGCGCGGACGCAATGGAAAACGGTTTGAGGTCTTCACGCTCAAATCCGAGCATGATGTACTGACCCGCCGCATAGGTGACGGGGAAATCCGGGCGTAACAGCAGTTGAATGATGTGTGGAGTAAACTTTTCACAGTGCACCACTTTGAGGGTATGAAAATCGCTCATTAAAGTTCCTTAAAGTGGTTACGGTTTAAATTCGGTCCATACCGGTGCATGGTCGGAGGGTTTTTCCATGGCTCGAATGTCGTATCCCACTTCACTGGCCACAGCCTTGGCATTAAGTGGTTCGGTGGCCAAAATTGTATCAATGCGCAGTCCGCGGCGAGGTTCGCGTTCAAAGCCTCTTGAGCGATAATCAAACCAGCTAAACACATCGTTTACATCCGGATGAATGGTGCGGAAGGTGTCTTTGAGCCCCCAGCGTAGCAGGCGATCCCACCATTCACGCTCTTCAGGCAAGAAACTGGTTTTTCCGTCACGCAGCCAGCGTTTGCGGTTTTGCTCACCGATTCCGATGTCGATGTCTTGAGGTGAAATGTTGAAATCACCAATGACTGCTAACGGTTGTTGTGGGTCGCAGTCGCTATGCAGGTAGCTCATGAGGTCCTGGTAAAATTTGGTTTTGGCTGGGAATTTAACCGGGTGTTCTCGATTCTCTCCCTGTGGGAAATAGCCGTTAATGACGCGTATGATGTCGCCCGTTTCAAAACGAAAATCGCCGATAATCATGCGTTTTTGAGCGTCTTCACTATCGTCTTTCCAGCCTTTCTGACTGTCAACTAATTCAACACCATTACGATAAAGCAGGGCGACGCCATAATGCGTTTTTTGTCCCATGAAAATGGCTTGATAGCCCATGGCTTCAATTTCAGTCAGCGGAAATTCGTGATCCTGAACTTTCGTTTCCTGAAGGCCGATGATATCCGGCGCAATTTGATCTGTTAAGGCCTGTAATTGGTGCAAGCGCAGACGCACGCTGTTGACATTAAATGAGACGATTTTCATAACCATTCCGAATTCTTAATTTTTAAAAAATTATACCTGAAAAAGCGATGGAAAGGTATTTGAGATAGTGACATCAGCCCTGATTTTTAGCGGGTTTTGGTGTCATAAACTGTCATAAAAATGTCAAACCTGCCGTTTTCTAATTTCTGTAATCTAATCATCCAATAAAAGGAATAAGTAATTCATTATCTTTTCAAGGTAACGTCAGGAAATAAAGGGAAAAATATGTTTAAACGGCTCACAATTGGCGGTCGTCTGTGGTTGAACTTGTTAATGGCAGTGATCTTTCTGTCCGGTGTCGCCATCTCAGGCTGGTATGCGATGAATCAGGCGGAACATTCCGCACAAAAATTGGTGAGCGTTGAGCAGGAGCGTACGGTTAAAGTGGCGCAATTTCATGAAGACTTTATTAAAACCGTACAGGGCATGAATACCTATCTGCTGACCTTGGATGAAGAAGCCGGGAAGGCGTTTAACCAGAGTTTGGATGATCAGCTGGAAGAGCTGAAAACCCTGTTGCAATCGTTGGGCGCGCAAACGGAAGTGGGGGGTAACGGATATTGGGTGTTGCAGTCTTATCCGCCGGAACTTGAAGCCATGATTGTGCCGATGTTCAGCCTTAATCAAGTGCTGATCAATCTGAAAAAGTCCACTAATAGTTATGCTTTTTTGAAGCAGAACATCGACAGTACGATTGAATACGGTTTGACGCCAAGTGGCGAAAAGCTGCTCAGAGCGTTAAATGAAATGCGCGAAGCCATTGACGAAGACAATACGGAAACGCGCCAGGCACTGGATGAGATTGAGCAGAAACTGGGGGTGTCGCAAATTTTAGCAGCCAAAATGGTGTCTAGTGGCGATGTCAGCTACCGTGATGAGTTCGATAAAACCGGGTTGGGAGATGTCGTTAATCCATTGTTTGAAAATTTGGCGGAATCCTTCTCCATGGATTTCTCGGTCAGAGAGACCGTAGAAACCATTGTTAGTTCGCGGGATGACTACTATGAATCCTTTGCCGACCTTAAGGATTACTTGGCGACAACGGCGGATAATAACCGCGCTCTATCGGAACTTTCTGAACAGGGCAATATGACGCTGATTAAACTCGCCAACTCTTTGAGAGAAGAGCGAGTGGCTACGTTGCAAGCCGTCGAGGCTGAAAGCCGTCAAAGTACCGACATTTTAGTCTGGATCAGTCTCGGCGCGATTGCTGTGATGGTCTTGTTTAATACGGTACTGCGCAGCTCAATTGTTGGGCCTATGAAGGCCATGCGTCAAGCCGTCAGTGACATCGCGGTCAATAGCCAGTTTGGCAGCTGGAAACCGCTGGACGGACGTAATGAATTGGTGGATATGGGGCTGAGTATTGAGCAGTTGTTAAAACGTATTGGTGATGCGACGTCAGAAGTGAGTGCGGTCAGCCATGCGCTCGCGAGCGGGGATTTACAGCGCCAAATGAGTGCCGACTATCAGGGAGATTTGTTGTCACTGAGTCAGAACTTCAATCAGAGCGTGCAGCGCATTCAATCGACGTTGCAGGATATTGTGGAGGTGAGCCAGGCATTGGAGCAAGGCCGCTTGAGTCATGAGGTGGATTTGCGCCAATATCAAGGTCAGTATGGCGTTGTGATGGCGAGCATGCATGCAGCTCTGCGTGTGCAGCATGAGGCGATTGATGATGTGCGCCAAGTAACGCGTGCAATGCGTGACGGTGACTTCTCTCAACGGATCAGCGTCAATATGCCGGGGGACTTGTCAAACCTAAAGCGCTATCTGAATGAGTCGTTGCAGAATTTAGAAGACGCGATTAACAGCAAGGCCGAAGCTCTGGAGCACTTTAGCCAAGGAAATTTCTCGTTTGCGATGCAGGGTGAATACAGAGGTAAGTTGGATGAGTTGAAGACACACATGTCCGGAATGGCGCATAGTGTGAGTGATATGTTGAATGAGGTTCGTCAGGCCTCCGAGCATGCCGTGCATGGAATTAAAGAGATCAGTGACGGCAATCAGGATCTGAATCAGCGTGTACAAAAACAGGCTGAGGTGGTGCAAAGAACCACGGCTCGTATGGGAGAAATGATCATGACCGTCAATCAGACGGTAGAACAGGCTCAAGAAGTGGGGGCTGCAACGCGGCAGGTTAAGTCGGATTCGGCCGAAGGCGTCACGATTGTGCAGCAAATGGTGGCGGCGATGGAAAAAATTCAGGAAGCCAGTCAGCAGGTGGCACAGATTACCGATGTCATTGACAGTATCTCGTTCCAAACTAATCTGCTGGCGTTGAATGCTGCGGTAGAAGCAGCACGTGCCGGAGAGGCCGGTCGCGGTTTTGCTGTGGTCGCCACAGAAGTGCGTGCATTGGCGCAGAAATCGGCGCAGGCGGCGAAAGACATCAAGCAGGTCACGGACAATAATCTGCGAAGTATTTCTGAGGGGATGGAGCTGTCCAGTGCGACGCAGACGGTATTTGAGCAGAATACCCAGTCGATCGAGGGTATTGGTGAGATGGTTGGTAAAATGAATCAGGCTTTGGATCTGCAGACGCACGGAATTGCAGAGGTGAGTCAGGCGCTGTTGGATATCGATGGTGCAACGCAACACAACGCGGCTTTAGTGGAGCAGATCTCCTCGACATCAACACGCATCATCGATCAAGTGATGGGATTGGAAGACAAGATGCAAGGATTCAATCTATTGGCGGTGAATGATACAATCGCGGAAACGGTTTTGGCCCTTCCCGATAGTGCTGAGCAAAATGATGCGTTTCTAGAAGAACATGCTGATGAATTTGCACTGATTGAAACGGAATCCAAAACCGCATAGTCTAATTGGTTTTGGAATAAAGTTTATGAGCAGAGTCTATCGTTTGGTAATTTCTTGTCCCGATCAGGTCGGAATTGTGGCTACGGTCGCCCAGTATATCGCCGATAAGGGAGCAACCATTGTAGAAGCCAATCATCATACCGATCCGGTGAATAGCTGGTTTTTTATGCGCCATGAGATTTTGGCCTCTTCACTGAAAGAAGATTTGGCCGATTTTGAAGCCGGGTTTGCCAAAATTGCCGAGCAGTTTGAAATGGAATGGTACCTTTCCGACTCGGAAAAACCGAAAAAAATCGCTCTGTTTGCTTCCAAAGAATCCCACTGTTTGGCCGATTTGCTGCATCGCTGGCACGAAAACGAGTTGCCGGGTGAGGTTGTATGTGTAATCGCCAATCATGATGATCTGCGCTCCATGGTTGAGTGGCATGGCGTACCATTTCATCATGTACCGGTTACCCCGGAGAATAAGCCGCAGGCGTTTGCGGATACGGAATCTTTGGTTGAACAGTACGGTGCGGATGTGATCGTGCTGGCGCGTTACATGCAGATTCTACCGCCGCAGATGTGCGCCGACTACGCAGGCAAAGTGATCAATATTCACCACAGTTTCCTGCCGTCGTTTGTCGGTGCGCGCCCTTATCATCAAGCGAATGAACGCGGGGTGAAATTGATCGGCGCCACTTGCCACTATGTGACCGAAGTTCTGGATGCCGGGCCGATTATTGAACAGGATGTGATTCGTGTGAATCACGCGCATACCATTGATGACATGAAGCGCCTTGGGCGCGATGTGGAAAAAACCGTGCTGGCTCGGGGGCTGCGTTACCACTTGGAAGACCGTGTGCTGATCCACGGCAATAAAACGGTGGTGTTTGCCGTCTGACCAAGTGGTAGTCAAACGACAGTGTTTCACGTGAAACCTGGATAAATACTCTGTTCAAGACTTCGGCTGCAGTTTGCTGAGGGCGCTTTTTAAAGTGCTCTCAACGGCCTTGCGGCCGGCCAGTTGGTATTCGCTCGCCACCTCCTGCCAGTTGCGCTTTTTGAAAATCTTTTCAATCCATATATTCCGTTCTAGTTCGGACAGTCTGCTTAGCTGCTCAGCGTGTCTGTATCCCCATTGCCACAGCTGGCCACTTATGGCTTCATAAGGCCGGTGTCCGTGTAGATAGGCCTGGATCGGTTCCGTTGCCTTTGTCTCGTCGACTTTAAAGTAGATGACGATCTCGCTTAAAAGCTGGGAAATCAGCGATGCTTCCAGGGATTGCAAGTTTTCAATTAGCAGATGAGGAAACTGCTGTGACCAGGCCTGTTGCGTTTGTTGGCAAGCTTGCTCGATGGCTGGCGTTAAGCTGCGCATAACGACCAGGGTATAGCTGCCGCTAGCCTTGTCGCGTTTGCACCCCAAGTGCAGCGGCTTGTAATGGTTTTGAAACCAGAACTTCAGCAGGGTGTCTTGGGTGCCAAAGCTGGCTGAGAGGTATTCAAGCTTCTGGCTCATGGCGTGGTGTTCAATTTGCTTGAGCAGTTGTCGGCCAATGCCTTGTGCTTGCCGTTGTGGATGGACGGCAATGCGCATAACGCGCCAGCCTCGCGCCGTGAGAAAGCGCGTTTCACCATATTGATGGTTGAGCAGTTGCGGTACCAAGTGTCCATGCAGGCATCGGGTTTCAGTCGTTTTGGCCAGGCCTCCCTCTGCAATGCACAATGCGGCCCCTACAATCTGGTTTTGCCAGTTGGCGGTGAATAGCCTGACATCAGGTGCACTCAACAGTTGTTGGAGGTCATTGGGTGAGGTCTGATAATGCGCCTGGACCAGCAAGCCGAAAAGCTGTTTTAGACGGTCGGTATTGTCAATCAGCGGTTGGATTGGCTCCATTTGGCAAGTCATTGAGGTGCGGCCTAAAGAGCCGTCCGTTTGGATTTCGGCGGCTTCGGCATCCAGCAACAGGCTCTGTTGCATAATGCGTTCGAGCGGATCGGCTTCAGCCCAGCGGATAGGTTGCAGCAGATGCTGGTTTTTCCAGTGAGGCGTCAGTCGGTCGAGCTGGCGTTTGAAACGCAGCTCAAACCCGCGACCGCAGCCCTCATAGCCGTGCAGTGTGGTGGCAAATACCAGACGATGATGGGTGGTGAGCAGGGCTGTGAGCATCGGTGTCGGCAGGTGAGCGGCTTCGTCAACCATCAAAACATCCGCTTGCGAGGGCGTGTTGACCAGTTCGTCCGGCGCTTTGAATTTCAGTGTTTTCGTCTGGTTTTGATATTGAAAACTGAGCAGGCCTGGTCGTTGTTCCAGCAATTGCCAATCATCATGATCTTGCAGCGTTTGCCAGGCCTGATGAAACGCAATCGCTGCCTGCTCATAACGGCTGGCGGTGATCTCAACCTGTCGTTTGCCTTTGCACAGCAACTCAATGGCGGCCAGTCCCAGCAGGCTGCTTTTACCGCGACCGCGGTCGGCGCTGAGCACCAAGGGGCGTTTGCGATGGCCAAACGCAACTGACTCGACCGCCTGCAAGGCTTCTATCTGCGCTTTGGTTGGCAGGCTGAACGGCGCGGGTCGAGATTGCGTCTTCAGTGCGCCAATTGCGGTTTGCAAGGAGGCCTGCTGAGTTTGCGGTGATTGGTGCTGATGCAGCCAAATGGCCTCTTGCTGCCAAACATTCAACAGATGTTGGTGAAAGAAAGGATTTGTCTGCTCGATGGTATAAGGCGAGCTTAAAAAACGGCGGCTCGCCGGATTGGGCGCCTTTGGCCAGTTTTTCATTTCCGGCATCAATAAAACCAGCAGGCCGCCGCCACGAATCAGACCGGAGACAATGCCGAGGCCATTGGCGCTAAATCCCTCTTTCAGATCGATAATCACCGAGTCGGCTTCCTGGCCCAAACGGTGCTTCAGTTGACTCTCTTCAATGGCGATATAGCGATTAGGCGCTGCACAACCTTGCCATAGGACGGTTTCGTCCTGGCCCCAAAGGCCGTCAAGGCATGTCCGATGCCACTGGGCGTCACCGCTTAAAATCAGCAGGCTGCGCTGGCGCAGGCGTTTGAGTTCACGGCGCAATTCAAGTAGGCGATTTAATAATGGCTTGGGCATGATGATTCATTTGGGTGTTTTTGTCCTCATTGTACTCGATTGAGAGGCAATTAAGACGCACGACGCAATCCGTCTTATAATATTGCCTTCTTGCCCAATCTGAAAAGTGCTAACAGCCTCATTTATTACACCGATGAAACTGGAAAAGATCACTTCTGCCGAGCTCAACTGGACCGACGAACAGGTTCCTCATTCCAAACGTTTTGACGATGTTTATTATTCACGTCACGATGGGGTGCAGGAAGTAAGTTATGTTTTTATTGAGCATAATCGTCTGCCCGAGCGCTTTGAAAGTGCCGGTCGGTTTTGTATTGCCGAAACCGGTTTTGGTACCGGGCTGAACTTTTTGGTGGCGGTCCATCTTTGGCTGCAAGCGGCACCAGAAACCAGCCGGTTGCACTTTATTTCCTTTGAGAAGTTTCCTTTAAAACTGGAGGATTTGCGCAAGGCGCATGCGGTGCACCAGCAGCACCCCGAATTGCTGCGTATCTCCGAGGCGCTGTGTGCCGCCTATCCCGTGCTGCTGCCGGGATGGCATGATGTGTGGCTGTTTGACGGGCGAGTAAGGTTGACGCTGTGGTTTGGTGATGTGCTAAGCGGCCTGTCGGAAGTGGATGTGCATGAAAATTCCAAAGTGGATGCCTGGTTTTTGGATGGGTTTGCGCCATCGCGCAATCCGGAAATGTGGCAACCGACGCTGTTTCAACAGATGGCGCGATTAAGTCATATGCAGACCACTTTTGCGACCTTTACCTCCGCCGGAGTGGTGCGCCGCGGTCTGGAAAAGGTGGGGTTTGCGGTGCGCAAAGCCCCCGGTCACGGCAAGAAGCGTGAAATGTGTTTCGGCCAATTGGAGCAGGTGAGGCCTTACAGTTCCAAAGCCCCGTGGTTTAGCCGGCCTTCCGCAATGGAAGCGGGTAGAGCCTTGGTGGTGGGAGCCGGATTGGCGGGGGGCAGTGTCGCCTATCAACTGGCGGAAGCGGGTTGGCAGGTGATCGTGTTGGAAGCCGATGAACAAGCGGCTCAGCATGCCTCAGGTAACCTGGCTGGCGCGGTGCATCCGCTGGTGACGGCCGACTGGAATCTGCGTAGCCAGTGGTATCTGGTCGGATTAAGCGCCACCTTGCGACGTTTATTGCCGTGGCTGCAAACGGGCGAGATTGAGGGGGATTTGACTGGTTTGTTGCAGTTGGCGGTCACCGATACGGCGCGTACGCGGATTGAAGAAGCCTTGCAAAGAGTGGGCTTGCCGAACGATTTTGCCTATTGGATGGAGCAGAACGAAGCAGCGCAGATTGCAGGAGGAGCCGTATCCGAACCAGGGCTGTTTTTTCCGCAAGGCGGTTGGGTGAATCCGCCGTCCGTAGTCAAACGCTGTTTGGATCATGCAAATATTCAGGTGCACTATCAGCAGACGGTCACGCAGGTTGAACAAACTGATCAGGCCTGGTCTGTGGTAGCGGAACAGGGGGGGCAGGTTTATTCTTATGCAGCGGATTGTGTGGTGGTAGCCAGTGGTGCCTTAAACGAATGCTTAAATACCCGTCTGGGGCTGCCAATTCGTCCGGTGAAAGGGCAGGTGACGCACCTTAAACCGGAACATCAAGGCTGGCCGTTGCAGTGCGCAGTGACTCATTTGGGGTATTCCGCGCCTTGCGGTCAGGGTAAAGCGGTTACCGGCGCCACGTTTGAAGCCCCAAGTCTTTCTGCCTCGCTGTCTCAGGCAAGTCATCAAGCCAATTTAGAACAGGTATCTCGAGCGTTGCCGGATTGGTTGCACGCCGATGCACGCGAGGTAGAGGGGCGGGTGGCGTTTCGGCCGACCACGCCCGACCATTTGCCAATAATCGGCCCAGTTGCAGATGTGGATTATTTGCAGGCTGCATATCTGTCTCAGTCACATACCCATGCGGTTTATCGTTATCCTCAGCAGCGCTATCAGCCTGGTCTGTATGTGTCTAACGGGCATGGTGCCAGAGGATTAATGTCGGTATTTCTTGCGGCGGAGATGATTGTCGCCGATTTGCAGGGGGAGGCTTTGCCGCTGCCTTCGGCCCTTTATCATGCATCGCATCCGGCGCGTTTTAAGATCCGCCATTGGCGTAGTGGCAAATCGCAGTAAATCATCCGGCGAATTTTTAGGCCGGGAATGCAATATTCTTAAATATTTCGCGGTGTTAAAGATGAATAATCTTGGTTAACCGAGTATGATTTAGGCATAACAAAAAAATAAGCATTTTATCTAGGATTGCCGATGGAAGAGAGGAGAGAGGGTATGTCTATGAGGTCAAGATGGATAAGGAGTGCCGCGGTTTCTACGTTGGCAACCGTGATGGCCGGCTGCTCTTCTATGCAAGTTTTTTCATCCATGCCTCTCAATCCCGAAGTTAAGCCGCAGATCCCACCGTCTCATGCAACTGTGGATCTTGTTCAAATTTTCAACGAAGCAGACGGAGTCTCGATTGAACGCGCGCGTCAGCAGTTGAACCAACAGGTCCGTCTCCTGTTTTCCGAATCGATGCCCCCTTCTTCGAATTATTCGCCATTGGAGCGGCGTATTCGCCAGAATGTGGGCCTCTCGGTGAGAGATCATTGGATATTGCCTGAGCAAGTGATCATGCTTGAAAAACAGGATGGAAACGAGGTTGAAGGCCGTCTGCATGTTTCCAAAACGCTTTTGGTGGACGCCTTACAAAGCCGATTGAATGAGATTAATTTAAAATTGGCGGACTACCGCTTTTTTTCGGATCGCGGCACGCGTTTGCAACAGCTCAAGGGATTTCTGCCTGCACTGCCATTGATTGAAGAATACAAGTGGTTGGCAAATGGTCTCAATAGGCTGCACTCTTCATCCGAGTCGTCTTCAGACAGTTCGTTGGCAATGTTAATGGATCGTCGCATTTCGATCCTGTTCAGCGAATTTTTAATTATGCTTGACGAGCAGGCGCCTGAAGTCGAAGGCTATCAGGCCTATTTGGCAAAAGCGCTACGCAGTCAGGGGCTTCAAGTGAGTTCAAAGCAGCCGGACCTGATTTTGAATTACTATATCGAGGTTGTGGATGAAAATGAAACTTCACAGACCTTGTTAAGCGAGATCACTCTGAGCGAACCGAGCAAGCAGGATTTTTTTTCGTTCAATGACGAGACCCAAGGCGCCCTTTCTAAAAACAATGATGGTGAGGCACCTTCTGATGAGGCGCTGCAGTTATTGGCGGAAGAGTTATTGCAGCAATTAACCCAAAGACTGGTTTCATTAACACAAGCCGAGTCATGAAGTGCTTGATTAAAATAACAATATAGTGAGTAAGAACTTTAGTTTATGTTTGGAAAAATAGTATTCATCTTCATACTGGTGCTGTTGATCATTTTAGCGATTATGTTCGATTGGTTCGGTAGCCGAGAGTTTGCCCAGAAAGGGGTTGAAGGTGCCCAGAAAGCCGTTGAACAGATCCAGGATACCGGTGATCAGGTCAGCGAAGCCATTGAAACCATCAAAGAAAAAGGAAAAGAATAGATGCGTTATATCATGCCTTTTAAATCTGCTTTAAAAGCCACATTTTTGTCGTGTACGTTTTTTGCTGCAACGGCACAGGCCAACTCATTGGGTTTGGATTTAGCGGTTTCTGACGAAACCGCCAATTTCGGTCTGTTCTCTCAGACGCAAACCCCTGTCGATTCGACGCGTTATGCCGCGCACTATTTTTATAATGAACCAGGTGATCGCATGTATTCCGCTTCAGTCGGGGTGCAGCGCAAAGGCATGGGTGGAAACCCTAACCTGGAACTCGGTTTAAAAGGTAAGGCCTATTACGTGACTCAGGATGAACAGGATTTAGAGGCTTTTGGCTTGATGTTGGGTGTGAGCGGGCGTTATTGGCTGCCTACCAGTTCTCCAGCTTCGTTGTCGGCTGAAATCATGCATTCGCCTGAAATTGTGACTTCGGGCGATGCCGATTCGGTGACTGAGATGGGGGTGCGTGCTGACTTGCAAATCCTTCCGAGTGTGAACGGGTTTGTCGGTTTTCGGTATCTGGCTGCGGACTTTAATTTAAGTTCGGATTACGAGCTGGATAAGAATGTGCACATTGGCGTCGAAGTAACATTGAATTAATGGTCTTCTGAAAGCGCAATTCCGGAGGTAGGGTGCAATTGATTCCACGCATTGGCTTAACCATTATCGGTGACGAGATTCTCTCCGGTAAGCGCCAAGACAAACATTTGGCTCAGGCTAATGAGTTGCTACGCGCAAGAGGCTTGTCTTTGAGTTGGGTGCGTTTTCTGGGTGATGAGGCTGGGCTGTTAACCGAAACCTTGCAGCAAAGTTTCTCAACTGGTGACATTGTTTTCTGTTTCGGGGGGATTGGCGCTACGCCGGATGACCGAACTCGCCAATCTGCCGCTAAAGCCCTCGGCCTGCCTTTAGAGCGCCACCCCGAGGCTGTCAGGGAGATAGAGGCTCAGTTTGGCGAGCAAGCCTATCCTCAGCGTATTCGTATGGCAGAGTACCCGCAGGGCTCTACCATCATCCCTAATTTCTATAATCGCGTGCCCGGCTTTTCGATAAACAACCATCATTTCATGCCTGGATTTCCGATGATGGCAAAACCCATGATGGAGTGGGTTTTGCAAAATCACTATGCCGATTTGACACAGCCAATCAGAGTTGAAAAAGCTTTGCTGCTGATGGATGGCCAGGAATCGGAATGGGTTGCCTTTATGGAAGATTTTGAGAGACGGTTTCCCCAGCTTAGGCTGTTTAGTCTGCCCAGCATTGATAAGGAAGATCGGCGCAGTATTGAACTGGGTGTGGAAGGCGTAGAGGCCGATGTGTTGCAGGGGTATAAAGAGCTGGAAGAAGAAGCGCGCCGCAGAGGGTGTCAATGGCACCCCAAAGAGTCCTGAAATATGAGTATAAGCACCGATAGAGACGATCGGATTCAGAAGGTTTTGGATAACAGTCAGGCTGTTATGTTTTACTGGCGTGCCGAGGCAGGGTGGCCGGTAGAGTATGTCTCCAAAAACATCGACATGTTTGGCTATACTCAAGAAGACTTCCTCAGCGGTGAGATTCCCTATGCGAGCATTATTCATCCAGATGACCTCGAACGGGTAACGCATGAAGTCGTTCAACATGTAAACAGAGGGACGGGCCGTTTTCGTCAAGTCTATCGAATCTTGGATAAAGCCGGAGAGATTCGTTGGATTGATGATCGCACCTCGATTGAACGAGATGAGCACGGTCAGGCACGCCATTTTCTTGGTACCGTTATTGATATTTCGGAACAGAAAGCGACCGAGCAGCATAACCAAGAACTCATCAACTTGATTGACCAAAGCAGTGATCAAATCTACGTTTTTAATCAGTTCTCGCTCAAGTTTACTTATCTGAATCAAGCCGCGCTTCACAATATCGGTTATACCTTCGAGGAAGCGATGGAGTTGACGCCCAAAGACATTCAGCCGGAAATGGATCGGGAGCAGTTTCTGGCCAAACTTAAACCTTTGAACTCCGCAGAACGGCCACAAGACAATGTCTGTTTTGAAACGGTTTTTTGCCCTAAAAATGGTCCGTGTTATCCAGTTGACGTACGCGTACAGATGCTGGAAGTGAGTGATCGGCTGCAATACGTGGCCGTCGTGCGGGATATCAGTGAACATAAGGAATTAGAAAAGGAGCGCGAAAAAGAGCATCAATTTGTACAGGATGTGGTGGACGGGATTGCCGATGCGGTCATGGTCATCAATGCCGATTACTCCATACGCTTGATGAATAAGGCGGCAAGAGAACGTATCAAGCCAGAGTGGGTTGCGGATCCGGGGTGTCCCAAATGCTATGAGGTATCTCATTATCGAAGTTCGCCATGTTCGGGTAAAGAGCACCCGTGTCCGCTGCAAATGGCGGTGCAAAGTGGTGAAACGGTTTCGGTGATACATGACCATGGAGAGGAAGGATGTGAGCATTTCGTTAAATTAACCGCCGTTCCTTTGCATGATGAAAACGGGGAGATCAGTGCAATTGTGGAAACGGCCCATGATATTACCGACCTGATGCAGGCGCAGCGCGCACTTCAGGAACAGGCTGAGAGAATGCACTACCAGGCGAGTCATGATGAGCTAACCGGTTTGCCGAACCGACGTTTGTTTGATGATCGAATTGAGCACGCCATTTTGCGCGCTAATCGTGAAAAACAGATGATGGGGTTGGCGTTCATTGATGTTGATAAGTTTAAAGAAATCAATGATTCTCTTGGACACCAGGCGGGGGATGAAGTGTTGGTAGAGGTAGCAAGCCGGCTAAAAAATTGTTTACGTAGCAGCGATACGATTGCGCGTCTGGGCGGAGATGAATTTAGTTTGATTATTGAAGGGGTTAAGCAGCAAGAAGCCTTCAGGCCGGTGATGGATAAAATCATGCAGGCGTTTTCCACTCCAATCGTTACTCACTGCTGTGAGGTGTGTGTCACCATCAGTGCCGGTGTGGCCATTTATCCTCAGGATTCATTGGAACGTAAGCCTCTGTTGCGCCGAGCCGATCAGGCTTTATATGATGTCAAGCTGCATGGCCGCAATGGCTATCGTTTTTATTCAGATCTGACCTGATTTCTTCTTAGATTCGCTTCCGTTTATGATGCTAAATCAAATCAATTGGGATGTTGTTATTGTAGGCGCCGGGGCTTCAGGCCTGATGTGTGCCGCTACCGCAGGGTATCAAGGTAAGCGGGTACTGGTACTGGATCACGCGCCGAAAGCGGCTTCTAAAATCCGCATTTCCGGTGGAGGAAAGTGCAATTTTACCAATCTGAATGTAACGCCGGCCAACTATATCTGCCGTAATCCCCATTTTGTTAAAAGTGCCTTGTCGCGCTATTCTGCGCACGCTTTTATTGAACTGGTTGATCGTCATGGTTTGGAATATGAGCAGCGCGAACTGGGCAAACTGTTTTGTCTGCATCGAGCATCGGACCTCATTCAAATTCTGCGTACAGAATGTGACTGGGCTGGCGTCACGGTTCAACTGAAGACGCAGATTGGAAAGGTTGTTGCGCTGGCTGAAAACGGATTTGAGTTACAGACCTCTTTAGGCGCTTTGGTTACCCAAAAACTGGTTATAGCGACCGGAGCGTTGTCGTTTCCAAAGCTTAAAGCCAGCGGTTGGGGATATGAGATTGCCAGACAGTTCGGGCTTAATATCATCCCGACTGCTCCGGGATTGGTGCCGTTGCTATTTGAGGGCAAATGGCAGCAACGTTTTGCACAGTTAAGCGGTCTGTCGATTGAAGCGGAGGTTTCTGTGGGGGAGCATCACTTTGCGGAAAATATTCTGTTTACCCATTTTGGTTTGAGTGGTCCGGGTATTTTGCAGGCTTCTAATTATTGGCAGTCCGGAAAACCGATTGAAATCAACCTGTTTCCTGGAAAGTCGGATGAGGCGTTGTTGGCTGAATTACTTGCTGTTAAACAGTCGGGGAAAACCGCTCAGAGTTGGCTGAACCAGGCCTTTCCAAAACGGTTTACGCAAATGTGGTTGCAGCTTTATCCCTTGGAAGGCCGTTTAGCGGATTACCCGAATGAAACGTTAAAGTCTTGGCTGCACCATCTGTGCCATTGGAGACTTTATCCTGCGGATACAGCGGGCTACGACAAAGCAGAAGTCACACTTGGCGGCGTGGATACGGATGAGATCTCTTCGAAAACGTTTGAGGCTAAGAAACAGGCTGGGCTTTATTTTATTGGTGAGGTCCTGGATGTTACCGGGCAATTGGGAGGCTATAACTTTCAGTGGGCCTGGGCATCGGCGGTCGCGTGCGGGTTAGCTTTATAAGCGCACGATTTTTAACGATGGCTTTCGTTATAATGGAACGTTAAAAGCAGTTACGAGAGATGTTATGAATTTATTGAATGTGGATCCACAAACTCGGGCACCGTTTTCGGCGACGGTTGCCACCTTGATTCAAAAGCATGGGATTGCGCCTGACGAAATTTTTATGAATGTGCTTGAAAGTCAGGAAGCCCCTGAAATGAACTATTGGATGACGATGGTATTGGTTCAGGAGCATTTTGTTTCCGGACAGAAAGTGGTGGAAAAGGATGCGTCTGGCGAACCGGTTAAAGCGATTCATGCGGCCTGCCTGTTGCAGAATGTGGGAATGGCTGCGGCTTTATTGGAGTTGGGGGCGTTTAGTGGTTCGGTCACGGATCGTGATTTTCAGCTATGCGCGCGAATTGCCTCGCAGCATGAAGATCAGGCGATTTTGGGGCTGTTAATGAAATACGCTCAGGAAAAAGAGCAGCTTGAACCCTTTATGCGTACACTTCAAGGCTCCACTTTGCAGTAATGCTATCAGTTGGTTTTTATTGATAGTTTTTGACTATTGTTGGCTTTAAAATAATCAAATTTACTAATTCATAGAGTTCGCCTACACTAACTATCAAGTCACAGCGGTGACGAATTTAAAACAGTTATCAGAGGGTTCAAAAGATGGCATTACCAAATAAAGAAGGTCAAAGAGTTCCTAACGTTACATTCCGTGTGCGTGAAAACAATGAGTGGGTGAACGTCACGACGGATGATATTTTTAAAGGTAAAACGGTTGTGGTGTTTGCACTTCCAGGTGCATTTACCCCAACATGTTCTTCAACTCACCTACCACGCTATAACGAATTGGCGCCGGTTTTCTTCGCAAATGGCGTTGATGAAATCGTGTGTCTTTCGGTCAACGATACTTTCGTGATGAACGAGTGGGCTAAAGATCAGGAAGCGCAGAATGTGCGCTTGATTCCAGATGGAAATGGTGAGTTTTCTGATGGCATGGGTATGTTGGTGAACAAAGAAGATCTTGGCTTTGGAATGCGTTCATGGCGCTATTCGATGCTGGTTAAAGATGGCGTGATTGAGAAAATGTTCATCGAGCCAGAAGTCCCGGGTGATCCATTTGAAGTGTCTGACGCAGATACTATGTTGAACTACATCAATCCAGAAGCGAAGCCGCCTCGTGTTGCGACAATCTTTACCAAGCCTGGTTGTCCGTTCTGCATCAAGGCCAAAGCCATGTTGGAAGACAACGGGATTGAGTATGAAGAGATCACCGTTTCTAACAGTGGTGTAACTTCCCGTACACTGCGTGCCGTGGCGAATGCCGGTACGGTACCTCAAATCTTTATTGAAGGTGAATATGTCGGCGGTTCTGACGACTTGGAAGCCTATCTTGCCAAGTAATTCTGGCACGGCAGACTGAACAGGCCTGTTCAGTTGGTCAAAAATGCTTAGGCAAAATATTGTAAGGGGGCCAGTTGTTGGCCTCTTTGCTTTAAAGGACTGTTTAGGCAAACGTACTTGATACCATTTGATTGAAGATAGAGTACGGTTGTTTGAGGGGTTCTAAATCCAGCTTTTTATTAGGGGCAAAGAATGAAATACGATTATGATTTGATTGCAATAGGTGCCGGAAGTGGCGGTTTGTCAGTGGTTGAACGTGCTGCGGAGTACGGAAAAAAATGCGCTGTTGTAGAAGCGAAAAAACTCGGCGGTACCTGCGTCAATATTGGTTGTGTGCCTAAAAAAGTGATGTGGTTTGGTGCGCACATTGCCGAAGCGCTGCGTGATGCCCCGGATTTTGGGTTTGATGTCGATCAGAAAGGCTTTGACTGGGCGACATTGGTTGAAAAGCGTGAGCAGTATATCAGTAACATCAATACCTGGTACGGCGGTTACATGGCCGACAAGGGCGTCGATGTGCTTCAGGGCTGGGGCAGTTTTGTCGACAATCATACGGTCGAGGTTGACGGCAAGCGTTACACGGCGGAAACCATTGTGATTGCGCCAGGCGGTACATCGACGATTCCTCAGGAAACGGAAAATGGTGATTTAGGGATTACCTCAGACGGCTTTTTCCAGCTTAAGGAACAACCAAAAAAGGTCGCGGTGATCGGCAGTGGTTATATCGCCGTTGAGCTGGCTGGGGTATTCCAGGCGTTGGGTACGGAAACCTCCTTGTTGAGCCGGAAAGATTTAGTGTTGCGAGGCTTTGACGACATGATCCGTGAAACCTTGACCGATGCCATGATCACTTCAGGGATTCATAAAGAGTATCACTTCAAGGTCAAAAAGCTGATTAAAGCCGATGATGGTACGATTACGGTTGAAAGCGAGGACGGACAACATTTGGAAGGCTTTGATCAAGTGGTTTGGGCCGTTGGCCGTCAGACTTTGATCGAACCGTTGAAATTGGAAAATGTCGGGCTTGAGGCCAACGGTTATGGATTTATTGAGGTGGACGAATACCATAAAACCTCTGTCGATAACATCTATGCTATTGGCGATGTGACCGGTCAGCCCCAATTGACACCGGTAGCGATTCGCGCCGGGCGTTATTTGGCCGAGCGTTTGTATAACAATAAGCCAGAGCTTAAGCTGGATTTGAGTTCGGTGCCAACCGTGATCTTCTCGCATC
Source organism: Thiomicrorhabdus sp. zzn3 (assembly GCF_029767755.1). Lineage (GTDB taxonomy): Bacteria > Pseudomonadota > Gammaproteobacteria > Thiomicrospirales > Thiomicrospiraceae > Thiomicrorhabdus. The sequence goes on from NZ_JARUQS010000002.1 coordinate 340,597, forward strand.
CACCGGTGGGGACGGTCGGTTTAGCAGAGCATGACGCGCGCAGCGAATATGGGCATGATAATGTCAAGGTCTATACTTCTACCTTTACTCCGATGCGTTACGCTTTTACCGAACATCAAATCAAAACCGCATTGAAATTGGTGGTGGCCGGTCCTGAAGAGAAGGTAGTGGGTATTCACATTGTCGGTGACGGGGCGGACGAAATGCTGCAAGGGTTTGCGGTTGCGGTGCAAATGGGAGCCACCAAAGCCGATCTGGATGCCACGATCGCCATTCACCCTTCCAGCTCGGAAGAGTTAGTGACCATGCGTTAATCGAATGGTTGGCTGTAAATAAAAAAGGAGCCTTTTGGCTCCTTTTTTATTGAGAGTTAATCAGTTTAAATGGGCTAACTTTGAGTAGGTTTCAGCAATATGCTTCAGCATTTCCCGGTATTCAAAGGTGACTTTCTGTAACTTGGCGCCGACCTCATATTCCAGCTCTTTCTCGTCGAAGTGGCAGCGGACAATGGTAATCGGCAGGTCGAGCTGAACGATCTCCTCGTTTTGGGTGGAGTGACACTTAAGTGTGACTTCTTCTCCCATCTCGAGTTCGACCGCACTCAAAAAGGCGACCCCGCTTGCGGACACGTTAATTAGAGTGGTATAGATTTCATTATCATTTCGTCGGAGTACAGATGCTTTATGGACTGGAAAGCGCGGGGCGCCCCGTTTTTCCCGTTCTGCGATTTTAGATTCAGGCATGTCTTCCGTTACCGATTGTGCTTCAGCAAGTGCTGATGTTGTATACATAGTACACCAAGATGTAATGAAAAAATTGGTAATTATTTGATCTGATTGTAGAAAAAATATCAGGCCACTGCAAGGAGCTCATAAAGTTCCAAGTAGCTCTCGCTTGGAAAATCCAAACGAACACCGATATGATTGCCTGAATGCCAGGAAATGCAGTGTTTGACCTCGGCCTTAAATTGAAAAGGCTTTAAAGTATTCTGGTTGGCAATATCGAAATGGATTTCAATGCGTTTATCTTTTGGAAGCGGTTCATCAGAAATAAGTCCAATTCCATGTCTGGAAAAGTCTGTCATGATCGCATAGACGGTACGATTGTCGAACAGCAATAGGGCCGGCCGGCTGGATGGGATGCGTTTTGCAAAACGTTTTTCGATCATGGTAAGAAACTGCTCCCTATTTCGGTCATCGCTTTTAAGCTATTATAGTCATAGAAAATGCAGTTTTGATAGGTTCTTAATCAATCATTTTTAGTGCGTATAAATGATTATTATCTGAAAGTGAATTCTTAGGGGATTTTTGGTCTAAAATTGATGGGATTGCGAATCGATGCCAATCAATAGGTGGAGTGATAAAAGTTATGGCGATTAGAAGTTTTCAAGGGGTGTTTCCAGTTCTGCAAGACGGGTGCTGGGTGGATCATGCGGCCGTGGTTATTGGGCGTTGTGTTTTGGGGGCGGATGTCAGCATCTGGCCGAATGCAACCCTGCGCGGTGATGTCAATGACATTATGGTGGGTGACCGCTCCAATATTCAGGATGGCTGTGTTCTCCACACCACGCATGAAAGCGAAAAGTCAAAAGGGTCAAAATGCATTGTCGGTCAGGATGTAACCGTAGGCCATAATGTAGTCCTGCATGGCTGCATTATTGAAAATGAGTGCCTGATTGGGATGGGATCCGTCGTTTTGGATAATGCGGTGGTGCAAAAAAATGTATTGGTTGGGGCCAATAGTTTGGTGCCGCCAGGTAAGGTGCTTGAAAGTGGCCACCTTTATGTGGGCTCCCCGGTGAAAAAAGTGCGTCCGTTGACTGACGAAGAAATGGCGTTCTTTAAATATTCGGCGAAGCATTATGTGGATCTGAAAAATGAGTACCAGAATCACTATGACTATGTGGATGAAGAAGAGTAATCTGCTTGAATGATTTCGGGATTGGATGCATAAAACCCAGCAGGCCTCCTGCTGGGTTTTTTGATAGCGTTAGACGTTGCTTTCTAGCATCTGCTGACGAATCGTATCAATGACCGGCTGGGTTTCAGGGCGGACGCCGCGCCATAAGTAAAAGGCTTCAGCGGCTTGACCGACCAGCATGCCCAATCCATCCATGACCTGGCAGTCGGGTTGAATGCGTTTCGCCCATTCCATAAATACGGTCGGTTCTTTGCCGTACATCATGTCATAGACCAGGCTGCTGGGGTGGACTATCGCTTCTGAAACGGGCGGAAGTTTGCCGTCCAAACTGGCCGAAGTGCCGTTGATGATAATGTCAAAAGGGCCTTCGGGAATGTCCTCCCAGCCGCTCGCCGTCATCGGAATATCGCTGTCGAAACGGTCACTTAACACTTGTGCCCGTTTGGCGGTACGGTTGGCGATATGAACCCGTTTAGGCTGCTTGGCCAGTAGCGGCTCTAAAATTCCTTGAACGGCGCCGCCTGCGCCTAGGATCAGTACGTTTTGCTCTTTAAACGGCCGTGCGCCGTTAAGTTCGATGTCGTTCACCAGACCGACGCCATCGGTATTGTCGCCAAAGGTCGTACCATCCTCGTTGAAGACGAAGGTGTTGACCGCATGGGCTGTCTGCGCTCTCGGAGAAAGGGTGTCGGCATATTCAAAGGCGTCGAGTTTGTATGGCACGGTGATATTGATGCCTTTATACCCACGGCGCTTCAAATCTTCAATCGCCCATTGAAAACTGGTTTCATCGCTGTCGATCAGAATCGCTTCATAGCTGATGGCTTCGCCGGTCTGTTCCGCAAATAGACGGTGAATCAGTGGAGATTTTGAATGGGCGATGGGGTAACCCACCACAGCGTACAAATCAGTCATAATTTCTCTCAGTGTAAAATTAAGTCAAGTATGGTGCGCTTCAGTGCAAAAGGTGCGTTTGGATTAAATAATGCCAAGTGACCGTTTTTGAACACAGAAGCATGCACATAATGGCCTTTAATTTTCTTCTTTAAGCCAGATCGCCGCAAGTTTGGCGTAATAGGTTAAGATGCCGTCGGCCCCAGCGCGTTTGCAGCTTAACAGCGTTTCTAGAACCACCGATTTTTCGTCCAGCCAGCCGTTTTGCGACGCGGCTTTCAGCATCGCATATTCACCGCTGACATGGTAAACATAGGTAGGCGCCTTAAATTCATCCTTAATGCGACGTACGATGTCCAGATAAGGTAATCCGGGTTTGACCATGACCATGTCAGCGCCTTCGTTCAGGTCTAGGGAGACTTCGTGCAGCGCTTCGTTACTGTTGGCCGGATCCATTTGGTAGGTGTATTTATTGCCTTTACCCAAATTCCCGGCTGAGCCAACGGCATCACGGAACGGACCGTAAAAAGCAGAAGCGTATTTGGCGGAGTAAGCCATGATGCGCGTGTTGATGTAACCATGATCTTCCAGCAACTCACGAATTTCGATAATGCGCCCATCCATCATGTCGGAAGGGGCGATAACGTCCGCGCCGGCTTCTGCGTGAGATAAGGCCTGCTTCATCAGAACATCGATGGTATCGTCGTTCAGCACATAGCCGTTTTCATCGATAATGCCGTCTTGTCCGTGGGTAGTGAATGGATCCAGTGCCACATCGGTCATGACGCCCAGTTCTGGACAGGCCTGTTTAATGGCACGCACCGCGCGTTGCGCCAATCCGTCCGGATTGTAGGCTTCCGCTGCGTCCAATGATTTCGCTTCCTGTGGCGTGACCGGAAACAGAGCGATCATCGGGATGCCCAAGGCCGCTACTTCTTTGGCTTCTTCAACCAAAAGGTCTAGACTCAGGCGCTCGACTCCCGGCATCGACTTGACCGGCTCTCTTTGATTGTGTCCTTCAATCACAAAAACGGGCAGAATCAGATCGTTTGTGGTCAGGATGTTTTCGCGCATCAGGCGGCGGGAAAACTCGTCTTTGCGCATGCGGCGCATCCGCGTAATAGGAAATTGGCGATCAATCATGGTCTGGACCTTTGCTTATCAATTAGGTTTGGTCACGCCTGGAAAGCGTGCTTCAAAGTGGTTTGAATGATACTATTCATAGGCTTAAAAAGAAAGGATCGGCATAATGGACGAACAGATGGAGTATGTTTTTTTTAGTGAGGCGTTAGCAGACAAGTTTGTCGCCTACTGTAGTGGTTTCGGTGTTGGCTTTGAGGTGATCAGTGAAGAATTGCATCCTGGTGAACTCTCTTTCACGGTCCAGATGAAAGGTCAGTTGGATGATGAGACGATTGAGAAAATCGAAGATTACTACAACGATCTGTTTTTTGGAGAGCAAGCCGCGCAAATTGAAGGTAACGATGAGAACGGTGCTTTGGCCGATGCGTGCGGTGTTCAGGTGCAGCTTCAGTCGGGCGAATTCACTACGGTGGCCATTCATCCGGAAATTATGAATAAAATTCTGTCAGTTTTGACGGTTGATGAGCTACAGAGCTTTTTAAGTCAGGTGGCGGAAGACATTGAGAATCCGAAGTCGGGACCCATTTGCAGAAGGGAAGATTTGCCGAGCTTGTGATTGATGTGGAGTCGGCTTGAAAGGTCGTTTTGCGGCGGGGTTAAGCCCGGGTTATAAAGCCATAATTCCTTCCGGGGATAGAAAAAGGGCTTATCCCCATAAAAAAATTATATAAGCGAATTCTAATTTTTGTTAGGCATTTGCTTGAAGTATGAGGCCTTAACAAATATCATTACTGGTCAGCAAAAAATGTATTGCTCGGAGTTTTGCCGACATACACGCTATATATAAATAAATTAAACTCTTGAATCTGGGGTGTTGTTGCCAAGCAACAAGATCAATCAAGGAGCATTAAATGACAGATCAAATCGTAGAAAAGGTTGCGGTTCAGACTGAAGAAAGTCGCAATCAAGGTCGTCGTGCCTTCCTAAAAGGTACTGCGGCTGTAGCTGGTGGTGTAATGTTCACCAAAGCAGCTAGCGCAGCGGAAGGTGCGGGATATGACCCTAAAAAAGCCGTAGCCCCTTACGCTGGTAAAGAAGAAATTACTGAAGTACTTCAAGATGGTGCTGCACGTAAATCACTTGGTTTTGGTGTTCGTAAATACCCATACGGTATGCCTTCTCCATATGAGAAAGAAGTTCAGCGTCGTACACTTGAGTGGTTGACTCCAGATTCTATGGCGTCTATCACAATGACTCCACTGCAAAGCTTGCACGGGATCATCACTCCAAACGGTCTTCACTTTGAGCGTTTCCACGGTGGTGTACCAACAATCAACCCAGATGATCACCGTTTAGTGATTCACGGTCTGGTAGAGCGCCCATTGATCTTCACTATGGATGATCTTAAGCGTTTCCCATCTGTTTCACGTATTCACTTCGTAGAGTGTCCTGCTAACGGTGCGATGGAGTGGAAAGGGGTTCAGTTGAACTCTGTTCAGTGGACTCACGGTATGATGTCTTGTGTTGAATACACGGGTGTTCGTCTATCTGACCTATTGAAAGAAGCGGGGATCAAACCTGAAGGTAAGTGGATTATTCCTGAAGGCGCGGATGCAGCTGGTTTGACTCGTTCTATCCCGCTTGAAATCGCCATGGATGACTGTTTCGTTGCTTACGCTCAGAACGGTGAAGCACTTCGTCGTGAGCAAGGTTACCCAATTCGTTTGGTTGTTCCAGGATGTGAAGCGAACATGTGGGTTAAATACCTACGTCGTATCCAGGTTCACGATGTACCTGCACAGCACCGTGAAGAGACTTCTAAGTACACTGAGCTTATGCCTGATGGGACAGCGCAGCGTTTCTCATGGTACATGGAACCAAACTCAGTAATTACTTACCCATCTCCTGACTTCAAAATGCAAGGTCCAGGTAAATACTTCGTACGTGGTCTAGCTTGGTCTGGTCGCGGTAAAGTTGCACACGTTGATGTTTCTTTCGACGGTGGTAAGAACTGGAAAGAAGCGCACTTTACTTCTCCTGTTTTGGATAAAGCATGGACTCGCTTTGAAGTTGAATGGGATTGGGATGGTTCAGAAGCGTTCTTGATGAGCCGTGTTACAGATGAAACTGGTTACGTTCAGCCGCCAATGCCGCAAATGCGTCAACTAGAAGGTACAAACAACGTTTACCACCGTACCGCAATGGTTACATGGCGTGTACATGCATGGGAAGACGGCAAAAACGGAGGCATGATTGAAAATGTTCAGTACTAAGAAAACATTGGTTGCAGCAACAGTTGCAACACTATTTGCCGGCTCAGCAAATGCAATGAGCGGTAGCTCAGACGGTAGCGCCGGTGAGAAAATCAACGGTAAGTACGCTGCTAACTACGCTGAGATTATTCGTGAAGCAGATGGTAAATACCTAGACGCTAAAGTTATCGAAGCCATTTTAGGTAAAGATGCTGCTCACGGGCGTGACGGTTTGGAAGGAAAACTAGATCCTGCTAACCCATACTCCTTTGAAGTAGATGACAGCATCGATGGTGGTAACCACGGTAACGCTCAATGTAAAGTTCCTGCAGCTTTCGTTGAAGTACATGACAGTGTTGCTAAAAACTACTACAACGACAACTTCACGGCTTATGGTTTCGGTACGCCAATCGCTGAAGATGCGTTGAAAGTATGGAACATCGTTGTTGACGGTGACGGTAAAGGGCTTCCTGATCCATCAGTTGGTATGACTGTTGAAGAAGGTGGTAAGTTGTACGTTCAATACTGTGGTATGTGTCACGGTGAATTCGGTGAAGGTGCAAAAGGTTACCTACCTCTAGCGGTTGATGAAACACTGGTAACGTCTTCTTTCGACGATCCAGCGCCGATGAAGACCGTTGGTAACTACTGGCCTTACGCGGTAACTCTGTTCGACTACATCCGTCGTACAATGCCTTTCTGGACACCAAATGCACCATTTATCGGCGATGCTGGTTACATGGGTATGGTTGGTTACATCCTACAATCTAACTACGTTAAGATTGACGATGAAGGTAATGAACTTGAAGATGACACTTTCTTCAACTCTGAACTGTTGATGAAAATGAACAAGTACATGAAAAACCAGGGTAACTACTTCTGTGACCACCGTCCAGTTATCCACAATGAGCGCTGCATGAGCAACTGTCCTGACTATATGGTTGGTGATGGTAAAGGTGATATCCATAACTATCGTCAAGCTCGTCGCCTACCTGACGGAACTCCTCAGTACAACGTTCCACAACGTTTGCATGAAGATCCACCAGGTGTTGGTCACGCTGGTATGTAATCAACGATTTAGCGTTTGATTCAAATAAAAAAACCCGCTAAAAAGCGGGTTTTTTTATATCCGAAATTTTCTTTCGTTCGATCGGCAGAGTTTCATGCCGATTTCAATTTTCGTTGCCTTGCTTAACACCGTCTGGTGAAGAATTTCTGTGTTAAGATTCTTATTTCTTTACCCATTTCCATAGCAAAATGATTGTTCAGGTTGCCGTTTCCGGTCCGTTTAAAACAGCGTTAGATTATCGTGTGGCAGCAAATGATGCGGGAAGAGTCATCGTTGGCGGTCGAGTGCGTGTGCCTTTTAGAAACCGTGAAGCCATCGGTGTAGTGACCGCACTGTTAGAGCAGAGCGCTTATGAAGAAGGCAAGCTGAAAACAGTGATTGAAGTGATTGATGCCGAACCGCTTTTCACACGACAGCAACTGGCATTTTTAAATTGGGCAAGCGAGTATTACCATGAACCGATAGGCGAGGTGATTCAAGCCGCTTTACCTAAGAGGTTACGTATTGGCGATGCCCCTGATACGGTTCGAGAGTCCGTTTGGAGTCTAACGGAAAAAGGGCGTACCATAAGGGCTGAGGATCTGCCCAAAAATGCCAAACGACAAATCGAACTGTTAGCGTTTTTTCAGACACATCCACGCGAACAGGATGCAAACCAACTCAACCAGTATTTACAAAACTGGCGGCCTACTCTTAAAAAGTTTGTGCAACAAGGTTGGCTAGCAGAGCGTGTCGGCCCTTGTTTTAGTAGATCAGTCCATGCATCAAAACCAGAGCATCAATTAAATCCCGAGCAACAGCGTGCCGTAGATGAGGTTGTCAGCAGCTTGTCCACATACCAGGCCTGTTTGCTCGAGGGTGTAACGGGAAGCGGTAAAACAGAAGTTTACTTAGGCATGATCGAAAGCGTGCTGAAACAAGGCAAGCAGGTGCTGGTGTTGGTGCCTGAGATCGGTTTGACGCCGCAGATGGTGCAACGCTTTACGGCGGCATTACAGCAACCAGTGGCTACATTGCACTCGGGTCTCAATGACAGCGAAAGACTGTGCGCATGGAATTCTGTACGCAAAGGCGAGGTGAAGGTGCTGCTTGGAACACGTTCCGCCGTGTTTACCCCTTTTAAAAACTTGGGCCTATGCATCATTGATGAGGAGCATGATCTTTCCTTTAAGCAGCAGGAAGGATTCCGCTATTCGGCACGGGATCTGTTAATCCGATTGGCTTACGAACAGCAAATACCGGTTGTGTTGGGTTCGGCGACACCGTCATTGGAAACGCTGCATAATGCACAATTAGGCCGTTTTAAACACCTTAAACTGACAAGGCGTGCAGCCAATGCTGAGCTGCCCCAGCTCCGGTTATTAGACATTCGCGGCGAGAAGATTCAGGAGGGGGTGTCGACGCCATTGCAAAATGCAATGCGCCAACATTTACAAGAGGGTGGCCAGGTTTTACTGTTTTTAAATCGTCGTGGTTATGCTCCCGTCATGATGTGTCACCAGTGTGGCTGGCAAGCACAGTGTCCTAGTTGTGATGCCAATATGACGCTCCACTATTCCGGACGGCAGTATGGGCATTTACGCTGTCATCATTGTGGATATCAATGCGCCGCACCGGCGGTATGTCCAAGTTGTCAGAGCAATGAATTTGTGCAGGTCGGTCAGGGCACAGAACGTTTGGAGCAGATTATCCAAAGTTGGTTTGAAGACTATAAAGTGTTGCGTATCGATCGTGATACCACGCGCATAAAAGGACGAATGTCGGAGTTAACTGAACAGGCACGTAGTGGTGAGGCAGACATTCTGATCGGTACGCAAATGCTGGCCAAAGGGCATCATTTTCCTAATGTGACCCTGGTTGGCCTGTTGGATGTGGATCAAGGCTTGTTTGGCGCCGATTTCAGAGCCTCGGAAAGAATGGCGCAATTGATCCTGCAGGTGGCAGGGCGTGCCGGTAGAGGTGAAAAACGCGGCGAAGTGCTTGTTCAAACCCATCACCCAGATCATCCGTTGTTAATCACTTTGGTTAAACACGGCTATGCGGCCTTTGCCGAAAAGGCCATTCAGGAGCGTAAAGTAGCTAACTTGCCGCCGTTCAGTTTTCAAATGTTATGTCGTGCGGAAGCGCATAATCCAGCAGATGCCATGAATTTTCTTAAAGTAATCAAAGCGCGGTTACAGCTTGCTGAACAGGTCATTGTCAAAGCTGGTGATGAGGCGTCGGCTCGACGCCCTGTGGAAATATGGGGGCCGGTTTCGGCGCCGATGGAACGCCGCCAGGGACGCTACCGTTATCAACTGTTAATCCAGGCCAAGTTGCGCTCGCAACTGCACGAGCTTTGGGCGCAAATAGAAGAGGGAATAGCGGCCGATCCGTTGAGCCGCAAAGTGCGTTGGAGTCTGGATGTCGATCCGCAAGAGATGAATTAAACGTGAATGTGAGCAGAGGCCTGGCGCTGGGTTATTTTTTAGCCGTCTGGCGGGCAAATTCATCCAGACTGATTTCCACCAGGCCATCTCGATTGCGTTCCGGTCCTTTAAAGACCTCCTGGGCAGCCCAAGCATGGCCGTGCACGACTTCATAGGTCGCAGGGATTTTGCCGTCGGGTTGTGCTAATGCTTCATATGCTTGCAGCATTCGCTGGAACTTGTGTTTCCCCATCAAGCCACGTTCACGGTTCAATGACGCGTTGGTAGCGCCAATGGCTTTTAAATCCTTAAGCACGCCCATAGGACGGTCATACGTCAGGGTGAAGTGTTCAACGTCCATGACCGGTTGGCCAAAACCATTACGAATCAAAGCATCGCCAATATCATGCATGTCGACAAAATGATTCACATGCATCTGCTCAGGATCCGCAACCGACCAGGCCTGCTTCAATTCCTTAAGCGTATCCGGGCCAAAGGTGGTAAACATAATCAGGCCTTCTGGTTTTAATACCCGGCGAAATTCCTGAAACACGCGATCTAAATCGTCACACCATTGCAACATCAGATTGCTCACCAGTAGGTCAATGCTTTGATCCGCCAGCGGTAAAGCATAGGCATCCGCATTGATTAAAGAGACACGCTTCTTTTGGGTGAAAGGAAACCAGCTTCGTGGTGGTTGCAGGCGCTGCCAGGCCTGCTGCAGCATGGCCGTGGAAAGATCAATGGCAAAATGCTGCGCTTTGGGATAACGCCGCATGACCTTTTCAGTTAAGAGTCCGGTGCCTGCGCCGATGTCTGCTACTGTCAATGGCATCAGCGTAGTTAATTCAAGACGCTCATCCACCCGTGCCGCTACCGTTTTTTGCAGGATGGCGGCCTCGTCGTAATTGGGCGCGGCATGACTGAAATGTTGGCGAATGTGCGCGCGGTTAACCGGTGGTGAGGAGTGTTTATTGGACATGGTGTCGTTTTATACAGTTGTTGAGTGTGAGTGTTTTTGCAAAAAAGCCCTTAGGGCCTGTGCTGTTTCCTGCGGGTGCGAATAGAATGGCATGTGCGCCGCTCCCTGGATCAGGCTGATTTCAGCATTGGGCTGTATTGTACAGAATTCGGAGACAAACGCTTGAGGAATCAAAGGATCGTTTTCCCCGAGGAGCCATAGAACAGGGGTTTCGAGTTGCTGCAATAGATCTCGGTTGTCCATGTCTTTGAGCAATTGCAGGCCTTGAGCCAGACTGCGCGGGTGCGGTATTTTGCGTGTTTTCATCTGAGTCATAAACAGCTTAATCAGTTGACGTGCGCCGTCGGATCCCTGAATCTGGAGTTTCCAGAAGTGTTGCAGGGTAGCGAGTGTATCCCTGCTTAGAGCCTGGATAAAATCATTCATCAATTCCGGACTCACGGCCCATTTCCAACCCTCGGTTTGAATGAAGCGCGGGGTAGAGGCGAGATTCGTCAAGCTTAAAATCTGCTGGGGATTGCGTGCGGTCAGTTGTTGGGAGAGCAGACCGCCCAGTGACCAGCCTACCAAATGAGTTGATTTTGGCAGGGCAGCTTGCAGTGCTTCTAGCCAGGCCTGTTGAATTTGGTCCGAGTTGGGTAGTGCGGGACTGTCACCGCAGCCGGGCAGTTCAATCAGATGCACGCAGTAATCATCGGAAAAATAGTTGAGAATCCACTCTTTCCAGATACTGTTTTGAGCTCCCCAACCATGAATAAAGGTCAGATTAGGGCCTTTTCCAAATTGTTCGCGGTTGAGTGTGACCATGGCGGCTCCATCATCGGCTGACTGAATCGGTGATTTTTATTAAGGGTTTGTATTGTATAGCTTTTAAGGCCCAATGGCCTATAAATATAGGCCTTTCTGCATGTATAGCCTATTCGATGTCATAAAACTTTCATTGGAATTTCAAAGTTTTAACTATCTTTTAATACCAACCCCTGTTACTATGCAAAGTGTCACACCACTTTTTCAAGATTCTTTTGGAGAAGCGGAGGGTGTGATGATTGTTTAATTTGAGGTTTATCATGTCAGATGCAGTAACAGGTACCGTTAAATGGTTTAACGACGAAAAAGGATTCGGATTTTTGGCGCAAGAAAACGGGCCAGATGTTTTTGTTCATTTTCGTGCGATTAATGGTACAGGACGCCGAACTCTAGTAGAAGGGCAAGCGGTTTCGTTTGAAATCGTGGAAGGTGAAAAAGGCTTGCAAGCGGCAAACGTCGAAAGACTGTAACGCTTAATAAGTCAAAGTGGCCTTAGTTGTTATGGCAAAGCGCTGGTAAGCGCATCTGATGTTATAAACCGCTGACGCCGCGAACACTTTTAAAAAAGCAGGAATTTTCCTGCTTTTTTTATGTCTTCAATTTGTCGTCCTCAAGGCGTTAGATACCCAGCGCCACTTTCGGAGCACTGCGGGCTTCTTGGCTTAGGCGTGGCTGGCACAGGATGACCTGGCCGGTTTTGACGCCCTGATCGAGCAGGTAGCGTTTAATCGCCACCGCACGTGCATCGGCCAGTTGCAGTAGTTGTTCATCCGCCACAGTCGGCAGTTGCGCTTGACCGTCTTTTTGCGACGTTTTGTTTTTGTCTTGCGAAGCCGATTGACTCTGTACTCCGAGCAGGGCGAGTCGATCTACCTGGTTTGCGGCGCCGCACACTTTAATCTGCACGCCTTTGCGTTCTTGAAGCATGGTAGCGACTTTACCAAGGTACTGTGTCATTTTACTGTTGAGTACCGTTTTCCCTGCAGCAAACTCCACGCTCTGCAACTGGATGGCACCGGCCTGTTGTGTTAGGAAATCCCCTGCTAAAGCGATGGCACCGAAAGGTTGCAGCGCCAATAGCAGATAGGTTTTAGTGGCTTTTTGCATGGCGCCTGCCAGGGCCTTGTTAATCACATCATCGAGACGGAAATCGGGATTGCTGATGTCTCCTTTGATCGGCAGTTTAAGTTTGATATTGTCTTGCTTGTCACGCAGTAACGACAGGGCCGCATCAATTGGCATCGATAAGCCCTGTTCAAATTGCTGGCTCTTGTCTTTATTGGCTGCTTTGAGTTTCAGCTTGTTTAAAAGCAAGTCATTTTCGGCATCAATCTGGTTGCGGTCCAAATCGGTTTTGAGATTGGCGGACAGTTGGCCGCTGTCAATTTCATAGCCGATAAACTGCGCGCTCAGCGGACTGAAATCGACCAGATTCAAACCTTCAATCTGGGTTGAAAGATGCGCTGTCAATTCAGGATTAAGCGGCTGAACCGTACCCTCACTGTGGATTTTCGAGAATTCATCCGCCACCAAGTGAATTTCATAGGGGGTATCCGCATCCGGTTTGCGGCTGTTAAGCGAGCCGAATTTCAACGTTTTCAGCTCCAGGTTTTTCTGGATCGGCTGGGTAAAACGTTCGCTGTTAATGCGAATTTGGTGAGGTTGGGTTAAGGTGATGCTGTTGACGCTGAATGTGAGCGCAGCCGCAGCCTGTTCCTGAGAAGGCGTTGTAGTGTCTGCTGGTTGCTCCGTTGAATTGGTTTCGGGTGCAGAGGGCTCGTTGGCCGCAGGCTCACTGGTCTGTAAATTGGCGAGCAGGTTTTCGAGTTGGACAATTTTGCCCTCTTGATTCACGGTGAGAGAGGTCTCTCCTTGAGCCAATTTGAGGTTGCCGATTTTGAATTCATTGAGGTTTCTGAGCGCGGCTTGGTCGAGCGAAACATGGCCCAGTTCGATAAAAGGGGCTTTGGTTTGTGAAGCCAGGCGAATCTGATTAAGCGACAATTGATTTAAGTTTGCCTGCAGGCAATCTGCCGCCTGTTTGACGTTTAATTGCTTGATCTTCAATGTGTTTAGAGAGGCCAGCTCCATTTGTTTTTCGTGGTTGCTTGTGGTCAGCCCCTGCATACCTATGGCCCCTTGGAGCTCGACCGCAAGTGTCGTTTGTTGGTCAAGCGACAGCGAACCGTTCCACTCCAGTTCGTTGAGTGCCACCTGGAAAGGCGGTTGCAATAAGTTCAGATTCTGTACTTTTAACAGGCCGTTTTGCGTCAGCTTGAGACTGCCTGCATCCAATGTCAGATTCAGATCCACGTTATTAGTGATATTCTGTGTCAATTGCAGACCGTTGGCCTGATCGTTGAGTTGCGCTTGTTCTGCGCTAAGCCTCCCCTTCGCTTGAAGGGTGTGTGCAGACGTTTCGTCAGAAAGGTAATGTAAGGCTCCTTGCCAGGTTACTTTGTTGGCCTGACTGGAGAGAGAGGCCAGTTCAAAATGAGGCGCTATCAGGGTGATGGTGCCCTGTTGCTGCACTTCGGTGGTTTGCGGGGAGAGAGCAGCCTCTAGTTTGAGCGCGGCTTGCAGGGAGTGATGCAGGCTTAGGGACTGTTGTGTATCTTGTAGCGCAAACTGTTTCAGATCCAACTGACCTTCCAGTTTTACACTGGCGCTATCCGCTTGGGATTTAAGTTGCTCAAAGCGTAGACTGCCAGACCAGCGAATGCTATCACCGTCTATCTGATAAGGCGGCAAGCTCAGCTGGGTTTGTTTGAGCGTAAATTCGCCCTGCTGATCAATGGTGAGGCCCGCTTCGTTCAGTTCGGCGGTAAAGGTGACGTCAGCCGAAAGCTGCCCTTTAAGTTTCAGCTCAGGGTTCTGTGAGGCATCGTTAAGGTAAGGCAGTTCATCCAGTTCCAAATCCTGAAAGCGCACCGTACCAATGATTTTGGGGGCAACGGAGAACAGCTGCAGGCGAAAATGCGAATTCACTAAGGCTTGGTTTAGATGACTGTTAAGAATCAAACGACCGGAGCCGGCATCCCACATATAGAGGTCGTTTAACGTCAATTTTTCAATACGGTAGGTGGTTTCGTCAATGGCTTGACCGGGGCGCAATAGGCGCAGCGTCAGATTGGAAAAATTCAGTGCTTGAATGCCTGCCGTCCAAGTCGTGCCATCGCTTTCTTCGGTTTCAGCTGATTGTCCCAGAGGGAAAAACAGCCCGGCTATGACCAGAGAGCGCGGGTCGTTCTGCTGAATATCCACGGAGGCATTGGTCAGAGTCACGTTTTGCAGCAGCAGGCGCTTTTTCACCAGATTAAGCCAGCCCAGATCGGCTTGGGCTTGCTGAATCCTTAAAACGGGAGAGGCGGTTGTGGTTGTATCTGCTGAAGGCGAATAGATTTCGAGTCCGTCGATTTGCAGCCGGCCGCGAAACGGATTGAAATCCACATTGGCAATCGAAACCTGGCCAGCGCCCTGTTGTTGCAGGGCTTTTTCAATGCCGAATTGGATGGCAAACGGCAGCAAAAGTACGATAAGCGCGGCCATCGCCAGTAGGCTTGCGCTCCATTTGAACAGCTTGGAGAAAAAGAACGGGGTGAAAAAGCGTCTTTCCATAGTATGGCCTCATTTTCTCCATTGAAGCGTCGGTCTTCCTAACCTTTTCCGCGTTTGTGGTTCGCCTGAATCTGTTTTAATGCTTGAAGCAACGCATCAACCTGTTCTTCAGTGTGCGCGGCCGACAAGGTCACCCGTAATCGCGCCTGGCCTTTGGGAACAGTGGGCGGACGGATCGCCGCCACCCAAAAACCTTGCTGTTTGAGCGCCTCACTCCATTGTAGCGCAGTTTCACTGTCGCCGAGTAGTATTGGTTGAATCGCAGAGGGGGAGTCCCACAGCTCCAACCGTAGCGCCAGGGCCCCTTCCCGGAAACGTTGGATATGCGCCTGCAAACGTTGGCGTTCTGGGTCGCCCTGTTTGACCAGTTTGAGCGCTTCACGGGTAGCCAGAGCATTCAATGGCGACATGGCGGTGGTGTAGATATAAGGCCGGGCAAATTGAATCAGGCTCTCAATCAAGACTTCGCTACCGGCGACAAACGCGCCGGAGGTGCCGAATGCCTTGCCAAGCGTGCCGACGAGCACGGTGTCGGCGGAGGGTTTAAGGCCTAAATAGTCAAAACTGCCGCGCCCATCTTGGCCGAGCATGCCAAAGCCGTGGGCGTCGTCCACCAGTAACCAAGTTTGGTGGGCTTGCGCAAGGCGCTGAATTTCTGCCAGCGGCGCAATGTCGCCGTCCATGCTGAACACGCCGTCGGTGGCGATCAGCACTTGGTTGCCGTCTGCCGGTTGAATCTGTTCAAGACGGCGTTGCAGGGCGTTCATGTCGCGGTGCGGGTAACGTTTGAACTCCGCCGCACAGTGCCGTGCGCCGTCGATCAGCGAGGCGTGATTGAGTTTGTCGCCCAACAGGGTGTCGCCGGGCTGCATCAGTACCTGCTGCACCGCCAGATTGGCCATATAGCCGGTGGAAAACAGCAGGGCGCGTTCCACGCCCAACCAGTCGGCGATCTCGTCTTCGAGTAGGTGATGGTGGAGGTGATGGCCACTGACCAGATGCGCGGCTCCGGAACCATAGCTGAGGTCGTCGTTTTGCAAAGCGTCGATCAGGGCGTGTTTGATTTGCGGGTGGTTGGCAAAACCGAGGTAGTCGTTGGAACTGAAGTTCACCATCGGCAGACCGTTGATCTGCATCTGCGGCTGTTGGGCGCTGAAACTTAACGGACGCTGACGGTAGAGATGCGCTTGGCGGCGCGCTTCAAGCAGGGGAGTAAAACGCTGTTGAATCGATTGAGGCATAAATGCGACACCAAACGTCAGAGGGTCAGTTCAAAGTAAACAGGCCTGGTCTTTTTACTTTTCACCAGGCCTGTTCAGTTTTGCGGTTTATCAAGTTCAAACCGTTTAATGGGATCAAGCCGCGGAATCGGACGACGCGGTTTTTTCCGTTTTGTCGCCGCATTCCGCGTGCGCCTTGTGATGGGCCTGCATCTGAATACCCAGTTTTTTGAACAGTTGCAGATCGTGATCCGATTCCGGGTTTTCGGTCGTCAGCAGCTTGTCACCGTAGAAAATCGAGTTAGCACCGGCCAGAAAGCACAAGGCCTGCGCTTCGTCCGGCAGTTCCATGCGACCGGCTGACAGACGAACGTAGGTTTTTGGCATCAGAATGCGTGCCGTCGCGATGACGCGGATAAATTCAAACGAATCGGTTTTGCCGCGCATCTCCGCCAGTGGCGTCCCCTCAATCGGCACCAGCAGATTCACCGGCACGCTGTCTGGGTGATGCGCCATATTGGCAAAAGTTTTCAGCAGTTCGGCGCGGTCGGCGTGCTCTTCACCCATGCCGATAATGCCGCCGGAACAGACATTAATGCCGGCCTTCTGCACCTTGTCGATGGTGTCCAGACGGTCTTGGAAAGTCCGCGTAGTAATGACTTGCGGATAGTAAGCTTCGGAAGTATCCAGATTATGGTTATAGTAGTCGAGCCCGGCGTCCTTGAGCATCTGCACCTGTTCGTCATCCAGCATACCCAGAGTCAGACAAGTTTCCATGCCCAGATTTTTTACCACCTTAACCATTTCCAATACGGTTGGAAAATCCTTTTTGTTCGGGTTGCGCCACGCTGCGCCCATGCAAAGACGCGTCGCGCCTTTTTCTTTGGCGGCCATGGCCTGGTCCAGCACTTCCTGTACCGCCATCATTTTCTCTTTTTCCAGACCGGTATCGTAGCGGGAGCTTTGTGAGCAGTAGGAGCAATCTTCAGCACAGCCGCCGGTTTTGATGTTGATCAGCGTACTGGTCTGAATCTCGTTAGGGTTGAAGTGCTGGCGATGGACGGTCTGCGCTTGAAAGATCAGGTCGTTAAAAGGCTGATCCATAATCGCGCGGATCTCTTCCAGAGTCCAGTCGTGTCGAATTTGTCCAAGGGTTTCTGCTGTCATTGTTCGCTTCCGGTCGCTTGTGAACAGGCGGGATTTAAAAGCCAATCTGACTCGGTCTTAAAACCGTAACCTGTTTTAATGGTTGATCAGGTTATTATAGCCTATAAGAACGGATAAGCGATAAGTGCTCTTTAGCATGGGTTACGGGGTTGATTATGGTAATCCTTATTGGGGGTGAATATGCACTGGCTGGAGAAATGGTTATTGCCGTCACGCTGTGTGATCCGCGATAAACCGAGCGAACAATTGGACCTGTCGTCAGAACTGGTGGCGTCCTGGCCGGTTCCAGAATCCGTTTGTCCATGCTGCTGTGAACCGTGTAGCGAAGCATCCGCAGGAAGTGTGTGCGGAACGTGCTTGCTGAATCCGCCGGCGTTTGACCGGACTCAGGTAGGCTTCTATTTTGATGCCGAGTTGGTGGCGCTATTGCATGCCTTCAAATATGGCCATCAGATGGCCTATGGGCGCATCTTGGCCGACTTATTAAGTTCCAGGCTGGAGGCTTCGAATATCGACGCTTTGGTGGCGGTGCCTATTCATCCTTTGCGTCGTCGTGAAAGAGGTTTTAATCAGGCGGAACAGATTGCGATGCCTTTGGCAAAAGCGTTGCGGATTCCGTTGATTCGCGGAGCCGTTAAGCGCGTTAAGAATACGCCGTCACAAACGCATTTGAATAAAGCTCAACGCCAACGCAACCTTAAACGGGCCTTTGCGGTGGAGGCCGAGCGGTTTTCCGGGGTTCGGCGTATTGCATTGATTGACGATGTGATTACCACGGGGGCGACCATGCAGCAATTGGCGCAAGCGATTAAAGCGGACACTGGGATTGATTACGTAGAGTCGTGGGCAGTGGCGAAAACAAAATGATACAATCGATTGGCCTTGCGAGTACTTGGTCAGTGAAGAGCAAACCAAGGCTCAGACCGCAATCGCGCTTTGCCGTTATTTAATCTTTGGGTGTTTACAGGATAGATTTATGGACGTTCAACCGGTTTCACACCATCACAATCATATTGGTGGTAATCACGATCATAATAAACGTAAGGTGATGATCGCCGCCATTATTACCGCCACCTATATGCTGGTCGAAATCATCGGCGGTTTGTGGGTGAACTCGATTGCCCTGGTGGCGGACGGGGTACACATGTTGACCGATGCCTTAGCGCTGGCGGTGGCTTGGTGGGGGTTCCATATCAGTCAAAAACCGGCGAATGAACGTATGACCTTTGGTTATCAGCGGGTGCAGATTCTCACCGCCTTTGTCAACGGCTTTACTTTGTTGTTGATTGTGGGCGGGATTGTGGTGATGGCGATTCACCGTTTTCTGGAGCCGCAAGAAATCATGGGCAAAGAGATGTTTATCATCGCCGTCATTGGGTTGTTGAACAATTTGGTGGTATTTTGGATTTTGCACTCTGGAGATCAGCACAATATGAACATGCGAGGTGCGACCTTGCATTTTCTGGGGGACACTTTGGGATCGGTGGCGGTTATTGCCGGTGCGATTCTGATCTATTACACCGATTGGACGCCGATTGATCCAATTCTTTCGCTGTTGATTTCGGTGATTATTGGGGTTGGTGCTTACCGCCTGGTGCGTGAATCCGGACATGTTTTGCTGGAAGGTGTGCCGGCCGGCTACGAGATCAAAGCCATTGCTGAGGATTTGGAACGCCATTTCGATTATCTGACTGCGGTGCACCACATTCACCTGTGGGCCATTGCCGAAGACCAGGTGATGATGACCCTGCACGCCAAAACCGACCTACAGCATATCAATGATGAAGTAATGGGCGAGATCAAGCGCTATCTGCTGGAAGCGCACAAAGTGCATCATGTCACGCTGCAATTGGAGAGCGGCTGGGAAAAAGTGTCATCAGCAGAAATAGCATGATTTATGAACAGGCCTGTCGAATTTGGCAGGCCTGTTCATTTATGGCCGTTGCGGAGTAAACACCGTGTTAACCCTTTCAACCGGGCAGAAGATTGCAGAGTCGGAAATTTCCTGGCAGGCGATGCGGGCGCAAGGCGCGGGCGGGCAGAATGTCAATAAAGTCGCCACCGCCGTGCATTTGCGCTTTGATATTTTACATTCCTCTCTGCCGGATGACTTTAAACAACGTCTGCTGCGACTTTCCGACAAACGCATTACCAAAGACGGGGTGATTGTCATCAAGTCTCAATCTTACCGCACCCAGGATGCTAACCGCCAAGCCGCTTTACAGCGGCTTCAGGAGATTTTGGAAAGCGTCGCGAAACGCCCTAAAAAACGCATTGCCACCCGGCCTAGCCAAAGCGCCCGACGCAAACGGCTCGAGCATAAACGCCAGCGGAGCCAAGCCAAGCGCCTGAGAAAGCGGGTGGATTTAGACGGATAAAACCACCTGTTTGGAATTCGCATTGAGTAGGAGAGGGGAGCAGGGCTTTCGAAAAAGCCGTTAAAAAATTAAGCACTTTGAATTTGCTCAGCAAACCGTTTTCGCAACACCTTAGCAGCTTTGACCATATTGGCCAGTGCCGGTTCGGTCTCTTCCCAGTCGCGGGTTTTCAGACCGCAGTCTGGGTTGACCCACAGGCGTTCGACCGGAATCAGTTTGGCGGCTTTTTCAATTAACTCCACCATTTGCTCCACCGTTGGAATATTCGGCGAGTGGATGTCGTAGACGCCGGGTCCGATCTCATTCGGATAGTCGAAATCGACAAACGCATCCAATAGTTTCATCTGCGATTTGGAGGTTTCGATGGTAATGACATCGGCATCCATTTTCGCCACCGCTTCGATAATGTCGTTGAACTCGGAATAACACATGTGGGTATGAATCTGCGTGTCGTTGGCCACGCCGGAGGTGGTCATGCGAAAACTGTTGACCGCCCAGCGCAGATAGTCCGCCCAATCGGTTTTTTTCAACGGCAAGCCTTCACGTAAAGCCGCCTCGTCGATCTGGATCATGTGAATGCCGGCATTTTCCAAATCCAGCACTTCGTCACGCAAGGCCAGAGCAATCTGGTTACAGGTGGTTTCACGGGGCTGGTCATTGCGTACAAACGACCACTGCAGCATTGTCACCGCACCGGTGAGCATGCCTTTCATGATTTTATCGGTTTGGCTTTGTGCGTATTGCGACCAGGCGACGGTCATGGCTTTTGGACGTGAGACATCGCCGAAAATAATCGGCGGTTTGACGCAGCGAGAACCGTAAGACTGCACCCAACCGAATTGGGTAAAGGCGTAACCGTCGAGCTGTTCACCGAAGTATTCCACCATATCGTTACGTTCCGGTTCGCCGTGAACGAAGACATCAATGCCGATGCGTTGCTGGCGAGCGCAGACATCGCGGATTTCTGCCTGCATGGCTTCAATATATTGTGCTTCGCTCAGTTCGCCGTTTTTGAATTGGCGGCGCGCCTCACGGATTTCCTGGGTTTGCGGGAACGAACCGATGGTGGTGGTCGGGAACAGCGGTAAATTGAATTTGGCTTTTTGCTGTTGGCATCGCTCTTGATAGGGGGCGGCCCGGTTCAGTGCGATCTCATCCACTTTGGCCACGCGTGCCTGCACTTCGGCATTGTGAATCAGCTTGGAGTGTTTTTTATCGAGGATTGCCTGCGCATTAGACTGCAACGCTTGCTGATCGGCGTGGCCGTTGAGCGCGTCGTTCAGCAGTTTGATTTCCGCCAGTTTCTGTTTGGCGAAGGCCAGATAGTTTTTCAGCTCCGGATTCAACTTTTCTTCGGCTTCCAGGTTCACTGGAACATGCAGTAATGAGCAGCTGGGTGCCGTCCACAGACGGTTGCCGAATTTGGTTTTGGCATCGGTGAGCTTTTCAATGGCAGCGGTTAAGTCGGTTTTCCAGATATTGCGGCCGTCTACCAAGCCGATGGAGAGGACTTTGTGGGCCGGGTAGGTTTGGATCACGTCGTCCAGTTGTTTTGCTCCGCGCAAACCGTCGTAATGCAGGCCGGCGACAGGCAGGTTGTTCGTGAGTTCAAGATTGTCTCCCAACGTTTCAAAATAGGTCGCTAACAGCAGGTTAACGTTTGCTTGGGACAATGCGTTATAAGCGGTTGTAAAGGCATTTTGCCACTCTTCGGTTAATTCCAGACCTAAAATCGGTTCATCGATTTGTACCCAGTTGATGCCTTGTTCTGACAGTTTTTGCAGGATTTGCGCATATACCTCAAGCAGCGCAGGTAAATGGCTTAACTTTGGAATGAGCGTCCCTTTGTTTTCAGCCAGATACAGATAAGTCACCGGTCCAATCAGAACCGGTTTGAAATCGATATGGCGTGCATCCTGTTTGAGTGAGAGTGCTTCTTCCACTTCGTCAAACAGGCGGGTATCGGTTAGGGCAAATTCGGTATCCTCTTCCAGTTCCGGCACAATATAGTGGTAGTTGGTATCAAACCACTTTTTCATGGCCCCCGCGTAGTCCGCTTTTGACTCGCAATGGTGGTCGGCACAACAGTCGTGGTTGTCGTCGGAGGGTGCGCGTCCGCGCGCCATGCGGAAGGCGATTTCTACATCAAATTCATTTTGGCGGAAGCGCTTGGGAATGACGCCTAACAGCGTGCTCATATTCAATACTTGGTCGTAATAGGCAAAGTCGTTGACCGGAATCAATTCAATGCCGGCGGCAATTTGTGTTTGAAAGTTCTGATAGCGGATCTCTCTGGCTTGCGTTTCCAGTTCGTTCAACGATTTTTCACCTTTCCAGTAAGCTTCCAAAGTGAATTTCAGTTCGCGATGGTCACCGATGCGCGGGTAACCTAAATTGTGAATGGTCATATCGTTCTGTTTCCTTTGATGGTGTTATTTCCGGGAAATGGAGGTCATATAGCCAGGCTAAAAACAAAGCGGCTTTGTTTTCCTAGCCCTCTTATGTGGTGAAAACTATGGTAGGATGACTTTTATATGAAAACAAACGAATTAAATTTGAATTAACTTGAATAAAATTAATAGTTAGAAGAATGCTGGAAATCAAACACCTTAAAACCTTGCAGGCTTTGGCGGTTCACGGCAATTTGGTGAAAACCGCCGATGCCTTGTTTATGACGCAATCGGCGTTGTCGCATCAGATCAAGCAACTGGAACAGAGCTATGAATTGACGCTGTTTGAGCGCAAAAGCAATCCGCTGGTGTTTACGCCGGGGGGCAAAGTGCTGTTGAACCTGGCGGACGAGATTTTGCCCAAGCTTCAGCAGACCGAACGCACCCTGAAACAACTCGCCAGCGGCGAGCAGGGGCGTTTATGGATTGGGGTGGAGTGCCACACCTGTTTTGAGTGGTTGTTGCCACTGTTGCGGCAGTTCCAAAACCAGTGGCCGAATATTGATGTGGATTTGATCAGCAGTCTGAGCAAGAGCGCTTTACACGGCTTGGAGCAAGAACAGTTGGATCTGGTGATTACGTCCGACCCGCTACAGCAGTCGGAGTTGGAGTTTCATCCGTTGTTCAGTTATGAAATTCAGTTAGTGCTGCCGCCCAATCATCCTGGGCGGAGTGTGGCGCAGGGCGGTGAAAGTCAGCAGGCCTGGTGGTCGCCTGAAGATTTGCAGGACGAAACCTTGATTGTCTATCCGGTGGCCGAGGAGAAGCTGGATGTGTTTCGCCAGTTTCTCAATCCGGCGCAGGTGCGCCCGGCCTTGCGGCAGACGGAAATGACGTTGATGATGCTGCACTGGGTGGAGAGCGGGCGGGGCGTGTGTGCCCTGCCTAAATGGCTGTTGGACAGTCTGACCGAGTTTGCCCATCTGCCGCGTGTGCGTCTGGGGCCGAACGGGATCTGGTCAACGTTGTATGCGGCGACGCGCCGAGGCACGTCGCAGATGCCGTATGTGCAGGATTTTATTGAGCGCATTCAGCAGCGAATGACCAAGAGCGTTGAATAACGCGGAACCAAGCCTGTTGAATTTGACCAGGCCTGGTCGGTTTTGTGGGTTTTGATCGGCTAAGGTAAACGGTTTAACGTTTTAAGGCTTTGAGCCATTTCCACAAATTGAACAGGCTGGCGAGCGAGGCGGCGACATAGGTCATGGCGCAGGCAAAGAGAATTTTGCGCGCGTGCTTGAGATCACTGCGATTGAGGTAGTCGCCCTCTTCGAGCAGTGGCAAAGCGCGTTTAAAGCTGGCATCGAATTCCACTGGCAGGGTGTTGAGGTGAATCAGTACCGGAACGCCCATGGCGATAAAACCCGCAGCAAAGGTCATTAATCCAACGATGGGGGTGTGCGTCAGCGGAATCAGAATCGGGGTGGCCATCAGTGCGATCCCGGCGAATTTTTGCATGATGGCCGCGCGTTCCACCAATAGGGTTCTCTGTTTTAATGGCGCATAGCCGCTGCGATCCTGCAGGGCGTGACCGATTTCGTGGGCGACGGTGGTTATCGCGGTGAGGCTGTTGGAGTGAGCGTTGGCGGTGGAAATGCGCACCACCTTATCGACTGGATCGTAATGGTCACCTTCCGGGGTCTCCTCCACTTTGACCTGATCCAGTTGGTATTTGTTGATCAGGTGTTCGGCAAACTGCAGACCACTGCCGGGAATATCCGGATGCGGTTTGCGATGCTTGTTGAGAATGTATTTGGTCCACAAACTCGGTGCCGTGGTGACAATGAATAACAGAATCAGGCCGACAATGACTAAGCCCATAGGTGTCCTTTGTATGATGTATTAGCGTGGCTCGATAGAAATACGGCCTTTATTTTAACGTATAGTCGAGTTCGGTTGAGAGCGCTCTGAGTCCGGTCTACACCAGGGCAGCATCAGGTAGCTGGCGTAATCGAGAAATGAGTGAGTCTGCAGATCTTGGTTCGTAAATTTTAACAGCTCAGCTTTTGGCTGAACCGAACAGTCGATCAAGGCACCGGCACTGGGTAGAGCGCTATCCGGCAGTAGGAATTTATGATCCTGTCCGGGCAGTTGAAAGCTGCCGCTCTGCTGCCAGCCAGAAACCGAGTGGAAGCGCTTCTGTGCGTCAGCGGTCAGCATTGCGATTGTGTTCGTGTATTCGGAGGTCTGTGTGAGGCGGTTGAGTGCTTGGAGTCCTTGCACGACATAAGCGAAATCCTCCAAGCCCGCCTGTCCAATCGCGTGTTTGTCAGACGTTACGGCACGCGGCGGAGCAGGTTGCTGCAGCCAGAAGACGAGCTGCTCTGCCAAGGCGTTTGCCTGCTGCAGATAGTGCGCCTGCTGTGTGATCCGATAGGCTTCGGCCAGAGCACTGAGAATCAGTCCGTTCCAGCCGAGCAGCGCTTTATCGTCGGCGGGAATGGCCTTGGGGGGATGCTGCAGTGCCCGGCGTATCTGTGGCCACAAGCGATTGGTTGGACGGGGGTGCCAGCCCAGTTCATAGGGCGCAGGGTGATCGAGATGCCAGGCCTCTTTCACCAGGTCGAAAGCGGTGGGAGATAAGCGTTGTTGCAGTTGTTGTGCATTAAACAGGTAACTGCCGCCTTCCCGTCCTTCGAAATCCAAAGCCGATTGACTGCCTTTGTAGAGACCTGTTTTCTGGTCAAAGAGGTGGTTATGCAGATAGTCCAAGGTTTGCAGTGCGGTGTCGAGATAGTCTCGGTGCTGCCACTTCTCATAGGCGAGCAAATAGAGTCTTGCCAGCAGAGCGTTGTCGTAGGCCATTTTTTCAAAATGCGGCGTTTGCCATTCCGGATCAACGGTGTAGCGATAAAAGCCGCCATGAATGTGATCAAATAGGTGCTGAGATTGCATCTGATCGAGCGTGAGTTTTAACCAGGCCTGTTCAGTTTCGGAAAGCGCAGATTGCTGGATCAGAGCTAGGAGCAATGCGCTTTCAGGGAATTTCTGCGTTCCTTTCAGTCCGCCGCTGAATTCATCCATGCTATGTTGCAGCGTCTTGTGAAACTGGGTTTGGAATTCTGGCCAGCTGATGGCGTATAGTCCTTGCTGTCCAGCCTGTTCAGCGGCCTGTCTGGCCAGCTGACCGATCTCTTGCGACTGCGCTTTCCAAACGTTCGCCAAACGTTGCAAAGTGAGCATAAAGTCGTTCTTGGACAGATAACCGAAAGCGGCAAACGGATAGCCATCCGCAGTCAGGATAACGTGTTGCGGCCAGCCAGCACGTCCGGTGAGCTGACGGGCGAATTCAATCAGGTAGTGGTCGAGCTCAGAATGCAGCTCGCGATCCAGCTTGACGGAAACC
The DNA here is from genome assembly GCF_029767755.1 of Thiomicrorhabdus sp. zzn3. Lineage (GTDB taxonomy): Bacteria > Pseudomonadota > Gammaproteobacteria > Thiomicrospirales > Thiomicrospiraceae > Thiomicrorhabdus. The sequence continues at coordinate 366,191 of NZ_JARUQS010000002.1, forward strand.
AGAAAACGGTTCATAAGGTCGGCAATCTGTTGATCCTGATAATTTTCCTGCTGCATGACATGGCACCAATGGCAAGCGAAATAGCCGCTGGAAATCAGAATAGGGCGTTTTAGTTGCTGCGCCTTGGTTAGAATTGATTCGGACCAAGTTTGCCAGTGCACCGGGTCCTTGGCATGCATCGCCAAGTAAGGACTCGGATGATGTGCTAATTGGTTATTTAAAGTGCGGGGTTGGAAATCAGCCGGTGCGCTCTGTTGAGCGGCTTGGCTGTTGGCTGCAGCGAATAGGCTGACAGTCAGGAAAAAGAGGGTAAAAATGGGCAGGCCTGCCCATTTTTCTGTGGGTACTGCAAATGGATGGAGATTACTTTGATTCTGAATTGCGTCTGTCTGTTTCGTTTGCAGACGCGTTTTCAGAGACGTCAGCAGACTCATCCGTGGTTTTGTCAGACGGCGTGGTGGAATTCGGCTTGCCATCTTTGGATTCAGTGCTGTTTTTAGCGTGAGCGGGTTTGTCATTGTCTGCTTTCTCCGCTTGTTGGCGCTGGTTGTACTCACGTTCCAGCTGGGCCATCTCTGAATCAATTCTATCGAATTCCGAATCCCAGTCCAAATCGTCGTCTACCTGATCGGCATAACGGTCATCAAACTCCTGCTCGGGATCAGTGGTAGCGCTCTGTTTATTTGAAGTGGCAGAAGTCTGTTGTGACGATGAACTCTCTTCTTCGGACTCTTCGTCTTTAATTCCCTTGCGTTTAAGCACCGTTGCCCCAACCAGAACACCCAGCTCGTAAAGCAACCACATCGGGATCGCCAGCAGGGTTTGTGAGATGATATCCGGCGGTGTCAGCAGCATGCCGATGACAAAAGCGCCTACCACCACGTAAGGGCGCGCATGAGCCAGTTTTTTAGGTGACGCCATGCCGGTTAGGATCAACAGGACCGTAACGATCGGCACTTCGAATGCCATACCGAACGCAAAGAACATCTTAATGACGAAGTCCAGGTACAGGGAGATGTCCGTGGCGATGGTGACGCCTTCCGGTGCGGTAGTGGAAAGAAAACCGAATACCAGTGGAAACACCACATAATAGGCAAATGCGCCACCTGCATAAAATAGGAACGAGCTGAAAAACAGAATCGGTGCAATCAACTGGCGTTCGTGGGTGTATAGCGCCGGGGCGATAAATCGCCACAATTGATAGAGCAGAACCGGCATCGCCAGATAGATGGCCAGCACCAGACTCAATTTGAATGGTGTCAGGAACGGCGAAGCCACTCCGGTGGCAATCATACTGGTGTCTTGGGGCAGAAAGCGCGTTAATGGCTCAGAAATATAGGTGTATATTTCATTCGCAAACGGGAACAGGATCAGGAAAAACAGCAAGATGGCCAATACACCACGGGTCAAGCTGGTTTTTAGGTCCAGCAGGTGTTGAACCAGCGTCATTTCCTGATCATGAGGAGGCATTGCGGATTGGCTCATGAGCTTTTTGCTTCCGTTTGCGTGCGAGAAGTTTCGCTTGAGGTTTGCGCACTTTCTTTAGGTGCTGGGGCCTCTTCGCTGACTTCCTTGCTTTCATCCTGCTTAGTGGGTTGTGATGGGTTTGGCGCTTCCTGAGTTGGAAGAACCGGTTGAGCCGGTGCTTTGGAGTATTGGCTCGTCACCGGCTCATCCAAAGGTCGAGCCGCTCCGCCAAAGGATGGTCGGGTTAAGCTTTCCGGATCAATGTCTGCGGTGCTTTCGATAAAACTGTTGTTTAAGTCCTGTTCCAGCTGTTGCAGTTGTTTTTGCTCCTGCTGGAGATCCATCGACTCTTTGAGTTCACGTACGGTTTCTTGAAGCTGCCCTTCTTCTTTCACCGAATTGATGAAGCGTTTCGTTTTTCCGATGAACGAACCCAATTTGCGTGCCACTTCAGGCATGCGTTCAGGCCCGATCACCAATAAAGCGATGATCAGGACAACAAGCAGTTCTAGAAAGCCAATGTCGAACATAAGAAGGTCAGCTTAGAATTCAGATGAGAATGAATCTGACAGAAAAGTTAGGCTTTGTCTTTGTTTTCTGTCGACGCTGGTTTTTTCTCTTCAGCAGCGACATCAAACACGTTTTCACCTTCTTTCTTTTCCAGCTTCTGCTCAGCCGTGTCCTTCTTCTCTTCTTCGTCTTTAACGGCGTTTTTGAAACCTTTGATGGCGCCACCAAGGTCGCTACCTACGTTACGTAGTCGTTTTGCACCGAATAGAACCAGTACGATTGCCAAAATAATCAATAATTGCCAAATGCTAATGCCCATGTTGTGCTCCATTTACTTGCTGTTTACTAAACATAAACAGTGGGTGAATTCTTACCAGGCCTGTCTTGTTATGACGTAAATTCGTCAAAAAAAGCCATTTTACAGACACTTATGAATTCTTAAAACTGTCTGCCGGATATTAATGACCGCTAATAATAGCAAATAACGTGATACCTTTACACAAAAAAAACTTGTGTGACTTGAGGGTTTGGTTATCGCTAAGCAGTAGTGTATGCCTGTTGTTTTTCGTTGTCTAAATAACTTGACTCGACTTAATTGCCAAGCAGGTGAATGTGGATGTGAAAGACCTCTTGGCCCCCAGATTCACCCGTGTTGATTTGGGTTTTAAAACCGTCCAAGCCCTGTGATTGGGCAAGTTGTGGCAGCAATAACATCATGTGCCCCATCACATCCTTGTCTTCCGGGGTGAGGTCAAACAGGGTTGGAATCGGTTTTTTGGGAATGACCAGGAGGTGAACCCGAGCTTTAGGGTTGATGTCATTAATGACGATGCACTTTTCATCTTCGTAAACAATTTCAGACGGAATTTCACGATCAATGATTTTGCTGAAGATGGTTTTTTCGGTACTCATGCGGACTCCTTCGGGTTTCCTATTTTGAGCGGTTAGCTTTTTCTTCGTGGCCGGAAAGGCCAAAACGTCTTTGTAATTCGCTGATGACATCGTCGCTGGAAAGATTTTGCGAAGCCAGTAGTACTAAGGTGTGGAACCAGAGATCGGCGACTTCATAAATCAAATGGTCTTTGTCGCCATTGTGTTCGATATCCTTGGCGGCCATAACGGTTTCCACGGATTCCTCGGCAATCTTTTTAAGGATCTTTTCCAGTCCTTTATCATAAAGACTGGCGACGTACGAGTGCTTCGGATCGTCCTGCTTTCTGGCTTCAAGGACTTGGTCCAGCTGTTGTAAAAGGGTTAAATCGTTCTGCATCTTTTAAAGTCTCATTTCGATACCGTCAGCTTGCATCGCGCGCTTGGCTTCTTCAATGGTGTGTTCTCCAAAGTGGAAGATGCTGGCGGCCAAAACGGCTTCAGCATGTCCTTGCAGAACGCCTTGCGAGAGGTGGCTTAATTCGCCAACGCCGCCGGAAGCAATCACGGGGATTTTCACACTATCTGCGATCGCTCGAGTTAATTCGAGATCAAAACCAATCTTGGTGCCATCGCGGTCCATGCTGGTGACCAGTAATTCTCCGGCCCCCAGTTTTTCCATCTTTTGTGCCCATTCTACGGCGTCAATCCCGGTTTCTTTGCGGCCGCCGTGGGTAAAGATTTCCCACTTGTTGTCTTCGCCTTCACCACTGACCTTCTTGGCATCAATGGCCACCACAATGCACTGCGAACCGAACGCATCGCAGGCCTCCTTGACGAATCCGGGATTAAAAATGGCGGCGGAATTCACCGCCACTTTATCCGCACCCGCATTGAGCATGGTGCGCACATCTTCAAGAGAGCGAATGCCTCCACCGACGGTGAGAGGGATGAAGACCTGGCTGGCAACGTCTTCGACGACATGAACCATGGTGTCGCGCTCGTGGGCCGTTGCCGTGATATCCAGAAAGGTGATTTCATCCGCACCTTGTTCGTCATAACGTTTGGCGATTTCGACAGGATCGCCCGCGTCGCGAATATCAACAAACTGGACCCCTTTGACCACACGGCCGTCATCAACGTCCAGGCAGGGAATAATGCGTTTGGCTAAACTCATAATGATTTACTTGTTGGGTGAAAGTTGGTCCGAAAGGGCTTGGCCTTCGGCAAAGTTCAAGGTGCCTTCGTAGATGGCACGGCCGGTAATGGCGCCGGTCACACCGTCTGCTTCGATAGTGGCTAAGTTACGAATGTCATCCAAGTTGGTGATGCCGCCTGAAGCGATAATTGGAATGCTTAATGCCTTGGCAAGGGATTGGGTAGCTTCGATGTTCACGCCTTGCATCATCCCGTCGCGGCCAATATCGGTATAGATGATGGCTTCAACACCGTCGTTTTCAAATTGTTTGCCCAGTTCCGTAACTTCGTGATCGGTAACTTCGGCCCAGCCGTTAATCGCTACCATGCCGTCTTTGGCATCAAGCCCGACCATGATATGGCCAGGAAAGGCTTGACAGGCTTTCGCAACGAATTCCGGGTTGTGGACCGCCTTGGTTCCAATGATGCAGTAGCTCACGCCGGCATTAAGATAGGCTTCGATGGTCTTCAGGTCGCGAATGCCGCCGCCAATTTGAATGGGTAAGTCAGGGTAGGCTTCGCGCACTTGGTAAACGGCTGAGTCATTAACTGGTTTGCCGTCGAATGCACCGTTTAGGTCGACCATATGCAAACGACGTGCGCCCTGCGTCACCCAGCGTTCTGCCATGGCTACAATGTCGCCGGAGAATACGGTGGCGTCTTCCATGACGCCTTGGCGTAGGCGTACGCATTGACCGTCTTTTAAATCGATTGCGGGAATCAGTAGCATAAGGAATCCTTAAATTTTATTGCCCGTTCCATTGCAGGAAGTTTTTAAACAGTTGCAGTCCATGCTCAGCGCTCTTTTCAGGGTGTGCCTGAATGGCAAACAGATTTTTATGGCTTAATGCGGATGCAAACGTTTGTCCATGCGTGGTTTCACCGGCAATGTAGTTAGGGTTTTGTGGTTCTACAAAATAGCTGTGCACGAAATAAAATCGGCTTTCTTGAGGTATACCATACCAAAGCGGATGCTCATTGGTTTGGTGGATTTGATTCCATCCCATGTGAGGTACTTTTAGCTCGGGATTACGTTCAAGGTCGAAGTGCTTGACTTCGCCTTTGATGATATCTAAGCAGTCGACCCCGTCGTTTTCGTCACTGTGAGACATGAGGACTTGAAGCCCCATGCAGATGCCAAAAAAAGGCTTCTCTTGAGCGGCCTTCTGAATAGGGTGAATCATTCCTGTTTCCTGTAGTGCGTGCATGCAAGCTTTAGCCGCACCTTGTCCGGGAAAGATAATCGAATCGGCTTTTTCGATATCCTCAGGATGGCTGGTGATCAGAATCCGTGTCTGATCATCAGCCATGTGTTCCGCAGCCTTAGAGACGGAACGCAGGTTACCCATGCCATAATCTACAACGGCAACCAGTTTTTGATTCATTACAAACTCCCCTTGGTCGATGGAAGTTTGCCTGCCATGCGCTCATCAGAGCTTAAAGCCACGCGAAGGGCGCGACCAAAGGCTTTAAAGATGGTTTCCACTTGGTGGTGCGCATTATCGCCACGCAAGCAGTCAATATGCAGCGTGGCTTGAGCGTGGTTGACAAACCCTTGAAAGAACTCTGACACCAGTTCGGTATCAAATTGACCGATTTTTTCGCGGGTAAAGTCAGCGTTAAACACCAGTCCCGGACGTCCGGAAAGGTCGATGACTACGCGTGACAGGGCTTCATCCAGGGGCACATAAGCGTGTCCATAACGTTGAATGCCTTTTTTGTCTCCTACCGCTTCACGGATAGCTTGTCCAAGGGTAATTCCGACATCTTCGACAGTATGGTGGTCGTCGATGTGAGTGTCGCCGTTGGCGTTGATTTCAAGGTCGATCAGGCCGTGGCGAGCAATTTGATCAAGCATGTGCTCAAAAAAAGGCACGCCAGTATCTAGGTTGGCATTGCCTTGACCGTCAAGATTGACCGAAACTTTGATTTGGGTTTCTAAGGTGTTTCTTTCTATTGTCGCCGTACGCATGTCAGAGTCCTGTGAATAGTGTGCACAATATAATAACGTAAACCTTGCTTAATAGGTATCTTAAGCATTCTATTTTAAAGGGAGGATATCTTGTTCTAAAGGAGTGAGTTCAGTCGAGTTAAATGACTGCAATTGGATAGAAATCAGGATTGGATTACGCGGCAAGCCCACTGTTTTATAGGGTTTATAAATAATTTTTAATATACCCATATAAATTTTTTTTAGTACAGAATGGCAGGGGGCTTTGGGATAATTAAAAAGGTTAACTTGGAAAATTCTGTTCCGTTTTCGAAAGTTTTGAGGATCAAAATCGAGTTAAATTCTTGATATGGATTAACTTTGTTGGCTGTTTTTTGAACGGAAGGCTCGCACAAGCATTGTATAATAAAAATGTTTGGGGAGCCTTTTCTGTTATTGAAAAATGGCATTTCGATGCGGAACGGGTGAAATTTTAAGACTAAAAGGGGAATCCGACTGATGGATACTATAGCAAAGCCACAGTATGACAATGGCGTGGTGAAGTATTTGACGGTAGGTGCGATTACTTTTCTGGTGCTGGGTACTTTTATGGGTACTTTTGCGGCAGCTCAGTTAGCATGGCCTGCGTTAAACTTTGATATTGCGGAAATCACTTTTGCTCGTCTGCGTGTAATGCATACGAACACGGTTATTTTTGCGTTTGGTGGTATGACTTTGATGGCGACAGCCTTCTACACAGTTCAGCGAACGAATGGTGTGAAGCTTTGGAGTAATGCCATGGCTTGGTGGACAGCCATTTTGTTCACGATTGGTCTGTTGTTGGTCGTTGTCACGATCTCTCTTGGGATGACAACGGGTAAAGAGTATCACGAACAGGAATGGCCGCTGGCTATTGCTATTGCTGTGGTCTGGACAATGTACACGTTTAACTTTGTCATGACAATTGCGTCACGTAACAAAGAAACGCATCCAAACGTTTACGTTTCCAACTGGTTCTTCCTGGGTATGATGATTGCGATCACTTACCTGTATGTGGTTAACGGTTTGGCTATCCCGGTTTCATTGTTCCGTTCTTACTCTATGTTTGCGGGTGTTCAGGACGCCATGATTCAATGGTGGTGGGGACATAACGCGGTAGGTTTCTTCTTGACAGCTGGTTTCTTGGCTATCATGTACTACTTCGTTCCTAAGCAGGCCCAACGTCCTATTTATTCATACCGTCTGTCTGTCATTCACTTCTGGGCGTTGATGTTCGGTTATGTTTGGTTGGGAGCTCACCACCTGCAATATACGGCACTACCAGACTGGACTGGATCTCTGGGTGCGGTTATCTCTCTTGCAATGATTATTCCTTCATGGGGTGGCGCGCTTAACGGTATGTTGACGTTGTCAGGAGCTTGGGACCGTCTTCGTACTGACTATATCCTGCGCTTCTTGATCATCTCATTGGCGTTCTATGCGATGTCAACGTTCGAAGGTCCTGTAATGGCTTCTAAAACGGTAAATGCGCTTTCTCACTACACTGACTGGACGGTTGGTCACGTTCACTCGGGTGCTTTGGGATGGGTTGCTATGGTTTCGATCGGTGCTTTGTATCACATGGTTATGAAGCTGTGGAATACTGAAATGTACTCGATGAAACTGATTAACTTCCATTTCTGGTTGGCTACGATTGGTACGGTGTTCTACATCGTAGCAATGTGGGTATCCGGTATCATGCAAGGTTTGATGTGGCGTGCTTATGATGAGTACGGTACTTTGGCCTATACCTTTGCTGAATCGGTAGCAGCAATGCACCCATATTATGCGATGCGTGCTTTGGGTGGTCTTCTGTTCTTCAGTGGTGCAGCCGTTATGTTGTATAACGTTGTTATGACAATTCGCATGGCAAATGCGAAGCAAACACAACAAGCTGAAGCGCACGCCTAATAGCGTAGTTAATTGAGAATAGCGGCAGGTAGTAGCTTGCCGCCTACTTGAATTTAATGAGTTGAGGAGCACAAACTCATGGCTGATAATCAAGAACCAAAAAACTTGCAGGACGGTTTAGAGCGTAATATTTTTGCTCTTTTCCTGGCGACTGCATTTGCAGTTTCAATTGCGGGTATCGTTGAAATCGTTCCATTGTTCTATCTGAAATCTGCTGTAGATTACACAGAGCAAACAGATAAATACGGGAACGTAAAAAACGAGAAATTCCCAGAGTTGGTTTGGGAACGTACCTTTACCACAGATGAAAACGGCAAGCTTGTAGCAGATAAAGCTTTATATAGGCTTGATAAGAACGGTAAGGCAGTAGCTGGAGACTGGAAACCAGGTGATGGTGTTCGTCCATATACGCCACTGGAGCTGGCTGGCCGTGATATCTATTTACGTGAAGGGTGCTATATCTGTCACTCGCAAATGATTCGTCCTTTCCGTGATGAACGAGAGCGTTATGGTCACTACTCATTGGCTACAGAATCTATGTACGATCACCCAATGCAATGGGGGTCAAAACGTACTGGTCCTGATATGGCCCGTGTTGGTGGTAAGTACTCTAACGAATGGCATGTCATGCACTTAATGCGTCCACAAGATGTGGTCCCAGAGTCTGTTATGCCGGCCTATCCATGGTTAGCTGAAAATAGTATTGAAAAAGATTTCTTTGGCACCAAGCGTGACATGAAAAAGCGTCTGTCTGTAATGCGTACCCTGGGTGTACCTTACACAGATGAAGAGATTGAAAACGCTGATGCGGCTATCAAAGGGCATACAGAAATGGATGCCATTGTTGCTTACCTTCAGGTTCTTGGAACCATGGTTAAGTTAGACGATAGCAAAACATATCGTGAGTAATGGCGGGTTTATTTAACCGTGAGTAATCTTGAACACTATTTCAGCACCGACTGGTCAGCAATGACTGGCCAGGATTGGGCTGGATTAATCATCACAGTATTGGTTTTCTTTGGAATGCTTATTACTTTCTGGCGTACATTGCGTCCAAGTAAGCGAAAAGAGCTGGAAGAAGAAAAGTATAAGATACTGAAAGATGACTAATTTATTCTGAGGAGAATAACTATGGCACACCATAATCCATGGCCAGACGAAGGGAACACAGGCCATATTTGGGATGAAGATCTGCGTGAATTAGATAACCCACCTCCACTGTGGTGGATGCTTTCATTCTACGCCGGTTTCATCATGATCGTTTTTTATACCCTTTATTATCCTGTTATTCCGCTAACGGATGAAACAGGTGAGTTCACCAAGGGGATGGCAGGATGGACTCAGGTTGAAGAGTACCATGAAGATTACAAAGTCTTGAAAGATTGGCGTAAAGCTAAATTTGCGGACAAAGAAGAGAAATTGGCTTCGATGTCTGTAGATGAAATTCTTAAAGACGATGAAATGAAGTCTTATGCAGTAGCCACCTCAAAAATGTTGTTTGGTGATTACTGTGCAGCCTGTCACGGTGCTGGTGGACAAGGTAACCCTAACTTCCCAGTCTTAGCTGATGATGATTGGTTGTGGGGTGGTAAGCCAGCCCAGATCGAAGCCTCTATTAAAAACGGTCGTATTGGTAACATGCCTGCTAAAGGGATGATGGGTAACTTAACTGAACAAGAAATCAGTGATGTTGCTGATTATGTGATTGCACTTTCGGAAGGAAAGGGTAATGACGCAGCCTATGCTGCTGGTAAAGCAGTTTATGCAAAAGGTATGTGTCTAGCCTGTCACGGTCCTGCTGGTAAACCTCTGGCACCTGCTGGTGCAGCAAATCTAACCGATCAGGTTTGGCGTTTTGGTTCAGATCGTGAGGAGATCATTAATGTGATCACAAACGGTGTGAACGTTAAGAAAAACGGTTCTTACATTGAGGGTACTAAACAAGCGGTTATGCCTGCCTTTAAAGAACGTTTGCCTAATGCCGAAGTTAACATCAAGCGTCTGGCTGTTTATGTTCACAGCTTAGGCGGTGGTCAATAACGGTTGAGGTAACTGATTGTTGCGTTAAACTAAAAGGGAGAGCATTAAGTTCTCCCTTTTTTCTATAAGCCAAAGAACTTGATTTTAATCAAGAAATGAGGAGTATGAATATGGGTGATTTAAATAGCGATTGGGTACTATGGGGATCAATTGGCGCAGTTGTTTTTTCCATTGTAGCTCTGGTAGCTTTTGCATGGAAAGCCACACGCGGCATGGAAGGACTGGAAAAAGACGAACATAAGCAGGATTAAGCTTGTCTGATTAACCAGTATTTAAAAAATAGGCCTACATTTGTAGGCCTATTTTTTTATAGGCAGCAATAAAAATAATAAGTTATGCATATTAAGGTTCTCTTATAAAATGTAGGGCGAATGGATTATACGAACGCAAGGATCGCTATATGACCACTGATAAAAAAGATCTTTATCGAGATAAAGGTGAAACCGGCTCATTGTTAGATGAAATGGACACCAGCAATAAAAACTTACAAAACATTGGTGTGGAAATTTTACCGGTGCATACGGAGGGCACGGTACACGCTAAGCGTATACCTGGGAAATTCCGTACCTTTAAATGGTGGGCAGCCTCTTTCTGGATTATTCTATTTGTAGGGCCGTATCTTCGTTGGGATGGTCATCAAGCCATCTTGTTCGATTTGCCAAACCGCCAGTTTCATATTTTTGGGCTGACGATTCTTCCACAGGATATTTGGATCCTGGCCATGATACTGCTGTTTTTCGCTTTGCTTTTAGCGGCATCCACCGCAATAGCCGGACGGCTTTGGTGCGGCTATTTTTGTTTTCATACCGTCTGGACGGATGTCTTTACCTGGATTGAAGAAAAATTGGAAGGGCAGCCTAACAAGCGCATGAAGCTCGATAAGCAGCCGCTTAACTTTGAAAAGTTAAAGATTAAAGTGCCAAAACATTTAATTTGGCTTTTGATTGGCTTAGCGACTTCCTTTAGCTTTGTGGCTTATTTTGTCGATGCATTTGATTTATGGTCACGCCTGTTCAGTCTGGAATGGGGGGTCACTGAGACTACAGTGGTGATCGCGTTAGGCGTGGCGACCTATTTCTTTGCCGGAATCTTGCGCGAGCAAGTTTGTATTGGTTTTTGCCCTTATGCTCGTATTCAGGGGGCGATGTACGATACGGAAACGGTCGTGCCAACCTATGATAAGGAGCGTGGCGAACCTCGTGGACGTATGCGTAGAGCCAAGCCTGGGGAAGAGGTTCCTGAGCTTGGCGATTGTATCGATTGTAACTTGTGCGTTGCCGTCTGTCCTACCGGTGTGGATATTCGTTATGGTCAGCAGTTTGGTTGTATTACCTGCGGACTGTGTATCGATGCCTGCGATTCAGTCATGGAAAAAATTAAGAAACCAAAAGGATTGATTCGTTACGCGTCATTGGCTGAATTTGGTGGTAAGCAGTTGCCTGCTATCTGGAAGCGTCCCCGTGTGGTTGTTTACAGTTCGATCATGGCTTTTGCCGGTATCATGATTATTTGGGGGTTGTTGACCATGTCCCCAATGGATGTGAAAGCACTGCATGAGCGTGCGCCCCTTTTCGTGCAGATGAGTGACGGCAATATCCAGAATAAATGGACCATGAAAGTGGTTAATAAGGGCAGTGTTCCGATGCAAGCACAAATCAGCGTGGAAGGCCCTGAAGGGTTAACCTATAGCGTTGATAAGGTTTTGGAGATTCAAGCTGGGAATGTTGGTTCTGCCACCTTGTTTGTGAAAATTCCGAAGAAACAGCTAACTGATGTCAACACGCCGATCGTGATTAAGGTCGTAGACCTAAACAATCCAGCCGTGGTCGAGCGTTATGAAACAGCATTTATCGGCCCGCGTGTGCGTTAATGAGGTTATTAATGGAATTGAGTTAAGCATGACTTAATTAAATAGTTTCATAACTGTATAATAATAAGCCCTTTTTTAGGGCTTTTTTTATTTTAGGAGACGTGTCAATGGCACAGCTAAAGCAGGACACACGTGATTGGAGCGTGGCTTGGAAAAATCCATTTGTTGTAGGTTGGTTTGTGATTTTGACGATCGTATTGGCCGTGAACTTTTTCATGGTCAGTATGGCGATTGTAACCAACCCTGGATTGGTCATCGAAGACTTCTATGAAAAAGGCAAAAACATGGATGCTGTGCTTGCAAATCGCAAGCGCATGGAACAACTGGGTTGGCAGCTGAATGTCGATCTGCCAATACTGAGTGAAGGCAAAGCCAAAACCGTGACGTTAACGGTTCTAGATAAAAATGATCAAGCATTTGATGTGGATTCCGCCATTCTCTACTACTATCGCCCTTCTGATAAAGCGCTTGATGGCGAAATTGCATTACAACCAACGGGTAATCCAGGGGTTTATACCGCTGAATTTGCTTTGCCGTTAAAAGGTAAATGGGACTTGGTCATGGAAGTTCATCGCGGCGACGACCATTTTAATGTTGGCCGCAGCATCATGGTCCAAGATCCAGAGTAAACTGAATGGCACAAAACTGTTTTCATTGCGGTCAGGCGATTCCTGAAGGTGAGGTTGTTTTAAAACCGATTGAGGGCGAAGAACAAACCTTTTGTTGCCATGGCTGTGCCAGTGTATGTGAGGTCATTTACGAAGCCGGCATGCAGAGCTTTTATCAGCGCACACCGGATGGTGAACTGCTTTCTCCGCCTCCACCACCAAATAAAGATATCGATTTTTACGACTACGATGAAGTGCAGTCGCAATACGTGTCCGATTTAAGCGATCGACGCGAAATTACCTTGATGTCGGAGGCGATTCACTGTGCCGCGTGTGTTTGGCTGATTGAGCACACGATGGCAAAAATGGATGGCATCCTATTGGCACGGGTGAATTTCACCAATAAACAGATCAAAGTCCGCTGGGATAACAGTCGAATCAAGCTTTCAGATATCATCAAAAAGCTTAATAGCATCGGTTACGATGCCACGCCGTATGACCCCTCCGCGAGTGAGGAGGCCTACCGAAAAGCCAATCGTGACCTGCTTTACCGCTTAGGTTTTGCCGGTTTTGCGATGATGAATGTCATGTGGTTTTCTGTTGCCCTGTATAGCGGCGCGGCCGATGATCTGGAATATCGCAACTACTTCCATTGGCTGGAGCTGATCATCGCCACCATTACCCTAGCATATTCGGGTCAACCGTTTTTTAAGGGGGCGTGGACTTCCATTCGATCGAAATCGGTCGGAATGGATGTGTCCATCAGCTTGGGGATGGCGACCACCTACCTCTACTCATGCTGGGTAACGCTGCATCCGGAGAATGTTGGCGACGTCTACTTTGATACCTTGATCGATTTTATGTTCCTGCTGCTAATCGGTCGCTATCTGGAAGCGATTTCGAAAAACAAAGCCATTGATGCCTCAAGGCGCTTAATGGATCTACAGCCCAAAGTCGCCCGGCAATTGATTGATGGTGAAACCCAGGTCGTACCGGTTAGAACGCTAGTGAAGGGAAACCGTATCGTGGTCAAACCGGGCGATCAATTTCCGGTGGATGGCCATTTGGTAGACGGTCACGGCATGGTGAATGAATCCATGCTCAGTGGTGAATCGCGTGAAATCGAAAAAGGAATCGGCGACCGGGTTTCTGCCGGTACCATCAATATCGATGGAAGTCTGACGGTTGAAGTGGATGCCATTTTGCAGGACACCAAGCTTGGACGCATTGTGCATATGGTGGAGGAAGCTCAGGGATCGAAAGCCCCGATTCAGTGTACGGCGGACAAGATCATGCCGTGGTTCGTCAGTGTCACCATTACTCTGGCTGTTGCGAGTTTTGTTTACTGGTTCTTTAACGCCGGCATTGAATTTGCCATTATGACCGGTACGGCCGTCCTCATCATCACTTGTCCTTGTGCATTCGGGCTGGCCACACCTATGGCGATTGCCGTTGCCTCCGGCGTATCGGCGCGTAACGGAATTTTGGTTAAAAACGGGGCCGTATTGGAAACCCTGAATACCGTTGAGCATTTTGTATTTGATAAGACCGGTACCTTGACCAAAGGCGAAATGAAAGTGGTAGACAGCCAATGGATCGAAGGGGTGGATACGGCTGCGTTAATGCAGGAGGTGGGTTCGGTTGAGCATCGTTCCGAACACTCCCTGGCCCGCGGGATTTGTGATTCGATTCAGGAACAATACGATCTGCACACTAAGGATTGGTTTGAGGTTCAAGCTTTCAAGGCAGTTCCCGGTAAAGGTGTCCAGGGGGAAATCAATGGCCACCAGATCAATGTCGGTACTGCTAAATGGCTGAGCGATTTGCAGATTGAGTTACCGAATGTTTTGCTTGAACAGGCCCAGGCTCACGCCAAGTTGGCACAAACTGCGATCTGGGTGGCTAAGGACAAAAAGGTACAGGGAGTGCTCTTTGTTGAGGACGAGCTGCGTGCTGAGGCGCCTGAACTGATTCGCAGACTCAAGGCGGCAGGCAAACAGGTGACTTTGCTTAGTGGTGATCAGCAATTAGTCGCCGAACGGGTTGCGGAAAAACTGGGCGGCATGGATGTGATCGCCGAGGTGTTGCCGGAAGATAAAAACCAGGTGATTCGTGAGCTGCAGGCACAGGATAAAGTGGTGGCCATGGTGGGTGACGGGATTAACGATGCGCCTGCTTTGGTGCGTGCGGATGTGGGAATTGCGTTGGGTTCCGGCACGGATGTTTCCATGGACAGCGCGGATATTGTGTTAATGGGCAATGATCTGATGGCGGTAGATACCGCCGTGGCACTCTCGGCGCGTACCTTAAGAACGATTCGCCAGAATATCGCCAGTTCCATTACCTACAATGTGATTATGGTCCCACTGGCTATGAGCGGCACGTTAACCCCGTTGATTGCAGCGATTACCATGCCGTTAAGTAGTTTGGTGGTTATTGGTAACGCAGCGCGGATCCGCAGCTTTTTTGGGCGTAGAGCCATTGAACAACGTAAACGAGGAGCGCGCTAATGGAAGTGATTTATGGCTTGATTCCGATGATGCTGTTTTTCGGTTTTCTGGTGGTGGTCGTGTTTATTTGGATGGCAAAAAACGGCCATTTTGACGATCTGGACGGTGCGGCCAACCGTATCTTCATGGAGGATGAGTATCCCGAGGAAACGAAAAAAACAGAAGCGAACGACGCTCAGGCTAAGCAATCTGAAAGCGCTGAAGAAAAGGCGTTTGAAACAGAGGCGACAGATAAAAGGTCTTAGTGTCGATTCGAAGATTTGAAAGATTGAGCAACGGAACAGGCCTGTTCCGTTTGTCAAAACAGTTTCTATTTTTTCACCTATAAAAAAGCCCGCTATAGAAAACCATCTGTGCGGGCTTTTTGCTTTTGAGGTGCAAGGCCGTGTTTATTTTGCTGAACTGTATTGCAGCGCTTCCGGGCCTTCCGGGTCAATGATCAGTTCCAATCCGCGTTGCTTGTAGAACCAGTGATCCAGTTGATCATCCTGTTTTTCCTTGTAATCCGGTTCGCCAAAACGCATGTCAATCGCGCGTTGCGTCAGGTTTTTGCGTGGAATCAGGGTTATGCTGGAAATGGTTTTATCGAGAAAGGCTAAATTGTCGGCGGACGACATTTTAACCTCTTTAGCCCCTGAGCCTGTTGGGCTGATCTTGGCGCCACGGTTATAAACGGCTTCTAGCTCTTCAGGTGAGGCGATCAGGCGCACGGCAATCGCCGCCTTAATCGAACCGATGAAAACCGTCGGGAAATAGGCCTCAGCACTTTTATTGCTGCCGTCGTGATCGGTAAACAGACGCAGTTCAACATCCTTGCCATAGATTTCCATCGCTTCTCTAAGGGTGGTGTGTTTCAAGGTAATGCCTAAAGCGTGCAAATTCCCTTGTTCATCAAAGGCGGAGTTCCACGGCAGCATCGCCTCATCAACTTCTTCATGCTGTGGTTCAATCGAAATAAACAGTGCCAGCAGAAGAAAAGAACCGATCAGAACAATCAGAAACGGCGGGATTGAGCGTTTTTTAGAATCGGCCATGGTTAGGACTCACCCTTGTTCTTGTTTGAGTCAGCGTGAGCCGGTGCTTCGTCACTGCCGTTGCCCAGTTCCGCATTCGCGCCCGCAGCGCGCGGCAGGAATTTTTCAATCGCAGGGTTGGAGATGCCATTCCCTGCGTCGTAAACCGAAATGCCGGTTTGCATAAAGGTAATCAGTACTGCCACAAAAATCACCACGGCGGCAAAGCGGATGGTAATGATCTCGCCCAGGTTGGTTTGCCCGCCTTCGGTCGAGAAATCGTTCATGGTGAAGCCGCCTGGGAAAATCAAGTCAATCAAGGTGTACAGTGCCACCATGCCGATGGCGATTGCATAGCTGATCAGCAGAATACGTCCGCGACGCCATGCCATGGTCCAGTGAGATGCCACAAACCAAGTGTCTTGTTCCACAACCTGCTTGCGTTTAAAGTACAGATAAGCAATCACGAGTGAAGAGATTACCGGAACCAGCAGCAGTTGGGCGGTATCCCCAATTTCTAACACGATCATCGAAATGAATAGATGAGTGATAATGATATTGATGTTGAAAATGTGGTGCGGCGTTTTCGCACGTCTCTTTTCATCTTCGGTAACCTGGTAGTGCATAACAACTCCGTTGTCTTGGGTTCAATTCTGAATCGAATTTAAATAAGCATCCAAACGTTCTATTATCGCTGAATTTTCACTTTTAATCATTGAAAGAATCTGTGCAAGGGTATTGAACTTTTGAGGGGAAGCCTCTCCCCCGGCAGATTCTTGCAGCTGTTGGCACAGTTGAGGCAGGACGATGGCACCGATATTGGCCGAGCTGCCTTTCAGGGTATGGCATATATCGGCCATTTTAGCGCTGTCATGCTGCTGGAGTGCCTCGATCAGGGCGTTGATGTGCTCCCGGCTGGTTTGGACGTAGCTTTGCAATATCAGCGCTAGGCGTGAACCGATGGCGGCATGCAGTTCGTCAAGATAGGCGATGGAAATGGAATCTTTCGCTGGCATGGCCAAGTCCACTAGACTTCAAGCCAGAAGGTGACGGGACCGTTATTGGTCAGCGAGACCTGCATGTCGGCACCAAAACGCCCGGTTTGCGGTGCCTGGTAAGCTTGTGTGACCGCAGCGACAAAGTCATCAAACAAAGGTTCGGCCTGCTGTGGTGGCATACTGCGGCTAAAACTGGGGCGCAACCCGGAACGGGTATCGGCCGCCAGGGTAAATTGCGGCACCAGCAACAGCTCACCATTCACCTGCTGCACGTTCAGGTTCATTTTGTCGTTGTCATCGGCAAACAGGCGGTAGTGCAGCAGCTTATGGGTCATTTTCTGTACCGTCTCCATCGTGTCCTGCGGTTGGAATCCGGTCAATACCACCAGGCCTGAGCGGATTTTGCCCACGGTTTCACCTGCAATATCCACCTGCCCTTGAGTCACGCGTTGAATCAGACAGATCATAGCGCCTCCATCTGGTCGGCAAAATCGTCGGTGGCCTGAACCAGCGCTTCGCTGATTTCCTCTTCAAACGCCGAGTGACCGGCACGATTGCAGATGATCAGTTTGGCGTCGGGCAACTTTTCCACCAATTCAAAGGCCTGGTTGACCGGGCATACCATGTCGTAGCGTCCGTGAACGATGGTGATTGGCAGTTTGCGCAAAATCGCCGCATGCTTCAGAATCTGATTATCCTCAATAAAGGCATCATGATAGAAGTAATGGCATTCAATCCGCGCCATGGCCAAAGCATGGAATGGATCGCCGAAGTGATTAACTAGATCGGGATCGGTCTGCAGGGTGGACGTGCGTCCCTCCCAAACGGACCAGGCCTCTGCCGCGCGCATGCGGGCTACCTCATCCTCACTGGTGAGGATGGTGTGATAAGCGGAAATCATGTTGCCGCGTTCCCTCTCCGCAATCGGGGCAATGAAGTCCTGCCAATAATCCGGATAAAAACGGTCGGCCCCTTGCTGATAGAACCATTCCACATCCTGTTTGCGACACAGAAAAATGCCGCGCAGAATCAAGCCAAGCGAACGCTCCGGATAGGTTTCAGCATACAGCAGTGCCAGCGTCGACCCCCAGGAGCCGCCAAATAACAGCCACTTGTCAATTTGCAGATGGCGGCGGATTTTTTCCATATCCTCAATCAGGTGGGCAGTGGTGTTGTTGGTTAAACACGCATGCGGACGCGATTTGCCGCAGCCGCGCTGATCAAACAAAATAATGCGGTAACGGTCTGGATTGAAAAATTGGCGATGCACCGCACTGTAGCCGCCACCGGGGCCGCCGTGGAGAAACACCACAGGAATGCCGTCAGGATTACCACTCTCTTCAACATGCAAGGTGTGCCGGTGGTCAACTTGCAAACTGTGTTGGGTGTAGGGTTCAATCGGGGGGTAGAGGGCGTGATAGTGCATGTTATTCTGTATTTTTTCTGATTATTCCATCAGTTTACCCAATTTATCGGGATTTTAAAGTAAAAAAGCCGATCTGAAAGGCAGCGAACTCCCTATTCAGACCGGCTTTATCAAGCGTTATGTGATGGGTAAACGTTTGGCTTAGTCTTTTTGACGGCCCGCGCGTTTACGCTCGTTTTCCGTCAATAGTTTTTTACGGATACGTACGCTTTCTGGGGTGACTTCAACCAGCTCGTCATCGTCGATAAATTCCAACGCCTGCTCTAACGAGAAACGGATCGGCGGGGTCAACGTCAAGGCTTCATCCGTACCGGCGGCACGCATGTTGGTCAGCTGCTTACCTTTTAGAGGGTTAACCGTCAGGTCGTTAGCACGGCTGTGCAGACCGATGATCATGCCTTCATAAACCTCATCACCGTGGCCGATATACAGACGTCCGCGGTCTTGCAGGTTGAACAGCGCGAACGCCAGTGCTTTACCTTGACCCATAGAGATCAATACCCCGTTAGTGCGCTCACCGAGCGAACCGGAGAATTTCGGACCGTAGTGAGAGAAGCTTGAGAAGATCAAGCCGTTACCCTGAGTGGCGGTCATGAATTCGGTACGGAAACCGATCAAACCGCGTGAAGGAATCACAAAGTCGATACGCACGCGACCGTGTCCGTCTGGAACCATGTCGACCATTTCGGCTTTACGCATCCCCAGTTTCTCCATGATCGTTCCCTGAGATTCTTCCGGAACGTCAACGGTCAGGTTTTCATAAGGTTCCTGGATTTCGCCATCCACTTCCTTGAAGATAACTTCGGGACGTGAGATCCCCATTTCAAAGCCTTCACGACGCATGGTTTCGATCAGAACCGACAAATGCAGCTCACCACGGCCAGAAACGCGGAACTTGTTGGCGTCATCTGTATCTTCAACACGCAATGCCACGTTGGTCAGAAGTTCTTTTTCCAAACGTTCGCGAATCTGACGCGAAGTCAACAACTTACCTTCCTGGCCCACGAATGGTGAATCGTTAACCTGGAAAGTCATGCTGACCGTTGGCTCGTCAACCGTCAATGGAGGCAACGCTTCCGGGTGGTTTGGATCACACAAGGTATCCGAGATGTTCAATGGGTCCAGACCGGTAAAGGCGACGATGTCCCCCGCATGCGCTTCGTCGACGTTAATACGCTCAAGACCGTGATAGCCGAATAGCTCACCGATCTTACCGTTACGCTTATTGCCTTTCGCGTCGATGATGCTGACCGGCATACCGACTTGAACCGAACCACGCTTGATACGCCCGGTACCGATGACCCCTTTATAGGTATCGTAATCCAGAGAGATACATTGCAGCTGGAACGGACCGCCTAGATCCACGTCCGGTGGCGAGACTTTTTCCACGATGGTTTCAAAGACCGGCTGCATGTCACCGTCACGGACATCGTCATCGTAGCCGGCAAAACCGTTCAGACCAGAGGCATACAAGACATCGAAGTCCATCTGCTCATCAGTGGCCCCCAACCGGTCGAACAGGTCGAAAGTCTGATCCAGTACCCAGTCCGGACGTGCGCCAGGACGGTCGATTTTGTTGATGACGACGATCGGCTTCAGACCTTGCTGTAGCGCCTTTTCGGTTACAAAGCGGGTTTGCGGCATCGGTCCTTCAACCGAGTCAACCAATAGCAATACCGAATCCACCATCGACAGGATACGCTCTACCTCGCCACCGAAGTCGGCGTGGCCCGGAGTGTCCACGATATTGATGCGGTAGTCGTTCCAGTTGATGGCGGTGTTTTTAGACAGGATGGTGATGCCACGCTCTTTTTCCAGGTCGTTGGAGTCCATCACGCGCTCGCCGGTATCTTTGCGCTCGTCCAATGTGCCGGATTGACGCAGCAATTGGTCAACTAGGGTGGTTTTACCGTGGTCAACGTGAGCGATAATGGCGATATTACGAATATGTTGTGTACTCATTCAGGAGTTACTCTCTCTCGTGCTTAGGCGCGGATGTCTCTTTTCTCTGATAAAACAGTCGCTTAGTGTGGGAACACGGGCCTAAGGGTTTAAAAAAGGGAGTATTATAAAGAAATTTGACGAGGAATATAGACAAAAACCGCTTAACCCCTCGAATTTATGTAATTATTTCAGGTGGTTAAACCGGCTTTTTGAAACGCAACAGGCCTGGTGGGCAGGCCTGTCGAAAATACACTAAGGCCGGTCGCAGCTGTCTTCTTTCAATGTGTCGCGAATTCGGCCGTTATTAGCGATAAAGCTTTGCAACACGCCATAAGCCATGGTGCCCAGCAGCAAGCCGCCTAACACAAACAGCGCACTGAGCTTGCCTTCACCAAGCATAGCGGGAACCGTGCCCGGACAGGAGGCGGTCATCGCCCAGCCGATACCAAACAGCATGGCGCCGGCAATCAGGCCTTTTTGGTAGGGTTTTTTGACAAAGTCCACCTCGGCCCCGGTAGTGACCGCGCGCACATGGAATTTTTTGAGCAGAAATACACCGATCATCGCTATGATGACCGCGGTGACAATCACCTCCATCAGCTGGAAGTCGATCATCAAAAACATTTTGGCGTGATAATCAAAGGTGGTGGCCCCTGCACGACTCATCAAAAAACCAAACATCAAGCCCATCAGCAGGGCGAGAAAGTTGGAACGATACACAAAGCTGAACGAGATCAGAAACAGCTTGATGCTTTTCAGTAATGGAAATTTATACATAATCGAATCCGTTAACCGTTTTAGTCAGCCGCGCCGTTAAAAGTTAAAAAACAGCAGTTGCGTAGTGACAAAAGCGCTGATGAAAAACACCGCACCAGCCAGCAGGCTGGGCGGATTCATCATCGCACCACCCACCAGGGCATGCCCTGTGGTACAGGCTCCAGCCAGTCGTGCGCCAAATCCGAGCAGCATGCCGCCGAACATCAGCCAGATCGCTTTAGCCGCATCCGACTGCGGCAGAATGTCTTCATACATGCCCATGTCAAAGGTAATGTGCCACGGTTCCGGTGAGGTCAATGCACTCAGCAGGCCTCCCAGAGGAATCCCGATTAAAAACCACAGCTTGGTATTGTTTGGGTTGCTGTATTCGCCTTCACGGTAATACTGCATTTTTTTACAGATCAGGCCACAAACATTGCCGTAACCCGTTGAACAACCGGCTGGTTTTCCCATTAGCCAGAAGTGCAGGATGACAAAAAAGCCAATGGCCAAACCTCCAAGCCAGCCGGCCCAGACGATCACATCCATAAGTGTTTCCTTATAAATAATTTTTATAGAGTAACAATATTTTGTCTATTTCGATATCCGGGGTCAAAGTAGGGATTTTTGCTCTCGGATAAAAGATTTTTATGAAATATAAGAAATCTGTATGTCTAGCGAAAAAGTGTGTTTATTCAAACTGTTATTTAGGCGTCACAAAGGCATGTTGGCTGAGCGTATGCAGATCGCGCCAGGCGCGACCAAATGCAGAATCATTGAAGACCGCCATCATGCCGGCGCGGGCTTTCAAAAGGTCGATCGCTGTAAGGCAATCCTGCACCATGTCCACACCCGCTTGCTGCACCTGGTGACGCAAGGCTTCTTCAGGATTATGACCGTTTTCGGCTTGTTTCCAAACCTCTTCGGCTAACTGGTAGAGCCGGTCACGAGCGGAGAAAATCAAGCGATGGGCCCTATCGCAACGTTGCTGAACGTCGGCATCTTCGGCAAGCGGTTGTGAGCAAGCCGGCAGATATTTGTGCTGGGCAAATTCACTGAAAGCGGTCAGTGCATGTTGCGCAATGCCGATGGCCACGCTGGCAAAAGAGAGGCTGGCCAGGGTTTCCAGCGGGCAGCGAAAAATCGGATCGTCCAATAGCGGTTCGTTAGCGAGGGAGAAGGTATAGGCTTTTGTCACCGCAACCGCGTCGATGCTGAAATCGTGGCTGCCGGTGGCTTGCATACCGAATACCGACCAGGTGTTATGAATCGTCACTTGATCAGCAGGCACGGCCACGGCGGTGATTTCATTGCCGTTGCCGTCAATTTGGCAGTTGGCGGTAAACCAGGTGGCGTGATGCGCGCCGCTGGCATAGGCCCATCGGCCGGAGACGTTGAAGCCGTTTACGGTTGTGGTTGCCATGCCGGACGGTGTGCCCGAACCGGCAATCACCGCACGTTCCGGCGCAAAGATTTCCCGCGCGGCGACGTCTTCGATAAATCCGGAAAACAGTCCGCCGCCGGCGCCGATCATCACCAGCCATCCGGTCGCGCCGTCCGCCGACGCTACCAATTCAAACACACGCAGGGCCGTCAACAGATCGGTCGGTTCGCCATTGTAGGTTTGTGGAATAAACAATCGGAACAAGCGCTGTTCGAACAGCGCTTCCAAAACATCATTACGCAAATGCCCAAGTTGCTCGGACTCTGCGGCGGCCTGTTTAATGAATGGCAGAAGCGCGCTAACGCTGTCCAGTAACTTTTGGGAGGTTGAATGTTGGCGCATGACTGGTTGTGGGAGAAAATGAAAATGGTTTTTCTAAACTAAATTAACCAGGCTTGGTGACTTTTGGTTATTTAGTGTAGGTTTCATTGCGGTTGCGCCACAGTTTGGCCACCGCCTTGTCGCTGCCTAAATAGGCCACCAGCAAACTGAGCAGGCCTATGGCTACGAAAATAAGCACCGGGAACAGCCCCGCAATCTGATTGGCGAGCAGTGAAAAATAGGCACCGACAAACCCGAGTGAGACAAACATAAAGCCCATGACTTTCAGCACCTTGCGGTGCGAGGGACTGTATTCAAAATCCCCTTCGGCATTTTCCAGAGGATTCAGAATCGGGGCGGCGAGTTTGAGTAATAAATTTTTCATGGGTATGAGTGTAACCAGTTGCGGACCGCATGTCTAATGGTTGGATGTGCTTAGAAAGTGAAAAGGGCGAATAAATCGCCCTTTTGTATAGACAGTTACTGTGCAAAATCTTCCGGATCGTAACCCAGGTTCGGTGCGAGCCATTTTTCGGCTTCTTCGATCGTCCAATCTTTGCGCTGGGCGTAGTCTTCAACCTGATCGCGGCCGAGTGAACCGACACCGAAGTAGCGGCTTTCCGGATGCGCGAAGTAGGTTCCGGAAACTGCGGCGGTCGGTGTCATCGCAAAGCTTTCGGTGATGTCCAGGCCGATGGTGGTATCCGGTTTCAACAGTTCCCAAATCGTGCCTTTTTCGGTGTGATCCGGGCAAGCCGGATAACCCGCCGCCGGACGGATACCCTGGTAGCGTTCACGGATCAGATCTTCGTTGTCCAGATTCTCGTCCGGCGCGTAGCCCCACTCTTGTTTACGTACCATTTCATGCAGGGTTTCGGCAAAGGCTTCGGCAAAACGGTCGGCCAGGGCTTTGAGCATAATCGAACGGTAGTCGTCATGCGCCGCTTCAAAGCGTTCGATGTGTTCGTCGATGCCGATCCCCGCGGTCACCGCGAAGAAACCGATGTAGTCGGCTACGCCGCTCTCTTTGGGGGCGATGAAATCCGACAGACAGTTGTTGGCTCCGCCGCGTTTTTTCTCCGCCTGCTGGCGCAGGTGGTGGAAAGTGTGCAGTACTTGGGTGCGCGATTCGTCGGTATAGACCTCAATGTCGTCGCCGACGCGGTTGGCCGGATAGAAGCCGTAAACCGCTTTGGCGGTGAGCCACTTCTCGTCGATGATCTGCTTGAGCATGATCTGGGCGTCGGCAAACACCTTGCGCGCCTCTTCACCGACGACCTTGTCATCGAGAATGCGCGGGTAGAGGCCGTGCAGCTCCCAGGACTGGAAGAACGGCGACCAGTCGAAACGCTCGACCAGTTTTTCCAGTGGGAAGTCTTCCAGCACCTTGTTGCCCAAGAAGCTCGGTTTGACCGGTGTGAATTCAGACCAGGCCTGCTCAGTCAGGGCTGGGTTTTCGCGCGCCTTGTTGATTGGAATACGCTTCACCTGTTTGGCTCGCGCTTTACGCTCCTCACGCACCTGTTCGTATTCGGCGCGGATCTTGGCGGCAAAGTCGGCTTTCAGGTCGTTGGAGATCAAGCTCTGCGCCACCCCCACGGCACGCGAGGCGTCTTTAACATACACGACCGGATGGTCGTATTGCGGTTCGATCTTCACTGCGGTGTGCGCTTTGGAGGTGGTCGCGCCACCGATCAGCAACGGCAGGTCCATATTGCGCTCTTTCATCAGTTTGGCGACATTGACCATCTCTTCCAGAGAGGGGGTGATCAACCCGGACAGGCCGATGACGTTGGCACCCTGTTCGATGGCGGTGTCGAGAA
The DNA here is from genome assembly GCF_029767755.1 of Thiomicrorhabdus sp. zzn3. Classification (GTDB taxonomy): domain Bacteria; phylum Pseudomonadota; class Gammaproteobacteria; order Thiomicrospirales; family Thiomicrospiraceae; genus Thiomicrorhabdus. Next base: position 390,868 of record NZ_JARUQS010000002.1, read on the forward strand.
TCTTCTCCGCCGGTACCATGACGCCGAGGTCGATGACCTCGAAATTGTTACATTGCAGCACTACGCCGACGATGTTCTTACCGATGTCGTGCACGTCGCCCTTAACGGTGGCCATGACAATTTTGCCTTGCGCCTGACCTTCGGCTTTTTGCGCCATCAGGTATGGGTCAAGATAGGCCACGGCGCGCTTCATCACGCGGGCGGATTTGACCACCTGCGGCAGGAACATTTTTCCGGAACCGAACAGGTCGCCGACCACGTTCATGCCGTCCATCAATGGCCCTTCAATCACCAGCAGGGCCGAGCCGAGTTTTTGGTAGGCCTCTTCGGTATCGGCTTCAATGTAGTCGGTGATCCCTTTGACCAGTGCGTGTTCAAGGCGTTTTTCCACTGACTCTTCGCGCCAAGCGGTGTCTTGCACCTTACCGGCAGCCGTACCGTCGCCACGGAACTCTTCAGCCACTTCCAGCAGGCGCTCTCCGGCTTCAGGGTCTTTATTCAAGATAACGTCTTCAACGGCCAGGCGCAGTTTTTCCGGCAGGTTATCGTAGATCGCCATCTGTCCGGCGTTGACGATCCCCATGTCCATGCCTTCCTTGATCGCGTAGTAGAGGAAGACCGAGTGGATCGCTTCACGCACCGGGTTGTTGCCGCGGAACGAGAAGGAGACGTTGGACACCCCGCCGGACACCTTGGCATAAGGCAGGTTCTGTTTGATCCAGGTGACGGCATTGATGAAGTCCAGGCCGTAGTTGTTGTGTTCTTCGATCCCGGTCGCCACCGCGAAGATGTTGGGGTCGAAAATAATGTCCTGCGGCAGGAAGCCAACCTTTTCGGTCAGCACCTTGTAGGAGCGTTCACAGATTTCGATTTTGCGTTCCAGGGTATCCGCCTGTCCGGTTTCGTCAAAGGCCATGACAATGGCGGCGGCGCCGTACTGTTTCACCAGTTTGGCCTGTTCGATGAACTTCTCTTCCCCCTCTTTCAGCGAGATAGAGTTGACCACGCCTTTACCCTGAATGCATTTCAGACCCGCCTCGATGACCTCCCATTTGGAGGAGTCGATCATAATCGGTACCCGCGAGGCTTCCGGTTCCGACGCCAGCAGGTTGAGGAACTTAATCATGCATGCCTTGGCGTCGAGCATTCCTTCGTCCATATTGATGTCGATGATCTGGGCACCGTCTTCCACCTGCTTGACCGCAATTTCGATCGCTTCTTCGTAGTTCTCTTCGATGATCAGGCGCTTGAATTTGGCGGAACCGGTGACGTTGTTACGCTCGCCGACGTTGACGAACAGCGAGCTCTCGTCGATGTTGAGCGGCTCCAGACCGGACAGGCGGCAGGCCGGTTGAATTTCCGGCAAGGCGCGCGCCGGGTGAGCCAGTGCCGCGTCTGCCATGGCTTTAACGTGATCCGGTGTGGTGCCGCAGCAACCGCCGATGATGTTGATCCAGCCTTTTTCCGCCCACACCGCGATCTCGGCCGCCATCTGTTCCGGGGTTTCGTCGTATTCGCCGAACTCGTTCGGCAGACCGGCGTTGGGGTGAACGGAGACATAGGTTTCGCAGACGCGGCTCAATTCCTCGACGTAAGGGCGCAGTTCCTCGGGCCCCAAAGCGCAGTTCAAACCGACCGACAAAGGTTCCGCATGGGCGACGGCATTGTAGAACGCCTCGGTGGTCTGACCGGAAAGGGTACGTCCGGACGCGTCGGTGATGGTTCCACTTAATTGGATGGGAACTTCGTAACCGACTTCTTTTTCCACCTCTTTGACCGCGAAAATGGCCGCTTTGGCGTTGAGGGTGTCGAAGATGGTTTCAATCAGAATGGTGTCTACGCCACCTTCGAGCAAGGCATGCGTGGCCTGTTTGTAGGCCGTGACCAGTTCGTCGAACGAGGTGTTGCGGTAGCCGGGATCGTTGACGTCCGGCGAGATCGAAGCGGTACGGTTGGTTGGCCCCAAGACTCCGGCCACAAAACGCGGCTTGCCGTCTTCGGCTTCGGCGATGTCACAGGCTTCGCGCGCGACTTTGGCGGCGGCCAGGTTGATTTCGCTGACATACTCCTGCATGTCGTAATCGGCCTGGGCGATGGTGGTGGCATTGAAGGAGTTGGTCTCGAGAATATCGACGCCTTTGCGCAGGAACTGTAAGTGAATGTCGCGGATGGCTTCCGGCTTGGTGATGACCAGGATATCGTTGTTGCCTTTGATATCCATATGGTAGTCGGCAAAGCGTTCACCGCGAAAGTCTTCTTCGCTTAGATTCATGCCTTGAATCATGGTGCCCATCGCACCATCCAGCACAAGTACGCGCTGTTTCAGCAGGGATTTAAGTTGTTGGAGACGTTCGCTTCGTTGAGTCATTGAAAATACCATCTATATGCATCGGTTGAATCGCGCTATTTTACCCGATTTGCAACACAATCACTAATAACCCGCCAAGGGTTTATGGATTGGATTCGAGAGAGGCGGGATAGAGGGTTTTTCAGCGGCTTAGTTTGGCTCGAATGGGTTCAAAATTCGACTTCGACGCGGTTGCGCCCGGACTCCTTGGCGCGGTAGAGTGCTTTGTCCGCCTTGGCAATGGCTTCATCCAAGGATACGCCCGAGTAGGTGAGCCCTTGACTCAAGGTCAAGGGCAGACCGAGTGCATCCGGGGAGTGTTGCTCAATGCGGTGTCTCAGGGTTTCACTTAGTGATTCGATCTCACTCGCATCGTTGACTTCTCCAAGAATGCAGAACTCCTCGCCGCCAAAGCGGGCCGCTAGAAAGTGATTGAAGGTGTCTTGAAGGTGTTGGCTGACAAATTGAATCGCCTCATCGCCCTTTTGATGACCGTAGGTGTCATTGACCGATTTGAAGTGATCGATGTCCGCCATGAGTACAAAGAAGTACTTTTGATGGTTTTTAAGCTGGTCAAACAGCCATTGGCCATGGCTAAAGAAGTAGCCGCGGTTAAACAGGCCGGTTAAGGCGTCGGTGCGAGAAATATGTTCGATCTCTTTATAGGCGGCCGTCTGTTCAATGTTCTGTTTGACGCGAACATACAGTTCTTCGGCGGTGAACTCGAGATTGAAAAAGTCGTTGACACCGTACTTCATCAGCTTAATCGCAGTGGCGATATTGGCACTGGTTTCGCAGGCCAGAATGGGCAGTTGATTTTGTGTGTACGACTGCCGCACACGGCTGACTACCTCATAGGGGGTGGAACTTTGGTCGCACGTGGCTTCGCTGCCTTCCAGCAGTACCAGATCGGGGTGTTTTTCGCGCAAAGCGGATAAGAATTCATTATTGTTCTCGAATACGGTGACCTGATAACGGTGGACGCGCAGCAGGCCTGAAAGTTTTGAGCTATAGTGGGATTTCCAGGAGGTGACCAGCCAGATGTGACGACGTGCGTTTTGGTATAGACGGAACGCGGTTTGCACGGCATAGTGAATCGCAGACGGGCTGTCTTTGACGACGTAATCGGCGACCTTTTGTTTGAACATCTCCTGGCGGGTTTTGTCATTATAGGTCGCAGTTAAGACGACCGTGGTAATGTGCCGGCTGTGGAGCAGTTCAATCGCTTCTCCCGGCTCGCCGTCGGGAAGGTGCAGATCGCTCAAACAGACCACAAAATGATAATCCGAACCCAAGAGTTTTCTGGCTTCCGCCAATGAATGGCAGGTCAGAATAGGCAGGCTCGTGAGTTTTTGTAACTGGTCTTTGAGCAGTAGGGTAATGGATTTTTGATCGTCAATAATCAGAAAGGCGTCTTGGCTCATGAATGTCAGCAACAGGTTAGGTTTTTAATATAGGGATCAGTTTAATTTATTGGGGTGAGAGTGCAAGTTTTCAGTGTAGCAAATAATGGCTGGGCAGGCGATTAAATGTTACGTATTTAATCTTATTTTTTAAAAGGCGTTTTGGCTGTCTTTTGATGGTTGGAAGAATCGAATATCGATTGTGAGTAAGTGTTTGATAACGGTGAACTCATACACGGTTGTGGCGTCCATTCTTTATAGATTGAGTTTTGCTATAATGGACGGATTTAAAAGTGTTCGCTGGCGTGAAAAAAACAGGCCAACCGAATGCCGTCAAAACTGGAATTTTTGCATGCTCTGCCAAGTTTTTCCCCAAGACTATCAATCTCAACTTGATGACAAAATTCAGCGTTTAACCGCGCTGTTGAATACCGATGCCCCGCTGTCCGTCTTTGCTTCCCCCAAACAGAACTACCGGGCACGTGCCGAATTCCGCGTGTGGCATGATGACGACTCAACCGATTACATTATGTTTAACCCGGAAACGCGGGAGAAGGTCAAGCTGGATGCCTGCCCGATGGCATTGAAAGCGATTGATGAACTGATGCCTCAACTGATGCGGGAAATTGTGGCGACGCCGGTGTTACGTTTGAAGTTGTTTCAAGTGGATTTCTTGGCCACCTTGAGCGGTGAGATGCTGGTGACATTGATTTACCGGCGTCCGATTGAAACCGATCAGGCCTGGTTGGAAGCCGCGGAGCGTTTAAAAGAGAGGCTGCCGATTAATCATATTATTGGGCGTGCCCGCAAGCAGAAAGTGGTGCTCGATCAGGACTATGTGGTGGAACAGCTGCAGGTGGATGGCAAAAGCTTCACTTATCAGCAGGTAGAGAACAGTTTCACGCAGCCTAATCCGTTTATGGCGCAGCCTATGTTAGGCTGGAGTCGACAGATGGCGGAACGCTATTTTGATGCAGATCGGGATTTGATTGAGCTGTACTGCGGTAACGGCCATTTTTCGATTGCCTTGGCCGAACGCTTTCGAAAAGTGCTCGCCACCGAGATTTCCAGAACCTCAGTGCAGTCGGCGCAGTTTAATATCGAAGCCAATGGCGTGCGCAATTTGACCATTCTCAAGATGGCGGCGGAAGAGGTGTCTGAAGCCTTGCAAGGCAAATCGTTTAACCGTCTCAAAGAGATCGATTTGGCCTCTTATGATTTTCAAACCATATTTGTCGATCCGCCGCGAGCCGGTTTGGATGATCTGACCCGCCAAATGGTGTGTGAATACGATTGGATTTTATATATCTCCTGCAACCCGGAGACGTTGGCGCGTGATTTGCAGCACATTGCCCAAACCCATGATGTGGTGGAAACCGCTCTGTTTGATCAGTTTCCGTACACCCACCACATCGAAAGTGGTGTATTGTTGAAACGTCGCGCTTAAAACTGTGTTAAAAATATCTTGATATGGGGGGTGTTCGTTTGAATCGTTACGAAATAAAAAGGAAAAACGGATGTTGTTAGCTTGGATTGGGGCACTGGTTATTGGAATTACGCTGGGATTGCTAGGGTCTGGCGGATCGATTTTAACGGTGCCGGTTCTGACGTATTTGGTTGGTCAGGAAACCAAGGTGGCGATTGCCGGGTCTTTGATGATTGTCGGTATCATCAGCGTTTTTTCTGCCATTCCGTATGCGCGTCAAAAGTTGGTGAAATGGCGCACGGTGGTACTGTTTGGGGTGCCGGGAATGATCGGGGCTTCGGCTGGGGCGTGGGCGGCTCATTTTGTCAGCGACGCTATTCAGATGCTGATTTTTGCCGCCTTGATGCTGATTGCGGCTTTTCTGATGTTTCGCCCGGTTAAACTGGACGACGCAAATCAGGAGCACGCCGAACGCGCCATGTACAAAATTGCCTTAGACGGTTTCATTGTGGGCGCGGTTACCGGGTTGGTCGGTGTCGGCGGCGGCTTTCTGATTATTCCGGCGTTGGTGCTCTTGGGAGGCTTGTCAATGCGCCTTGCAGTCGGCACCAGCTTGGTCATTATTGCGGTGAAATCGTTTGCCGGTTTTGTCAGCTACCTGCCGGTATTGCATGCGTTAAACTTGAACATCGATTGGACGGTGATCTGGATTTTTTCCGCGATTGGTGTGGTTGGCGGCTGGCTGGGGCACCAGATCAGTAGTAAAGTAAATCAAGAACAACTTAAAAAAGGCTTTGCTGTTTTCCTGGTACTGATGGGGGCGTTTATTCTGTATAAAAACGTTCCGGGGTTGTTGTAAGGTGCCTTTTCGTGCTGTTTTGTAGGCGATAAGAGAGCAGGCTGCCGTTGCGAATCACGCATTAAAGGAGAGGGGCAATGCGAGTCGAATCGGTGAATATAGGGCAAAGAGCCCGCAAAGTCTGGCAAGGCCAGGAGGTGTTTTCCGCAATCGATAAGGCGCCGGTTCATGGCTGGGTGCAACTTGGCCTTTTGGGATTCGAGGGCGATGAGCAGGCCGATGCCGAGCATGGCGGTGCGGATCGCGCGGTGTTTATTATGCCGGTAGAAAACTACCGCCGTTTCCACATTGATGCCCCTTATGGTTTTTTGGGAGAAAACCTGACGATTTCGGGGATTGATGCCGAGCAGGTTACCATAGGAAGCCGGTTGCGGGTGGGCAGCGCTCTGTTGGAAGTGAGTCAGCCGCATATGCCGTGTTGGCGGCTGGCGGAACAGGTCGCAGCGTTGCCGCATTGGAAAACGGCGGGAGAGTTTGTCAAAAGTTACTGTGAGAGCGGCCATGTCGGCTTTTATTGTCGCGTGTTGAAAGAAGGCCTGGTTAAGAAAGGGGATGGGGTGTCGCTTTTTGCAGCCCCCCAAGATCAGAGACCGACCTTTGAAACGGTGACGGTTCGCAATCTTTGCCTAGCCCGTGTGCATCCACAGCACCCCAAAAGCCGTCCTCTATTGCAAGCTGCGGTTCAGACCGAAGCGTTATCACAAAGCTGGAAAGAAGAGATTGCCGAGCAGTTGGCGCTTAATCAATAATCGCGTTTTCCCAGGTAATTTTTTCCAGGTCACTCCTCGCCATAACGGGGCTTTCTGTAAGCCGGTTAGGATTGTCTTGTTAAGCGGTGTAAAATACCGTCATTTCCATTCAGATTTCAGTTGCTAAACCAAGTAATGAAAGAAAACCAACAGCCCGAGCAGGCGACAAAGCTCACCAAAAAAGAACGCACCAAAGACTGGATTAAACCGCCTAAGGCGATTATGAAACCGGTCGGACGAGCGATGGCACAATTTAAAATGTTGCGCGACGGCGACCGGGTGTTGCTCGGCCTGTCCGGGGGTAAAGACTCCTTAACCCTGCTGGTGGTGCTTAAGCATTTGCAACGCCATGCGCCGATCAAGTTTGAGTTGGCCGCGTGTACCATTGATCCCGAAATTCCAGGGTTTGATCCCTCACCGTTAAAAGAGTGGTGTGCCAAAATGGAGGTGCCCTATTTTTACGAAACCGAAGATATGGTCGGCCTGGCGGAAGAGCGCATGAAAGGCGACTCGTTCTGCAGTTTCTGTGCTCGCCAGAAGCGCGGTATTTTGTATACGGTATGCCGTCGAGAAGGCTATAACGTTTTGGCCCTGGCACAGCATTTGGACGACCTGGCGGAGAGTTTCATTATGTCCGCCTTCAATGCCGGGCAGTTGCGCACGATGAAAGCGCACTATCTGAATGACGACGGTGACATTCGCATTATTCGCCCGCTGGTGCGTGTGCGTGAAAACCAGACGCGCGATTTTGCTGAATCGGCCGGACTTCCGGTGATTCCCGATAACTGTCCCGCTTGTTATGCCAAGCCGCAAGCGCGTGCCGACACCAAGGCACTGCTGTTGGGGCAGGAAAAGAAAAACAAACACTTGTATGCCAATTTGTGGACTGCAATGCAGCCGCTGATTGCCGATGACAATCACGACGGCCAAGCGGCCTTGTTGCAGGCAACTGAAGCGGAATCCGCGGAAGCAGAGAACTGATCATGGCCAAAAAGCAGCCGATCCAAAATGAACAGGCCTGGTTGGGCGCGACTCTAAAAGGGTTGATTGTTCTTTTCAGCTGGTTGCCGTTGCGTTTGAATCAGGGGATCGGGATCGCTATCGGTTATCTATTGTGGTGGATTCCTAACAGCAATCGCCGAGTCAGTGAAAAAAATCTCCAAGTCGCCTTTCCAAACCTCAGTGACGCACAGCGCAAGCAACTCCTGAAACGGAGTTTGCTGCATCTGGGCCAAGTGACGACCGAATTAGGGCCGGCTTGGCGCTGGCCGCAGTCAAAACTCTTGCCTTTGGTCAAGGAGGTGCGAGGCCAGGAGCTGATGGATGCGGCCGTCGCACAAGGCCGTGGCGTGTTGCTGCTCGCCCCGCATATCGGTGCTTGGGAAGTCAATGGCATGTATATGTCCGCTCTGCACCCTTCAACTTTTCTCTATCGCCCGCCGAATATTGCGTCAGTAGAGTCCTTTATGGTCAAGGCGCGCAGCCGTTATGGTGCCAAGCTGGCACCGACGGATGTTCGCGGCGTGCGTGACCTGATCAAGTCACTCAAGGCGAGCCACCTTTCGGCGATTCTGCCCGATCAAGATCCGGGAGAGCGTGGCGGGGTCTACGCGGCTTTTTTCGGGCGTCCGGCACGCACCATGACGCTGGTCTCCAAACTGATTCAGAAGTCGGACTGCGTGTTTCTGTTCGTGGTGATGGAGCGTCTGCCCAAGGGGCAGGGGTTTCGATTGCACTATCTGCCGGCGGAAGCGGAAGTCGCCAGTGACGATGAAAATGTCGCCGCTGCCGCCCTTAACCGCGGAGTGGAGGCCTGTATTGCCGTGGCACCGGAACAATATCTATGGTCTTACAAACGCTATCGTAAGCCGCCGCCGGGCGTTGAGGATATTTATAAAAGCTCAAAAAACTGAACAGGCCTGTTCAGTTTTGGGGAGTGCGTGTCGACGGCTTTGATGGGGAATAGGTTAAAAAGGTGACACCGCCAATCACCAATCCCAATCCGATGGCATGCCAGATGCCAAACGGTTCTTGTAAAATCCACACGGCTAGGACGATGGTCACCATTGGCCCCAGCGAACCGATGATACCCGTTTGTGCCGGACCGATGCGGGCGATGGCCTCACTGATCATAAAGCTGGGAATGACGGTACTGAACACCGCCAATAACGCCAACCACAACCAGGCCTGTTGAGAAACCTGAAGTGCGCTGAAATCAGCCAGCAAAGCATAGTGGGTGAGCACAAAAAGGCTGGAAATGGTCATGGCCAAACTGGTAAACCAGAGGCTGCCGACCCGATGAATCAGCTTCTTGCCGAACAGCACATAAAACGAAAAGCTCAGTGCGGCCAGAAACACCAGCAGTGTACCCAGCAGGGTTTGTTCTCCACTAAAACTCAACTCCTGGTAAAAGGCGACCCATAACCCTGAGTAAGTAATGACGAGAGAGAGCAAGATCTTGCGGGTCAGCGGAGTTTTGAAAAACAGGGCGCCCAGCAGAGCGACCCAAATCGGGTAGGTAAACAGGGTTAACCTTTCGAGCTGCGCCGAGATCATTTCCAGCCCTTTAAGATCGAGCCACGAAGAGAGGTAGTAGCCGATAAAGCCCAAAAAAGCGATTTGCAGCCATTTCCCTTGCACGATGGGAGCCTCTTGCTGTCGCCGCAGCCAGAGCATGATCGCAACATAGACCGGAAGCGCGATGGCCATACGCAGCATCAATACATCGTCGGTATTCAGGCCTTGCGCATAAGCGAGTTTGATAAAAATCGATTTTAGAGAAAACAGGGCGGTGCCGACAATAGCCAGCAGAAAACCGATTGCGGAAGCGGAAAGCCGGTCAGACATGAGCGAGTTTACGCTTTTTGTCCCACATACCAAGCGTATCGGTGGCGTAGCGGTTGTTCGGAAGCGTCGTTCTCATTTGGCAGCCAGCCTTCACCATAAACCCGAGTGTGCAGTTCTGGCCAGGCCTGATTGAATTCGCCGCTGTGAATGTAGAAATCGGGATTAGTTGGCGCATTCTCTTGAACCGGTGACAGAAAGGTCTGGTAATAGAGCAAACCGCCGGGCTTGAGGGCATCACGGATTTGCGGAAAAAGTTTGCGATCCAGGTAGCGACTGATCACGATGACATCAAATTGCTGATAGGGCAGAAGCATCTGTTCCAGATCGGTGATAAGGGGCTCAATCGGCAGTTGGTTTAGACTGGCCCAGTTATTCAATACCGTCAGGGCACTGTCGGAGATATCCCATGCTTGAGTTTTCAGGCCGCACTGTGCCAGAAAACGCGCATTCCCGCCCAAGCCACATGCCAGCTCCAAAGCCCGGCCCTTAAACGGCAGCAGACCGCTATGCTGTTTAAGCACAAAGCAGGGCTTGGCCGGTGTCTGTACGGTCGCGTCAGCGTATTTTTGATCCCATTTTTGAGCGGTAGCGGAAACAGCGGGCAGTTCAGACATAGTGCGATTTTCTCGGATTTTTTCTTAACGGGGTTATTTGCGCCAGAAGGCCGCGGTGAACAGCACCAGTAAGGTGAAAATTTCGAGACGTCCCAGCAGCATGGCAAAGGTTAGCACCCATTTTACCGGATCGCTCATGCTCTGATAGTTGGCGGCAACTTCGCCCAATCCCGGCCCCAGATTATTCATCATCGCGGCAATGGCTGAGAAGGCGGTGACCTGGTCGACACCAAGCGCCATGATGGTGAGCATCAGAATGGCGAAGGTGAAGGCGTAGACCGAGAAGAAGCCCCAGACCGCAGTCATGACTTTTTCCGGAATCGGCTTGCCATGAAGTTTGACCGGCATAATCGCATTGGGGTGAAGCAGGCCTTTGATTTCACGTGTTCCCTGTTTAAACAGCAAGACAAACCGGATCATTTTCATCCCCCCTGCCGTGGAACCGGCGCTGCCGCCAATGAAGCTGAGCATAATCAACAGCACGGGGATGAATACCGGCCATACCGAAAAGTCGGCATTGGCAAAGCCGGTGGTCGTGGCCAGTGAGACCGTCTGGAAGGCGCCATAACGGAAGGATTCTTCCAGGGTCGGGTAAACATCGTGCACATAGAGATACAGTGTCACCACCAGCGTGGCCAAAACGAGCAGGCCTGTATAGGCGCGGAATTCCGGGTCCCAGCGGTATGGCGATACGCTCAGGTGGCGGAAGGCGCTGAAGTGCAGCGCAAAGTTAATCCCGGAGAGAAACATGAAGAGAATAGCGACCATTTCCACCGAGGTGCTGTTGAAATAGCCGATGCTGGCATCGTGGGTGGAAAAGCCGCCGATGGCAACGGTGGAAAAGCTGTGGGCAAAGGCGTCAAACCAACTCATGCCGGCCATCCAGTAGCCGATGGCGCATGCCAGGGTTAATCCAAGGTAGAGATACCAGAGGGATTTGGCCGTTTCGGAAATGCGCGGGGCGATTTTGGTGTCTTTCATCGGACCCGGGGTCTCAGCACGGTATAGCTGCATGCCCCCGATGCCGAGCATGGGGAGGATGGCGACGGCCAAAACGATGATCCCCATGCCGCCCATCCATTGCAGCTGCTGACGATACCAGAGAATGGCGTGAGGCAGTTCGTCTAACCCCATTAACACGGTCGCCCCAGTGGTGGTCAGCCCGGAAAAGGACTCAAAAATGGCATCGGTCAGAGTCAGCGGCACTTCCTTTTCAATATAGAACGGCAGGGCCCCGACCAATCCCAGTACCGTCCAGAACATCACCACGACTAAAAAACCATCGCGGATTTTGAGGTCCTGTTTATGGTTGCGAATCGGATACCATAAAAACAGTCCAAGCAGAAATACGCCCATCATGACGCTGGAAAAGGCCAGAAAGGCGCCGTCACGGTAGATAATCGAGATGATGACCGGGGGTACCAGGCTGATACTGTATACCATCAGCAGCAGTCCGAATACTTTGGTGATGATCTTGGAATGCATGAGGGGTAAATGACCTTAAAAAGAACTGCTGACGGTTGGGTTGAGCCAGCTTTTTGAATCTTTAGGGGTAAACAGCTCTGCAATGGCCGGCGCACTTTGCGGGTCGGTCAAAAACAGAATGACATGGTCTTCGGCCTCGATCTCTACATCACGATGGGAGATGAGGACTTGGTCTTCGCGAATAATGCAGCCGACAGTAATGTCTTTTGGCCAGTCGATATCACCGATGCGTTGGCCGATTACCTTAGAGCTGTTTTCACTGCCATGGGCGATGACCTCCATGGTTTCGGCCGCACCGCGGCGTAAGGTGGCGGCCTGAACGGTGTCGCCCTGACGCATGTAGTGCAGTAGTTTACTGGTGGTGATCTGGTCGGCTGAGATAGCGACATCAATGCTGTTGAGCTGAATCAATTCGATGTAAGACTGGTTGTTCACCAGTGCGATGACGCGGCGTACGCCGAGTTTTTTTGCCAGCATGCCCGAGATGATATTGGCTTCATCGGAATTGGTGACCGCCACAAACAGATCGATTTCGTCGATGTTCTCTTCAAGCAACAGGTCCTTATCGGCAACATCACCATGAATAATGATGGTTTTTTCCAGTGTTTCGGCGACGGTTCGAGCCTGTTGGATATTATGGTCAATCAGTTTGACCTGATGCTTCTTCTCCAATTCCTGAGCGAGACTGAAACCGATATTTCCACCGCCGGCAATCATGATATTGCGCGATGGGCGCTCTTTATGGCGGCGCAACTCCTCCACAATTGCCGGGATGTGCTTGGGTTCAGCCAGGAAAAAGACCTCGTCATCCGGCTTGATCATGGCGTCGCCGGTTGGCATCACCACTTCGTCTTTACGATAGATAGCGACAATCCGCGTTTTGACCTCTTTTGGCAGGTAGTTCTTGAGTTCCTTGATCTTTTTATCGACCAGCAAGCTGCCTTTGTAGGCGCGCACTGCAATCAAACGAACTTTGCCCTCTGCAAAGTCGATAACCTGCAAAGAGCCAGGGTATTCGATGAGCTGCAGGATGTAATTGGTCACCAAGGTTTCCGGGCTGATTAAGACATCAATCGGCAGGGTATCGGTACTGTAACCGCGGCTAAACAGCTCGGGATGATCGAGGTAGGATCGGCTGCGGACTCGCGCAATTTTGGTTGGGGTTTTATGCAGGATATGGGCAATTTGGCAAGCCAGAATATTGGTTTCGTCGTTTTGAGTTGCAGCGATGAGCATGTCCGCTTCTTCAAGCCCCGCTTGTTCCAAAATGTCCGGATGAGAGGCATGGCCGCTGACGGTACGAATATCCAGGCGGTCCTGCAATCTTTGTAAGTGGGCGCGATCCAGATCGACGACGGTGACGTCGTTATTTTCGTTAGCCAGCAGTTCGGCCAATGAGGAGCCGACCTGTCCAGCCCCCAAGATGACAATATTCATAGGCTTATCGATTTGATTGGTTGATTAAATGCCGATGTAAATTTTATCTGCTTTCGACTCTATTTTAGGCTTTTTGTGCCGGTTGACGGATAAAAATCTGTCTGTTTTATCGCCAATCGGGCTAAAGTGGGTTTTTGGGGTCGATTCCGAGTGCTTTAAGTTTTCGGTACAGATTGGTTCGATCGACACCGGAGCGTTTGGCGGTTTCAGAAACATTGCCTCCCGTCTCCCGCAATAACTGGCTCAGATAGGCCTTTTCAAACTGGTCTTTCGCCTGTTTGAGATTCACACTGGTATCGACGCCAAGTCCAGCGGTTTCATTCTGTTCCGATTGGGTCAGGGCGGAACGAATCTCTTCATCGGTGACATCACCGTTGCCGAGAATCAACAGTTTCTGGATCAGGTTTTGCAGTTCGCGTAAGTTTCCCGGCCAACTGTACTGGCGCATGATGTTTTGTGCTGAGACGCTGAAATGGCGGTAGCCAAGGCCTTCGTGAGTCACGAATTGATTAATAAAATGTTCGATCAGGTCGGGAATGTCTTCGGTGTGTTGACGCAGGGCCGGAACTTGAATGGACATCACCTGAAGGCGCTGATAGAGATCATCCCGAAACTGTCCTTGCAGATGCACGGTTTCCAAACCGATCTTGCTCAAAGCGATGACGCGTAGATCCAGCTGAATGCATTCGGGCTGGGTTGCAATCTGAAAACAGTGGTTGAGAATCAGGTTGGAGAGCAAAGACTGACTGGCTTCATTGAGTTGATCTGCATCACTGATGACTAAGGTACCGCCGTCAATCTGGCGTAACTGGTTGAGCAAGGTGGTATCTGCATGCAGCGCATTTTCAACCAGGGCATTGAAATCGTTAGCGTAAAAAGTGAGCAGGCCTGCTTCTTTGCGATCGGAGGTCTTATGCACCGCCTTGGCAAAGTGCTTTTTCCCGCTGCCGGCTTCGCCGGTGATTAAAATCGGCATGCTGTATTTAGCCAAGCGTTCAACCGACTCTCTTAGAGAGCTCATGAGTTTGCTTTTGCCGATGGGTAAGATCTGTTCCGGCAGGGTCTGTTTAAGCTGACGGTTTTCCTGGTGCAGTCGAGTGTGTTGCAGAGCACGTTCGGCAATCACGATCAGCTTGGCAAGTGAAAGCGGCTTTTCAAGGAAATCATAGGCGCCGAGTTTGGTCGCTTCAATGGCGGTTTCGATGGTGCCGTGGCCGGACATCATCACAATGCTGGTCTGTTCCAGCAGCGGGTCGCTTTGCATCTCTTTAAGCAGTGTGATCCCGTCAATATCCGGCATCCAGACGTCAAGGAAGATGACATCAGGCACATTGCTTTTCCAGGCTTTTTTCGCCTGAACGCCGTTGGCGGCGGTTTCAATCTGGTAACCTTCTTCTTCAAATATTTCCTGCATCAGGCTGCGGATGTCTTTTTCGTCATCCACGATCAGAATTTTTCCCGCTTTCATTCCGTTGTGTCACCTAATAGAATCGGTAAATAAATTATAAAGCATGTTCCGTTGCCAGGCGCGGTTTCCACCGCAATTTGGCCGTTATGTTCTTCGACGATTTTACGCACAATGGCCAGACCCAGGCCAGTGCCTTTGGGTTTGTCGGTGGCATAGGGTTCAAAAATCCAGTTGCGCGCTTCTTCATCAATCCCCGGGCCATTGTCGCAGACTACGATCTTAAGTTCATTCGCTTCCGCTTCGCAGTCGGTGGTTAAGGTAATTTGGGGAGCGTCGCATTGCTCGGTCGCTTCAATGGCATTTTTGATCAGATTGTGGAACAGCTGGCGCAGTCGCGAAGGGTCGACCATCATCATTGGGCAGCGTTCATCCAGTTGCTGGGTGATGCGCCACGCCGCTTCAGGCCCTCGGTACATCAAGCTAATATCCTCAATCAGCTGATTGACGTTAGTTTGCCTTAACTGCAATTCCGGTGTGTTGGCATAATCCGAGAAGGCCTGTACCAGAGTTTGCATGGTGTTGACCTGCTCGATAATGGTATGGGTCATGCGTTCCAGTAGCGCCTGGTCTTCGGTTTGCAGTTTGCGATGCAATTTGTAATTAAGACGTTCGGCTGAAAGCTGAATCGGGGTCAAGGGGTTTTTGATCTCGTGCGCCAGGCGACGCGCAACATCACTCCACGCCGCATTTAACTGGGCCTGGACCAGTTCGGTAATGTCGTCGATGACGATAACAAATCCGCCCACCTTTTGATCAATGCTTGGCAGGGTTGAACCGTGGAAAAGCAGGATTTTCTGTCCCTGTTTGCAGGAGAACTTGTGTTGCATATTCCAGGGTTTGACGCTTTTGTCGAACATCGGTGCCACGTGATCGATGAGCTCTTTCAAATGACTGCTGTCTTCATATTCGTACAGCTCGTTTAGGCGTTTGCCGAGGTGGCGATTGAGGTCGGTGTTGAGAATCATTGCTGCGGCGTCATTGCAGGTTCGCAAACGTTTGTTCATATCGAAAGTGAGTACACCGCTGGTTAGATTCTGAATGATCGCTTGCAGGTAGAGTTTTTGTACTTCGGTCTGCTGGTGACCGATTTTGATGTCGTTACGTGCCTGGGCGATACGTTGGATCATGTCGTTGAAGGATTGAATCAGTGTGCCGAATTCGTCATCTCGTTCCACCGGCATTTTGATGCTGTAATCGCCTCGCGCGACGGCTGCGGTTCCCCGCGACAAGGTGCGCAGGGGGCGGGTGAGATTGTGTACCGCCTGAATCGTAAACAGCAAGGCGGTGACGATTGTCAGTAACAGGACCATGGAGAGCACCAGGGTAAAACTGGTGGTTAATGGCCCTTTCAGGTAAGAGAGTTCTTTGTACTGTCCGGAAGCGACCTTGACCGACTCAGCCAGTTCACTGATGCCGACCGGGATGTTGAAGATAACCTGTAGCGCATAGTTACCGTTGAGTTGCAGATCCGAGAACGGCACGATGACACGAATAATTTCTTGATTGTGGGTTGCGCCGGGAACGCTTTCGATCGCGGCATAGGTTTTTTTCTGACGAATCTGCTGGAAAAGGTTGTCGCCAGGTGGTACCGGTAAAATATCGGTCTCGTCCAGACTGCTGAAGGCAATCAGTTGCTGGTTGGAGTGGTAGAGCGCCACCTCTTGAGCATTGAGCCGGGTTCGCAGGGTACTGACTCCAATAAAAGGTGATGAGGCGAGCAGAGAGCGGTTTTCTTTAGCCACGCTTAAGGTAAGGTTAAGGCTGTCGATGGTCTTGTTGTCGAGAATGGTACGCACCAAAGTAGCGGCATTTTCCAGTGCCGTTTCGGTTTTGACGTCAAACCACTGATTGAGTCCCTGATGAATGAAATTTAGCGCAAAGTAGAAAATGATGGCTGCCGGGATGCCTAGCAAGAGGGTGAAAATGGCGGTAATCCTCAGCGTTAATTTGATGCCGGAACTGCGATGTAGATAGCGTTTGCGCAACGTCCATAGAGTGCGCCCAAGCATGAACAGGAGTACACTGATACCGGCAAAAGTAAAGAAGAGCAGGCTCGAATAGGCTTCGGCAAATTCCGAGGCGTTCTGCAAGATCTGACTCATCATAATCAGCGCAATCAGTAGGGCGCTGGAGAGCAGTACCAGCCAGCCATATTGTTTAATCAGTCGCCACTTGCTTCCTTTCATAACCAACTCTTTGGGGTGTATAAGGTGGTTTCAAACCAGTCACTGTCGAGTTGCCACTCCGGGTTGAACAGCGCATTTAAAATCATCGGTGCCGGCAAACGCCAATAATTCAGACGAATTCTCAGTTTGAGCGTGTATTTCTGTCCCGGGTGCAGTTCAGACAGGGAGAGGACCGGGAACGCAGCCAGTGTGCCGAGTGTGGCTAACGCTTTGTTTAAACTGGAAAAGTGCTGGCGGTTCTGGTTGCGCTGGTTTTCCAGTGTATAGCGATTATGGAACGAAGAGTAGCTCAACTGGGTTTGATAGCGAATGTTGACGCGCTCCCGGTCGTATTTAATGCCGATCAGGCGTTGATGTTCAGTAAAAATGATTTCAGTTTCGAAGGTCAAGGGGATTTCATTGTAAATGGCGTCAATCAAGGCTTGGGGAAGGTGAAACTGGGTTTGCGAGTCAAACAGCAGCTGTTCGTTTTCCTGGTAATCGGTGACTTGCATAATGCGAATCTCATCAGAAGCCATGGCAGGCTGCCAGATGAGCAAGATCAGAAAAGTGAACAGGCCTGTCCAGTTCAGAGCCGGTTTTAGCCGCTGCTTATCGGTTTGGCGGCAAAGCGGCATGGAGGGGTTCGCCTGCAACGCCAATGCCATTTTAGTGGGCCTCTGCTGGGTCGGTTTTGCCGAGCAGACAGTAGAAGAAACCGTCCATACCGTTTTCTCCGGGGAGAATTTGGCGTCCCGGTGAGGTGTCAAAGGTCAGTCCCCAGGTCGCATCGATAGGAATCACACGAGCACTCTTTTCCTGTTGCAGAAATTGCTGCATCTGCAGGGTATTTTCCTGCGGCAAGACCGAACAGGTCGCATAAAGCAGTTGTCCACCGGGTTTTAACAGCGGCCACAGAGCTTTGAGAATCGCGGCTTGCGTCATAACCAGTTGCTCAATGTCCTCTTCGGTACGATGCCATTTGATGTCCGGATGGCGGCGAATAATCCCGGTCGCCGAGCAGGGGGCGTCGAGCAGGATTTTGTCAAACAGTTCGCCGTTCCACCAGTCATCCGGTTGCGAAGCATCGCCGACCTGATAGTCAGCCTGCAGCTCCAAACGGTGCAAGTTTTCAGCCAAACGCTCAATGCGTTCCACCTCTTTTTCCAATGCAAAGACGCGGGCTTGGTTATTGGAGAGTTCCAAAAGGTGGGTGGTTTTTCCTCCGGGTGCGGCGCAGGCGTCCAGAATGTGTTCATTGGCCTTTGGCTGTAACAGGTAAGCGGCCTGCTGTGCCGCCGGATCTTGAACGCTGAAGGCACCTTCGTCATAACCGGGAAACTGGGTGACGTCGCCGCTTTTCTCTAATACCAGTGCTTGGGATGCATGCGGATGCGGGGTGCTTTCTATCTCCTGTTCGGCAAACGCTTGTTGTAGTGTTTTCAAGCTGGTTTGCAGAGGGTTGATGCGAAGGGTCAAAGGGGCGGGCTGATTATTGGCTTCAAGGATCGCTTCCCATTGCTGCGGGTAGGCCTTGCGCAGGGTGCGCACCAACCATTGCGGATGCGATGTGCGGTGAGCCGGCTTGACATCCACGGCATCGCATATCGCCTGCTGTTCACGGATGAAGCGACGCAGCACGCCGTTGACCAGTCCTTTGGCCCAGGGTTTTTTGAGCGATTGGGTCAGGCTGACGGTTTCCGAAACTGCCGCATGTTCGGCGGTCTCCATATAGAGCAGCTGATAGAGTCCAAGGAGAATCAGTTGGTTGATGTCTTCGTCTTTGGCTTTGAGAGGCTTGTTGAGAAGCTGATCGCGAATCGCCGCCAAGCGGGCTTGCCAGCGTAATGTTCCCATAATCAGGTTCTGGGCAAAGCTGCGTTCGCGGCGGTCTTCCAATTGCGCCAGAGCTGGAGGGAGCGCGTGGCTCAGCGAACGTCCCTCTTCCATGACCGCTAAACACACACGCAGGGCAATCAGTCGACTGAGTGTAGCGCGTCCCTGATTGGCCGTTTTGATTGGGACTGAACTCATCCGAAATGACGTCCTGTGAGAGCACGTGATTGGCCGAAATCGTAGGCATGCATCGTCTTTTTACCGGCTGGCTGTACTTCCGTTAGCCAGATCGGTATCGTGCTCGTAGCAACCAGAATGCCTTGCTTTTCAACCTTAAGAACCGTGCCGGCAGCATCACTGTCGGTGCGATCGGAAACACGGGCCTGCAGGATGCGCAATGGTTTGCCTTCAAGCTGGGTAAAGGCAACCGGCCACGGATTGAATGCCTGGATGCGACGCACCAACTGTTCAGCGGGCTGGTTCCAATCAATTTCAGCCTCGGCTTTGCTTAATTTATGCGCGTAGGTGACTTGCGATTCATCCTGCTGTTGCGGTTTGAGCAGGCCTGCTTGAAGCTGATTCAGGGTGGCCATTAAGGCTTCAGAACCGAGTGTGCTCAAACGGTCATGCAGGGTCTGCGCGCTGTCGTCTTCGGTAATCGCTGTGGTGACCTTGTAGAGCATGTCGCCGGTATCCAGTCCAACGTCCATCTGCATAATGGTGACGCCGGTTTCAGCATCGCCAGCTTCTATGGCGCGCTGAATCGGCGCCGCGCCGCGCCAGCGCGGTAACAAAGAGGCGTGAATGTTGAGGCAGCCGTATTTCGGGGTGTTAAGCACCGTTTCGGGCAAGATTAGGCCGTAAGCGACGACGATCATAATGTCAGCGTTCAAATCGGCAAGCTGCTGCTGTGCTTCGGTATCGCGCAACGATTCCGGTTGGAATACCGGAATCTCATGTTGTAACGCCAGCTGTTTCACAGGACTGGCGGTGAGTTTGCGCCCTCGTCCGGCAGGGCGATCCGGTTGGGTATAAACGGCAATGACGTCGTGCCCGGAGTCAATCAGCGCCTGCAGAGGGGCGACAGAAAACTCCGGCGTACCGGCAAAAATCACTCTTAAAGGTGCGCTCATGCTCGATCAGTGCTCCTCTTGCGCTTGTTCTTGCTGTAACTTGCGGAACTTTTGCAGGGCTCGCGTCCGCTTCAGACCGGAAAGATGGTCAATAAACAGTTTGCCGTTCAGGTGGTCGATTTCGTGTTGAATGCAGACGGCGAGCAGATCGTTGGCTTCCAGTTCGACGATGTTGCCGTCACGGTCCATGCCGCGGACCAGAATGTCGCTTGGGCGCTCGACTTTTGCATAGACGCCGGGCAGAGAGAGGCAGCCCTCTTCCCAGGTAATGTGGCCGGCGCTCTTAATAATTTCCGGATTGATCAGCGCGATCGGTTGGTCTTTGCTTTCCGATACGTCAACCACAATCACTCGTTCTTGCACCGCCACTTGCGGAGCGGCCAGGCCGATACCCGGCGCGTCGTACATGGTATAAAACATGTCGTCGATTAACTTATCAAGCTCGTCGGTCATTTCTGGAACCGGAGCGCAGACTTCTCTAAGCCCCTCTTCGGGATAGAGAACAATATCGAGTTTTTCCATAGCGTCGTATATACTTAATTACTCTTATTACTTCTATTATATCTGACTATGTCAAGTTTTGCTGATCTGCCCACGCTGCTGCCGTTTCATTTCAGCCACTTCTCGGTTAAACAGCTGCAATCGGTTCAAACGCATTTTGGTTCTTTGCAGGCTGCACGTCATGCAGGGCGATCCGAATGGCTGGCTACCGGTTTGGCGCGTGAAAAACAGCTGGATCAACTCCTGAATCATGAGATGGAGCGTTGGGTCGACGAGGCGTTAAGCTGGGCGCAAAATGACGCTCATGCCTTGCTCGTCATGGGGGATGAAGAATATCCGCCGAGTCTTGCCGAGATTGAGGATGCGCCGCCTCTGCTGTGGGTGCGCGGCCGGTATGAATTGTTGCAAGACCCTCAGTTGGCGATTGTCGGTAGCCGGCACGCCTCACGGCAAGGCGTCAATACCGCCAAAGACTTTGCCCGGCATCTCTCTGAGCAAGGTCTGACCATCACCAGTGGCTTGGCGTTGGGGATTGATACCGCCGCCCATGAAGGAGGTCTGCTGGGAATCGGCAAAACGGTTGCGGTGGTCGCGACCGGACTGGATCGCGTCTATCCGGCCGCGAATAAAGCGCTGGCTCACCAAATTGCCGAAGAGGGTGCTCTGGTATCGGAGTTTCCTTTAGGAACCAAGCCGATGGCGTATCATTTTCCGAAACGTAATCGCATTATCAGTGGTTTGAGTTTGGGGACCTTGGTGGTGGAGGCGGCCTTACAGAGCGGTTCTTTAATTACCGCCAGAACCGCGCTGGAGCAAGGGCGTGAAGTGTTTGCGGTGCCAGGTTCCATTCATAATCCACAGGCCAAGGGGTGTCATCAGCTGATCCGCCAAGGGGCGAAACTGGTTGAGTGCGGTCAGGATGTTTTGGAAGAGCTGGCTCCGAAAATCCAATTTTCATCAATGCCTTCGGGCGCGATTACAGAGCGTGAAGAGAGTGGTAGTCAAAACAGAGTGGAAAGTGGCATTTTACGTTTTGTGGAATACGATCCAATCAGTTTGGATGAGCTGGTCGTGATCAGCAAAATGCCGGTTTCAGAGATACAAAGTCAGATGTTAATGCTGGAGTTGTCCGGTGAGGTTGAAGCCTTGTCGGGTGCGCGCTGGCGTCGTTTAAAGTAAGGTAACCGTCCCCCTGTTTTTTCAGTGGCGGGGGTTAATGCACTTGAGTGGACGCTTTCGAATTCAGATTGATGACACAGGTGACTTTACGGCCATTTTCTGAAAACGAAAGACGGTCGAAACAGAGTTGATTTGCGAGCATAATCCCGCGTCCGTGAGCATCCGTCATCCGCGTGATGGAGAAGTCCAGATAAGGCGTGTAATCAAATCCTTTGCCCATGTCGGTGATACTGACTTCCAGTTGCTGGTTTTTTCGTTGCCATTCGAGCTGTACACTTTTGTGTCGATTTTCCGGTAGAGACAGGCGACGACCAATTTCTGACTGTAGCCGCTCTTGCGAAATTAAACGGCTTTTTTCTTCATAACCGATTCCAAGATTACCGTGTTCAATGGCATTTAGCATTAATTCAAACAGTCCCAGGCTGATCTTTTGCGGTTCAGGCGTTTGCAGTGCGATCATGCTGGACAGGTAGCGTGCCTGCTCGAGGGTTTGAAAACGAAAGCGCGCCTGTTCCATGAGTTCGCAGGTGTGAGTCACCAATGGAGCTTGTGCATTAATGCTTAGATGGTGATGACTCTGAATGGCCGCGTCGACAATGGAGGTCAGTTGGCCCTTTTTAAAGGGCTTCAGCAGATAGTAAAATGCGCCTGCTTCCAAACCGCGCTGAATGTCTTCGGTGCGGTTGGCCGAGGTTTGTAGCACCACCGGTATGGTGTGGTATTGGTCGCTGGATTTGAGTTCTTTCAGCAGTGTGATGCCATCTTTACGAGGCATGTGGTAGTCGAGAATCACCGCACTGAAATAGTCTGGGCTGTGTTCGAGGATCTGTTCTAGGGCCTCCTGTCCGTCTTGTGCTGTTTGGGTCTCATAGCGCTCGGGATCAAAGAAAGCGTTCATCAATGCCAGGTTGGTCGGATCATCGTCTACCAATAACAAGCGGCGTTTGGAAGGGAAAGAGGGGGGCATGATTTGTAACGGCTCCGCTTGTTTAAAGTAAAGGTGAACAGGAAAAGAATCGACGATCATTTTCATTATATGTCTAAGTAAAATCGTCTACCAGAAATAATGGTTCCCGGAGACTGTACGGGTAATTCTGATATTTTTCGTTTGCAAAACACAGACTTTTTATGCACCCTGTTAAAAACATCTATAATGCACCGATAAAAATTTTGTGCTTTAAACTAAATCAGAGATCGACAACGAAATGACAAATTTGGTGATCGTGGAGTCCCCGGCAAAAGCCAAGACCATTGAAAAATATCTGGGTAAAGATTTTACCGTGCGCTCCAGCTATGGCCACATTCGCGACATTCAGAAAAAAGGTATGGGGATTGACCTGGAAAACGGGTTTGTACCGAATTATGAGATATCTGCGGATAAAAAGAAGACCGTAAGTGAGCTCAAAAAACTGACCAAAACAGCAGATGCGGTTTGGCTGGCAACGGATGAGGACCGCGAGGGGGAGGCGATTGCCTGGCACCTTGCGGAAGCCCTAAATTTGGATGTGAACACCACCAAGCGTATCGTCTTCCATGAGATTACCAAGCCGGCGATTCAGCAAGCCATTGCCGAGCCGCGTACCGTGGATATGGATTTGGTGAATGCGCAACAGGCGCGACGTATTCTTGATCGCATAGTGGGCTTTGAGCTGTCACCGATTCTGTGGAAAAAAATTCGCACAGGCCTGTCCGCCGGGCGAGTGCAATCGGTAGCGGTACGCTTGATTGTGGAACGTGAACGTGAAATTGAAGCCTTTGAATCCAACTTTGTCTTCCGTGTACAGGGGGGGCTGGAGCTGCTGGATGAGCAGGGGCAGGCCTGTGGAAATCTGGACGTGAAACGCACCGCAACGTTTGACACCGAAGCGGAAGCAACCGAGTTTTTACAAGCTGTGGCTCAGGCGAATTTAAGCGTTCTTTCTCTTGAGGAAAAGCCGGCCAAACGCAGCCCAAAAGCGCCGTTTACCACTTCGACATTACAGCAGGAGGCGGCTTCTAAGCTTGGTTTTTCGGTGAAGCAAACAATGATGATTGCGCAACGTTTGTATGAATCCGGAAAAATCACCTATATGCGTACCGACTCGGTGAATCTTTCCGAGTTGGCGATCGAGCAGGCCAAAAATGTCATTTGTGCCGATTATGGCAGTGAATATAGCGAGCCTCGTCGCTATCAAACCAAAAATGCCGATGCGCAAGAGGCGCACGAAGCCATTCGTCCCACCGATTTTAGTATGAAAATGGTCGAAGGTGAGCGCAATGAACAACGTCTATACCAGTTGATTTGGCGTCGTGCGATTGCATCGCAAATGGCGGAAGCCAAGTTGAAACGCACGACAGTCGAAATCGGCATTGACAGTCTACCGGGTGATAAGCTTTCAGCCAGGGGGGAAGTGGTGACCTTCGACGGTTTTTTGAAAGTGTATGACCTGGATCCGTCGGACGACAGTGGTTTGCTGCCGCCTATGCATGTGGGGCAGGCGTTGCGTGTGGCCGAACTCTCGGCGCGCCAGAGTTTTTCGCGCCCGCCGGCACGTTATAACGAAGCCAGTCTGGTACGAACGCTCGAAGAGATGGGGATTGGACGTCCTTCGACCTATGCGCCGACCATTGATACGATTCAACAGCGCGGTTATGTGGTCAAAGAGGATCGTGAAGGCCAAGAGCGGGAGTATCGTCAGATTGTGCTCAAGTCAGGTCAAGTCAGTGCTGAAACGTTGACCGAAATGGCAGGGAGTGAGAAGAATAAGCTTTTCCCGACGGATATCGCCGGGATTGTGACCAACTTTCTGGTGAAGCATTTTGGAGAGATTCTCGATTATCAATTTACTGCGAAGGTTGAGGATAAATTTGATAACATCGCCCAAGGTAAAGTGCAATGGCAAGCGATGTTGGATGAGTTTTACCATCAGTTTCATCCGAAAGTGGTTTCGGCGGAAGATGTTTCCCGTGAAGAAGCCGGTCAGGCACGCTTCCTGGGCGAACACCCTAAAAGTGGCAAGCCGGTGTACGTCAAGATCGGTCGCTTTGGGCCTTATGTCCAGTTGGGGGATGGCGAAGGTGATGAGAAGCCAAGCTTTGCCAGTCTGATGCCGGGGCAGAAAATGGATGTGATCACCCTTGATCAAGCGCTTGAGCTGTTCAAACTGCCGCGTGAGGTCGGGGAAATGCCTGAAAGTTTCCGCGCTGAAGCCGTAGATGGCAGTGTGTTTGAAGTGCAAAAGGGGCAGAAGATTGTTGCCAAGCAGGGGCCGTTCGGTCCCTATCTCGAATACGGCCCCAAACAATATGCGCCAATCAAAGGGTTCGATCCGTTGAGTATTGAGCTGGAAGATGCGGTTGCGTTGATTGAGGCCAAAATTCAGGCGGATGCGGATAAGATCGTGAAAACTTTTCCTGGTACGGATGTGAAAATTTTGAAGGGTCGCTGGGGGCCGTATATCACGGATTTGGTAACCAAAAAGAACGCCAAGATTGCCAAAGATGAAGATCCGTTAGCCTTAACGCTGGAAGAGTGTCAGAAACGATTGGACGAGGCGCCGGAGCCGAAAAAACGCGGGCGTGCCGCAGCCAAGAAAGCCCCTGCTAAAAAGACGGCGGCAAAGAAAACCGCTAAAACGGCTGCTAAAAAAACGACCACTAAGCGCAAAGCCTCCAAGTAGAAACGGTTTTTGATAAAGTTAGCGGGCCTGTCGGCTTTATCTGTCGTGTTGGCTGCGTATTTAGCGGTGCGGTGTTTCGAGTTTGAGCTCAGCTTGTGAGAGCTGGCAAAACTCTCGATAGTGTCCCTTGCCATTGCGTTTGGCTTCATACATGGCCGTATCTGCGGCCTTAAGCAGCGTTTTTCGATTATCTGCATCTTCGGGGAAGCGGGCAATGCCAATACTGGATCCAACCTGAATCGTATGATTTTGGATCTTAAATGGTTCGCTTAGTTTTTGAGTGATGTTTTGGGCGATCAGCTCAAGATTTTGTGTTGAAGCGTCTTCATTGGTGGGAAGGTATGGAGTTGGATAAAAGGCGACGAACTCATCTCCTCCGACTCGTGCTGCCAGTGCATTTTCAGGCAGTTCTTGTTGAATGACTTTTCCAATCGCGTTTAAAAGCTGATCTCCGATATCGTGTCCAAGTGTATCGTTTACCGGCTTGAAGTTGTCCAAGTCGAGAAACAGCAAAGTGATTGGGTGGCGTTCTTGGATGACGTTTTCCAGGGACTGGTAGAGTTTATTGCGATTCGCTAAGCCGGTCACACTGTCGATATTTGCCAAGTCGTCGAGCGCTTTTTGCGTGCGTTTAAGGTCGGTAATATCACTTTGCACCAGACTGTAATGGGTTTGCTGCGTTGTCTCATGAAACAGTTTGCTGACGGTGACCATGCTGGCAAGCTTTAAGTTGCCCGCCTCATCCAGCAGACTCAGTTCGCCTCGCCAGCTGCCGTGTTGTTTCAGATCCTTGATCAAACGTTCAGCCGCTTCCGGCTGCAATTTGCGTAGCAGGCCGGGCAGTGTTTCTTGATGAATGTGTTCCCGTTCAATGCCTAGAACACGGCTTAGTGCCAGGTTGCAACGAATAATCTTGAATTGCTCGTCTGCAATTGCGATGCCCTCCGAAGAGTGCTCAATGATGGTGGCATCCAACTCCAATTCCGCTTCAATCCATTTCTGTTCACTGACATCCAGACGGATGGATGACAGCTTTTCAATTTCACCACTTGCGTTATAAAAAATTTGCCCTTTGTCGTGCACCCAAAGATAGTGGCCGTCTTCGTGGCGTACCCGGTGGGTACATTCAAAGTGGCGCTGTTCTCCACTGAGCATTTTCAGTAGCCGCTGCTGAACCGCTTGCTGGTCTTTAGGGTGGATGCGGTTTTGCAAATCGTGAAGATTGTTGAGATTGGTATCGGAAGGTAATCCCAGGAGGTTTTTCCATTGGGGAGAAAAGCGCGCTTTATTGTGTTTAACATCCCATTCCCAATAGGCGATCTGGTCACTTTGCATCAGCGTTTTGAACGTGTTGTCTTCGCAATCGTGCTGTCTTTTAAGTTGTTTGATCTGGGATTGATGGTTTGCTTGCTGCTCAATGAGTTGTGTCTGTAAAAGCTTGTTTTGGCGGGTTTGTTTAAACATCATTAGCAGCAGCAGTGCCAGCAAAACCCAGATGGCTTGGGAGAGGGTGAGCGGAAGCCAGTGTATCAGTGGTTGTAAGGCAGGCATGGTTGGTGCAAGTGATAGTATCAGCAATACTCCCCAAATGGAGAGGATCAAGGTGCGATCAGGTAGAGCTCTAAGAAGGGTTTGCATGCAGGATACTGAAACTTATGGTTTGATCTGAGTCGCGATTATAACGATAAGATCACCGCTAAGTGATTGATTTTGACTAGAGGGGTATAAGCAAAATTTTGAAAATAAAAAGGTGCTGCAAAATCTCAAGGAAGTCATTGCCTTCGCTGAGATCGGCAAGAGAATCCTTCTCACATTTGCAGGTGTAATTTAGTAAAATACTCGTTTTATTGCCAGGTGCCGGAAAAAGGCAGCTCGAGCAAACATTCTTGTCGTTTTCCATTTTGCCATTCCAGAAAGTAGAGAGAGCTCCATGAAGCAGCAGATAGTGCAGATTTTAACCCAGGTTGTTCAGCAATTGAAAAATGAAGGCGTGTTGCCAGAAGAGGCCTCGGTGCGCATCAATGTTGAAAACACCCGTGATAAAGCGCATGGAGATCTAGCCACTAATCTGGCAATGATGTTAACCAAGTTAGCGGGCCAACCACCTCGGACTCTGGCGGAGAAAATTGTCAGTGTGATCGAATCGCTAGCGGATCGTGGAGCGATTGAAAAAGTAGAGATTGCCGGCCCGGGCTTTATCAACTTTTTCATGAAAGATGACGCCAAGTTTGCCGTCGTTGAGCAGGTGCTGACGCAGCAGGCTGACTTTGGACGCTGCAATGCAGGGCAAGGTCGTTCAGTTCTGGTGGAGTTTGTTTCCGCGAATCCCACAGGACCTTTGCATGTGGGGCATGGGCGTGGTGCGGCCTACGGAGCGAGTGTCGCTAACCTTCTCGAGGTGGCCGGATTTGACGTCAGTCGTGAGTATTACGTGAATGATGCCGGCCGTCAGATGGATATTTTGGCGACGTCGGTGTGGTTGCGTTATTTGCAACTATGCGGCGAAGAGCTGACCTTTCCAAGCAATGGCTATAAAGGCGACTACATTTTTGAGATCAGTGAAGAACTGCGACGCGAACATGGTGAAACCCTAAGAAAACCGGCATTTGAAGTGTTCACCGGTGTGTGTGCCGATGAAGGGCAAACCGATGGTGATAAAGAAAAGCACATTGACGATTTGATCGCCAAAGCTAAGAATTTGTTGGGCGCGCATCATTATGAAACCGTCTTTAGTCTGGCGCTCAACACCATTCTGGGTGACATTAAAGAAGATTTGGAAGGTTTTAATGTCACTTTTGAAAACTGGTTCTCGGAGCGTTCTTTGATGGAAAGCGGTGTGGTGGATGCCGCTTTGGAAAAACTGCAGCAAGCAGGCAAGATTTATGAGAAAGGCGGTGCCTTATGGTTCAGATCGACTGAATACGGTGATGAGAAAGACCGGGTAGTGGTGCGCGACAATGGCCTTAAAACCTATTTTGCTTCTGATATTGCCTACCATTTCAACAAGCTTGAACGCGGTTTTGACATTTTGATTGATGTGTGGGGGTCAGATCACCACGGTTATATTCCACGGGTTAAGGCAGCGATGCAAGCCATGGATACCAACCCGGAGGCTTTGCAGGTGCTGTTGGTGCAGTTCGCTGTACTTTACCGCGGAGGTGAGAAATTGGCTATGTCGACACGCAGCGGTCAATTTGTCACCTTGCGAGAGTTGCGCGAAGAAGTGGGATCGGATGCGGCGCGCTTCTTTTATGTACAGCGTAAATCTGAACAGCATATGGATTTTGACTTGGATCTGGCAAAGTCGCAGTCGAACGAGAATCCGGTTTACTACATCCAGTATGCGCATGCCCGCATTTCTCGTGTGTTGGAACAGGCCGCCGAAAAAGGATTGGCGTTGGATTTGGAAAAAGGCATGGCCTCTTTGGAGAAGTTAGAGCTGGAAGCTGAAACCGGTTTGGCCGTGCAATTGGCAAAGTATCCTGAGACGATTGCGCGAGCAGCGGTTGCCTATGAACCCCATCAGATTGCGTATTATTTGAAGGATTTGGCGCACGGTCTGCACAGCTATTACAATGCTTGCCAATTTATCGTCGATGAGTCAGAGGTTCGCAATGCGCGCTTAACCCTGATATCGGCGGTACAACAGGTGCTGAAAAACGGTTTGGCGATTCTTGGAGTGAGTGCTCCCGAGAAGATGTGATGTCACGAGATTATCGCTACGGACACCGAGGTCATAAGGGGTTTCAGCGCAAGTCTCAGCAAGTTGAGGCTAGCGATGGTAAGGCAGGCAGCCGAGTCTGGTTAGTTGGGGTGTTGCTTTCATTGTTGTTTGTAGGTGGTTTTTGGGTGGTTGACCACTTTATGGACGGTCAGCCGAAGAGTGTTGCCCCAGGCCTGTCTGAAATCTATGGCGAAGTAAACGCAGAGGTGATTGAGCCACCTAAAAGCTCGGCAATTACGGTAGAGGCGCTGCAACCTGTTCCTAGAAATCATGATGATGAAGGGCGCGATCGGCCCGAAAAATTAGAGAATCCAACCTACAGCTTTTATCAGGGGTTGAAAGAAACCGAAGTGGTGGTTGATGCCGTTCCCATTTCGGTTGAACTCGAGCATGCTTATTATATTCATGCCGGAAGTTTTGGGTCTGAGGCGGTGGCGCTGAAAGAACAACGGCGGTTAGCGAGATTAGGACAGGCTGTTGATTTGTCGCCATTGCACAGCAAGGGAAAAACCTACTATCGTTTACGTGTCGGCCCTTTCCATGACCGTTTAGAGATGAACCGAAAACGTAATGAACTGAGGCAGCTTGGTGTGGATACTTTGCTGGTCAGGGCGCCCAAGAATTGATAATAAAGCGAGAGCCTTTTTTCAGTTTGTCTGTTAAGGTGCGATTGACGGACGACCCATTTCATTTTCGTCAACAATGCAGTTTCGCCCTTGCCTTTTTGCTTCATAGAGAGCCTTGTCAGCGCGTGTTATCAGCTCTTCCGCACTGTCATTTTCATTATGGAAGCAGGAAATTCCAAAAGAAGCTGTGATGGTGCGAAGCGGTTCGCTTGAGTCTTTTCGTTTAAGCACGGCTGATTCAATGCCAGATCTGATTTGCTCAGCGCGTTCTCTCGCCTCTTCTAGGGACGCATTTGGCATGATGATCGCAAATTCTTCCCCGCCATAGCGACAGATCGTCTCATGGCGCTTTTGATTTTTCTTCATTATGTTCGCAAAATAGCGTAATACGCTATCACCCACTAAGTGGCCGTACGAATCATTGAAGCGTTTAAAGTGATCGATGTCTGTAAAGATTAGGCAGAAGCCGTGGAGATCGCTGCCTTCGTTAAAATTGATAATGGTTTCTTGTAAGGCATTGTTAAAGGCTTTACGGTTGCCGATTTCGGTCAATTCATCCGTCAGTGCCGCAGTTTGCGCTTCTAGAAGTTCTTGGCGCAAATGCTTGATTTCATCAGAACTTAGCATCATCTCTTGCTGAAAGAGTCGGTTGCTTTCATTCATTGATTGTGCAGTTGAGATAACCGTATGAGTGATTTTCTTCAGTTCATTGGCATCAATGTCAGGATTGGCAAGCGAATGTGCGCAATCGTCTAACTGTTGGGTGTGCTCTTCGAGTTTGTCGCTCCACAGATTCATTTTTTGAATCATGAGATTCAGCAGTCGGCGAAAGGCGCGATCGAACTCGCCTGTAGCTTCCATTTCTTCTTGAAGGTATTCCTGATAGAGGCGTTTCCCTGCACGGTCGTTATAGCCAAAAGGATCCTGCAGAATAGACTCCATCTCGGAACGGAATTGAGGGTTGTCTCCTTTTAAGAACTCATACCAGACATAGTAATTCAAAGGGGTTGGATTAATCTCCTGCTCTTCAAAGTCATTCACTAAACGTGCAAAAATCCGTTTAGCTTTTTCTGGTGCATCATTGATGTTTAGCATGCCTTGTATTCCCATTATCTATTCTCTCGTTCCTATTTTTTGGGAGCAAAAGTAATTGGTTAAATTTTATCATGAAACGCAATTGTTCCGGCTGAAACAGGGATAATTTTTAGGGAGATATGGAGGCCAAAAAGAGCTCTTTTATAGGAGGTAAACTGGTTTCTCCAGGATAAAGATAGTATAGTCCAACAGATTAGCTCGTAATGCTTGTTAGAGTTCCTGAAAGTCTTTAAGGGGGTATAGATGTTTTCACCAAAGCAGCTGGAAGAGATCGTTCAGAACTTATCTCAATTGATTCCTCAGGGAGCAGGACAGATTCCAGAAAATATTCATGCGCAAATCAGAGCCACCTTAAATTCCGGCTTACATAAAATGGATTTAGTGACTCGTGAGGAGTTTGACATTCAGCGTGGAGTTTTAGAAAAAACACGTGAAAAACTGGAAAAGCTTGAGAAAAAGCTAAACCAGTTGGAAAACAGCAAGCCTTTATAGAAAGTTTTGATCCAGACAAATTGAGGTTTAAAAGTGTTAGCTTCGGTAGTCACTCGTGCATCAGTCGGAATTGATGCCCCTAAGGTTGTAGTGGAGGTGCATGCCAGTAATGGTTTGCCTGGCTTTTCTGTCGTCGGGCTTCCTGAGGCATCGGTTCGAGAGAGTAAAGACCGAGTTCGTAGTGCGTTATTGAGTTGTGGGTTTCAACTTCCTCCCAAACGAATTACGGTTAATCTTGCCCCTGCCGATTTGCCTAAATCTGGCGGGCGTTATGACTTGGCTATTGCATTAGGTATTCTCGTCGCTACAGAGCAGCTGCGCGTCAGTCTTGACGACTATGAATTTTTAGGCGAGTTAAGCTTGAATGGTGAAATTCGTGAGGTCCCGGGCGTGTTACCATCGGTTATCCGTGCGCAAGAGGCCGCAAGCTGTTTGGTTATCCCCGCAGGCAATCTTAAAGAGGCAAGTCTGGCGATCAAACCAGCGGAGGTGTTTGATGAGCCCGCAGCGGAGGCTGGCAAGGTACTGGTTGCGAATCATTTGTTACAATTGTGCCGTTTTTTAATGGATCAAGACACACTGATTGAAGCCAAGACGCAACTGTTTGATCAGCCATTTTACGATGTGGATTTGTCTGATGTAAGGGGGCAGGCCCAAGCAAAACGCGTTCTTGAATTGAGTGCCAGTGGCGGACATTCACTGTTGATGGTCGGCCCTCCCGGTTCGGGCAAGAGTATGTTAGCGCAGAGGTTGGTCACACTTTTGCCCGAGCTTAACCGGGAGCAAGCCATGGAGTTGGCCACTATTCATTCGGTAGCCGGGAAAAGAATTGATTTAGAAAATGGCATCAGGCGGCAAATAGTCAGTCCTCACCATACGGCTTCCTCAGCGGCATTGGTAGGCGGTGGGAGCGTTCCAAAACCAGGTGCAATCAGTTTGGCGCATCATGGGGTTTTATTTTTGGACGAACTGCCTGAGTTTTCACGAAATGTGCTTGAGGCTTTAAGGGAGCCGCTGGAGACCCGCCGCGTTGAAATTTCCAGAGTTAGTCAGCAGGCCTCCTATCCTGCCAACTTTTTACTGGTAGCCGCGATGAATCCCACTCCAAGCGGTTATTTTCCAGACGACCCTCATGGCCGCTGTAAAGATTCTCCGGATCAAATCGCTCGTTACCAGCGGAAAGTGTCGGGTCCACTGTTGGATCGGATTGATCTGCATCTTGAAATTCCGCCGGTTGATTTTGATTCATTACAGACCAATGTATCGTCGACTCATGAAGAGACCAGCGAGCAGATTAGGGAACGGGTTACCCGTTTGCATGATATGCAGCGTAGGCGGCAAGGTTGCCTTAATAGCGAATTAACTTCCGTGCAAATTAAAGAACACATAGAAATCGATCAACAGGGCAGCCAACTTTTGAAAAATGCGATTGAAAAAATGGGAATTTCTGCGCGTAGCTACCATCGGATTTTACGAATAGCCCGAACGTTGGCTGATATGGAAGGTAACGATGATGTTAAGGTGCCACACCTGGCAGAGGCGATCGGTTATCGAAGCTTTGACCGAAACGGGATCAATTAATGGAGTCGATTTGGATTACTGCTGTCATTGTCGGTCTACTGGGCGGCGTGCATTGTTTAGGAATGTGCGGGGGAGTCGTCGGAGCATTAACGTTTAGTTTAGATCCCCGTGTACAGCGAAGCTGGCCAAACATGTTGTTATATCAGTTGGCTTATAACGGCGGGCGAATTTTTAGTTATATGTTAATCGGTTCCTTGTTTGGTTTCTTGGGAATGGCATTGGGTTCTTTAGCGGCTCTGTTACCCGCTCAGCAGTTATTGCAGATACTTGCTGGCTTTTTTATGCTCGCACTGGGCCTCTATTTGGCGGGCTGGTGGAATGGCGTTGTGGTGGTTGAAAAACTTGGGAAAAGGCTTTGGGCAAAGATGCAACCTTATGCACAAAGATTGACGCCGGTTCGCTCACTGCCTCAGGCCTGGTGGTATGGAATGGTCTGGGGGTGGTTGCCATGTGGTTTGGTTTACAGCATGTTGATTATGGCATTGAGTGCCGGAGGCGCTGTAGAAGGGGCTTTGGTGATGCTGGCTTTTGGGTTGGGAACGCTGCCTAATTTAATGTTAATGGGAGTGTTTGCTTTTTATTTCACCCGTCTGGCAAGGCAGAAATGGCTCAGAATAATGGCTGGGTTAGGGGTGATGGCGCTTGGTTTTTGGCAATTTTATTTGGCGCTAACATTGCAGGTTGGGCATTAATGAAATCCCGGAGAATGGCTTCTCCGGGATGATGTGCTTAGTTTTCGGCATATTGAGCATCGACATTCACCATATCAAGCTGAATGTCCATGTTGTCCAATAGAGTCCCCATGCCATTTAGGATTCGGTACTTGGCGATTTTATATTCTGTTTCACTGTTTACCAGCGTTCTCAACGCACTGATGTATTCATCTTCAGTATTGAGCAGATCGAGCAACGAGCGGCGCCCCAGACTGAACTGTTTGCGATAACCTTCTAAAGTTTCATAGGTTAGCTTAATATGTGATTGCACATAGTCAAGCTGAGATCCTACGTATTGATATGCGTTCCATGCATAATTGATGTTTTCAATAGCCTGTCGACGACTGTTGTTACGGATTTCAACCGCTTGTTGCATAGCGCTGGCCGTGCGATCTCTTTCCGCTTTGTCTTTGCCGCCATTATAGAGATTGTAGCGGAGTCGAACCATTGCCTGAAAATCTTCGTTGCGACCTTCGATGCCAGCCAAGTTATGATCCCACGTTCTTTCAACTTCGAGATCAACACGTGGATAGTAGTTTCTTTCGGAAAGATCATATTGTGCTTGGGCTTCGGAGATGTCCGCATTAGCGGATAAGATTGTCGGGTGGCTGATTAATGCGGTATTAACCGCTTCATCAACGGTTTTAGGCAAGATTAGGTCAGATGAGGGCGGGATTAGTTCACTGTCTGGAAAGCGGCCTAAGACTCTTTGAAAACGTGACATAGTATCCGTATAGTTGTTTTTTTCCGCCATTAGATTTGACTGAGCGAGCGCCAGTCGAGCCTTGGCCTGATCTACTTCAACCTGGTTCCCGATTCCTGCTTCAAAACGTTGAATGATTTGATCGAGAATTTTTTGATGAGTCGAAACATTATCTTCCGCTAGTTTAAGCAGTTCTTTTTGTTTCAAAAGGTTCAGATACGCTTCTGTCATATCCAATGCAATTTGATTGGCGGTCGCATAGACTTGATACGCCGCAGCACCAAGGCGATGTTGCTGACGTTTAATTTCATTTTCAGTCGCAAAGCCTTCAAACAGGTTTTGGGTTAGTCTAACCGCCGTTTCGCGTCGGGTTAGGCCATCGCCAATATTATCTACTGTTTGGTTATCTACTTCTTCGTATCCGATACCGGCCGAGACATCAATGGTTGGATACCAGCTGCCTTTTGCACCGCGAAGGTCTGCTTCAATAGCACGATAAGCTTTAACTTGTTCACGTAATTCCGGGTTATGAAGAATCGCGTCTTCCACGGTCTGGTTAAGTTCAATAGCTTGTGTCGGTAAGCTCAACGCCATTAACGGGAGTAACAGAGCAATTGTTTGGGTAAGACAGTTGCGTCTTGAAGATAGTGAGGATAAGCGTTTGGTGTTCATGTTGAGTACCTCTCTGAAAAGAAGTTATTAGTTGGCAACAACGGCTTTGCGTTATTTTTTTTAGTCATTGCCCCAGTTTTTTATTTTCATTGCTAAGCTTAGTCGATCTTTGGTTTCAAATTTTTGAAAAATATGTTGTAAATGCGCCTTTACGGTGCGTTCAGTAATGTCCAATATTCGTGCTATTTCTTTGTTAGAGTGGCCGTCGATGACCTGCTCAACTACCTCAATCTCCCGTTCAGTCAGTATGTCTCGCCAGGATTCATTCACCAAAGTAGACGGAGTAGTTAACCCCTGAATCATGGCTTGCATAATGTTTTGACCAAGCCAAATATGTCCCTGATTAATTGTTTCCATGGCTTGGTGGATACGTTCTTGATTAGCAAAGGTATTTAGATAGCCACGAATTCCCAAGCTAAAATAATGCAGGCCTTCTTGCGTTTCGGGCTTATTGCTAAACAGCAAAATTTTTGCACCTTGTTGGCTAAGTCCTTTTATTAAGGAGTCATTAACTTCATCCGATTTATGTAGAAATATTATGCTGTCTTCAAGCTGGGGTACCTCATTGAGCACTTCCAGGTTGTGGATGATTTCTGCTTCTCCTTTGCAACTTATTAGCCAGTTTTTTAACGCGTCCGGTTCTCGAGCGTAAATATAAGTAGGCCCCGTTGTCAAAATCGTATCCTCAATCAGCATATATTT
This sequence comes from Thiomicrorhabdus sp. zzn3, assembly GCF_029767755.1. Lineage (GTDB taxonomy): Bacteria > Pseudomonadota > Gammaproteobacteria > Thiomicrospirales > Thiomicrospiraceae > Thiomicrorhabdus. Next base: position 426,284 of record NZ_JARUQS010000002.1, read on the forward strand.
TTTCTTTATCTTTGATTCTACTCGCAAAATTGAATAATGCAATTAAGCTTGCCTGCTTCTCATAGGTAATTTTTATTACCCATGAACTTCATTATCGTCAAGATTGAAAGAAGGGGGTGAGTGTTTGTATAAAATTGTTATTTTGTTGTGTGTCATAGAATTTTCCTGTTAGTCGGTAGTTTTGGCAATGTTTAAAAGCAAATAATGCGGACAAAATGGGTAAAAATAATGTAAGTAGTTGGTTTGAGTAACATATTCTTGACGTCGTGACTCAGCAAGTAGCGGATTATAGGTTTTGATATTTTTGTTTAAGTGTTTTTAGTTCGTTTGTCATAGGGTGAGATGGGCATTGGCGGATTACAAAATTAGCTGTCTGAATGACGTTTTTCCAACGTGGATTCTTTGGGATGGTCTCTAAAGAGAGATACTTGTCCAGAGTTCTTGTTTTGGCCGTACCATTGTCTAAACTGACTCTCCAAAGCCTGCTTTGATCGGCAAGTTGGATTTTGGATAGCTCCATTTCTTCTTCCCAGATCAAGAGTGACAGTTGCATGATTTCAACTAGGCCTGCTAAGAATTGTTGCTTGTCGTCTTTTTTGCAGTTTCCTACTTTTTTAGGCGCTAACGCCAGGGCTTTCAGTTGACGAATTTCTGAGGTGTCGATGGCCATGCATAAAAGATATCGATGGGATTGAACTTGAAAGGGGGCAATGGACCAGCTACAGCTGAGAGTGTCTCCTTTGCGTGTTTGAACTTTATTAATGAGGTCAAAACCAGTTTGGGTCTTTAATGCGTTTTCTAGCGCTTTTCTGAAATGTATACGATGAGTTGGAATGATCAATAATTCAAGGGCATTCTGAAATTTTACTTCGCTGTAATGCCAACCAAATGTTTTTTCCGCTTTATGGTTCCATTGCATAAGACGGTATTGTTCATCGATCAACATCACTGGAATAGGGGAATGGTCGAGCATCGCGTAGAGCTGCTTGCGTGCCCGGCTGGCGCGTTGTAGAAAAATATAGCCCCGAATGGCCACTAATACTGCGATGACGGTAATTAATCCAAGAATGATGATGGTCAAATAGGATGAAGACTCTGGCTCTTCGGGATTGGGTTGGTATAAAAAATCGTTTAAAGAGCGATTCAAATCCTCAGGGATAAGGCCTTGTTCTTGATAGGCGGCTTGAATGTGCTGCCAGCGTTCAAAAGTCATGTAACCGGGTTTGATTAAGTTCGATCGCATTAAATCACGCATAGAAGATGCTTCGTACAAAAGAGCCTGCCTATCTCGTGAAGTCGGATAGTTTTTCAATATATGATCTACGGTTTCTTCTATGTGATTCATGGCGTATTGCCATCCTTCGAAACTGGCTTGAGCAAAGCGAGTGGCTAGGTCAGGATGATTTTGGATGATTCTTTCTGTTGTAAAAAGGTTGTCTCCATAGAAATCAATGCCAGCGTTGCGCGGAGAGAAAATGTAGTAATTCAGTTTTTTTTGTTCGAGCTCGTAAAGTTCTGTAGTGGTGTAAATACTCATCGCATCCACCGTTTTATTGGTCAGCTCAGTTGTATGAAAAGAGTGGGGAACGGTGTGAATCCGTTCGCTCTTAACCCCTTTTCTCATTAGATAAGCAAGGAGTTCGGAAGCTCCCTGTTCCATCATTACTGTGCGATTGGTTAGTTTTTCGACTTGATCAATGCCGCTATCCTTCAGAGAAACTAAAGCCAAGGGAGAGTGCTGTAAGATTACCCCCAATACTTTAACGGGATCTCCTTGATGGTAACGGATCATCAGTTCACTATTGCCAATACCGAATTCAGCGTTCCCGTTAAGTACGTTGGTAACAGGATCCTGATTGGGTTTGGCGGAAATAAACTGGGTTGCAATTCCTTGTTGCTGGTAAAACCCCTTGGCTTGAGCCATGTAATAGCCAGCAAATTGAAATTGGTGATCCCATTTCATCTGGAGCCGTACTTGGGTTAGAGGACTGGTTTGGGCGACTGTTTGTCCGCTTAACAGCCATAAGGGAATTAAGTGTACAAAGAACAGGATGAAAGCACTGCGAATCGTCATATGCGTTTGCAGTCTCGTGTAGGTAGGTTGGTGAAGCACACTTTATTTCCAATACTGGCTATGATTCGCGTAATGCCAGTTCCCTGGCTTTGATAATGGGTTTTAACAAGTAATCTAATATTGTGTGCTTACCAACAATGATATCAACACTCGCCGTCATCCCCGGTAGTAGGTAAAGAGGCATCTCCTCAGTGCCAAGGTGATTTTTAACAGTTTGGATGCGAGCAATGTAAAAGCTATTGCCTTCCTCATCAGTAATGGTGTCAGCTGAAATTCTTGTCACGGTGCCTTCTAAACCGCCGTAAATCGCAAAATCATAGGCGGTAAATTTTACTTTTGCTTTAAGGCCAGGGTGAATGAAGCCAATATCCGATGGCAAAATCTTGGTTTCGAGAATCAGTCGATCGTCATTTGGAACGATTTCAACGATGTCGCTTCCTGGTTGGACGACGCCGCCGATGGTATTGACCAAAAACTGTTTAATGGTTCCGTTGACCGGTGAGGTGACAGAGGTGCGTCGAACGCGGTCGGCCAGCGCTGTACTCGACTGTTCAATCTGGCTGATTTCGGCCAACACATCATTCAGTTCTTGATGCGCATCATTCATGAACTCTTCTTTGGCCTGGATACGCTTGTTTTCAGCTTCCTGAATAATGGATTTGAGTTTTGGAATGCTGTTGCGCGTGGTCTTGAGTTTGCTGAGCGCATCGTTTTCTTCACGCTGGGTTTTAAGCAGGTCGACTTCGGAGGCAATTCCCTGTTTCACAAGGGGTTTCATCATGCTGATTTCGCGCGAGAGGAGTTTGTATGAACGAGTCAATTGCACTTCCTGGCTATAGGCCTCTTTCAGTTCCAGCTTATGCTGTTCGATTTGCGAAGCTAGAATAGAATCTTGAGTTAGCAGTTGCTTTTGACGCGATTGATAAAGATCGTATTCGCGATCATATAAAGCTTGTTCAACTGGGTTGTCAAAGGCCTTCGGTGGTTCGAATTTATTGCCAAAAGCTTCGGCACGCAAGCGCTCAGCCCGAGCTTGTAATTGCATGGAACGTACTTGACTTTCTCCGAATGAACTGGCGAATTGGGTATTGTCCAACTTTAGGATAACATCGCCTTTTTTGACTTTGTCGCCCGCTTGAAAAAAGATATTTTCGACAATCCCGCCTTCAAGGTTTTGGACGATTTGTATTTTTGAAGAAGGCACAACCTTGCCTTCACCACGTACAATTTTGTCGAGTTCGGCATAGTTTGCCCATGTGATTAGCCAAATAATCACCAAAAGCATCACCCAGACAAGAATTTGTGACTTGCGTGTCGGTTTTTCGAGAGCAGCCTGACTTAGACTGTCCATAAACTCGAGGTCGTCATTGCTTACCCTTTGTTTGGGATGCATTGGGTTTGTAGATTGGTTCTTGTCCGTCATATTTAATGGCTTTTGTTAATGCGTCCTGTTTTTAAAGCTTCCAGAACAGACTGTTTTTCACCGTCCGCAATGAGTTTTCCGTTATCCATAACCATGAGGCGTTCGGTCAGTTGCAGCAGACTCATTTTGTGAGTCACTACGATAGAAGTATTTTTTATGGTGCCTTCTTTCAAACGGTCAATCATCATCTGTTCGGACTTGGCATCTAATGAATTCGTGGGCTCATCGAACAGGTAAATAGGCGCATCTATCAATAGCGCGCGGGCGACACCGATGCTTTGACGCTGTCCGCCAGACAGTGATTTACCCCCTTCATTGATTTTCAGGCTATATCCTGATGGGTGCTGCTTAACAAAGTCATCGACTCCGGCCAGACGGGCCGCTTTAATAATGCGATCATCCTCAATATAGGGTGCTCGATAGGCGATATTTTCTCGGACATCACCGCTGAAGAGGGTCACTTCTTGGGGGACATAGTTGATGTTACGTCTCAATTCAGCAGGATCAAGTTGGGTAATATCGATTCCATCTATCAAGATCGTTCCCTCTGTTGGGGGGTAGAAGCCGAGGATCAGTTTTTCGATCGTGGTTTTTCCTGAACCGATACGACCGATGATGCCCACTTTTTCGCCCGGCTTGATTTTAAAGCTCACATGGCTCAGAGCCGGTTTGGTTTCACCAGGGTAGGTGAAGCTGACATCAACGAATTCAATCGAGCCCTCAAAGTGCGGGTGTTGGATGAAACGTTTTGATGATGGACGCTCAATCTCTTTTTTCATTAACTCATTCAGACTGTTCAGGGCGGTACGGGTTTGATGATAACTAGATGTCAAGTTGGCAAATTGTCCCATTGGCCCGATTGCACGTTGACTGAGCATGACCGTAGCGATAAGCCCACCCATGGTAAGGTCACCTTCTTGAATCAGATAAACACCGGATAGCACAATCAGTACAGTACTCATTTGTTGCATAAAGCCTGTTGCCCGCCCAATAGAGCTTTGCAGCATTTTAGAACGGATGCTGGCACGGGCGATTTCTCCAACCGCTTGTTCCCATTTCCATTGAGAGTGAGCTTCCACGCCCAAGGATTTAATGGTGTCGATGGCGGTCAGGGTTTCGATCAGAACCGCATTTTTTTGGCTGTTTGCTTCGTAAGTGGCTTCGATGCTGTGTTGAATCGGGCGTTTGAGAAGGAGGCTGTAGAGCATAATCAGAAGGATGATGCCAATGGGAACCAAAACAATGCTACCCGCAATGTAAAAGATCACCAGAAGGAAAATGATGACAAAGGGAAGGTCAACCAAAGAGGCAATGGTTCCTGAGGTAAAGAAGTTTCGAATACTGTCGAACTCACGAAGGTTATTGGCAAAGGCTCCAATGCTTCCTTCGCGATTTGCCATGGTTAACCCGAGTGTTTGTTCAAAAAGTTTGGCTGACATTAGCACATCGCTTTTTTTACCGGCCACCTCCAGAAAATAAGAGCGAAGAAATTTAAGAATAATGTCGAACATATACACTACGCTGACCCCTATAGCCAGGACCCATAGAGATTCAATCGCGTTGTTGGGAACGACGCGGTCATAGACATTCATTACAAACAGTGGGTTGGCCAGGATAAATAGGTTGATGACGATCGAGGCGATCAAAACATCACGATACACTGAACGAGAAGACCAGAGCGTACTCCAGAACCAATGGCCTTTTTCAATGCCGATTAAGCTCTCTTGTTTATTTTCATAGAAGCTTTTCTGGGTCAAGTAGACCGCATAGCCAGTGTAGTCGTCTTCAAGAGAGGCAAAATCAACGACCTTCTTTCCCTCTTCATTTTCGGGAAAAAGCAACGTGGCTTGCTGGTTATCAAAATCTAAGTGCTCAAGTAGGCAGGCCTGCTGATTTTTAAGAATAAGAATGCATGGAAGCACCAGGTTTGACAACTCATCGAGCCGTTTTTGTTTGAAGCTCGCGGCTAAACCAGCACGGCTCGCAGCACGTTTAAAGATATCTGGTGTAATGGCTTCGGACTCAATAGGAAGGCCAGCAATCAAAGAATCTTTCGAAACGGGGTTTCGATTGAGCTTGCTGTACAACACCAAACAGTCAAGCAGGGGACTGTGAATGCCTTGGTATGCCGATTTTTTTTCATTCTCGATCACATCGTTGGCAATAACGGTCTCTGTTGAAGGTTGATCCATAAGGTGTCCTGCGTAGTCTGTCGGTTAAGGCTGCTAGTTTATAGGGCTATTAAATAAATTTCAATCTTAAGGTTTGATGACTAAGGTTGTTGATGTAAAACTGTTTTTTAGCTATTTCCTTAGTCATCGAGTGGTTTAGGGGCGCCAAAATAGTAGCCTTGAAATAAATTGACTCCCAATTCTATAAACGCATCTCGTTGCGTCTCATTTTCTATTGCCATAGCGATGACTTTAATGTCCAAGCTTTCTGCCATTTCACATAAACTGGAAACATAAGACTGTGTTTGTTCATCACTTTCAATCGCCTTGGTAAAAGCGGCATCCAGCTTGACGTAATCAGGTTTTAGCGATTGGAGGTAGCGCATATTGGTAAAGCGACTTCCAAAATGATCGATACCAATGGTGATGCCCAGTGATTGGAGTGACTGAATGAATTCATGTACCTGTGTTTCTTGCTCCAAAATGAGCTGTTCATTGAGCTCAAAAGCCAGTTTGCTGCGATAGTCATAAGAGGGTTTCAAGATTTGCTCAAGCCAGTTAGGAAGCGTATCGTGAAGTACGAATGAGCGCGTTAAATTGATTGCCAATCGGTGTTTTTCTGTATGTCGCTTCAGATGGTCAAAGACTAATTGAACCACATGTTTTTCTATTTTAGGCATGAAGCCGGTCTGATCCACGGCAGGCATAAAGTAACCAGCAGAGTGGACATTACCTTCTTCATCTCGTAGGCGGATAAAAACTTCTTTGTCGTGGATTTTGCCATCTAAAGAGTGAGTGCTCTGCTGAAAAAGCGTGAAACGCTGTTCTTGCAGAGCAGCCTCAATGCGTTGTTTCCAGGTAGCCAGCTGCTGTTCTTGATTACTCTCATTAGAAGCATAGAAAACATGGTTCTGGCCCTGATCATCCGCTTGTTGAATGGCGTAGTCCAGAGCGGCCAGCAGGCTAGCGCGTCGATCACCGGGAAGATAGTTTTTAAAAGCAATTGACACCGAAGTGGTTGTCTCAGGGGCATTTAGCTTTGAAAGTAAGTCAGGAAGGCTATTTGCAATTTCTTGCAGTCCGTTTTGAACTGCTGCGGCCTCTGCGCCAGGTGTTAAGGCAACCAGCTCGGTTCCGTTGAGACGAGCAAAAAGCGCGGATTGTGTCGGCAAGTGTTTAAGCATCTTGGAGGCTAACGATTTCATAAGTTGATCCCCGATCAGGTAGCCATAACGGTCATTGAGCGCCTTGAGATCATGAATGCGAATCAGGCTGATCATCCCGGGAGAGGCTTCTTCTGGGTCAAGTAAGGTGTCGACCAGCATTTCAAAATGGCGACGGTTGCTTAATCCCGTCACGCTGTCTTGATACGCCATTTTTTGTAATTTTTCGGCCGTTTTTGCATCGCGTTCAAATACGGTTTTCATTTTCTTGACCATGGCGTTCATCGCACTGACCACTTGTTTGAATTCGGTCGTGGTGGGCAAGCTTTCTTGGAGTAGATACTCTTTTCGAACGATGGCCTCAGCCTGCTTTTCCATGGCTTTAAGCGGTTTAAGCATCCAGCGTAATGTGGCGATGATAATAGTGATGGCTATGAAGGCGGCCAATCCAAACCACATTGAGAGATTGAGTACGGCCTTCCATAGCTCAATATAGGCATAACCAGCATGACTGGTGACGGAAAGGGTGCCGGTCGGCATCCAGCCGGATTGTACGACGGCTTCAGCGGTAGGCGTTTGCAGGTCAATAGCATGGATAAACCAGGAGGGAACGGCTTCCATCTCTTTTGGGTTGGTACGCTGGTAAAGGATGTTGTTGTCGAGATCGGTCAGAGTAATGTCAGAATAATAGCCGCGGTCAAATACCGCATTAATCATTGTTTCCATCGTGGAAAGATCGTTCGGGTCTGCATTGGTGCTGAGAGAAAGCCCAAGTGAGGTGGCGGTATCCTGAGCATGCGAACTTAACTGGTCCTGCAAAAAATGGCGGGTATTGTTAAGATTAAGCACAAAAGTGCCTAATAACAATACCAGTAGCAAGGATGCGATAAAAATCATCATCTGTTTGTTTAAGCTCATAAACCTTTCCTTGTAGTGCCAAAAAACCACATTAATTGTTGCTAACTATGGGTTTTTAATCATTTTGCAGTTTTTTCAACAACGAATTCCATTGTTTGAGTTTATTCGTGCCACCTTTTACCTCTTTCCCTTTGCCTCGTTGTCTAGAAAGCCAGAGACCGTCACCGTTAAAACTGTAAATAGGGACCAAGTCTTTTCGTTTGGTGGCTTGAAGGATTCTAGGATTAATATTATCGAGTACAAGGGGAATGGATCTGGGAGTTTCAAAATAGGTAAGTACCATATGTGCCTGTTTTAATCGCACGGCTTTAACGTAAGTCAGGTAAAGCTTTTCTTCCGGCACTCCAAGCGCTTTTAGGGTGAAATATTTGGCTATGACAAAATCTTCGCAATCACCGGCATCCGTTCCAAGAAATTCGATAGGCGTAGCCCAATAGTCTTTTTTTCCCCAATGCTGTATATCAGAGGTAAAACGAACTTGGTTGAAGAAGTTGTTGACCACTCGTAGTAGCTCCTTTTCAGGGCGCCCTTGATTTTCATCAACCATTTGTTGCCAAGCACGCATCCTTTTTTCAGCTAAAGGTCCATACTTTGCCTTGGCTTTGATCAGTTGTTCACCTGTGATGACTCGCGTTGGCGAGTCTACACTGGCACTAAGTAGGCCTGCCGATAAGCCTGTCAGCAAAACGAGAGCGAATTTCGCTCCCTTTAGGTAGGTTGAAAGTTGGGAGCGAAAGGGTAGACCATTGGCAGGCATGAAGTGTGATTACAGACTTCTATTCCGGAAGTTTCTGGAACTGCTCCGGAAGTCTTGAAGCCGCTTCTTCAGGAAGGTCATCACGTTTGATAACCTTCATTTCAATGCGACGGTTTTCATGTCGTCCTTCTGCCGTGCTGTTATCCGAAATCGGAGATGTTTCACCTTTACCCATGATGAGGATCTGATCGTCTTTAAATCCTAGATTACGAATTAAGAACTCCTTCGCACTGTCCGCACGACGCCATGAAAGCCCCAGGTTATGTTCATTACTTCCGGTGCTATCGGTATGACCGGTAATAAGCACCACCTCTTTGCTTGTCAGTTTTTTCAATCGACTTGCGTTTTGATCCAGGATTGACGCCTGATCGTCGCGAATGACTGAAGAGTCGATGTCATAAACAATATTGCTAAGAACGATGACTTCTGGCTTGCAGCCAAATTCATTGACCTTGGTCCCTAGAGGGGTGTCCGGACATTTATCTTTGTCGTTCAGAACGCCATCTCTATCGGTATCCAGATCGAATGGGCAGCCATTTTCATCGACAGCTACACCCAAAGGGGTATTTGGGCATAGGTCTTTACTGTCAGGGACGCCATCTCGGTCACTGTCTGGTTCACAACCTAAGAAGTTGACTTTAACGCCAGGAGGAGTGTTTGGGCATTGATCGTTTCTATCTAAAACGCCATCCGCATCACTGTCTTGTTCACAGCCTAGACGGTTTACTTTACTTCCCATGCGGCTATTCTGGCAATGATCAAGGCGATCAGGAACACCATCCTGATCTAGGTCTGGGTACATTTGAGTGTAGGCGTCCGGGTCATCTTTATGCAGAACTTGCATCGCATAAGGTGTTTCTTCTTGAGGTTTTGCTTCCTGGCTGGAACAACCTGACGTTCCTGCTATAGCCAAAGCGATCAGTGACAGCCAGAATTTAGGTAATTGAGGTTCATTGCGGTACATTTGGACCCTCCTGATGATATTTTCTAATATCTAATGCATGGCGATGCAGTCTTGGATATGGCTACAATCGCACGTTATTTTTAAACCTTGACCACGACTAAATGCTCATTTGTGGTGTCAGACCGCTAAGAGTTCGACAGTAAGGTACCATGGTTGATTAAGTCCAATTATGGAAGCTTTTATTGCAAAAATACAAAACAGATTGTGTGTTTTATCATGCGCTTATAGGTAAGTCGTACCGTTGTAGTTGCAATAATTGCTTACCTTTTCAATATTCAACCATAAACTCACTGTCATTGGCCAGCGTAATTTGCCCTGATTCTGACAGGGAACCCATTTAAGAACATAAGTTGAGGGATTAGCTACGCGCTTTACGGCGCCATCGTTTGTTTTCTGGTCAGTTAAATTTTTCTTAAATGGGTGTTCTGGCCAAACTCGGTATGAGTCGTTCTGGTATTCAGTTCTTGTGAATTCTCTATGGCTATCCCTTTTTTCACAATTAAAAAAAGGGGAAAAAAAGGTAAAAATGCTCTGATTTTTACCTGTAAAGGAGGGCTTGTAGCTTGTTTAAGCAATAAAATCCAGGCCGGGAGATTAAAGTGCTTCCAAGATGGCTTGCAGTAGCTGATCATCCGTCAAGGTAACGGGGTTGCCAAGCATGCTGCCACTGCGGCAACTATTCAGCACCGGTTGCAGATTGTCACTTCGCAAGCCGAATTCAGTCAGGCCTTGAGGTGTGTAACGCTGTGCGTAATCAGCCAATCGTTCGATTAAGCGCTCCAATGGCTGGTCTTGTGCAGTGTCCGTGAGAAGCAATCTGGCGATCTTTTCATATTTGCCCAGGGTTTGATTGGCCTCCTCGGTAGCGGCTGTTTTCAGTGTTTCAATATTCCGGCGGGTAATCGGTGCTAGCAATTTGGCACACACCAATCCGTGAGGTGCCTCAAAAAAGGCCCCGATAGGCCCTGCCAGACCATGCACGGCACCCAAGCCCGCGTTGGCCAGAGTGGTACCGGAAAGGGTGGCGGCGAGCATTAGGCGGCCGTAGCCATCTTGTTGAGCTTGTTCATCCGGACTGTTAATGGCGTCAAAGGCACCTTTGAATAGCGTCATGCCTTGGAGGGCCAGGGCATCCGTGATCGGATTCGGTTTCAAGGTGACGTAGGATTCAAGCAGCTGGGTGAACGCATCCATCCCGGTGGCGTACAGCACGTCTTTGGGACAGCTTTTTAACAGCTCGGGATCTAGCCAGGCCTCCTGGGCGAGAAGTTTATTGTCCCGGAACGATTTCTTAAATTCGCCGAGTCGTGAAAGCACCGAATTTTTGGTGGTTTCGGAGCCGGTGCCTGCGGTGGTCGGAACCGCCACGAACGGACAGGTTTCAACGTTAAATGGTTTGCCGGCTCCGACGCCTTCCAGATAGTCCATCACCGATGTTTGTGAAGGAATCAAACCGGCAATCGCTTTGGCCGCATCAAGCACACTGCCGCCGCCAACTCCGATGACCGCCTGGGTGTCAGCAGGGCATTGGCGAACGATTTCGTCGACCAGGTCCGGGGACGGTTCACCGGATACGGTAAAGTGCAGCACATGGCGATTGGTTTCCAGCAGTGCATCGCGCAGTTGTTGCCCGAACTGGCCGGGTTGGCTCAAAGTGCGTCCGGTGATCAATACCAGTTTTCCGGAATAGCGTTGCTGGAGGGAGTCAATCAGTTGGTGGCGAATTCCCCAGCCGAAATTCAGGTGAGGCATCGGGGCGAACTGAAACGGGGCAATAGGCATGTGAACTCTCCAATAGTAAAGGTTTTATTGTAAAAGTAACCGCGCACGCATCGCAAAGTGCATAAACCGCCAAAGCCGAACAGGCCTGGTCAAAATGGCCGGGGTATTTAATCGCGCTTTAAAAAAGACTTAAGATTCGCAATCTGCGCGTTGCCGTGTTCCATTTTTTCCTGTTGACTTAGCTCCACTCCGGGTTTGCCTTCCCATTTGAGAATGTCCTGTGGCAGTTCCTCCAGAAAACGGCTTGGTTCACAGGCCATGTCTTCACCGTATTTGCGGCGTTTGGTCGCATAGGTCATGGTGAGGGTTTGTTGGGCGCGGGTAATGCCGACATAGGCGAGGCGGCGTTCTTCTTCCAGGCCGGGCGATTCCAAATTCTGTTTATGTGGTAGCAATTCTTCTTCCATGCCGATGAGGAAGACATGCGGAAACTCGAGTCCCTTAGAGGCATGCAAAGTCATCAGGCTGACCATGTCATGCTCTTTGTCCGACTCGTTACGTTCCATCATATCCATCAGGGTCATGTGGGCGACAATGCTGGCCAGTTTTTTCTCTTCGCCATCTTCTTCAAGCGCTTTGTTGATGATGCGTTCGATCCACAGCACCAGTTCGCGAACATTATTAATGCGGCGTTCGGCGGTTTTAGGATTGCTTGCGGTTTCATGCAGCCAGTTGTCGTATTCCAGCGTTTCGATCAACTGGCGTACGAAAGAGATCACCGCTTCACCTTCGGCATGGTCCGCTTCCTGGATCCAGCCGAGTAGCTGTTGACCAAAAAACTGCACGCGTTTCAACGCTTTTTCTGACAGCACGGTGGTCAATCCGAACTCTTGAGTGGCGTCAAACAGGCTGATGCCTCGCCTGGTCGCATAGGTGGCGAGTTTTTCCAGTGTGGAGGCCCCAATCTCGCGGCGCGGTGTATTGATAATGCGCAAAAAAGCGGCATCATCATCCGGGTTGACGATGAGTTTGAGGTAACTCATCACGTCTTTGATTTCGGCGTGATCAAAAAACGACTTACCGCCGGAGATCACATAAGGAATATTCTGTTCGCGCAGCGCGCGCTCCATCAAACGAGCTTGGTGATTGCCTCGGTAGAGAATCGCATAATCACGGTTTTTGGTGCGGTGCTTAAATTTATGGACGATGATTTCGGAGACGACACGTTCCGCTTCCTGGTTCTCATTGGCGCAGGCGATGACGCGAATGGGATCGCCTAACCCCATTTCACTCCATAGGGTTTTTTCAAACACGTGGGGATTATTGGCGATGAGCGTGTTGGCCGATTGCAGAATGCGGTTACTGGAACGGTAGTTCTGTTCCAGCTTGATGACTTCCAGGGCCGGAAAATCCTCTTTAAGGAGCACCAAATTTTCCGGCTGCGCGCCGCGCCAAGCGTAAATCGATTGATCATCGTCGCCTACCACGGTAAAGCGTGCCTGAATCCCGACCAACTGTTTCACTAGCGCATATTGTGCGGCATTGGTGTCCTGGTATTCGTCCACCAGTAGGTAACGCACACGGTTCTGCCATTTATCCAGGATGTCCGGATGGTCGTTAAACAGCTTAACCGGCAAACCGATCAAATCGTCAAAATCCACGGCATTGTAGGCTTTGATCTGTTTCTGGTAGGCCTGGTAGAGAATCGCACGTGCCTGTTGTTGAGCATCTTCCGCCATCTCCAGCGCGCGTTCCGGGCTGATGTGGGCGTTTTTCCAGTTAGAGATATCCCATTGCACGCCGTCGAGGAGCTCCGGATCCAGCGTCTGTTTGTGCATCAGCTCTTTTAGAATCTGACCGCTATCGGTCGCGTCCATAATCGAAAAGTTAGCTTTATAACCCAGCGCTTTATATTCTTGGCGAATGATATTGAGGCCCAGGTTGTGAAAGGTGGAAACATTCAGGCCTTTGGTGTTTTCATCTTTCAGCAGTTTGCTGACGCGCTCTTTCATCTCTTTGGCCGCCTTGTTGGTAAAGGTTACGGCATAGATGTTGTGTGGTCGGTAGTCATGCTGGCGAATCAGGTAGGCGATCTTTTCCGTGATCACGCGGGTTTTGCCAGAGCCGGCTCCGGCCAACACCAAAGCAGGGGTTTCGATATGTTTTACGGCTTGGTATTGACGTTCGTTCAGACTATGCATGATGGTTTTACAAGCAGGCTTTTTTCAAAGATTAAGTAGCAGAAAAGGTACAATATAATAATTCAAAACGCGACGAATTACTCTAGGAAAAACCACTATGGCGAGCATTGAAGAACTCAAACAAGATCTGCATATTGAGGCCGAGTTGATGGGCAAACCGCTTAAGTTTGCCACCACATGGGGCGTTTTCAGTCCACGCGAGATCGATTCCGGTACCGACTTGTTTCTGAAACACCTTGAAATTAAAGAGGATGAGGTGGCGTTGGACATCGGTTGCGGCTATGGGCCAATCGGTCTGGCGATTGCCGCCAATGCGCCCAAGGGGCAGGTTCATATGGTCGATAAAGACTTTGTAGCTGTGGAGTACGCGAATAAAAATGCCCACCTGAATGGTTTGCAGAATGCACAGGCCTATCTCTCCAACGGGTTAAGTGCGGTTCCCAAAGAGCTGCAGTTTACGACGGTGGTTTCCAATATTCCCGCCAAAGTAGGTAAGGAGATGTTAAGCATTATGTTGCATGACATTCATGCTCAGCTTGCTCCAGGCGGGCAGTTGGTCGTGGTAACGATCAATGGCTTGCGCCAGTATATGAAGCGTAACTTTATGGAAGTGTTTGGCAATTACGAAAAGGTCAAGCAGGGCAAAGATTACACCATTTCTCGGTGTATTAAGCAGGACTGATGATTGTTTGTTGGCCTGAGTTTGGCAAAAAGTTGTGATTATTTATGGCCTTGTCTAAAATGCAGAATCAATACTGATTTGCACTAAGTGGCGGTTGTGCCAATAGTGAGGTTGTTTCATCTGTTACAAGGGAGTAGAGAGTGAAAAAAATTTGGGTTGCATGGTTTACCGTATTGATTGCAATGTTGTCGTTTGCACAGGTTGCGGAAGCCAAACGGTTTGGTAGCGGAAGCAGCATCGGTTATTCAAAAAAGGTGCCGGCTAAGTCCTATAACACTGCGCCGACCGCGCCGTCTAAATCTACTTCTACCGCCGCTGCCACAACCAAGTCGGCCAGCGGAGCCTCAAAATGGTTAGGCCCTTTGGCAGGATTGGCTGCCGGCGGATTGTTGGCGGCGATGCTGTTTGGTGATGGCTTTGAAGGGCTGCAAATTATGGATCTGTTGATCTTTGCGCTTATTGCCTTTATGTTGTTTAAGCTGTTTGCGGCTCGGCGTCAATCGATGCAAACCTCACAAGCAGAGATGCGCTCAGATTATGGTTACGTTGAACCGAACCCGAAAAAGCCAGTGGCCCAATATCGCGAGCCGGCATCCGTTCAGCCGGTGCAGCCGGCTAATCCTTCACAGGTTGAAGGTTCCATTATCGGCTCGGCATTAGGGGATGCCCCAACGCAGCATGCCGTTAAACTCAATGAAGCCCCAGATTGGTTTGATGCCGAACAGTTTGTGGAAGGGGCCAAAGAGCATTTTAAATCTTTACAAAAAGCGTGGGACAGCTTGGATGTCAGCGAAATTCGTGACTACTGTACTCCGGAGCTGTTTGCTGAAATTGAGAAACAGATGATTGGCCGGTCTGCGGGCGATAGTGTTACCGTGGTGGATACGCTTTATACTGAGATAGCAGATATGGTCGTGGATGGAGAAGACTTTATCGTCAGCCTACGATTCAGCGGCTTTATTCAGGAAGCGGCTGACGAGTCGGCTCATGCCTTTCGTGAAATTTGGCATATTCGACGCGCCGCTGTTGGCGAAGGAACCTGGTTGGTCGCGGGCATTCAGCAGGAATCCTAAACGGTTGTTAATCAATTGGCGATTGACGCCAGCATGCTTGAGGGGGAAAGATGCGGTTGATTCAGTTAAACAGGGTGGCTTGGGTTCTGTTGGCTGGCTTTTTATCAGGCCTGTTAACCGGGTGTTCAAAAGAGCCTATTGAATTGGAGTCTGCGGAGATGGTCGAGAATCTCGATAAAGGCTCCGGGAATTTTGACCGGGTATTGAAGATCTGTTTTAACCACCCATTGCATGATGAGTATTACCATAAGGTTGTCATTCTCACCAACGAGTCCTTTAAGGTTGAGGGTGAAGGCATGTTACGGCCACTGGCTTCCGACCCAGACAGTAAGTGTCAACTGAAAAACGTTTACCTTTATATCAACAAGAACTCCCCGCCGGGCGCTCGGGAAATGATTAAGGACTACGTGGTACGGGGCAATGTCCGGCAAGTGCTCATCCAGGTTTATGATTCAAAACCGGAGGGCAAAGTTCGCCCGATCAGTGAGCGTGTGTTTGAAAACCTCTAATCATCTCGTTCTGTGATTTTCTTTAGTTGAATCTTGATCATTTAAAACTCAGCGGGCCTGCTGAGTTTTAACCTTTTGCGGTTTGTACTACAGTGGTGAATCTTTCTCCGTTTCATGTCGCTGTAATGCTATCCTGATTTCTAAGAGCAATATTTATGAATTCATCAGTTGCAAGCCATATGGCCGGTTTGGCGTATGCTTACGGTCAACCTCAATGCCACGGAGCTTATAAAGTGACGCCTGAAGATTTTGTGGTTGAAGAGCGGATCGCTTTTGAACTCAGTGGAGAGGGAGAGCATCTCTGGTGCTGGGTTGAAAAACGGGGAGAAAATACCGATTGGGTTGCTCGCCAGTTGGCGCAATGGGCCGGGGTGCCGGTATCGAGAGTGGGGGTGGCCGGGCAAAAAGACCGACATGCGGTGACGCGCCAGTGGTTCAGTATTCAGCTGCCTGGAAAGCAGGATCCGGAAATCGCGGCCTTCGATCATGAAAATGCTTGTATTCTTAAGTGTGTGCGTCATCAGCGTAAGTTGCAACGAGGCGGGCTTAGCGGTAACCGGTTTGAAATTACGCTTCGTCAATTGAGCGGCGATTGTGCGGATTTAGAGCAAAGGTTGTTTGCAATTCAGCAGGGCGGGGTGCCGAATTATTTTGGAGAACAACGCTTTGGCCGCAATGAAAATAACTTACGTCAGGCCGGTGCCTTGTTTAGTGGCGAATTAAAGCGTGTCAAACGTACTCAGCGAAGTTTGATCATCTCTGCTGTGCGTTCCTGGTTTTTTAATCGTGTCCTCAGTCAGCGCATCGAGCA
Source organism: Thiomicrorhabdus sp. zzn3 (assembly GCF_029767755.1). Lineage (GTDB taxonomy): Bacteria > Pseudomonadota > Gammaproteobacteria > Thiomicrospirales > Thiomicrospiraceae > Thiomicrorhabdus. Next base: position 442,752 of record NZ_JARUQS010000002.1, read on the forward strand.
GGCCTGTTGGAATCAGTTTTTACCGGGGGATGTTCTGCAATTAACCGGATCCACCCGCTGGTTTGCCGATGATGGCAGTGACGATTTGGCGGAGAGAGTCGCAAGCGGCGACCTTTCTCCAACCGGTCCGCTGCCGGGGCAGGGTGATTCGCCATCAAAAAACCGGGCTGGCGCGCTCGAGGCCTCGGTCTTGCAGGAACGCCCCGAATGGTTGACAGGGTTGGAAAAATTGGGCTTAAAGCAAGATCGGCGCGCGCTGGTGTTGCGTCCCGGCGATTTTAACTGGGAGTGGCTAAAGAGCGATGAATTCAATGAATGCCATCCCGATTTGAAACTGTGTTTTTCTCTGCCTTCCGGAAGCTTTGCCACGGCGGTGATTCGGGAGCTGATTCAGACGCAGTAACTTGCTGGAAAATGGTCAACTCAGGTGTTCGGCGTGAAGGGGTTATGCGTGTGGCGTTGATAGGCAAGGATCGTTGGGTAATGCTATGCTTATAAATCGTGCGGTCGTGGCGGTTTTGCAGACGGGACTCCTTGTCATCAGATTAAACCAGGGACTGGCCCGATAAGAGGTGTTCGGGGGCTTTGGAGCTTAAATGGAATTAACGTTAAGTAAGCGAATTAAAAAGTGGCTGCGCGTATTCACGCCCGGTTTCGCTTTTGGATTACTGTTGATCGCCCTGATGATCTATCTCGGTGGTCAATACCTGCAAGCCAGCTTCCAATCCAGAGTGGCCGAGACCGCTGAGGTCACGGCACGCGGCGTCAGCAGTCTGATTGTTGAGCGTCTGCAAAATTATCAAACGGTCATGCGATCTGTGGCCAACCATCATGAAGACCGGATTTATGAGCTCTCCTCCGGTGGAGGTTATCCTTACGATCTTTCTCAAATCTCTTCGGAAATTTACACATTGTTTGATGAGGTTCGCCAATTTGCCGTAGTCGATGAAGTTGGCAAGGTGGTGGTCGGCAGTATGACGGGAGTGCAAGGAGATGCCTTGCCAAATCAGTGTCAACAGCAGATTGAACGGGTGATGCAATCCACTTTTGAGCCGGTTGAAACGCAACTGCATAGTGGGCCGAATGGCAAGCATCTGGACGTCGTCATCAAGATCAGCCGGGGACGTGAGGTGGCCGGTTTATTCGCCAGCTTTTCTTTAGAGCCGTTACAGAAACTTTTAAAACGTTTTGAAACGCCTGAACTCAATCTTTTGATTGTGAATGCCAGCCAAGTGAATCAGGTGTTATTAACGTCCAATTCACTGGAGAAAGAGCGGGAAACGATTCCGCAAGCCTTGTTGCAGGAAACTCTGTCCATTGCTCCAGTAGAAGGAACGCGCTGGCAACTGATTGCGTTGCCGGCCAATGCGTTATTTACCCGTTATGCTCACAAAGTCAGTTTCTTTTCCTGGCTATTATTTGCCGCGACCACCGTGGTTCTGATGATCTTTTTACACTTTTTGCGAGTGGCGAATGAAGCCCGTTTTCAGGCCGAGCAAAAAGCCTCCTACAGTGCGCTGTTCAACGCCGGTCCTACCGTTTTGTTAGAAAAAAATGTGCAAAGCGGCATGGCCATCGATTACGTTTCTCCCAACGTCCTTCAGCTTTTAGGCTTTACCGATGCGGAATTGGCGGATGAACGCAGTTTTTACGACCTGATTCACCCCCAGGATTTACCGGAATTTAAACGGGCCTTGCAGGAAGCGAATGAACGCCGGCAAACTTCATTTGAAATGGAGTATCGGCTAATGCGTTCGGATTGGAATTACATTTGGGTATACAGTCTGGTGCACTTGTCGCGTGATCCTTTGGGGCGTTTGCATAAGGTGCAAGGTTATATCACCTCGATTAATGCGCAAAAACTGGCTGAACAGCAGGCGACAACGCTGATAGAAAACGCACCCGATGCGATGATTGTGACCGACCTCAATGGCCATATTTTGCGCGTGAATAAAATGGCGGAACAGCTGTTTGATTACTCGAAAGAGGCCTTATTGCAGCAGCCGATGGGGCGTTTGATTCCTTCTTACGATGAGGCGCTTAAACTGATTCAGCGAGAAGAAACCGCTACGCATCGCGAGTGTCAGGGAGTGTCACGCTTGCAAAAAACCTTAATGCTGGGAATCAGTCTGAGCCGGTTGCAAACTTCTGAAGGGATGATGATTGCCAGTGTGATCCGTGATGTTTCGCTGCAAAAAGCCGCGGAAGCGCAGATGCGCGTTGCGAAAGAAAAAGCAGAGGCTTTGGCCCAGGCACGAAGCCATTTTATGGCCATGGTCAGTCATGAGATTCGGACCCCGATGAATGGCGTGCTGGGAATGGCCGAACTGCTGTCGGAAACGCCGTTAGATACTCAGCAGCAGAGTTATTTGCAAGCCATACGCGACAGTGGCCGTTCGTTGATTTCAATTCTAAACGACGTGCTTGACTTCTCGAAACTGGATAAAGGCGGCATTCGTCTGCGTATTGAAGCGTTTGATCTTTATGACTTGTTGTACGGCAGTATTCAACTGCTTCAGCCTGAAGCCAAGATTAACGGTGTCAGTTTGTCTCTGGATTATGATGCAGCCTGCCCGCACCGCTTCAAAGGCGATGCCTTGCGTATCCGTCAGGTGGTGTTAAACCTCTTGGGCAACGCGATTAAATTCAGTCCGCAGGGAGAAGTTAACTTGGCGCTTAGAGTGCTTGAGGAAAATGATCGCGGTTTGGTGGTATGTTTGAGTGTAGCCGATACCGGAATTGGTATTGACCCTATGCATGTGGATCGCCTATTTGAGCCTTTTACCCAAGTGGACAGTTCAACTTCTCGCCATTTTGGCGGTACCGGTCTGGGCTTGGCCATCAGTAAACAGCTGGTTGATCTGATGAACGGTCAAATCGAAGTGACTTCCGAAGTTGGCAAAGGCAGCCTGTTTAAGGTCATTCTGACGCTTCCGAAAGCAGAAGAGGATACAAAAGACATTCAGAAAGCGAGTGCTGAGACTCGTGTCGTCAAGACAGCGCCCGAGATGGCTGTACCGCAAAAACTGGAAACGTTGAGCACCGAAAAAGAGTTCTCCGAAGTTGCAGTCGATAACCAGCAACCGCGTGTGCTTTTGGTTGAAGATGACCGAGTGAACCAGCAAATCGCCGAGGCGTTTATAGAAAAGATGGGATTAGCGGTCGATATTGCGCATAACGGCGTGGAGGCTCTGGAATTTTGGCGCCTGCATCGCCATCAGTACGCTCTGATTTTGATGGATTGCCAGATGCCCAAAATGGACGGGTTTGAAACCAGCCGAATTATTCGTGAAGAGGAAGCGCAAATGGATGGTCATGTTCCCTCCATTATTATTGCGTTTACCGCCAATGCGTTTGAAGAGGATGAGGCGCGCTGCTTACAAGCGGGGATGAACGACTTTTTGATTAAACCGCTCTATGCGGATCAATTTGAAGCCACGATTTATAAATGGTTGCCGGAACTGCAAACCGATTTGACCACCATCGATTAATGATGTTCGTAAACGCCACACAAACACAACAGGCCTGGTCAGTGAAGTGTTTGACGGGCCTGTCATTTCCATTTTAGGCGGTCGACTATTTTTGGTAGAGCGTTTTCGGGTCAATCAGCGGGTCGCTGGTGATTTCGGCCAGGTTATCGTGAACGGCGGTATAGAAGCAGCTGCGGCGCCCGGTATGACAGGCCGGCCCGGTTTGGTCGACACTGAGCAAGATGGCGTCGCCATCGCAATCCAGAGCCAGTCCTTTGAGGATTTGCACTTGCCCGGATTCCTCGCCTTTGCGCCAGTAATTCTGCCGCGAGCGTGACCAGTAGCAGACACGCCCGGTGCGTAAGGTTTCTTCCAGCGCTTTTTCATTCATCCACGCCATCATCAACACTTCTTTGCTGTCGTACTGCTGCGCAATGGCTGGAATCAGACCGTTGTCATCAAATTTGACCTGCTGTTTCAGCACTTCCCAGTCAAAGGTGTCACCTTGATGTGCGCTTTCCAGCGTTTTAAACGTTAAGGGGGTTTCACTCATCCGCTTACCCTCGTTTTGCCTTTGCAAATGCAGCCGCAAAAGGGTTGTTGGTGATTTCATCCTTGACCGCTTGCGGTTTTTTCATGGCCACTTGAGATTTACGCCCTCTGCGCAGCATCGCTTGAAACAGTTCTACGGTTGCTTGAGCATCCGCCAAGGCATCGTGAGCGTCGCCGGGAAAAGGCTTGTCGAGAATGCGCTCATAGGCATCGGTCAATTTTGGAGTTTTGTAGAACCAGTACATTTTTTCACTCTGCCAGCGCAATGCACCGATCAGATCCTTGCTCAGCTCGGCGGCATCCAGCCAATCGTTGTAGTCGAGTTCAAACGGCAGCAGCTTTTTAGCAGCGCTCTTTTCCAAATAGGCAAAGTCACTTTCTGTACTGTAAGCCAGGACGACATCGGCTTCTTTGAGCAGGGTGTGAATTTCATCCCACACATCCACCAGTCTCGGCTGATCCTGCACCATCTCGGTGGTGATATTGTGTTTTTCATTCTCCGGGATGTCGTAACCCGGATTGATAAGTTGGTTAAACAGTTCCTTGCCGTTGATGTCACACGCCGAAAACTGGATGATGTCCGCTTCCGGATTGGTGGAGATATCGGTCGCTTCAATATCCAGGCAGACGATATTTTTGCCTTTCAGCTCGTTATCCAGCTCTTTAAGCTTGAACAGCGCGTCATTGCGGCGCTCCTGAATCAAAGAGATGACCTCCGAGGAGGTGAATTCTTTAATCAGCGCTTCGAGCTTATTCTTCAAACGGTTGACCGATTTATGCAAAGACTTGCGAATGGCTTCATCTTCAGAACAGCGTTCAATAAAGGTCTCAACGTCAATCACATCTTCGCCGACCTGCAGGTTCTTCAGGGTAGCGGCAGTGATTTTTTTGGCGTTGAAGTCATGGTCTTCCAAAGGTGGAATAATCAGATTGGCGCTTAACAGCGCAGTTTCGCCCTTAGCGGGAGAGGCAATGACCTGTACGCCTTTGATGTTCAAGCCATCGGAGGCGGCCACCGCGACCAGATACTCTTTTAGAGGTTGGTTTCGTTTGTCGATCAGAATCAGTTGGGCGTTATTCTGGTTCATGGCTTCCCGCTTTGTAAAAATCAAAAAGCGTATTTTAACAGAGAGTTCGGTGCGAATCAGGTTAGAGTCGCAGCCTGCAAACAGATTGCTTGAGTTTAACGTCTATTTTCGATGGTAACCAAGCTGGGGTTCTTTTTTTCTACCGGGGCTTGAGCCGTTTCATGGCCTAATTTAACCCAGCAGATTTGCTCGATGTTGCCGTTAAAATCTTCAACCAGGGCCGTGCACGATTCTACCCAGTCGCCGCAGTTGTAATAAGTGACTTGTTCACTGATCCGGCGGATTTCCGCGTGGTGGATATGGCCGCAGATGACCCCATCCATCTGCTTGTGTTCGGCTTCTTTAGCCACCGCTTCTTCAAATTGGGAGATAAAGTTAACCGCCCGTTTTACTCTGCCTTTGAGGTACGCGGAGAGCGACCAGTAGCCAAAACCCAAGCGGTGACGCAGCTGGTTGAACCAGCGGTTAACATGGAGCATGGTTTCGTAGAGGAAGTCGCCAAAAAAGGCGATCCAGCGGTGGCATTGAATGACGCCGTCAAACTGGTCGCCGTGTATGCACCACAGCTTGCGGCCATTGGCGGTGATATGAATGTACTCGTCAACCAGGTCGATATTGCCGAATTGGATACCCGAATAGCGGCGCAGCATATCGTCATGGTTGCCGGTGATGTAAATCACTTTAGTACCACGTTTGGCTCGGGTGAGAATGCGGCGAATCACATTGGTGTGGGCTTGTGGCCAGAACACTTTTTTGCGCATGCGCCAGCCGTCGATGATGTCCCCGACCATAATCAGGGTTTCGCAATCGTGATGTTTTAAAAACTCGCTCAGATAGTCGGCCTTGCAGCCTCGAGATCCCAGGTGCGTATCCGAAATCCAGATGGTTCGGTAGCGTTTAGGCTGTAGCGCGTTTTGGGCTTGATTGGATCCGGTGGATTCTTGCATGGTGAAAGCCTGTGGTTAAGTCACAAATAAAAGTCGGTACAAATTTTTAAAGCTGGTGCTTTTGCAGAAAACCGGCCGCAAAGCGGTTTAACAGGGCGGTAAACCCCCACTGTATACTGCGTTGCAAAATCGGCAGATGCCGAATATACAGCGCGGTGTATTCAATCACCGGAGTGCCGCCGCGCTGACGTTTGAAGTGTCCGGCTCCGGAACTCAGATTCAGAGGCAAGTTACGTTCTTTGGTGATTTTCAGAAGTTGCGCCATCAGCAACCGGTAAAGCCCGAGCGATTTCGGCAGCTCGGTGTCATAGCCTACAATCGGCGCGGTGATAACGCCGTGTTGGGTGAACAGGCCGATACTGGCGACAATGCGTTCTTCGTCATCGCGGAAGCTGAAGAATTCCACCAGTTTCAAACGGTGCAGCATTTCAAAATATTCGGCGCTCATTTGCGGGTTGTAGATCGAGTGCTTATCGATAAACAGCTGTTTAAAGATGCGTTCGATTTCCACAAAATCCTGCGCCTGATGCTGCTGGGGCGTTACCAATGTTAGTGATGTATTGCGCAGCAAGCGTTGATCGTTTTTGACATTGTTGCGCTTCCACCAGTGGCCGTCCGGATGCCCTTCGGGCATGAACAGATACACTTGCCGTGCGGGAAGCATGAGCCAGCCTGTTTTTTTGAGGCGTTGGATCAGTTCGCCGTCGGTTTCGTGGTTTAGAGAACGAATGCTCAAACTGTAAAGAGGGTTGGCGTTAATCAGCTTGTCAGTAAGGTGCTTGATGGTTTTTGCATCCCAGTCCGGCATGATGTTGGTGGAAAACAGCCAGTTGTTGACGGAAACCGTTTGGTTGATGCGTCCCAGTTTGAGCAGGCCTGACAGAATGGCAATCACGCCTTTGAGTGACCATTGCAACGCTTTGCTGTTGAGCAGGCCGAGTTCATCTTTGGCGTAATGTACATAGGCGGTATAAGGCGAGCAGACGTAGCTGTTACGGTACTCTTTTTCATTGCGCGTCAACGGATAGGCGTGGCCGTCAATAAAGATCGGTTCCAGTTCGGTGACGATGTTGTCAATCGCTTTCGGCGATTGGCGCTGCATTGCTTCCAGTTGAGAAATGAACTGGTAGGCGCTTGACCAGGCGAGTTGCGGCGGCTGCGTCGTCATGCTGAAGCGGAATCCGGCTGATAGTGGTAGACGAAGACAGCGCCGTAAATGGCCGAGCGATCCTGTTCGCTCCAAGCATGATTGGCGGCTTGATCCGTGTGCCACGCACGCAGGCGCTGCGGTTGCAGTTTGGCTTCCAAAGGGGAAACAGTGCCTGCGGTGCGGAAGACTACCCGGGCTCCCGGCATGGCGGTACGGTTAACCTGTTCCCACAATGCATTTAATTGCGCTTGATCCATCCAGTCTTGTGCATCCAAAAAAAGGTAGGTATTGAGGCTTTGTGCCGGCATTTGGCTCAGACGTTCGGTCATCGACTGATGATGTACAGTCACCTTGTCAAATTGTGCTTTCAGGGCTTCAAAAGCAGAGGATTGCAAATAGCGAGGCAGAGCCTGTCTCTTTTCGACATCGTATTCGCGTTGGAAGGCCTGCCAGGCAAAATAATTCTGATTGAGTGGAAAGTCACAGGCCAGTTTGCGGGCACGTTCCTTCAGTAGGTGGTGCATGCCGATGCGTTCTTGCTTCGATTCGCGATGCATTTCTTCAAACTGTGCGGGCGGAATGCCCAAGCTGTACATCACCATCGAGCGGTTGCATAAAAAGCGCATGAGGCGGGTGTCGAATACAGGAGCGACATGTTGATCGAATAGTTTTTGCTGTTCTTCCAAAGTACGTGCCTGCATCACCTTGGAGATGTCGTATCCAAGGCGTTTGCTGACCCAGTGAATCAGGCCGATAAACCGTCCAAGCAGACCGTATCGGTAGAATCCGTTGGCGAACATTTCAATGCGTTTTTGGCGTTTCAGTCCTTCGCGCCCTTCCCAGTAAGCCAGGGTTCGGGCATCCAGATGCGGTTTGATATAGCCCTCGTAGCGGTCCAGGTTTTTGGTCAGATTCGCTTTACCGAAAAAATCGAAGAATGCGGCGTCATCCGGCAGGTGTTCGATTGCGGCGAGCTTTAACTTCAACAGCGCAATGTGCGCTTCGTTGAGATCGACTACGGTGATGGAGGCCGGGGTTTCGGTCAGGTAGTTGAGGACATTGCAGCCGCCGGAGGAGAGGGTGAAAATATGTGAGTCGCTGTTCAACTGTAAGGCGGCGATATCCACTTCAGGGTCTTCCCAGATTTGCGGATAGACCAAACGGTTAAACCAAGCGGTAAACAGACGATCCAGCAGGCCTTTACGGCTGAAAATGGAGGCGTTGTTGACGGCCTGGTTGAGGAGGTCTTTGGTTAACAACTTGTCCTTTGAGGCTTCAAGCGAAGCGGGTGCTGGGGAGAGACTCATGCTCAACGACCTTTCTTTCTATTGGAGTGATGCCGTTGATATTAAAAGGCTCGCTTTACTGCTTTATGAAGCTTGTGTAACAGCTGTGTGAAGGTCAGCGAAAATGCGCGTTGTTATGTAACACTTTTATGAAAGCAGCCCAGTTTTCGATTTGACCAGGCCTGCTTGGAATGTTGAGTGGTATTTTGAACGATAACCGTCGCGCAGCATTAGCCGTTGCTGGACGGCGGCAGCAGAGAGAGTACCGACAACAGCGTTTGATACAGGAGCGGTGCGGCATTTTGCATGGCTTCGATTTCATGCATCGGCGTATTGACGATGCTGAACAGGGCGCGAAACTCCGGCAAGGTTTCCGGCGAACAGCCCAAAGAACCGCACAGACCGATGGTCGGCACTTGATGCTTCAGTCCCAGTTCGGCAATGCGCATGGGTAACTTGCCAAAGCGGGTTTGATCGTCGATACGGCCTTCTCCGGTGAAAATCCAGTCAATGGATTCCTCTTGAATCAACGCTTCCAGCCCAAGGTGTTGGTTCAGAATCTCAAAACCAGGGGTGACCCGGGCATTGAGTAAACCGATGAAGCCGGCCGCCATGCCACCGGCGGCACCGGCCCCGGGAATCTCGGTGACGTCTTTGCCGGTTTTGTCGGAGATGCACTGCGCCCAGTGTTTCAGTCCCGCTTCCAGTTTGTCGAAATTATGTTCATTGACGCCTTTTTGCGGCCCGAAGACAGCGGTGGCGCCTTGCGGCCCGAGCAATGGGTTGGTGACGTCGCAGGCCAGTTCCCACTCAATTTCCAATAAGGCAGGCGGGATATCGCCTATTGAGCCTAAATTGGGCAGAGCCTGTCCGCCCAGACCCAATTCATTGTGTTGCTTGTCCAGCAGAGGAATGCCCAAGGCTTGCAATGCGCCGGCTCCGCCGTCGTTGGTGGCTGAGCCGCCAAGCCCCAAGATCACTCTTTGCGGTTGCCGTTCCAGCGCCGCGGCGATGATTTGACCGGTGCCATAGGTGTGGGTTTGCAATGGATTGCGTTCTTCGGGCCGAAGTTTCGGCAAACCGGAGGCCTGCGCCATTTCAATAATCGCCGTACGGCTTTGCGGTTGCCAGGCAAATTGCGCTTTGGTTTTACGCCCCAGCGGGTTAGAAACCCAAACACTGTGGCGTTCGGCAAGGCCTGCGGCAATAAAGCTGTCTACAAACCCTTCGCCACCATCAGACATCGGCCGGCTGAATACCTCGGCGCCTGGATGACGCTTTTGAATGGCTTCAGAAGCAATGTTGCAAAAATCAATTGCGCTCAATGAGCCTTTAAAACTGTCCGGGGCAAGCAGAAAACGAAGTGGCTGATTCATTAAACGGTTCCTTGAAGCAAATTGTTGATCACGAAGATCGGATTCAATGTATGACTGAGAATTGGAAGCGGGCTCAGGCATTCTTAACCTAGTGGGTAAGTATTTAAGATGCGGCGCTGCATGGAATTAAGTTTTGGCGGTATCGCATGGTGCGAGTAACTTAATGATTACCTTAGCAGAAGCCGCGCTAAAAAAACAGAATAGGCGTTGCGCTGTTTTACTGTTTTGAGCGTATTATCGAGGGCTAATAATGCTTGAATGTTTTGAGTTTTGTATGTTAAATGAAGTAGTTAGCGCGACTGGAGACAATGTATGACATTTTGGGAGCCCTCGAAACTGGTTTGCGATCGTCAATTAACCGGAAGTCAGGCATTGCAGAACCGGGTGAAAACGTCATTGCTCCATCACTTTTCAGTTGCGACAGCCTTAGTCTTTTTGACATTTGGTTCTATTTATCTGATTTTAGGCATCAAAACGTCACTGGGTGTGTTTGAAGTCCTTTTGGGGATCGCCCAGCTCTTAAATCTTCTCTACCTGCGTCGAAGTGCCAATATTCTCTTTTCCAGCCGTTTTTTGGTGGCTTCGGTCTATTTTATGAGTCTGCTGATCTTTCTGACCGGAGGCTTGGGTAATACAGGATATTTGTGGCTGTTGTTTATTCCGCTGTTCACCATGTTGCTGTTGGAACGCAGTGAGGCGATTGGCTGGCTAGCCGCCTATACGGTGATCGTCGGCATGGTGGTCAGCTTATTTCTCTTTAACCGTCTTGAACTTCCCTATACGCTGGCGGAGCTGCGCCAGAGTCTGATTGTTTACGGGTTGATTATTTATCTGACCTATCATAATGAAAAGCTCAGATCGATTTCGAATGAGATGTTGCAACACAAAAATCGTCTGTTACATGAATTAACGCGTAAGGATCCTTTAACCGGTTTGCACAATCGTGGCCATATTAATGAAGTATTAAAAGCCGCTTTTGAAAAAGCCAAACGCGAAGGGCAGGTGTTTTCCATTATTATGGTGGACATTGATCACTTTAAACAGATTAATGATAATCACGGTCATCATATTGGCGACCAAGTGTTGAAGTTGGTCAGCGATCTGTTTGAAAAAAGTACCGATGATCACACCAGTGTGGGACGTTGGGGGGGAGAAGAGTTTGTGATTGTTTGTCCCGAAAGCACGCAGCAAAAAGCCATGGAGCGTGCGCAAACTCTGTGTCAACAGATTGCCGAGCATGACTTTGGTGTGGGCAAGCCGGTGACGGCCAGCTTTGGCGTGATTTCTTATCGCGCGTCATTTCCCTCTTTCGAAGCCATGTTGGTAGCAGCCGATGATCTACTTTATCAGGCTAAAAGCAGTGGACGTAACTGTGTAATCTGCTCAGGCGAATACAATCGTTAAACCTTTTCAGCAGGCCTGTCTGCCTTTACTCAACTCCCGATGTTCTTTACAATGCGCCGCGAAGAGACGATTTTAACTGTTTGATTTCGGAAGAGTTGTCGGCCATTTTCGCGATTTTATGTCTTCCAAAAGCGATCAGAGCAATGAAATAAAGGAACCTTATGCTGTTATTTTCTCCCAAACAAGATTGGTTAGGGAATGTACGCGGCGATATTCTCGCGGGTATCGTAGTGGCTTTAGCCTTGATTCCAGAGGCGATTGCCTTCTCGATTATCGCTGGAGTTGATCCAAAAGTCGGGCTGTATGCCTCGTTTGCAATTGCGGTCATTATTGCCATTGTTGGCGGTCGTCCGGGAATGATCTCCGCTGCCACCGCCGCGACTGCGGTCTTAATGGTAACGCTGGTCAAAGAGCACGGACTGCAGTATCTTCTGGCGGCGTCCATCTTGGCAGGCCTGTTGCAAATTCTGGCGGGCTACTTGCAATTGAACAAGCTCATCAGCTTTATTTCCCGTTCGGTGATGGTGGGCTTTCTGAATGCCCTGGCGATTCTGATCTTTATGGCGCAGTTGCCTGAATTGACTAACGTCACTTGGCATGTCTATGCGCTGACGGCACTCGGTTTGGCGATCATTTATCTGTTCCCTTATGTGCCTAAGATTGGTCAGATGCTGCCCTCGCCGCTGGTAACGATTATTGTTCTGACCATTATTGTGGTGGCGATGGGAATTGATGTGCGTACCATCGGCGATATGGGCGAATTGCCGGATACGTTGCCGGTTTTCCTGTGGCCGGATGTGCCGATGACTCTGGAAACGTTGCTGATTATTCTGCCTTACTCGGCGGCGATTGCCATTGTCGGATTATTGGAGTCGATGATGACGGCGCAGGTTTTGGATGAGATGACCGATACCGACAGCGACAAACAGCGCGAATGTAAAGGGCAGGGGATTGCTAATATCGGTTCCGGTCTGATGGGCGGAATGGCCGGCTGTGCGATGATCGGTCAGTCGATCATTAACGTCAAATCCGGCGGACGCGGGCGTCTATCCACTTTTGTTGCGGGTGCTTTGCTATTGATTATGGTGGTGTTTGTGGCCGATTACCTCTCGGTGGTGCCGATGGCTGCACTGGTCGCGATTATGATCATGGTCTCCATCGGAACCTTTAACTGGAAGTCGATTCCGGAGATGCGCACCAATCCAAAATCGGCGACGGTGGTGATGTTAAGCACGGTGATCATCACCCTGTGGACACATAATCTGGCGTTTGGCGTATTGACCGGTGTGGTGTTGGCGGCGTTGTTTATGGCGGCACGCCTCAGTCAGTTTATGTATGTGGAGTCGTCTCTGGACGAAGCGACCAATACGCGCACCTATACGGTGGTGGGCCAAGTCTTCTTCAACTCCTCAGATAAGTTCATGGGCTACTTCGATTTCCGCGAAGCGGTCGATAAGGTTGTGATCGATGTGCATCGTGCTCACTTCTGGGACATCAGTGCGATTTACGCGCTGGACAAGGTGGTCATGAAACTGCGCCGCGAAGGGGCTGAAGTGGAAATTGTTGGCCTGAACGAAGCCAGTGAGACTCTGGTGGATAAATATGCGGTGCATAACGATCCGCAAAAAATCGAAAAAGTCATGGGGGGACACTGATGGAAGCCTTACAGAAAAAATGGATTGTAGCCTGTGTGGATGGCTCCAAAATCAGTGAAGCCGTGGTCGATTATGCGGCTTGGGCGGCAAAAAAGGTCGGCTCGCCGCTGGAGTTGGTGCATGCCATTGAGCACAGCCAGTTGCTGGAGCATACCAGCCGTTCAGGTAACCTGACACCGAACATGCAGGAAACCCTGATGGATACGCTTAGTGAAGATGAAGCCAGCGAAAGCAAGCGTCTGATCGAAGAGGGTAAGGCGATGTTGGCTGTCGCAAAAGCGCAAATTAGTGAGCCGTCGGCGATCAGTGAAATCGCAACCAAACAGCGCCATGGTGCCTTGTCGGTGGCGTTAAAAGACTTGGAAGACGAGATTCGCATCCTGGTTTTAGGCGTACGTGGTGAGGCGCATGACGATGATGTGAGTGCGATTGGTGGACAGTTGGAAGAGACGGTGCGTGCGCTGCATCGGCCGACGCTGATTGTTAATGGCCCGTTTGCTGAACCGAAGTCGATGATGTTGGCGATCAATGATACCGACGGTGCACAGAAAGCGCTGCAAATGGTGGCACAAAGCCCCTTGTGTCGTGAAATGGACGTGCATTTGGTGACGGTGAATGATGATGTCGCCAAAGGCGAAAGCATACTTGCCACGGCAGCCGTAGTGCTGGAACAAGCGGGCTTTGAACCGAAACGCCAAGTTCTAATGGGAGATGCTCAGGCAGGGTTGATGGCGTATCAGGCGGATCATAATATCGATCTGATTGCGATGGGAGCCTTCAGTCACGGTAAGCTGCGTAATCTGTTTTTTGGAAGCTTTACTTTAAAGATGTTCAAAAGTGCGATTAAGCCGATTTTACTCTTGCGTTAGACGAGATGTAATCGTAACCAAACATCAAAAACGCCCGGACTGAAACCTCAGTCCGGGCGTTTTTGATTTCCATTATTTGAAACGGAACAGGCCTGTTCCGTGTCAAATAATGGAAATCAAAAACGCCCGGACTGAGGATTCAGTCCGGGCGTTTTTGATTTCCATTATTTGAAACGGAACAGGCCTGTTCCGTTTTTCGGTCAGTCATTCTTCCATTTTATCGAACAGCCCATGCTTGGGATTTGTTCCAGTGGGCCTTGCCCGGTCTGTGAAACCTGTTTCATCGCTTCCAGTAGATCTCGGCGAACGCCATCCGGGGCGGTTTCTTTGCGCGATTCGTCCAGACGGCCGCGATATTGCAATTTCAATTCGGCGTTGTAACCGAAAAAATCCGGTGTACATACCGCGCCATAGGCTTTGGCCACTTCTTGGGTTTCATCCATGACATACGGGAAGGGAAAATCCCACAGTTCGGCGATTTTTTTCATATTTTCAAACGAGTCTTCTTCATATTCGTTCGGGTCGTTGGACATGATGGCAATGCTGTTAATGCCGAATTCATCACGCAAAGTAAGGGTGTCTTCGACTAGGCGTTTGTGGATGGCCTTAACGTAAGGGCAGTGGTTGCAGATAAACATCACCAGCAGACCATTGGGCCCTTTGGCTTTGTCCAGTGTCCAGTGCTGGCCGTCAATCCCAGGTAAGTTAAAATCGATGGCAGGCTTGTCAAATTCGCAAACCGGCGTGGTTAAACTGACCATGATTCGCTCCTTGTTATTAGATGGTTAATTTGTTGGCCGGTCAGTATGCGTCAAGCCTTGGCAGGATGCAAGGCGGTTGCAAATGGTTCAGTGAAGGTCTAGAATTTTCATTCTAATTGTAGCGTTCGCTACTGTTTTTAATGTTTGCCGTCATAATCATAAGCGGGAGAAAGGGGTATGGGGAATGCGTCAAGTATGCGATTAAAAACCTTAGGAAGCGTTTTCATCAGAGGAGTGGGCGGCCTGTGCGCCTTGTTGTTGGTGGGGATGCAGCCCGCTATCGCTTCCAAGGCCGAGGGCTATCAGGATCCGTTTGTGGCGGGTATGCAGAATTACGCTAAAGAGAGCGGGATGAAGTCGGTGGCGACCTATGCCGATGAGGTGACTCAGCGGGTGCGAGCCGAAGGTTATATCGGTCCGGAACTGCCGATTCCGGCTTTGAAAGAGGTGACTGACGGAGTTTATACCATTACCGGTGCCTTGATGTGGGCCACCAAAGAGAATTTTGGTCTCAACAATAACATCAGTTTTGTGGTGTTTAAAGACGGGGTGATGGTGTATAACGCCGGCCCTAATCCCGTGGTGGCGTACAGCGCCCATAAACAGATCAAGCGTGTGACGAATAAGCCGGTCAAGTGGGTGGTGATCGAGAATAATCAGGGACACGCCAACTTGGGGGCAAGTTATTGGTGGGATGTGGGGGTACGCCAGATTTATTCGCAACAGTTTGCGACCGAGGACTTTAACAAAGCGTTTGATAGAGGGGTTGAGCGCGGTGTCCTGAGAGGGGATGTGGCGCTCTATGCTCCGGCACGCAATATGACCGCAAAGTACACGACTTTTAAGGACAAAGCGACGATTGATGTGGGTGGCGGAGAAACGGTAGAACTGCGTTATTTTGGCGAGGCGCACACGCGCGGTTCTACGGTGGCCTATGTGCCTTCAAGAAAACTGCTGTTTACCGGCGACTTGGGCTATGCTGACCGGATGATTGCCGTGTTTCCTTACACCAATACCCATGACTGGATGGGGGCGTTTGAACGCATGCGTGCTTATGCCGGAGAGGATGCGTTGGTGATTCCGGGGCATGGAGGGCCTTCAAGTATGCAGAAAGTGGCCGAGGATACCTATGACTATCTGAAGTATATGCGTGACGAGTCGCTGAAGCTGATCCGTGCCGGCAAAGGGGTCGAGTCGGCCGTTGAAATTGACCAGAGTCAGTTTGCATGGCGTCCAGTGTATGCGCAGACCCATGAAGGCAATGCGCGCAAGATTTTTAATGACGTATTAAAACATTTGCCGAAAGCGGATGACGTTAAAAAGTAAAAAGCAGGTCTGTTGAATTTGCCATATCGCAAAAGGCTGTAAAATAAAAAACCGCAGGAACTCATGTGAGAAACTGCGGTTTTTTTGTGTCAACGCGCCCACCTTGGTGGGCACGTGTAGGCACGGTTTACGCTTTGGCCGCGTTATACAGCTCAGCCACCTTGTTCCAGTTAACCACGTCCCACCAAGCTTGCATGTAGGCTGGGCGCAGGTTCTGGTAACGCAGGTAGTAGGCGTGTTCCCAAACATCCAAACCTAGAATTGGCGTTCCTTTCACCTCTGCGACATCCATCAAAGGGTTGTCTTGGTTTGGTGTAGAAGAAATTTGCAGTTTGCCGTCTGCAGAAACACTCAACCATGCCCAGCCAGAACCGAAACGAGTCGCTCCCGCCGTGTTGAACTGCTCTTTCATCGCATCCAGGCTACCGAAAGTCGCGTTGATGTCATCAGCCAAAGCACCGCTTGGGCCCCCCATGCTGTCACCGGTCATCACTTCCCAGAAGAAGCTGTGGTTCCAGTGGCCGCCACCGTTGTTACGTACGGCTGGAGAGATGGAACCGGCATTTGCAATCAACTCGTCAAGAGATTTGTCCGCGTGCTCGGTATCGGCAATCGCGTTATTCAAGTTAGTGATGTACGTTTGGTGGTGCTTGGTGTGGTGAATTTCCATGGTGCGTGCGTCAATGGAAACTTCCAACGCATCGTAAGCATAAGGTAGATCAGGAAGTGTAAAAGCCATGATGGATTCCTTTGTTTGAATTATAGGTCACAAATTTTGGAAAGCTCAAACCATTTTAACAAGTCTATTCGCCTAACAGTGCTTATCATCCGTTGTTACGCGATGCTTGTGACTGCTTCGTTGCAGCGGTTTGGCTCTGGTTGAATCTTCAGGCTAATATTGTAGCCAAGCAATCGGGATTGTAAATAGTTGAGTGCTTTTATCAGGTATTGGCAGGCCGGCGTTTTTAACCAGGCCTGCCCGGTTTGATATGCGTGATTAGCAGATGTTGTCCAAGCGTTCCGGTGGCGGGGCGATGTCACTGAATTTTTCCACTTGTTCCGGCGGCATCTGCATAAAAAAGCCTTTGCTTTGCAGTGCTTCGATGACTTTGATGCTGTCTTCGCGCGCCAGTTTGCGTTCTGGTGTCAGTTCAAAATCAATGACATGCTGCGGCTCGCCAAACATGACCAGCAGTTCTTTGGGCAATTTTTCCAGTCCATCTTCCTGGGGTACGTAAAGGTAGAGTTCGTCTTTTTTAGGGCTTTTGTAAGCCGATACTTGTAGAACAGTCATAGGGTTACTCTCATTCAAATCCATTTTAGCAATCCGCCTATTGTATCAAAAAGCCAACTTGAAAAGCTTGACCTTAACAGAGTGATTCCTTATCCTTTTCGGGTTTTGTTTAGGATTTTTAGAGTAATTGGATTTGACATGATGTTAGGAAACAGAGTCACAGTCTTTAGCGGGACGGGGTTCATTGGCCGTGAAGTGGTCAATGCATTATCAAAAGCCGGCTATGAGATTACCGTTTGCGCCCGTCGTCCTCAGCGTTACCGTGATTTTGCACTTTACGCAAAGACCAAGGTGGTTGAGCTGGCCTCTTATGATGACGCTGAAGCGCTCAATCGTGTGTTGCAAGGTGCCGACATTGTAGTCAATTTAACTGCAGACCGTCTCAATGGAACCGAGATGGTTGCGCTGAATGATTTGGTGCATGTTAACCAGAAAATCAAGGCGGCGATGGAGCATGCCGGCGTCAAGCGTGTCATCAGCCTGTCGCAAATTGGCGCATCTTTGAATCAGGAATCGAATGATTACTTGCGTCAGTTGGGTGAGGTGGATGCATTGATGCACGGTACCGCCAGTGCGCAGGTAACGATTTTGAGAACCAGTCTGCTGATTGGTGAAAAGGACGATACCACGCAGCGTTTTGTCAACCAGTTACAGCGTATGGACCTGCTGATGGTCGCCAATGCCGATACCGTGGTGCAACCGATTTGGGTGCGCGATTTTGCCCGGGCGTTGGTGAGTACGATTCGGAATGAATCGACTTTCGGTGAAAAAATCGAAGTGGCCGGGGAAGAGCGCTTAACCTTGAAAGAGCTGGGTGAGCTGGTTGCAGAGTTGATGCAGAAAGAAGCGGTGGTGTTCCCAATGTGCACCTTGAATGCAAGAATTATGGCATTTTTGGGTCCTTTTGCACCAATTGCGTCGGTCTCATCGAGCCAGCTGTTGATGCTAAAAGCCGATATGATTTCCGATGCGGACTTCTCTTCGCAGTTTGGTTTTGTACCGGGTTCTCTGGAATGGGTCATGTCCAATTACGCGGCTCCTCATCACATTCGTGAACGTTATAACTTCTTCCGTAAAGAGGCCAAGCGCAATCCGGACGAATTGGTTTAGGTTTTACTGAGCTGATTTTGTGGAGTTGAAAAAGCCGTCTGTTTAGACGGCTTTTTTATTGCGGGTTGCGATAGGTTGCAAATCGATTGGCAAGCGGTGTTTAATCACCGTTAAATATTTCAAGTTAAAAGGATAGTGCACTGATGCAAGGTAAGGTCTATTTGGTCGGCGGCGCGGTTCGCGATGCTCTGTTGGGCGTTCCGGTGTACGACCATGACTGGGTGGTAGTGGGCAGTACGCCGCAAGCCATGTTGGAGGCCGGCTATGAGCAGGTGGGCAAGGATTTTCCGGTGTTTCTGCATCCTAACACCAAAGAGGAGTATGCGCTGGCGCGTACCGAGCGCAAAAGCGGCGTCGGCTATCATGGTTTTGAGGTTTCTGCAGCGCCGGATGTGAGCCTGGAGGCCGATTTGTTGCGTCGCGATCTGACGATTAATGCGATGGCGCAGGCGCAAGACGGCACGATTATCGATCCTTACGGCGGGCAGCAAGATTTGCAAAATCGGGTATTGCGTCATGTTTCGCCGGCGTTTGCTGAAGACCCGCTACGAGTGCTTCGGGTGGCGCGCTTTGCCGCCAAGCTCGCAGATTTCGGTTTTGAATTGCACCCAGATACGGCTGAATTGATGACACAGATGGCGCACAGCGGTGAACTGGATGCACTGACCCCCGAACGGGTATGGCAGGAGGTGGTCAAGGCGCTTTCCTGCGCCCAGCCGAGCGTGTTTTTCAAGGTGTTGGATCGGGTGGGGGCGCTGGCGGTGCTGTTTCCCGAGTTGGCGCGTTTAAAGGGGGTTGAGCAGCCTGTGAAACACCATCCGGAAGGTGATGCCTTTATTCACACCCTAATGGTGTTGGATGCGAGCGCCGAACTCAGCGACGAGTTGGCGGTGCGTTTTGCTGCACTGGTGCATGACTTGGGCAAAGGGTTGACGTCGCCCGAGTTGTGGCCGAAGCATCACGGCCACGAAGCGGCGGGTGTGCCGGAGGTGGCCAAATTGTGCAAGCGTTACCGCATCCCGAAAAAAATCCAGCAGTTGGCTGAGAAGGTCTGCGAATGGCATGGCCTGATTCACAAAGGGCTGGATTCAGAAGGTCAGCCGTCTTTAAAGCCCAAAACCTATCTGAAAGTGTTGCAGGCGTGTCTGGCATTTAAGCAACGAGAGACGTTTAAGCAGATATTGCTGGCCTGCATGGCGGATGCGCGTGGACGCACCGGTTTTGAACAGGCTTCTTATCCACAATATGAGTTTTGGTTGCAGTTGGGCGAAGCGGCCGAGCAGGTGAATAATCGTGAGATTATTGAGCGGGGTTATCAAGGTGCGGAAATTGCCGAAGCGATTGAGCGCAAGCGCTTGCAGCGGATTGCCGATTTTGTGCAGGCTTTTAAGCAGAAAGCGTAAAGTGTTTGCGCTTAAAATGACCAGGCCTGCTCCATTACAAACTGATCAGGCCTGGTTGGATTCAGAAAAGACGGTGCGTACTGATTAGTTTTTCGCTTGTTGAAAGCTGAAAGCACCGCGAATTTGACCTTTGTGGAACCCGGTCGCTTTATCTTGCGGATAGAGTTCTTCCAGCTTGGCTTTAACGGCCGGCGGTACCGCGGTGCCATGGCAGGTCAAGCAGATATCACCGGTCGGGATCGCTTTCATGTAGCGGTAGGTATCCTGGCCGTCTAGCTTCACGATTTCAAATTTTTCCAGTTTTTTGATGTCCGCACCGCTGTTGGCTTGGGCTTCAAACCACTCCAATGTCTGCTTTTCCCAGGCGTCCGGCACGGCATTCACTGCACGTGGTTTCAAGCTGACGCGGTTGACATTCCAGCCACTGCTTTGCGACAGGTTTTGAGCGATTTCCGGCGCTTTTTTATAGCAGACGTCAACCGCATGCACCGGGCCGGCGGATTTCATCGCTTTACCCAGTTCCGGCTTGAGTTGGCCGAGAAACTGTTTGGCCAACTGGCGGGCTTCGAGCTGTTTTTCAGGCAGGCTGCTCTCTGCCATAACGCTTGCGGGCAGGGCCGCGATCAGCGCGCTGAGAATGATCTTTTTCATAGCATTTTCCTTTTGAGTTGAAGGGTTTTGGTTTATAGGGGTATAACATTAATCTATATTTGAACTATATCAACTCTTTATGGCTAAAACAATGCCACGAAAACTAAGGAAATAGTATAAGGTTGCTAAAGTCATTCCCTGAAGTTTGCAGGGATTTAAAACGGGTGAAGGCGTAAAAAAGATCGGATAGAATGGTCATTCTGCCTTTTCGGTTTCAGTGTGCCTAAGCAAACCGTAAAGTATTTCAATCGCGCAAAAGAAGATAAAGACAAGATAATGTGGATGAAAAAGATTAAGCAGATCGTCATTCCGGTGGGGATTTTAGTGGTCGCAGTAGCGCTGTTTTCCTATATGAAATCCACTAAGCCACAACAGCCTCCGGTTGAGGTCAAAGAAAAAGTCTGGCTGGTTGAAACCTTAAACGCTCGCTTTGAATCCTTGGCGCCGGTGCAGCGGCTTTACGGTCAGGTGGAGTCGCGCTCATCGGTGAGTGCGGCGGCGCCGATTACCGGGGTGGTCGATGAAGTGTTGGTTAAAGAAGGACAGCAAGTCAAGGCAGGGCAGCGCCTGATAGCCATGAATGCGTTAGATTTACAGTTGCCGGTTCAGCAGGCGAAGGCAGAATTGGCGGATGCTCAGGCTCAGTTGCGGCTTGAAAAACTGGCTTATGAAGCAAACGTACAGCGTCTGGCTCATGAGAAAAAAGTATTGGAGTTTAAACGCTCTGATGTTGTGCGCACCCGAGAACTGTTGAAAAAAGATTTGGTGTCGGTTTCTTCTTTGGAGTTGTCTAAAGAAGCACTGGCCAAGCAAGAGTATACCGTGGTGGGTGCGCAGCAAGCCGTAGAGGAGCACCAGCTCAAAGGCGAACAGTATCGAGCACGGGTAGAAAAAGCCAAAGCGGCCTTGAAACAAGCGCAGCTTAACCTCAAGCGAGGGACGGTGGTGGCGCCTTATGATGCGCGGATTGCCAAGGTGGCGGTCAGTGCGGGAGACCGTGTGAATGCCGGAGCGCTGTTGGTGGAGTACTATGCTTTGGATTCATTGGAGCTGCGCGCCAAGCTGCCGGTAATGGATTTTGCAGGTGTGCACCGACGTTTACAGGCAGGCGAGGTGGTGTCGGCACTTTATCGTGCGGATAGCAATGAAGCACCTCAAGAGCTGGTTGTTGACCGTATGGCCGGGGAGGCCTCCACCAGTGGCGTTGATCTGTTTTTTGCCCTTCCGCAAACTTTGCAAGCGAAGCGTCCGGGTGACCTGATGGAAGTGGAACTGCAAGGCCCGGTCTACGATGACGTGGTGGCGGTTCCTTACAGCGCGATTTATGGTAATGATCGTCTTTATCTGGTTGAGGGCGATCGGCTGCGCGCCGAGCAGGTTGAGATTTTGGGTGACCTGACGGTGGACGGCGGTTTGTGGGCTTTGATTAAGCCGGAATTTAAAGAGGGAAGTCGGATTTGTGTGACTCACCTGCCTAATGCGGTAACCGGGCTGAAAGTCAAAGTGGCTGAGGAGGCTTCATGAGTTCGAGCGAGCAGAAGAATGTCATGACCGATTCGGTTGCAGGGGGGGGCAAGGATCCCGTTCAGGATTCGATGGATCAGGACTATCACCTTCACGAAAAGCCCTTTAAATCTCACGGCTTGATTGGGATGTTTGCGCGTCATAAGGTTGCGCCTAACCTGTTGATGCTGGTGATGATTCTGCTGGGTATTGTGGCTTTGCTGAAGCTGAATGTGCAGTTTTTTCCGAATTTCGAATTGGATTATGCCTCGGTAAAAGTCGTGTGGCCGGGAGCCAATGCCGAAGATGTCGAGACCAGTATTACCGACCCAATTGAACGGGTGTTGAGAAATCTGGATGGTCTTGAAGAGATGACGTCTACCTCGGCCCTGGGGCTCTCTTCGATTTCTCTGAAATTTGAAGAAGGCACTAATATGATCGAAGCGCTCGATCAGATTAACCAGCGGGTCAACGAGTTAAGGAATCTGCCTCAAGATTCCGAAAAACCGATTATTGAACGCGTAATTCGTTATGAACCGATTGCACGGATTCTGCTGATAGGCCATCAGAGCAGTCTTGATGAGTTGCGCCCGTTGGCGCGCCAATTTGAACGCGAACTGTTGGATTTAGGCATCGATAAAATCAATTTTAAAGGTCTGCCGACCCAGGAAATGTCGATTGAAGTGCCACAACAGGCTTTGGAGCATTACGGACTGTCACTTGAGCAGGTGGGGAACCAGGTTGTCGGCATGAGCCGTGATTATCCGGCGGGTTCCGTTGGGGATCAAGACAGTATCCGCGATATTCGCGCGCTGCAGCAGAAGCGCAGTGAAACCGAATTTGCACAGATGCCACTGGTGGTCAGCGAGTCGGAAAATGTGTCATTAGGTGAAATCGGGCAGATTGAGCGCCGCAATACCAAGGATTCGCCATACATTGAGGTGGATGGTAAGCCTGCGATTGAGTTGCAGCTGATGCGTGCCGAAAGCGGCGATACTTTGGTCTCGTCGCGCATCATGGATCAATGGTTGGCAGAAACCCGCCCTCAGCTTCCGGAAGGGGTCGAGTTGCAAGTCTATGATGAGACGTGGTCTCTCGTGCAGCAGCGTATTATGTTGCTGGTGAATAACGGGATTGGCGGATTGGTTCTGGTGGTGCTGATTCTGTATATCTTCATGAACGGACGGGTTGCATTCTGGGTGGCGGTAGGCATTCCTGTTTCGTTTATGGCGACCTTGATGATTATGTATCTGGCGGGTGGCAGTATTAATATGGTCAGCCTGTTCGGGTTGATTATGGCGCTGGGGATCATTGTTGATGATGCCATCGTGGTTGGGGAGGACGCCCTTGCGCATCATGAGATGGGAGAGCCCGATTTGCAGGCCGCCGAAGGTGGGGCGCATCGCATGCTTGGACCGGTCACCGCTTCGTCTCTTACCACGGTGGCGGCCTTTTTGCCGCTGATGCTGATTGGTGGTGAAATGGGGAATATTCTGTTTGCGATTCCATTGGTCATTATTGCGGTGATTTTTGCTTCTTTGCTAGAGAGTTTCACCATTCTGCCCGGACACTTGCGCCATGCCTTGAGCGGCGTTAAACCGGCTCAGCCCGGATCGATGCGCTTTCGTCTGGAGGCGGCCATTGACCACTTGCGCCACCATCAATTCCGGATGGTAATCCGCTGGGTGTTAAAAAACCGCGCGATCACTTTGGCGAGCACGGTAGCGTTGATGATTTTTGTGATCGGGTTGTTGGCCGGCGGACGGCTGGGGTTTGTGTTTTTCCCTTCTCCGGAGTCGACCAAGATCAATGCGGACGCGCGTTTTGTTTCAGGGACCTCGACTGAAGTGTCCAGTGCTTATGTTGAGCACCTCTATCAGGCTTTACTGGAGACCGAGCAGGAGTTGGAGCCGGGGATTTTGAAAACGGCGGTCGTGCACTTTAATGAAACCAGTCGTCAAACCGGGCCGAATTTCAGCGGCATTAATATTGAGTTGGTCGAGCCGGATCAGCGTGAGACGCGAAACGCCGAATTCATCCGAGTGTGGCAGGAAAAAGCCGGTTCGGTGCCGGGGTTGGATGTGTTGACGATGGAGGCTCCGAGAATGGGGCCGCCGGGAAGCGATATCGATATTCGTCTGATGGGGGCGGATCCCCAGCAGTTGAAATTGGCAGCATTGGATCTGCAAGAGGTCTTGTCGCAGGTCGCTGGTGTCAGTGGGATTCGAGACGATTTGCCATACGGGCGTGATCAGTTGGTGTATCAACTGACTCCGCAGGGCAAGGCGTTGGGATTGACTTATGTGTCTCTTGGCCGGCAGTTGGCCGATGCCTTTTCCGGGCGTTTAGTGCAAATTTTTACCGATGAAGAAGATGAAATCGAAGTACGTGTACAGTATCCGCGTGCTGAGCAGGCGACTTTGGCAACGATTAACCGTATGCAGGTCGCCACGCCGACGGGTGAGCGGGTGGCACTCAGTTCGGTAGCGAGTTGGCATACTCAGCGTGGCTTTGATGTGATGCGTCATGTGGATGGTCAGCTTGCCGTGACCGTGGTCGGCGAGGTGGATAAAAATGTGAATAACGCCAATTTGATTTTGGCGCAGTTACAGGCTTCTACTCTGCCCAAATTAGCCCAGCAATACGGTTTAACCTATACCATTGAAGGTCAGCGTGCACGTCAGGCAGAAACCATGGCGGACATGAAGATTGGTTTGCTGATGGGGCTGTCGATTATCTATATTGTGCTGGCTTGGGTATTCGGTTCTTATGGTTGGCCGCTGGTGGTGATGATGGCCATTCCGTTTGGATTGGTCGGTGCGATCATGGGGCACTGGTGGATGGGGTTGGATATGACCATTCTTTCTCTGTTTGGTTTCTTCGGTCTTTCCGGAATTGTGGTCAATGACTCCATTATTCTCGTCAGTTTCTATAAGCGTCTGCGTGAAGATGGTCTGGGTGTTAACCAGGCCCTGGAGGAAGCTGCGGTGCAGCGTGTCCGTGCGGTGTTGCTGACGTCGCTGACAACCATTGCCGGGTTGACGCCGCTGTTGTTTGAAACCTCTTTGCAAGCGCAATTCCTGATTCCTATGGCGACGGCGATTGCATTTGGTTTAATGTTCTCAACATTTCTGATTCTGTTGGTGTTGCCGGCCATGTTGTCTGTTTATGAACACAACTTTGAACGGTTGCAGCAATTGAAAGCGAGAATTGTCACACAATATTCATAGCGATGAGTGCGATTCTGAACGGGCCTGTTCAGAGTTGCATATGATCCAGCCGATTTGGATTGCGGGGTTAATACGCTTCATCCTAAAAGCTTTATCCTGCCTTTATTTTAAAAAGAGCTTTAATTACAAAGGGTTTGATGGTTTCGAATTCGGTGTAAGCACTCTTTCGAATTCTAATAAATCGATAAGAAAACTTGATGATTTTGTTCTTTTAAGAGAGAATAATCGTCCAAATTTATATTGTGGGGCGAAATTTTATTCAATTTTGAGGTGCCCAAATCAACATTTCTGGGGCATTTCGCGTTCTGCAGAGACCGAATTTTTTATCAAGTTGAGGAAGTTGTATGACAACTCGTAGAGAGCTAGCAAATGCTATCCGTGCATTAAGTATGGATGCGGTTCAAAAGGCCAACTCTGGTCACCCGGGTGCACCGATGGGTATGGCGGATATCGCTGAAGTTCTGTGGAACAGCCACATGAAATACAACCCTGCGAATGCAAACTGGGCTGATCGCGACCGTTTTGTCTTGTCTAACGGTCACGGTTCTATGCTGATTTACTCACTGTTGCACCTGACTGGCTTTGATCTAAGTATTGAAGACATCAAACAGTTCCGTCAATTGCATTCCAAGACTGCAGGTCACCCTGAGTATGGTTATGCAGATGGTATCGAAACAACTACCGGTCCTCTTGGTCAAGGTATCACCAACGCCGTAGGTATGGCGATTGCCGAGCGCACTTTGGCCGCCCACTTCAACCGCCCAGGTCATAATATTGTCGACCATCATACCTATGTGTTTATGGGGGACGGTTGTTTAATGGAAGGCCTATCTCACGAAGCCGGAGCGATGGCCGGTGCTTTAGGCTTAGGCAAGCTGATCGCATTCTGGGATGACAACGATATCTCCATTGATGGTCACATCGGTGACTGGATGGAGCGTGATGTTGCTGGTCGTTTTGAATCTTACAACTGGCATGTGATTCGTGATGTAGACGGTCACGATGCTGACGCTGTCAATAAGGCCATCGAAGAAGCTAAAGCGGTAACCGACAAGCCTACTTTGATCTGTACCCGTACGATCATCGGTTTCGGTTCTCCGAACCTATGTGGTTCACACGACTGTCACGGTGCGCCTCTTGGTGATAAAGAGATTGAAGAAGCGCGTCGCTTCTTGAACTGGCCACATGCGCCGTTTGAAATTCCGGATGAAATTTATGCGGGTTGGGATCACAAAGAGCAAGGGGCTAAGGACGAAGCGGAATGGAATGCCCGTTTTGAAGCTTACCGTGCAGAACATCCCGAATTAGCGGCTGAATTCGAACGTCGTATGGCGGGTGAATTACCTGCGAACTTTGAAGTCGAAATGGATAAGTTCATTGCGCATACGCAAGAAGAGATGCCAAATATCGCTTCGCGTAAAGCCTCTCAGAACGCAATCGAAGCAATGGGTCCAATCGTGCCTGAGCTGTTCGGTGGTTCGGCTGACTTGACTGGTTCCAACCTGACTAACTGGTCTGGTACGGTGAAAGTGAATCATGACAACGCGAACGGTAACTACCTGTCATGGGGTGTCCGTGAATTCGGTATGGCGCACATGATGAACGGTATGGTTCTACACGGTGGGTTCAAGGTGTATGGCGGTACTTTCTTCATGTTCATGGAATTCATGCGTAATGCATTGCGTATGTCGGCATTGATGAAGATCGGTACGATCTATGTATTTACTCACGATTCAATCGGTCTGGGTGAAGATGGTCCGACCCACCAGCCTGTTGAACAGTTGGCGACTATGCGTGTGATTCCTAACTTCCAAACGTGGCGTGCGTGTGACGCAGTTGAGTCTGCAGTTTCTTGGAAAATGGCGATGATGCGTGGTAACGCACCGACTGCTTTGGTTTTCTCTCGTCAAAACTTGAAGCCTATGGAGCGTACTCCTGAGCAAGTTAAGAACATCGAAAAAGGTGGTTACGTACTGAAAGATTGTGACGGTACTGCAGATATCATTTTTATCGCCACAGGTTCTGAAGTGGAGCTGGCGGTAAATGCGGCAGAAGCAATGGATGCAAAAGTCCGTGTGGTGTCTATGCCGTCTACTTGCGCGTTCGATGCACAAGACCAAGCCTATAAAGACTCTGTATTGACTCCAGGCGTTAAGCGCGTAGCGATCGAAGCGGGCGTTGCTCAACCTTGGTACAAGTACGTTGGTACTGATGGTGATGTCGTGGCTATGAGCACGTTTGGTGAATCTGCACCGGCTGGCGAACTGTTTAAAGAGTTCGGTTTCACAGTAGAAAACGTGGTTGCGACTGCAAATAAGGTTTTGGGTAAGTAAGCCTAATATCACATCGAAGCAAAATTTAATATCAAATCAGGTCTGAATCTAACAGGCCTGGTCATTTTAGGAGTAAAAACGATGACTATCAAAGTAGGTATCAATGGTTTCGGCCGTATCGGTCGTATGGCTTTCCGCGCTGCAGCGAAAGACTTCCAAAACATCGAAGTTGTTGCGATCAACGACTTGTTGGATCCAGAATATTTGGCATACATGCTGAAGTATGACTCAGTACACGGTCGTTTTGACGGTGATGTTTCTGTTGAAAACGGAAACTTGGTGGTTAACGGTAAAACCATCCGTATCACCGCTGAGCGTAACCCAGCAGATCTTAAGTGGGATGAAGTAGGTGCAGACCTAGTTATTGAATGTACTGGTTTCTTCCTAACTGAAGAATCTTGTCAAGCTCACATCGATGCCGGTGCGAAGAAGGTTGTTCAATCAGCACCTTCTAAAGATCACACTCCAATGTTCGTATATGGTGTTAACCACAACGAATACGCTGGTCAAGCAATCGTTTCTGCGGCTTCTTGTACGACTAACGGTTTGGCGCCAGTTGCTAAGGTATTGAACGATAACTTCGGTATCAAGCGTGGTCTTATGTCTACTGTTCACGCAGCAACGGCTACTCAGAAAACGGTTGACGGTCCTTCTCAGAAAGACTGGCGTGGTGGTCGCGGTATCCTTGAGAACATCATCCCTTCTTCAACGGGTGCGGCTAAAGCGGTAGGTAAAGTGCTTCCAGCTCTTAACGGTAAACTGACTGGTATGGCTTTCCGTGTTCCAACTTCTGATGTTTCTGTTGTTGACTTGACTGTAGAGTTGGAAAAAGAAGCTTCATACGACGACATCTGTGCCGCTATGAAGAAAGCTTCTGAAGGCGAGTTGGCTGGTGTATTGGGTTACACTGAAGAAGCGAACGTTTCTACTGACTTCCGTGGCGATTCGCACCCATCTATCTTTGACGCTAAAGCCGGTATCGCTCTCGATTCTACTTTCGTTAAAGTCGTAGCATGGTATGACAACGAATACGGTTACACTTGTAACATGATGCGCGTTGTTGAGCACGTAGGTAACAACTAAGTTTCTATTTTATAGAGACTGGTCACAGATTTATCTGTAACGGGGAAGGGTTTTTGGGCCCTTCCCTGCTTTTATTTTATCCATTCATTTTACTTGTCCACATTGTTCCACTCTGATGGGAAAGTGTTGAAAGGTAAGCTGAATATTGATTTGTAAATCCAATGTGGTTTCCGGTTAAGGAAACGACCTTAAACCTTTAAAAAGAGGACTCATTATGTCTGTTATTAAGATGTCTGATTTAGATTTGGCTGGTAAGCGCGTACTTATCCGTGAAGATCTAAACGTTCCAGTTAAAGACGGTAAAGTTACTTCTGATGCACGTATCCGTGCTTCTTTGCCAACCATCAAAATGGCTGCGGATGCGGGTGCTAAGGTTATGCTTATGTCTCACCTGGGCCGCCCAACTGAAGGTGAATATGCTGAAGAGTTCTCACTGGCACCGGTTGCTGCTGACCTGTCTGAAAAACTAGGGAAAGAGGTCCGTTTGGTTAAAGATTACCTGGATGGTGGCCTTGATATCGCCGATGGTGAAGTGGTTCTTTTGGAAAACGTCCGTTTTAACGTTGGTGAAAAGAAAAACGACGAAGAGTTGTCTAAAAAATATGCGGCCCTTTGTGATGTTTATGTCATGGATGCATTCGGCACAGCTCACCGTGCGCAGGCCTCTACACACGGTGCCGGAGCTTTCGCTCCAGTAGCGTGTGCAGGGCCTCTTCTGGCGGCTGAACTTGATGCACTAGGTAAGGCGCTTAACAACCCAGCCCGTCCATTGGTTGCCATCGTGGGTGGTTCTAAAGTATCGACCAAACTAACGGTTCTTGAATCCCTATCCGAGAAAGTAGATCAGCTAGTTGTGGGTGGCGGTATTGCCAACACGTTCATCGCGGCGGCCGGCAACCCAGTTGGTAAGTCTCTATATGAAGCAGACTTGATTCCGACATGTAACAAGTTGAACGAAATCATGGAAGGTCGCGGTGCAGCGATTCCACTAGCGACAGATGTTGTATGCGGTAAAGAGTTCTCTGAGTCTGCCGCCGCTGAAACTAAAGGTGTAGCGGATGTGGCTGATGACGATATGATTTTTGATATCGGTCCAGATTCTGCACAAGCACTTGCCGACATCATCATGAACGCTGGTACTGTTGTATGGAACGGTCCTGTCGGTGTTTTCGAGTTCGATCAGTTCGGTGAAGGGACGAAGAAGATCTCTATGGCAATCGCAGAGTCTTCAGCCTTCTCTATCGCAGGTGGTGGTGATACCCTGGCAGCGATCGATAAGTACGACATTGCCGATAAAGTTTCTTACATCTCTACCGGTGGTGGTGCTTTCCTTGAGTTCTTGGAAGGTAAAAAGCTGCCTGCCGTAGCGATGCTTGAAGAAGCTGCAGCTAAGTAATTGTAGGTTGTATTGGGTCTGGTCTGCTGACCAGGCCTGTTTCATTTTAATGTCAAAGTTCTTATTTATACTTGTAAACAGTGTGAATCACCAAGGGTGCCTCGGTAAGTAAACTGACTTGCACACAGCAGCCATTCGGCTGTCTTTTGTGGCAAGGATACAAGTTTATTTCGCGAGACATCTTTCATGTATGGATAAGAAATTCTAGAAAGGTTAAAAATTTATGTCATCTGGCTTAAGAAGAACCAAAATTGTGGCTACGTTGGGACCTGCTACAGATCGCGAAGGCGAACTGGAACGTATGATCAAAGCAGGCGTGGATGTTGTGCGTATCAATATGTCGCACGGCAGTCCCGAAGAGCATAAAGCGCGTGCGCAAGCGGTGCGCGATCTGGCTGAAAAATACGACCATGAAGTGGGGGTGTTAGTCGATCTGCAAGGTCCGAAAATCCGTATCGCCCGTTTTGCGGAAGATAAGATTTTCTTAGAAAAAGGCGATAAATTCGCGTTAGACAATAATGTCGGCAAAAATGACGGTAACCAGCATGAAGTAGGCTTGACCTATAAAAACCTGCCTTACGATGTGAAGCCGGGCGATAAGTTGTTGCTTGACGACGGCCGTCTGGTTTTTGAAGTGGATAACGTGGAAGGTGAGCGCGTTAACACCACGGTGGTGGTTGGCGGTACCTTGTCTAACAACAAAGGAATCAACCTGATGGGCGGCGGACTGTCTGCAGCGGCGCTGACCGATAAGGACAAGGAAGACATCATTACCGCAGCCGAAATTCAAGCAGATTACTTGGCACTGTCTTTCCCTCGTTCAGCTGAAGATGTGGAATATTGCCGTACCTTGGCAAGCCAGGCCGGTTTGAACTGTTCAATTGTTTCAAAGGTGGAACGCGCTGAAGCGGTCGCGGATGATGAGACGTTGGACGGCATTATTTTAGCCTCTGATGTGATCATGATTGCCCGTGGTGACCTGGGTGTGGAAGTGGGTGATGCCCAGCTGCCAGCCTTGCAAAAGAAAATGATCAAGCGTGCCCGTCAGCTAAATCGTGTCACCATTACCGCGACGCAGATGATGGAAACCATGATCGAAAATGCGATTCCGACTCGTGCGGAAGTGTTTGACGTCGCTAATGCGGTTATGGATGGCACGGATGCGGTCATGCTGTCTGGTGAGACGGCAACCGGTAAGTCTCCAAGCCTGGTTATTGAAACGATGGGCCGTATCTGCCAAGAGGCAGAGAAGCAGCGCTCAACACGTGAGTCAACTCACCGTATTGACGAATCATTTACCGCAATTGATGAAACCATTGCGATGGCGGCCATGTATTCGGCGAACCACTTTGGTGTGAAATGTATCGCCGCTTTGACCGAATCCGGTAATACCCCTTTGTTGATGTCACGTATCAGTTCTGGGATTCCAATAATTGCGTTGACACCGCACCTGGAAACGCGCCGTAAGGTGACGTTATTCCGTGGTGTGTATCCTTCATCGGTTGACTATGCCGGTCTATCGGATGAAGAGATTCAGGATTCTATCCTGCAGAAAATCAAAGATTTCGGGATCGCCAAAGAGGGGGATTTGATCATCCTGACGCGTGGTGAAGCACGCGGTTTAATGGGCGGTACGAACCGTATGGAAATTGTTAAAGTCCCTTAATCTATAAGGTCTTAGGGACCAATTATTATTTGGACAGGCACTGAAAGCTTGTTAGAATAAAAAAATTACTTTTTGAAAACCAACTAGAGGAGTCTCGCACATGGCGATGATTACACTTCGTGAATTAATGGATTACGCAGCAGAAAACAGCTTTGGTATGCCTGCGTTTAACGTAAACAACATGGAACAGGTTCGTGCCATCATGCGCGCTGCAGATGCGTGTGACTCTCCAGTTATCCTTCAAGGATCGGCTGGTGCGCGTAAGTATGCGGGGGAGCCAATGCTTCGTCACATGGTCGCTGCTGCGGTTGAAATGTATCCACACATTCCTGTTGTTATGCACCAGGACCACGGTTCTGATGTAGGTGTATGTCTACGCGCTATTCAGTCTGGCTTCACGTCTGTCATGATGGATGGATCTTTGGAAGCAGATATGAAGACTCCTGCTTCTTACGAGTACAACTCTTCGATCACAGCTGAAGTGGTTAAGATCGCTCACGCTGGTGGTGTTTCTGTTGAAGGTGAGCTAGGGTGCCTAGGTTCTCTTGAAACTGGTAAAATGGGTGAAGAAGATGGTCACGGTTCTGATGAAGAGCTAGATCACTCAATGCTTTTGACTGATCCTGAAGAAGCGGCTCAGTTCGTTAAAGACACCAACGTTGATGCGCTAGCGGTAGCCGTTGGTACTTCTCACGGTGCTTACAAGTTCACTTCTAAGCCATCTGATGATGTTTTGAAAATTGACCAGATCGCTAAGATCCACGCGCGTATCCCAGATACTCACATCGTAATGCACGGTTCTTCTTCTGTTCCGGAAGAGTGGCTACAAATCATCAACAACTACGGTGGTGATATGGGTCAAACTTACGGTGTGCCTGTTGAAGCAATCGTTGAAGGGATCAAGCACGGTGTTCGTAAAGTTAACATCGATACTGACTTGCGTATGGCGTCTACTGGTGCAATCCGTAAGCACTTGGCTGACAACCCATCAAACTTCGACCCTCGTAAGTTCTTCAATGCAGCTGAAAATGCAATGATGGAAATCTGTAAAGCGCGTTTCGAAGCATTCGGTTGTGCCGGTCATGCTTCTAAGATCAAGTCTGTTGGTCTTGAAGAGATGCAAGCGCGTTACGCTTCAGGTTCTTTGGATCAGAAAGTTAACTAAGTTTAACTTCACCAAGATACGGATAAAAAACCCGGGCACTGTCCCGGGTTTTTTTATGCCTAATTTGGAGAAATATTAATGTGTGTTTTTATTTTTGGTGCGATTCTGATCTTGCTCTATACCGTGAATATACGCTTAGAAAGGTTGGAACTGAGTCAGCTATTAGGCAATGAAAAATTAGTGGTTGCGCAGGGATGGGAAATTGTTGTTGAGTTGTGGCCGCTGGCGTTGATGATGGTCCTGATTGGCGTATTGATTATGCTGGTGTTGATCCGTGTCAGTCGATTCGATAAATCAGATTCAAAGGAGTGAGAGAATTTCATTGATTTCGCAGAATTCACTGTTGTCGCTAAATGGATGGTGCAGACAGTGTATATTGAGGGCGTGCATCCGTTCTTTAAGGTCGTGAAAGTTTTGGATGTCGGCCTTGGCGCTGAGGTCATTAATAATCACAGCGGCTATTGTAAGGTCCCGTTTTTGTATAGCGTCAAGTGTGAGTAGGGCGTGATTGATGCAGCCCAGTTTATTGCCGACAACCAGAATCACAGGATAGTTGAGGGTTTGCGCTAAATCGGCATTCAAGCCGTCACTGCTAAGAGGTGAATAAAAGCCGCCGGCCCCTTCTATGAGCGCAAAATTACCCTTTGGTACCGCACATGCTGTCGCCAATTCCGCATTGCTTATGAACTGGCCTGCTTGTTTGATTGCGCGTTGCGGTGAGATCGGCGGTTCAAACCGATAGGGGCAGATGGCTTCAATCGGTTCGCTGGAGTGACAGCCTTTTTTTAGCTGTTCAGCATCGATGCAGGATAATTCGCCTGAGGCATTAGGCATACAGCCGGATGCAACCGGTTTGCGCGGAGAAACGGTTAGGCCATATTTGTGCAAGGTGTATCCAATACAAGCGCTTACATAGGTTTTGCCGGCATCTGTATCCGTACCAGTAATGAATAAGCCGTGAATGGAGTTAGAAGGGGTTTGCTTCATATTAAGAAATCGTGATGCTCATGCAACTCAACTAAGTTGATGTTAAATTGAGCAAAATTGTAATCAAAATGAGATTAGAAAACGTTAATATATGCGGTTCGCTGCGTAAGGCTAGCTAAGAATTACTATTTACGACATCGACGACGCAGTCGATATAACAATAATACAAGAAAAAATCTTCACAAAGAAAGATGTGAATGCAGTAATTTGCGCAACGGTGCGCAAAAAGGATGGTAAATGAAACGATTGTTCGCCGACATGAGCTTAAAAACAAAATTATTAATTGCGTTTTTATTGGTCGCCATAATCCCTTTTGGGGTCATTAGCCTGGTGTCATTGGATGAAGCCAGTACAGCCTTAGAGAAACAAGCCTATAACCAGCTGGAAGCCGTAAGAAGTATTAAAAAAGCCCAGATTGAACGCTATTTTGAAGAGCGAGAAGGCGATATGGGGGTATTGCTGGAAACCGTAGATGCCATTCGCTATGAAGCGGTGAATAAGTTAGTGGCGGTTCGGGAAAATAAAAAGAAAACCATCACCAATTATCTGCAAACCATCGAAAACCAGTTGGTCAATATGGCTGGTTCCCCTGCCATTATCAATGCCGTGCGAGACTTTTCACAGGCCTACAATCAACTGCCTAATGACATTCAAGGTGTAAATGCCAATAGTATTCAAAGCCAGTTGGGTCAATATTACGCCAGCACCTTTACTCGTGAATATCAGAAGCAATCAGGTCAAGAGATTAAAGCAAGTAAGTTTGTTTCCAAGCTCGATGCAAGCAGTAGTTTTCTGCAATATCACTATATCGTAACCAACCCGAACCCGCTTGGAAGTAAGCAGTTGCAGCTTGAGAGTCCGGCTAAGACGCATTGGGATCAGGTGCATAAGCAGTACCATCTTCGTTTTAAAGACGTTCTGGATAAATTCGGATACTACGATATTTTCCTGGTCGATAATCTAGGGAATGTGATTTACAGCGTTTTCAAAGAGGTGGATTTTGCGACCAATTTGCAAAATGGACCTTGGAAGGCCAGTGGTTTGGCCAATGCATGGCGCTCCGCGATGCAGCATAGTGCAGGCGAAGCCGCCATTGAAGATTTCTCTTTGTATACCCCATCCTATGATGCACCAGCCGGGTTTATGGCCGCTCCGGTATTTTCAGGCGATGAACGCTTAGGTAGTCTTATTTTCCAAATGCCGTTGGATAAAATCACCGAAACCATGTCGGAACGTGCCGGGCTCGGTAAAACCGGTGAAACCTATCTGATCGGTGCGGATAAGTTAATGCGTTCCGATTCCTATGTGGATCCGCAAAACCATTCGGTGGTCAGCTCTTTCCGCAATCCGCAAAAAGGCAGTGTGGATACCGTGGCAGCGCAAAAGGCATTATCCGGCGAAAGCGGAGTTGATGTGATCCGTGACTACAACGGCAATCCGGTGATTTCCGCCTATGCTCCGCTTAATTATGCAGGGTTACAATGGGCCATTCTGTCAGAAGTCGATATTGCAGAAGCGTTTGTGCCGCATGCAGAAGGTTCCAGTAAGGACTTCTATCAGAAGTATATTGAGAAATATGGGTACTATGACCTGTT
Source organism: Thiomicrorhabdus sp. zzn3 (assembly GCF_029767755.1). GTDB lineage: Bacteria > Pseudomonadota > Gammaproteobacteria > Thiomicrospirales > Thiomicrospiraceae > Thiomicrorhabdus. The sequence continues at coordinate 478,052 of NZ_JARUQS010000002.1, forward strand.
TTTGATGAATCCGGATGGATTCGTATTCTATTCGGCCGCTAAGGAAGCGGATTACCAGACCAATATGGTCAATGGGAAGTTTGCCAGCTCCAACTTAGGTGAGCTGACCCGCAAGGTTTTGCAAACCAAACAGTTTGCAATCGCGGATTTTTCCCCTTACGCACCCAGTAATGGCGAACCGGCGGCTTTCATTGCCCAGCCGGTGATGCACGGCGGCAAAATTGACATGATCGTTGCCCTACAGCTTCCATTGGAAGGCATCAATGGCATTATGACCAACCGTCAAGGTATGGGAGAAACGGGTGAAACTTACCTTGTCGGTCAGGATCTGTTAATGCGTTCCGATTCCTATCTGGATCCAACCTATCATGCAGTTAAGACTTCTTTCGCCAATCCTCAAAAAGGGAAGGTTGAAACAGAAGCCTCGATGGCGGCGCTAAACGGTCAGAGTGATTCGCGCATTATTTTGGACTACAACGGCAGTCCGGTATTGTCCTCGTTTACGCCGGTGAAAGTCGGCGATTTCACCTGGGCACTGCTAGCAGAAATCGATCAGGCAGAGGCCTTTGCCAGTGTCTATCGTTTACAGAATATCATGCTGATTGTTGCCGTGGTCATTGTGATTGCCATCGTATTGGTTGCCCTGATTGTGGTACGCAGCATTACTCGCCCGGTTTCAGCCTTAATGGAAACCATGACCGATGTTCAAAGCAGTGGTGATTTCCGTCATCGTGCGGTCATCAGTAGCCGTGATGAGATCGGGCAAATGGGGGAGGCCTTTAATGGCATGCTCGAAAGTATGCAGGCTGCGATTAATGAAGCCAATACGGTAGTGACAGCGATTGCACGAGGTGACTTTGAACAGAGAGTCAGTTCTGAGCTAAAAGGGGACTTGGAAACCTTGAAGCAAGGGGTAAATGGCAGTGCTGAAAGTGTTGCATTTACCATGAATGAGTTGCGCAAGGTGATGCAGGGCTTGTATGACGGTGATTTCAGCGTGCGCATGGATAACCGCGTCGAGGCCGCTTTCCGCGATATGGTGGACCAATCCATGAACGCGGTTAATGCCGTGGTAGCAGACATCAACCAGGTTATGGAGGCGCTTAATCAAGGCGACTTCTCCGCTCGGGTCGAATCAGATGCGCGGGGCGATCTGTTGGCGATGAAATCTAATGTGAATGATTCGATGGTCCGATTAGAAACGGCCGTTCAGGCGATTACTGAAGTGGTTATTGCCCAATCTGAAGGGGATTTGACCGGCGTTTGTGAGGGGGATTTCCGCGGGCAACTGAAGTCGCTGCAAACGGCATTGAATGCGTCTTCTGAAAAATTGAAAGAAACGATTTCACAAGCTGTCAGCGCGACCCAAGTAGTGAGTACCGCAGCCTCTGAAGTCTCGCAAGGCGCGATGGACTTGAGTCAGCGTGTGCAGGAACAGGCTGCGGCTCTGGAAGAGACCTCCGCGACCATGGATGAGATGAATTCAGCGGTGCAAGCCAATACCGAAAATGCGCAAAAGGCGTCCCACCTGGCGATGGAGGTGCAGTCGAAGTCGAGCAGCGGTACGCAAGTCATGCAGCAGACTCTGGATGCGATGAATGAAATCCAAGAATCGAGCAATAAGATATCCGATATCGTCAATCTGATTGACGGTATTGCCTTTCAGACGAATCTGCTCGCCCTCAATGCCGCGGTGGAAGCGGCCAGGGCAGGTGAGCATGGCCGAGGGTTTGCCGTGGTCGCAGGTGAAGTGCGTTCATTAGCGCAGAAATCGGCTGAGGCGGCGAAAGACATTAAAAACCTGATCGAAGAAACGGTGCAGCGCGTGAATCAGGGCAGTGAGCTTGCCGGCGAATCCGGAGCGATGTTACAGCAGATTAATCAGTCGATTGAATCAGTGACCCAGATGGTTGAACAGATTGCCAAGGCTTCTGAAGAACAGTCTAGCGGGGTCAATCAGGTGCACCAAGCGATCAGTCAGATTGACCAGGTGACGCAACAGAATGCAGCTCTAGTAGAGCAAACTACAGCCGCCGCTGAAAGTATGACAGATCAGGCTGAAACATTGAGTGCGGATATGGCGTTCTTTAATACAGGTGCGGTGGCTGTGCAACCCACTAAAGTGTTGGAATCTAAGAAAGTGACCAAGCCTGCTCCGGCATTGCCAAAAGCACCGGCCAGCACGACTGCGTCAAAAACGAGTCCAACGCAAAAGACCCTTTCCTCCCCTTCTTCTGCGCAAGAGCGAGAAGAGTGGAGTGAATTTTAAAGGCGAGTGAGCGTCTATTTCTGATGAGCCCTTCAGTTTCGAAGGCCTAAATTCAATTCCCGGCCGTGATTATCAAACGGCCGGTTTCTTTTTGATTCCCTTATTTTGCAACGGTGGTTTTATGAGGCGCCTATTGTGGTATTTGCCTGTCGTGGCCGGTTTGTTTCTAGCAGGCCTGTTCGCTTTGTATCTTTTGTCACCTGAGACCAAACCCAGTTGGCAGCAAAGGCTGCACACGCATTTTCAACAGTTGGTGGCGGTGAGTGACCAGCAGAAACATCGTCTTACCGACTACCTCTATCGTCAAGTGGCTGTGGCTGAAGCGCTGGTCACTGCGCCGCAATTCCAAATGGACTTTAAAGCCCTGCGCAAATTGGGGGGTGATGTGAATACACAGCGGTATCTAGAGCTTGAACAGCGGATGGAGGAGCATTTCGTTTTTCTGTTAGAAGGGATCTATGACATGCTGTTTATCTCGCCACAGGGAAAAATCTTCTTTACGGTAAAAAAAGAGGCGGATTTTGGAAAAGCACTGGATGATCCTTTGTTGAAGCAGACAGGGTTGGCTCGGGTTATTGCGCAAGCTCCTCAAGCCACAAGAATGGTAAGCTTTGAACCCTATTTTGCCTCGGCAGAGCCCGCGGCATTTATTATCGTGCCGGTGGGCGTTCAGCAAGGTTATGTTGCCTTTCAGATGCCGATCAACCAGATTGATGCCATGCTGCGTCTTGGGGATGAAATGGGACAAACCGGTGAGGTCTATCTGGTTGATGAGCAAAAACGCCTGTTGACCAGTTCCCGTTTTATGAATGCGGGGGAGCAGATGGCGGTTAAGGTGAATACCCTGGCGGCAAACGCGGCAATCAATGGCGAGCGGGGTTCGCAGATCATTGAGGATTATCGCGAGGTCAAGGTTTTGAGTCATTATCAACCACTGTTGTTAGAGGAATTGCCAGGTATTCATTGGGGGCTGATCTCAGAAAAAGATCTGGATGAGGTTTTGGCCGAGTACTATCTTGAAGAGGAAGATCGTTTGTATGCCCAGCTCGAAAGAACCCTGATTGAGCGTCAGCGGAGCACTTATGACGGGGTAAATGTGCTGACACTCTTGCCTCAGGACGTGAAGGTGGATATGAGTGAATACCAACGACTGTCGCTATTGAACGATCAAGGCATCTACACACTGGGGGCCGCGACTTGCAGTGTGTTGACCGCACTGATGCCGAATGAATTTGTGTATATGGCGCATGTTTCGCCAACGGATCGCATTTATCGTGGACAGGCGAGCTCGGAAATGAACCTTTTGGAACAGATGCTGCATAAGATCTATTATTTCGAATTGCCGCCGGCACGGCGCGATCAACTGCGTTTCTATTTGACGGCCACTCATACCGAAAGTTTAAAAGGAGTATTAAGGCTGTTATTGAGCCAAGGGGTCCGTCCTAAACAATTAATGATTGAGCTGGCTCCACAGGCCAGAAGTGTCAATGTGCGGGTTGATGCCAAGGGCAGAATACAAACTCAATGGGTCTTTGAATCCGGTAAAGACGATCAACATGTCACCTATGTTAACTTTAGATCGTTATTGATGTTGCTGTTGCCACAGAATTTACAGGCGCAAAACTGAACAGGCCTGTTGGGTGTGATCGGCCGCTGACTGCTTGATCAGTAATGCGGCCGAATGTATTGAGGGTGATTATAGGTTTTCGGTCAGGCGCGCCTGGGCCTCCTGATATTTTTCCAGTGTTTTGTGGACAACTTCTTCAGGTAATTCTGGCGCTGGGCTGGATTTATCCCAGTCCAGAGATTCCAGGTAATCGCGGATATATTGTTTGTCAAAACTTTCCGGGTTTTTTCCTACCTTGTAGGTTGAGGCTGGCCAAAAACGAGAGCTGTCCGGGGTCAGCGCTTCATCAATCAGGTGAATTACGCCACTTTCATCTTCGCCGAATTCAAACTTGGTGTCGGCAATAATGATGCCGCGCTCCAGAGCAAAGTCAGCGGCATACTGGTAGAGCGCCAGGCTGAGCTCGCGTACTTTCTGGGATTTTTCTTCGCCCATGATTGCGACCAGCTTTTCGAAGCTGATGTTCTCGTCATGTTCGCCGACTTCCGCTTTGGTCGACGGGGTAAACAGCGGTTCAGGCAATTTTTGCGCTTTTTTCAACCCTTGCGGAAGTGGAAGGCCGCAAACGCTTTGCGATTTCTTGTACTCTTTCCAGCCGGAGCCGACTAGATAGCCACGTACAATGGCTTCAACCGGTAGCGGTTTAAGCTTGCGTACGATCATGCCACGCCCGTCAAGCTGTTTGAGTTCTTCGGCGGTTAAGTAGTCGGCTAGGTTTAAGTCGCTCACCAGCTGGTTTGGCACAATGTGCGTGGTTTTTTTCATCCAAAATTGAGCCGTGTCCGTTAGGATTCGGCCTTTGCCCGGGATAGGGGTTGGCAAAATAACGTCAAACGCTGAGATGCGGTCTGTGGTCACGATCAGAAGGTGATTTTCGTCAATGTCGTAAATGTCGCGGACTTTGCCCTTGCTAATCAGAGGCAAGCTGGTCAGATGAGATTCGTACAGTGGTTGCATAATGGTTTCCTAAATTTCCTTAAAAACGGGCCTTAACGTCCTCGGCGACGAGCGCTGCTATCGTATGGGAATTTCAAGTGTCCATAGCGCAGTATCAGAATGGCAATGGTGATCAGGGTGATCGTGCCCCCGATCGCCAGCATCTGCCACTCGTTAAGCTCTTTGAGATCCAGTATGAGGTATCGCGCCAGAGCCACAATCGCGATGTACAGTGGCAGGCGGATTGGCAGTTTCCCGGAATCGAGATAGATGGCGATCATCGCCAAAACTTCCAGGTAGAGGAAAAGCAGCAACAGGTCCCCTAGCGTCACCTCGCGTAGCTCGATCATGCCCATTACTTCCATGGCGCCGGCGTAAATGGTCGCCAGGGCGATGACGGCTAGGCCGACAAACTCGGCCATGTGGATCAGAGAGCTCAAGCCTTTTTCAACAGACTTCTTTGGAGGAGAGGAGGGTGTGTCGTGCAGTTCGTCGATGCTCTGGTTGTTCATTGCCATAGGATCCGCAGTTGTTTAAATCGATGTGGGTGAAAGCCGTCGGCCGCCTCTTGTCAGCCCTGATATACGCCGTTTGGGAGGCATCCTTTTTTTTGCCCATTTTAAAGGATACTGTTAGAATGCACGAATTAATTTTTATAAATTTTTTATATAAGGAACTCGGCTATGGCTAAGCAAGAAAACTGGATTGCTCCATCGATTTTGTCGGCAGACTTTGCGCAATTGGGTAAAGATGTTAAAGACGTGATTGCGTCAGGCGCAGATGTCGTGCACTTTGATGTTATGGATAACCACTATGTGCCAAACCTGACCATCGGTCCATTGGTGTGTGAATCTTTGAAAAATTTTATGGTTCAAGAAGACATCAAGGCACCGATTGATGTGCATTTGATGGTTAAGCCGGTTGACCGTATCATCGGCGACTTCGCCAGCGCTGGGGCAGATTACATTACGTTCCACCCTGAAGCGTCTGAACACATCGACCGTTCTTTGCAGTTGATCAAAAACGAAGGTTTGAAGGCCGGTTTGGTGTTTAACCCGGCAACGCCATTGTCTTACCTTGAGCACGTTATGGACAAAATCGATATGATTTTGATCATGTCGGTTAACCCTGGTTTTGGCGGTCAGGCGTTTATTGATCAGGCCTTGGAAAAACTGCGTGCAGCACGCCAGTTGATCGACTCTTCTGGGCAAGACATCCGTTTGGAAATCGACGGCGGTGTTAAGGCAGAAAACATTGCTGAAGTGGCCGCAGCAGGTTGTGACACCTTTGTTTCCGGTTCGGGGATCTTTGGTAAAGCTAATCCTAACGATCCAAACCGTTACGACAGCATCATCAAGCAGATGCGTGAGGAATTGGCGAAAGCTTAATTAAACCGTATTCAGTCGATTGCTCTGCAAAACGCTGGGGTGTTTCGCCTCGGCGTTTTGTGTATCAGGGTCAGACAAATTTAAAAGAGAGAGTTATGGAAAAGTTTAAACCTGGTTTTGTGCTGATTGATTTGGACGGAACCTTGATTGACAGTGTGCCGGACCTGGCCTACTGCGTTGATGAAATGATGAAGAAACTGGATATGCCGCTGCGTGGTGAAGATGCGGTCCGCAATTGGGTTGGCAATGGGGTTGAGCGTTTGACCGAACGAGCGCTGATCAATTCCGTTGACGGCGAGCCGGATCCTGAATTAATGGCCAAGGCGTATCCAATCTTTCTGGAATTGTATAAAGACAATACCTCTCAGCGTAGCCGTGTGTATGACGGTGTCGTCGAAGGGATTGAGTGGATGAAAGCGCAAGGTTATCGAGTCGCATGTGTGACGAATAAAGCCGAAGCGTTTACCGTACCGTTGTTGAAGGACAAAGGGTTGTACGATTATTTTGAAGTCATTGTCAGTGGCGATACCTGTGCGGAGAAAAAGCCTCATCCAATGCCTCTGCTGTATGCGGCGGAACAGTTGGGGGTTGAACCGGAAAATGCCTTGATGATCGGTGACTCCAAGTCGGATGTGAAGGCCGCACGCGCCGCCGGATTCCATATCTTCTGCATGACCTACGGTTATAACCATGGAGAAGACATTCGCGATTATGATCCTGATGTGGTGATGGATTCTTTTGCAGAATTACCAAACTATCTGGAAGCCAAAGCGTAAGTTGGGATTAAACCCAATGTTTCGGGTCGAAAACTGAGCAGGCCTGCTCAGTTTTCGGTACATTTATAACTTCGATTATCCCGCGATCATTTGTAATAAGAGTGTTTTGAAAATGGCTCAATTCATCGCATTTTTAAAAGCATTGTTATTAGAAATTTTTCGTCCCCTTATTTGTGCTCTGTCCGGAATCCGCCGGGCATGGCTGTTTAGATCTATGACAAAGGTTAAAAAGAACCATGAGTAATGCACATTTTGCTAACTTGGCCAGGCAGGGGTATAACCGTGCGCCGGTGATGCGTACTGTGCTCTCCGATTATGACACGCCACTCAGCGTTTACCATAAGTTGGCCAAGGCACCGTACTCCTATCTGTTTGAATCGGTACAGGGCGGAGACAAGTGGGGGCGTTACTCGATTATTGGGTTGCCTTGTCAGCGCCGTTTGTGTATCCGCGGCCAACAGATTGAAGAGTGGAACGGTGATCACTTGGTTCAGCAGCAGGTGGCGGATGATCCACTGGCATGGATCGAAGCCTACCAACAACAGTTTAAGGTGCTTGAACAACCAGGCCTGCCCGCTTTCAGTGGCGGCTTGGTCGGTTATTTTGGTTATGACACCATTCGTTATGTTGAACAGCGTTTGAAAAACTGTGGTCCGCAGCGTGATGACATCGGCGCGCCGGATATTGAGCTGCTGGTGTCTGAGGAATTGGTCGTGTTCGATAACTTAAGCGGCCAGGTGCATGTGATTGTACATGCCGATCTTGCTCAGGCGGATGCCTATGAAGCCGCGCAGGCCAGATTGGATGAGCTGCAAAGCAAATTAAGCCTGCCGATGCCGATGCCGCAAGATCAGCCAAGCCATCGTACCTTGGATGAATATGATTTTGCCTCCAGTTTCGGAGAGGAAAACTTCAAGCAGGCCGTGGGCAAAATTAAAGAATACATCCTGGCCGGCGACGCCATGCAGGTGGTGATTGCACAGCAGATGTCAGTCGATTTTGACGAAAACCCGATCGATCTGTATCGCGCTCTGCGTTATCTCAATCCGTCACCCTATATGTATTTTGTGGATATGGGCAGTTTACAGATTGTCGGTTCTTCACCGGAAATTCTGGTGCGATTGGAAGAGAATCAAGTCACGGTGCGTCCGATTGCCGGTACGCGCCGTCGTGGCCTGACACCGGAAAAAGACCGCGCGCTGGAGCAAGACCTGCTCAATGACCCAAAAGAGATCGCTGAGCATTTGATGCTGATCGATCTGGGGCGTAATGACGTTGGCCGCATCGCCGAAATCGGGTCGGTCGAATTGACCGAAAAAATGGTGGTGGAGCGATACTCGCACGTGATGCATATCGTCTCCAATGTGAATGGTAAGGTGCGTCCGGGGATGACCGCGATGGATGTGTTGCGTGCAACCTTCCCGGCGGGCACCGTTTCCGGTGCGCCTAAAATCCGTGCATTGGAAATCATTGATGAATTGGAACCGGTGAAGCGCGGTATTTACTCGGGTGCGGTCGGCTATTTAGGATGGCACGGCAATATGGATACGGCGATTGCAATTCGTACCGCCGTGATCAAGGACAAAAAATTGTTTGTTCAGGCGGGAGCCGGGATTGTCGCCGATTCGGTGCCGCAGTTGGAGTGGGACGAAACCATGAACAAAGGGCGCGCCATTTTCCGCGCCGCGCAGTTTGTCACCGAAGGGCTGCAAACTCAAAACCCCGATGCCGGGCATAAATAATTCGGGCAACCGAGCAGAGAACAGGAATCCACTATGTTATTGATGATTGATAACTATGACTCGTTTACCTACAACATTGTCCAGTATTTCGGAGAGCTGGGTCAGCAGGTTGAGGTTTACCGCAACGATCAGATCGACCTGGAAACCATTGCGACGTTGAACCCCGATTATTTAGTGATTTCGCCTGGCCCTTGCACTCCGAACGAAGCCGGTATTTCCGTAGAAGCGATCAAGCATTTTGCCGGAAAGATTCCGATTATGGGGGTGTGTTTGGGGCATCAGGCAATCGGTCAGGCGTTCGGCGGCAAGATTGTGCGCGCCAAAGAGGTGATGCATGGCAAAACCTCACCCGTGTATCACCATAACGTCGGCGTGTTTAGCGGTCTGCCGAATCCGGTGCAGACCACACGTTACCATTCTTTGGTAATTGAGCAGGCCTCACTGCCGGAGTGTCTGGAAGTGACCGCCTGGACTCAGGACGAGTCAGGTAACTTCGATGAGATTATGGGCGTACGCCATAAAACCCTGCCGATCGAAGGGGTGCAGTTTCATCCGGAATCGATCTTGACCGATCAGGGACATCAGATGTTGCAGAATTTCTTGGACCAAAAGTAATAGAGCGACGGGTATTAGAAATGGAATTGAACATTGCACTGGAAAAATTGTTAAACCGTCAGGACCTGCAATCCGATGAAATGGTTTCGGTCATGCACCAGTTGATGTCGGGTGCAGCGACGCCGGCACAGATTGGTGCCATCTTGGCGGCGTTGCGTATGAAAAGTGAGTCGGTCACGGAGATTACCGCCGCAGTCACCGTGATGCGCGAGTTGGCCACCCCAGTGGAAATTCGAGATACCAGCCATTTGGTGGATACTTGCGGCACCGGCGGTGACGGTGCCAGCACCTTTAATATCTCTACCGCCAGTGCGTTTGTGGTGGCTGCCGCCGGCGGTACGGTGGCCAAGCATGGTAACCGTTCGTTTTCCAGCAAGTCCGGCAGTGCGGACGTGTTGGAAGCGGCTGGGGTCAATCTGAACCTAAGCGCAGAGCAGGTGTCAGAATGCATCAATGAACTCGGGGTTGGGTTTATGTTCGCTCCTGCGCATCACAGTGCCATGAAGCATGTGATTGGCCCGCGTAAAGAGATGGGGGTGCGCACGATTTTTAATATGTTGGGGCCTTTGACCAATCCTGCTGGAGCACCGTTTCAGGTGATTGGCGTGTTTAATAAAGCGTTGGCCCCGGTGTTTGCCGAGGTGTTGCAGCGTTTAGGATCCAAACATGTGATGGTGGTCGCTGCAGAAGATGGGCTAGATGAAATTTCCATTGCCAGCAAAACCTATGTATCGGAATTGAAGCATGGCGAGATCCTGCACTGGCAGATCGATCCGTCCGACTACGATATGGATCATCCAGATTTGAAAGAACTGTCGGTAGAGTCGGCGCAAGAGAGTTTGAATATGATTCGTGCGGTGTTTGCCAATGATGACTCGGCGGCGAAAGACATCGTCTGTTTGAATGCTGGAGCCGCCATCTACGTCAGCGGTTTGACAGAGAGTTATGCAGACGGCGTCGCTTTGGCAAGAAAAGTGATTGCCGATGGTTTGGCGCGCAATAAGTTCAATGACTTTATTGCCAAAACCCAGGCATTCTGACACGCGACAAACTCGACAGGCCTGTGACGTTAACCGCTTGAAGCCAATTGCATGACCCAGACGCTGAAACGCCATCTCTTTTTGCTGTTCGGTGTGCTGTTTTTTATCACCGGTCTGGTGGGTGTGGTGCTGCCGTTGCTGCCGACCACACCGTTTATGATTTTGTCGGCCGCCTGTTTTGCCAATAGTTCTCCGCGTTTTCACCAGATGCTTCTCAATAATCGTTGGGTTGGTGAGGATCTGCGGCGCTGGGAGCGGGAGCGTGCGATGAAACGCGAGACTAAAAAGCGCGCGACCTGGATCATTGGGGTGACTTTTTTGGTCTCGATCATTTTGATTTGGCCGCGCTGGCCGCTGGTGATACTGTTATTGGTGATTGCATTGATACTGTTGGCTTTTTTGTGGCGCATCAAAGAAGTGGATGTGAACGCAGCAAATTCACGATAAACCCATTAAGTAAGATTGAAATAAGATAAGAAGGATTGTCGGCATGAGCCATCAAACGCCCGATATTTTAAAGAAAATTATTTTTCGCAAACTGGAAGAAATTCAGGAAGGTTGCGAGCGCATTCCACTGCGCGAGATGAAGCAGAAAGCGTTAATGATGAGCACTTCGCCGACGCGAGGGTTTGCCGATGCGTTGCAGGCCAAGCTGGATGCCGGACAATCGGCGGTGATTGCTGAAATCAAAAAAGCGTCTCCAAGCAAAGGGGTGTTGCGTGATTCGTTTGACCCGGTTGAAATTGCCAAAAGCTATGCCGAACATGGCGCCGCTTGCCTGTCCGTTCTGACCGATCGCGATTTTTTCCAGGGTGGAAATGAATATTTGCAAGCGGTGCATGAAGCCGTGGATCTGCCGATTATCCGCAAGGACTTCATTGTTGATGATTACCAAGTCTATGAGGCGCGCGTCATCGGGGCGGACTGCATTCTGTTAATTGCCGCAGCCATCGGTGATGCACAGATGTACGAGTTGACCGAAACCGCGATGCAGTTGGGGATGGATGTGTTGATTGAAGTGCATAATGAAGACGAGTTGGAGCGCGCGTTGAAATTGCCTTTGCCGATGATCGGTATCAATAACCGTGATCTGCACACCTTTGAGGTGACGCTGGAAACCACGTTGCGCATGTTGGATAAGATTCCGGATGACCGTATTGTGGTGACTGAAAGCGGTATTCTCGGGCCGGAAGATGTGGCTAAAATGCGAGAACATCACGTGAACAGCTTTTTGGTCGGGGAGGCTTTTATGCGTGCAGAAAAGCCTGGAGAAAAGTTGGCTGAATTGTTTTTCTAGACAAAATTAAAACCAAAATCTAATCAAAGGCTTGCGAGGACTTATTGCAAGCCTTTTTTATTTTCAGTGTATGAAAAAATAACTTGCAAATTTTAAAAAAAAGCGAATAATACGCTCTTCCTTTTTCACACAGAAACCTTCTTGTTTGATCCGCTCTGTTCATCGGGTTGAAGGCAACAGAAAGAAAAATGGTTAACGCCTCACGCATTCGAATTAAGTGCGTGGTTGGGGTTTTGGCAACTAGCCTTTGTTGTCAGGACTAATATTAATCATTCATCCACTACCAATCCTTTTTCTTAGTGGGTGTTTTAATAAAGGTAAATCCAAATGCCACATTCAGAAAATGTCCTGGTCACAAGTAATGACCATTTTGAAGTTATTGAAAAAACCACCATCATTGATGACTCATGGCCAACCCATGATCAGGCGGTTGAGGATCAGACTCTCGATCATTTTATTTGCAGAGACGGAAAAACGTTTGCAGGTACGCACTTGATTATCGATCTTTGGGGTGCAACGAACCTGGATAACCTTAAAGTGATGGAAAACGCTTTGCGCGAAGCGGTGGAAAAAGCGAAAGCGACCTTATTGCATATTCACCTGCACCACTTCACCCCGAACGGCGGGATTTCCGGTGTCGCGGTGTTGGCGGAATCACACATCAGCGTGCACTCTTGGCCGGAGCGTGAATACGCGGCGTTTGACGTGTTCATGTGTGGTGATTCACAGCCAGAAAAGGCGATTGACGTCTTGAAAGCGGCTTTTGCGCCGACCGAAGTTAAAGTCGACACCATTTTGCGTGGTGAAATCGAAAGGGATGCATAAGGAGCGAAGCATGGCACAAAACTACCTGGAAACGCTTTACCCAACGTGGGGACAGCAATTCGTGATGGACGAAGTGCTGTTTGAAGTGGATACCGGTCATCAGCATCTGGTCATTTTTAAAAATGAACAGTGGGGGACGGTGATGGCGCTGGATGGCGTCATTCAGACGACCGAAAAAGATGAGTTCATCTACCACGAAATGATGACCCATGTGCCGCTGTTGGCGCATGGCAACGCCAAAAAAGTGTTGATCATCGGCGGCGGCGACGGCGGCATTCTGCGTGAAGTGCTTAAGCATGAATCAGTGGAAGCGGTCACCCAGGTAGAGATTGATCAGCAGGTGATTGATATGTGCATCCAATATTTGCCGAATCATTCTGCCGGCGCCTATGACAATCCGAAGGCGAACATTGTGATTGCCGACGGCGTGGATTTTGTTAACGAATGCACGGAAAAATTCGACGTGATTATTTCCGATTCCACCGATCCAATGGGGCCGGGCGAGGTGCTGTTTACCTCTCGTTTCTATCAGGGAATCAAAAACTGTTTGAACGAAGGTGGCGTGTTTGTCGCTCAGAATGGTGTGAGCTTTATGCAGTTGGATGAAGTGACCACAACCTTTAAGCGCCTGTCACCGCTTTTTGAGCAGGCCTCCTTCTATTCCGCTGCGGTGCCGACTTATGTCGGTGGTATTATGACGTTTGCCTGGGCCACCGATAATCTGCAGCTGAAAAGTCAGTCGGTTGAGGTGATTCGCGAGCGTTATGAAGCCGCCGGGATTTCAACGCGTTTCTATACACCTGAGTTGCATGTCGGTTCTTTTGCCTTGCCAAAATATGTGCAAGATGCCATGGCTTGAGGTGAGTGTGATCGATTCTCAATCGATTGAACAGGCCTGTTGAAAACAGGTCGAACAGGATTTATTGTTAAAAGAGAACGCGCCGCTTTATGGCGCGTTTTTTGTACAAGGAATTTGCTGTGCCGGAGCGGAGCATTCATAAAGCGAACCGCAACCGCACGCACGATGCCGGGCACGCAGTGCTGGCCGTTGAACGATTTCGCGTACTTTTTAACCGGCTTGCGCAGTCGTGCAGAGCCAGGTTGTTTTCAATTTGGAGAAAACATCCATGAATAGAGAAGAATTGGTTCAGCACTTTGCTGAACAAACCCACCCTGATGAGTTGGAGCAGTTTGACCGTTCCACCCTGAAAGAGCTGATTCAGCAGCATGAAACGCCGTTTTTGGTACTCGATCTACAAGAGGTGGAGTACCAATATCGTGCCTTGCAAAATGCTTTGCCGGGTGTAGAGCTGTTTTATGCGATTAAGTCCTTGGCGCACCCGGAAGTGATTCGCCGTTTGAAGAAACTGGGCGGTCAATTTGACCTCGCCACTTCCGGTGAAGTGGATTTGGTCAAAGGTCTTGGGATCGCGGGAAATCAGTGCATTCATACCCACCCGATTAAAAAGGATCGCGAAATTCGTCATGCCTTGGAATTCGGTTGCACGCGTTTTGTGGTGGATAACCCGGCGGAAGTACTGAAATTTGTGCCTTATAAGGACCAGGTTGAATTAATGATTCGCGTCAGTTTCCGTAGTCAGGATGCGATTGTGGATCTGTCGCGTAAATTCGGCTGTGTTCTCGAAGAGTTACCAGGCCTGGTGGATTTGGCGATGAAACACGGCATGACGGTTTCCGGCTTGTCTTTTCATGTCGGCTCGCAGTCGTTGTCGCCAACCGCCCAGGTGAATGCGGTGCAAGCGTCGATTGCCGCAATGAAAGAGATGGCCCATGTTAACTGGAAATGGCTCGATATTGGTGGTAGTTTCCCGGTTTCTTATCAGGGACCGGTGATGCCGATTGAGGATTTCTGTGCGCCGATTGTAGAGGCGTTGCAGGAAGTGCCGCAAGGTGTGCGTGTATTTGCCGAACCGGGACGGTTTATTTCGGCGCCGTCGATGATTGAGGTGATCCGCATTATCGGTAAGGCGAAGCGCGGTGCGCGTACCTGGTACTATCTGGATGACGGTGTTTATGGTGCTTTGAGCGGGCAGATGTATGATCATGCCAAGTATCCGATTGCGCCGCTAAAACCGATCGATCCGACGGGGCCGTTTTACCCCAGTGTGCTCGCAGGTCCGACTTGCGACAGCATCGATGTGGTGGATGAAGACATCGAACTGCCGGATTTAGAGGTGGGTGAGATTCTGATTGCCAAGCAAATGGGCGCTTACACCATTGCGTCGGCCACCGAATTTAACTATTATCCTAAGCCGAAAGTGGTGGTGGTGGAAGATTTGATCGACCACGCCGATTAAGCATAAGGATAGAAGATGGCAACAATCATTAAATGGCAAGGCGGCATGGCCTTTGAAGGCACCACGGAAAGCGGACATTCAGTATTGATGGATGCCGCGCCGGAGGTGGGCGGTGAAAACAAAGGCGCGCGTCCGATGGAGATGGTGCTTTTGGGGCTGGGGGGCTGTACCAGCATCGACATTATTATGATGCTGAATAAAAGTCAGCCGGATCTGGTGAAGGATTGTCAGGTTGAAATCACAGCCGAGCGCGCGGACAGCGTTCCCAAGGTGTTCACCAAAATTCACGTGCACTTCAAAGTGTTTGGCAGCGGATTAAATGTCAAAAAAGTGGAACGCGCAGTGAATTTGTCGGCCGAAAAATACTGTTCGGTATCCAAAATGTTGGAAGCGACGGTAGAGATGTCTCATGATTTTGAGATCATCGAAGCCTGACGGCCATGCCCAGGCCTGTTGAGTTTTTAAGCAGGTTTGGATTGGCACACGGTATTAAAAAGCCAGCGTTTGCTGGCTTTTTTGTTTGTATGTTTGTTGGAATGGCGGATCAACGGATCATTTCAGGGCTGTCGGGGGCCGCGCCACTGTCGGTTGGTTTTGGTGTTGTCGTCGGATATTTGCTACTCATGCCGTATTGGTTTTCACCGGGTTGACTGTCAAGCACGGCAAAAATGATCAGTACGATCGGGCCGATTAAGGGAATGAGTCCAATCAGCATCCACCAGCCGGTGCGTCCGATGTCGTGCAAGCGGCGCGCCAACACAGCGAGAGAAGGAATAAACAGCCCCAGAGAGTAGATGGTTGTCAGTAATCCAATGCCATAGACTTCGTCATAAACATTAAACGACATATCGATGACGGTCAGTACGAAATAAAAGATCAAATAGAACAGCAGAAACAGCCAGTACTGTTTGCGGGTTGCCCGGCCCGAAAAGTCGGCGTATTGTTTGATGGCGTTTAAAAACTCATTCATGAAAAGCCCCTTTGGTTGTTTGAGCTATAAAATTGCGTCTTTTTGCGTAATTGATTATGGGTGAAAAGGGCAGGGGTGTCAAACTGGGCAGGCCTGTCCAGTTTGATGTGTGGGTTTGGGTTGTGGTTATGCTGTGTTTAAAGCAGTGAGTACCGCCTTGACCATGCCGTCAGTCAATTGTGTCAGTTGTTCCATGGGGATATTGAAAGCCGGCATGGTGTAGATCAACGTGCCGAATGGTCGCAGCCAGACGCCGTTGTCGATCGCATTGGCCTGGATGGCCGGGCCCAAATCGCTCCGTTCCAGCTCAATCACGCCTATGGCGCCCAGGACGCGTACGTCTTTAATTCCCGGCGTGCTTTGCAGGGGAAGCAGTGCGGTTTGTAAATGACGTTCGATTTGTTGCACGTTGGTTTGCCAGGGCGTTTCCAGTAGCAGGTCAATGCTGGCGATGGCGGCCGAGCAGGCAAGCGGGTTACCCATAAAGGTGGGGCCGTGCATCAGTAGGCCCGGAGTGCCGCGGCTGATGGTCTCGCTGATGTGGCTGGTGCAGAGCATGGCCGCCAGTGTCATGGTGCCGCCGGTCAGCGCTTTGCCGACACACATAATATCCGGTGATATATCGGCCCAGTTGCAGGCAAACAGCTGGCCGGTGCGGCCAAAACCGGTGGCGATTTCGTCCGCAATCAGCAGTACATTAAATTCGTTGCATAAAGCGCGCAGCTGTTTCAGGTAATCTGGCCGGTAGAAGCGCATGCCGCCAGCACCTTGTACGATCGGCTCTATGGTGACAGCGGCGATGTTGTGATGATGCTTTTCGAGCAGGGTTCTGAGCGCGGCCAGGTCTTGGTTGTCGGATTCTATGTCAAACCCCATTTCTGGAGCCGGTGCATAATAGTGTTGCGTCAAAATGTGGCTAAACAGATGGTGCATGCCGTTTTCCGGATCGGATGCCGCCATGGTGGCAAAGGTGTCGCCATGGTAGCCGTTGCGCACGCTAAGCAAACGGTTTTTCTGCGGTTGTTGGCGGCTGATCCAGTATTGCAGCGCCACTTTAATCGCGACTTCCATGGAGACCGATCCCGAGTCCGCTAAAAAGACTTTGTCGAGGCCGTCCGGGGTAAGCTCAATCAAGCGTTTGCCGAGTTCGATTGCGGGTTCATGGGTTAAGCCGCCGAACATAATATGCGGCATGGTATCGATCTGATGGTGTAGGGCCTGGCTGATTTTTGGATGGTTGTAGCCGTGAATGGCGGCCCACCAGGAAGACATGCCGTCCACCACCTTGCGATCATCCGCGAGAGTAATGATGGAGCCTTGTGTCGATTTCACGCCGATGGCTGGGGTCGGGTTGGGGGTTTTGGCATAAGGGTGCCAGATGTGTTCTTGATCGTATTTGAGGAGTTCGGCCCAGTTTTGTGACATGTCGCTTTCGTACTTATGAGAGTGAATGAGGCTTCATTATAGAGTATGAAGAGGCTCTGTCTCCAGGGGGATTTCGTTAAGGGTTAAGGGTAAGCTGATTAGGTGTTGCATCCGCTAGATTAAGCGCAAGCAAGGCCTTTTGGAAAGTGGATTCAAGTGGGGCGTTGATCGTCATGGTTTCGCCATTGGCCGGGTGAGTAAAGCGCAAGGACGTAGCGGCGAGGTAAAGGCGGTGTTGTCCCAGCCAACCATTAAAAAAATGATTATGATGGCGGTCGCCATAGCGTACATCCCCGATAATGGGGTGGCTGATATGATTTAGGTGGCGGCGCAGTTGATGTTTGCGTCCGGTTTGCGGGGTGAGCTGTACAAGTGAGTAACGTTGTTGTGCATAACGATGAATAGTCTGGTCAACAGTAACAGTACCAAGTGTGTGATAGCGCGTTGTGGCCGTTTGCGGTTCGCTTTGTTCTTGTTTGTGTTTATCGGCGATGCGATCGCGTTGATATTTTAGAGGGTGATCAATTAGGCCCGTAGGTTCTGTCCAGCCGCGGCAGAGGGCCAGGTAGGTTTTTTCAATAGTATGCGTGCTGAATTGTTCGCCTAATTGTTTTGCAGTTTCTGAATTTAGGGCAAACAGCAGTAAACCAGAAGTCGCTTTGTCTAAACGGTGAATGGGAAAGACTTTGTGTCCGATCATATCACGCGTCATTTGTACCGCAAAACGGGTTTCATGTTTGTCGATCGGGGAACGATGAACCAACAGGCCTGCTGGTTTGTGGATGGCAACCAGATGTGCGTCCTGAAATAAAATCTTAAATTGATCAAATTGAGTGATGGTATGCATAAGACCTCGTTGGCGGGGTTGACCTAAAAAATAACACAACGATTATAGTCATGAGTGATGTGCGGCAAGCGAATTTATGACCAAAGCCTTTTATTTTACGAAATATTCAAAATAATTTAAGAAATGGATAAATTGGTGTTGACAGGCTGTAAATTATCTATAGAATACGCACTCACAATTCGGAGGGTTTCCCGAGCGGCCAAAGGGGGCAGACTGTAAATCTGCTGGCTCAGCCTTCGGTGGTTCGAATCCACCACCCTCCACCATGCGGGTATCGTATATTGGCTATTACCTCGGCCTTCCAAGCCGATGAGGGGGGTTCGATTCCCCCTACCCGCTCCATATTCTGAAAAGGCTCTCTTGTTTTTCGCTTTAGGCGAATGGTGGGAGGGCCTTTTTATTATTAGGTTTACGCTTCCATAGCTCAGTAGGTAGAGCGCATCCATGGTAAGGATGAGGTCACCAGTTCGATCCTGGTTGGAAGCTCCATTGTTTAACAGAAGCAGGCGCTGTATCTTAACGGGTTGGTGTCGCTTAACGGAGTTTGCATCATGGCAAAAGAAAAGTTTGAAAGAACGAAACCGCACGTAAACGTTGGTACTATCGGTCACGTTGACCATGGTAAGACAACTCTGACTGCGGCATTGACAATTGTTCAAGGTAAGAAGTTTGGTGGTGAAGCGAA
>NZ_JARUQS010000003.1 GCF_029767755.1 Thiomicrorhabdus sp. zzn3
CCGCGTATTATAGTGACCAATCAATCAAACTGTCAACAATTTTTTCAAATTATTTTCAGCAGACCAATTCGTTCAAACTCACAATCAATACCGCTTCTACCCTTCTTAACTCGCCGCTTCCGTTTGTCGTCAGCGCCTCGTCTTGAAGAGGTGCGTATTATGCATTTAGTTTTTTTCGGTGTCAACATTTTTATCTAAAAAATTATTCAGTTTCTTTATTATTCTTTTTCTCTTTAATAGAAGGCTTATCCCACGGCCCTGTCACGCTATAACGATAGGTAATTAAATCTTCATTAATATCCGGTATCACTTTCATGAGCGCGTAGATTGCTAAAGCTCCGAGCGGAGACGCCACACCTGTAATAGCGCTCAATGCGGGCAACGAACTACCAAGAGCAGGTGTCACCTCTGCATTGAGGTCGAATTCCTTATTTTGTAGATCCACTCTACCAGACAAACCAACCGTTGCCGAAGGGGCCTGCAATTTAAATGACTCTAACCGCAAATCCCCGGCTTTCAGAACTGCTCTTCCCTGAATTACATCATAGACCATCCCCTTGGTGGTTACATCCTTTAAGTCCAGTGACAGGCGTCTTGCGACAGAAGTGACATTCAGCAAGCCTAAAAGACGTGCAAAACCTGGCTCCACATCCTCAACTACACCGTCCTTAATCTCAAAAATGGCTCGCCCAGTCAGGGCTTTAACTCCGAAACACTCCGGCCCACCCGTCCAAGCTAGGTTAGCTTTCATTTGTGCTTTTTTCCCACTAAACCCCTGCTTCAAACCCAATAGTTTAGTCAGACTTTTAACGTTACTGGATTCCAGCTCTAAGCGCGTACTACTTTGATTGGCAAATTTATGAAAAAAATACTCACCTTTTAGCTGCCCGGCTTTATTGGCAAATTGCGCATTCAAATTTTTAAAGTGCAACACATCTTTACTCTCCTGCAAATTGAACGTCACCGCCTGCACATCCACTTTATTCAAATGGATATTTGATCCCTGAAAATTTATTTCAGGCCACGGAATCTTAGACGCCTTGGCCAACTTGCATGAAACTTCTTCTGAGCCTCCTGAAACAGGCGTTTTGTCATCAACGTCGCCTCCTTGCCATACTAATGCCAGTTTATTCACCGCTACGTCTAGCTTTTTCTCATCGTAAAGACTGGCAACAAACTCAAGAAAGTTTGATTGACCACGGATATCGACCCTTCTCTCATCAGTACTTTGCCAAACCAACTCCAGAATCGGGTACGCCTCTCCAAGCAAATTCACTTTATTAAATGTAAGCTTAGAACTATCCCACAGCATGTCATCAACCCAATCAAAACCGAACAGGCCTGTTGATTCGTTATTTTCAGACACCTTTTTCTGCCAGTCAGTCCAGGCGTCCAGATCCAATTCAGCCACCTGACCTTGAACAGAAAAAACACCGGATTCCAGTTTAGGCATTGTTGCCGCCAACTGACCCCACAACAAATTGCCTGCTAACAACTCCACTCTATCTCCAGCATCGGACAGCATAAGCTGGGCTTTCCCTATCCCATCAACTTCCCCCTCAACCAAGACACGCTCGTCTTTAACATCAAGCTGTAAAAGAATGCTCTTTGTCAGGCCTGCATTATCAAAAGGCGCCGGCATTTTCCAGTTCGCATGACTCATATCCGCATTCACTTTGATCTGAACGCCGGTTTTTTCTGATTTGCGCATTGGAAGGCTCACCTGAGCCTGCCACTCAGCAGGACCGGAAACAATATCCGGATAGTCAGGTAGAGCCTTCCCCTCTCCCTTAATCAATATCTGCTTATTCTTGAGATCCGTAGCCACGCGCAAGCGAGCAGAACCATCCTCAAACACCGCCTGAAGCAGATCACTTTTCACCGTTTTTTCAGTAAACTCGACACTTCCTTTAATATCATCGAATGTAAAGGCGTCATATAACAACAGATGATTTCCATTTAAATGTACTCTTCCCCTGACACGTTCAGTCTTTTGATCGTAGCCAGAAATCGGAATCCAAATCTCATCCAGGTCCACACTCAAGAAATCGCTTAAATTAAGCTTGGATTTATCCGCAATAAAGCCTTCTAGTGACACCTTGCTTGGCAAAGGAGTATTTAAAAGATAATCCAATACAAAATCACTTTCCCCTGCTGCTTTAGCCTTCACACGAACAGCAATGTCTTTTTTATTAAGATCATCAATTAATACATCCACTGCAGTGGCGTTGACCCCTGAATTGAGAGAAATCGCATCACTGTTAATTTGCAACCGATAAGGCGAAAAAGTCAGTTTGGCATCAAAGCCTTTTAAGGCCGGCCACTCTGGCTGAAATTTCAACTGTGCATTTTTAACCGTCAATTCTCCACCAAAACGCGCCCCATGCGTATCGGACAAAGAAATCTTATTTACATTGCCATCGAAAAAAAAATCCCCTTGAATGGAATCGCCGTCAACCAAAGCCGTTTTTAACCATGTTTGAAGCTTTTGCGACATTAAGGAATACGGCAAATACTGCTTAACCTTCGCCATACTCCCAGGTTTCACAGACAAGTTGGCATCGACATACCCATCAAAATCCCCAACAGCCCTTAACGTCAAAGGAATACCATCCCAATCCAGACTGATAGGATTCAGCTGCCAGACATTACTGGCAGGTTTATAAAGCCCATGAATCCGGTTAGACAACTGCACCCTCATCGGAATCGGATGTACACGAGATTCCATCAGCCAAATCGGCTTATCCGCGATCAACTGAAACTGTTCCCCTTTTTTATCGAGGTACACTTTCTCCATGGCTAAACCGGGGAGATGGGTTACTGGAACAGCAAGCTTATCGATTTTCATGGAAAGTGAATTCATTTCCAAAGTTTCAATATCTAGTTCGCCCACAATATTCTGTAACGATAATTCCACCGCAGAACTAAACAAATCCGCCACACTTTCATAGCGCAAAACAGAATGCACCATATTCTTGAATGGCTCGATATTGAACTGCGTGGTTTCAAAATGAAGATTGCGATTTTTTGCCAGAGCAAGCTCTATAGGCGAAACCGTCTGTATATAGTGATTGTCGATCTGCATTTCGCGTACAGCAAAACGCCAGTTTAACTGCGATTCGTCACGCAACTGTTCCTGATTTTGCCACTCTAAATTCACCCCAAACGTCTCAGGTAACACAGCTTGCTTATCCGGCCACTTCAGTGCTTGCGCATATAAGTTCAAACTTAAGTTGGATAACCAGGTATCTGACAGCTCTCCTTTGGCCTCAAGCGTCAACTCGCCACGAGGAAGAACCTGCAGCCACTTATGAGGCAAAAGCTGAGCTAAATTCTGAATTTTAAGAGGATTAAACGAGTGGAGGGTAAACTCACCGTCTTCAATCCCTCCCCATACATTGGGTTGAAGCGACGCTTTCAATTGAAATGTTTCGTTTTGCAGTACACCCGCATAAGAAAATTCAAATTCCGAAGCCAAACTCCAATGCGCCCCTTTAAAGGCCTGAAAGGTGTTCACATAAACCTGTAATGGATAACCTCGACTGTAGGTAGAGAGTTGCAGATCCTGAACATCAACCCGTCGCCATAGGCGGCTGAGACTGATCTCTTTAAGCTGTTGTCTTAACGCCTGAAGCTCAATTGCAGGTTTATTTTCAGGAACTTGTTCAGGCGTACTGAAATCCAAAAATCTTAAATGCCGAATTTCAAGAAAATCACCCCAACTGGTGTTAGGGATCAAAGGGGAAAAGAGATTAACATCGACACTGAAATGGCTTGCTTCCAGTGCCATCTTAGGATGGGTTACTTTCAAATCATCAAGATAAAGCGTCACCCCAAGCCAGTTTTGTTCAATGGTCAAATCTTTAAATTCAACCTCACTTCCAGTGACCGCGGCAATCACGCCACCAAACTGGCTTGGAGCAACTTGAGCCCATGTAATCACCAAGCGGACAACCAACAGGTAAGCCACCAACAAAGCAAACAGCCAGTAAAGTAATTTATTCGTTCTTTGAACCATTTTTGTCTGCCGCCATTACCCCGTGCCTCGTGACGCTCTTACTCTCGCCCCTAGCTACATCATCACCACATCAAATTGTTCCGGTGCATAAGTACTTTCCGCTTGAAAACGAATACTCTTATCCAGAAACGCCTCCAACTCGGCAACACTGCTCGACTCTTCATCCATTATCCTCGCAACCACGCTCTCTGCTGCAATCACCCGATATTGCTTGGCATCAAAAGAGCGCGCCATACGGGTAATTTCTCTAAAAATCTCATAGGCGACCGTTTCAGCGGTTTTCACCGTACCACGTCCATTACACATCGGACAGGGTTCACAAAGCGTGCGCTCTAGGCTTTCTCGGGTACGCTTACGCGTCATTTCCACCAGACCCAAATTGGAAATATTGCTAATGGACGTTTTAACCCGGTCCTTGGAGAGTTCCTTTTCAAGCGCCGACAGCACATGTGCCTTGTGCTCTTCTGCATCCATATCGATAAAATCCAGAATAATAATCCCGCCCAGATTTCTTAAGCGCAACTGACGTGCAATCGCCTGAGTCGCTTCCAGGTTCGTGCGATAAATCGTTTCTTCGAGATTTTTATGGCCAACAAACGCACCGGTATTAACGTCAATCGTCGTCATTGCTTCAGTTTGATCAATCACCAGATAGCCCCCGGACTTCAGATTGACCCGCTTTTCTAAAGCCCCTTGAATTTCCTGTTCAATGTTATACAGGTCAAAAATAGGGCGTTCGCCAGCATACAGCCCAAGAAGATCTGCCAACTCCATGACATAGGTGTCCACAAACTGCTTCATCTTTTGCAGAGTTTCCGTGGAATCAACCCGAATCTTCTCAATACGATCAATCGGGATGTCGCGCATAATCCGTAAAAACAGCGGCAGGTCTTCATAAATCACACAAGGTTTACGCGCATTTTTTGCTCTTTCTTGAACATCTTTCCATAAACGCTGTAAGAAAATCACATCCGCACGCAACTCATGGAAATCGGCCCCTTCGGCGACCGTTCTGACAATAAACCCTCCTTCAGAATCCTTGCATTCGGGAATCTGTTTCATCAGTTCACGCAAACGTTCACGCTCTTCCGGCTGCTCAATTTTTTGCGAAACCCCGAGCGCCTTTTCATTTGGCATGTAAACACATAAGCGCGATGGGATCGTGACTTGCATGGTAATCCGTGCACCTTTCGTTCCCAAAGGATCTTTGACGACCTGCACCATAATCTTCTGACCAGGGCGCAGCAGTTTGGCGATGTCCTCGCATTCTTCATCTTCATGCCCGATTGCCTTCTGACAGACATCGGAAACATGCAAAAACGCGGCTCTTTCCAAACCAATATTCACAAATGCAGCCTGCATGCCTGGAAGCACGCGGTCCACTTTGCCGATATAAATATTACCAACCAAGCCACGTTTATTGGTGCGTTCAACCCAAACTTCCTGCAAAACGCCATTCTCAACCCAAGCCACTCGGGTTTCATTAGGCGTCACATTGACGAGTACTTTTTCCTCATTATGCATGTAAAAAACCTTTTACTCTTTAGTGTAAGCCGATTCACGCAAGAGCTGATCGAGCTCATAAAGCGCTAACCCCATTACGCCCGAATAACTGCCTTCGATACGTTCAATAAAACGCGCACCTAAACCTTGGATCGCATAGCTCCCCGCCTTACCCTGCGGTTCGCCACTCAGCCAGTACTCATGAATTTCTGCATCCTCTAAGGCTCTAAAGGTGACGTCGGTCTGGTTCAACCGAGAAAACACTTCTCCGTCATACACGACGGCCACCCCCGACAAGACACGATGCGTGGCGCCGGAAAGTCTGCGCAGCATGGCATGGGCATCGGCCTCGCTTCGAGGTTTGCCGAACACTTTATCACCTAGCACCACTGCCGTATCACCCCCAACCACCCAGATTTGTTTACCGGCCACCTTGTTGAACCCGGCCAATGCCTTTTCAATCGCGATACGGCGCACATAAGATTCGGGGCTTTCATTAGGCAGGGCCACCTCTTCAACCGGCGCCTCAATCACTTCAAAATTGAGGTTCAACTGGCGCATCAGTTCTTGTCGACGCGGGGAGCCTGAGGCCAGATACAGTAATTTTTTTGCTTCGCGCTCTGCTTCCATAAAAATCTGCTATGATCGTATTTTTACGCTTAGTTCATCATTTAGCCATTCTAACCTGTAAACAGCGTAAATGGGCGCTATACCGGTTCTTTTTTACAGTGGAACTTTATGAAAAACACCTTAGACATTATCTTAACGGATCACTCTCGACAACAGCTTGAAGAAACCTTTGACGCGGTTTATCTGTTTGACCACCCGCTTTTCTCCCTAATGGCTGAAAGAACCCAGCTTCCCTGGTTCTTAATTGTGCCCAAACAATCATTGGATGCCGAAAAAAATCCGGGCTATGCGGCACAGCTTTACGGCGAAATTTATCGCTTGATCGGCTTTATGCAAAAAAACAGCCTCGGCAACCATTTCAACCTGGCTAAGATTGGCAATAAAAACCCCTACCTGCATATCCACCTAATTTTTAGAGAAGAGAACGATGAAGTGTGGCCCGACGCGGTCTGGTGCCATGAGCCTTTGAACGCTTGTGAAGAAACGCCGCTTAAATTTAAACAGGCGTTAGCGGAATTCTTTGCAAACTGAGCAGGCCTGTTCAGTGTTTGACTTGACCGTGTAAAAACCGGTCCAGCACTTGAGCAATATGCATGGCTTGAATCTGGCCTAAATCGGCAATCTGATGCCGGCAACTGGTACCGGTGGCCACGATCCAATCATCCGGTGATGCCTGCTGCACAGCTGGCAGCAACACCTGATTGGCGATGGTTTTGGAAACCTCATAATGCTTATAACCGAACTCGCCGGACATACCGCAGCAACCGGACGGAATCATCTCCACACTTAAGCCCGGCAACGCTTGCAACGCCTGCAAGGTATCCGCCGGTTTGGCCAAGGCTTTTTGGTGACAGTGCACATGCAGCCAAACTCGTTGATTGATTGGCGCCAATTCTTGCAATCGAACCGATTGCGACCATTCCAACATTAGCTCTTCCACACTTAATACGGCATCACACCAGGCCTGTTGAGTTTTTGCGGAAGCGTTTGCCAATAAATCTTTCGCTTCATCACGCCAAACCAACAGCTCGGAAGGCTCGATACCGACGATTTTGTCTCCTGCTTGCCACCCACGCAGTGCATGCATTGTCTGTAACAAGGCTTCCCGCGCTTCCGGCAACAGGCCTTTGCTGATCAACGCGCGCGGCGATGCCCGCATCCACACCGGCTCCACATTAAAACCGGCACGCTGTGCCAGAGTTTGCAGGCTGCGCAACGCCGCCTGACCGACTTGCGGTTCCTGATACTGACTGAACAGATCGCATAACACCCACAATGTCGGCAGCGAGTCATTATCAGGTTTGTTCTGGGTTTGCCCCTGCCACCAGGCTTGCAGATCAAAGGCGTGCGCTTGCGGCAAGGTACGGCGGCTGTCCACCCCCATGAGTTTTTTCGCAATGCCCAGATCTTGCACTCGGTTAAACAGCACCGGAAAACGCTGTCCCATTTTCAACAGGCCTGCATAGTGTTTTAACGCCCAAGCGCTCAAATCCAACCAGCGTCGCGTTTGATACAGCACCTCCGCCTTTAAACGTGCCATATCCACATTGGCCGGACATTCGCTTTTGCATCCCTTGCACCCCAGACACAGTTCCAAAGCGTCCTGCAACTGATGCTGTTTTAACGCTTTGCGCGGATCGGGCTCGGTCAGGGCGTAGCGCAGCAGGTTACTGCGCCCGCGGGTAGAGTAGTTTTCCTCACGCGTCGCCTGATAAGATGGACACATCAGGCCGGCCGATTTGCGGCACGCCGCCGCGCCGTTGCATTTTTCCACAGCGTCCATCAGCGAAAGGTCTTTTGACCAGTCAAAGGCCGTAGCCAACCTTTTTTGCGGCTGGCGATCCGCACGCAGATTTTGGGTAATCGGCGCATCGCCAATAATTACCCCCGGATTGAGCAAATTCTGCGGATCAAAGGCGCGCTTGAGTTCCTGAAGATAGAGATAGACGGTCTCGCCGACCTGCTCCTGCAAAAACGGCGCGCGCAATCGGCCGTCACCATGCTCACCGGACAAAGCACCGCGATATTTTTTCACCAGCTTAGAATTACGCTCAGCAATCGTTTGAAATAGCTGTTTGCCCTCCTTAGTCGCCAGATCAAGTTCAGGACGGATATGAATCAGACCGACCGAAGCATGGCCATAATAGACACAACCCACCTTCAACTCCGCCATCAAGGCCTGCACATCCTGAAAATAATCAACCAAGCGATGCACCGGAACGGCCGCGTCTTCGATGACCGCCACCGCCTTTTTGCGCGTCACCTTGCCCATCAGCATGCCAAGGCCCGCTTTGCGTACCTCCCACACTTTGGCGGAATTGGCCGGTTCGATCAAAGGCGCAGCGTAAGCTCCGTGCGCCAACAACCAGGCCTGTTGAGTTTGCAAACGCGACTGCAAGCGCGCTTCATCATCATCAAACAGCTCGATCACCAAGACGGCTTGCGGATCGCCGTCAATCCAAAAACGGTTTTGCTGTTGCTGCAAATTGGCTTTGGTACCATCCAGTGTGGGCTTATCGATCAACTCAATCGCTGCCGGCTCGAACTCCAGCAGGTGCGGCACCACCTGCATCGCCGCTTCCACCGAATCAAAGTGCGCACACATCAACTGGCGGCATTTCGGCAGTTCCACCAGATTTAGGCAAGCCTGCTTAATCACAGCCAGCGTGCCTTCGCTGCCGCAGATCAGCGGCGCCAAATTAAAGGGTTTACCATGCGGGTTAAACGGCCGATGATGCCGATAGAGTTCGTC
Organism: Thiomicrorhabdus sp. zzn3; assembly: GCF_029767755.1. Taxonomy (GTDB): domain Bacteria; phylum Pseudomonadota; class Gammaproteobacteria; order Thiomicrospirales; family Thiomicrospiraceae; genus Thiomicrorhabdus. Next base: position 8,904 of record NZ_JARUQS010000003.1, read on the forward strand.
CAGCGCATAACCGGTGTTGCGGCGCTTGATGGTTGGATGCGGAAAATGGTCCAGAATGGCTTTGCCGTGATTTTCCAGCAAATGCAGAACGGTGCGGTAGATCTGCCCTTCAAAATTGGTCGCGTGACGCTTTTGCTCCAATTCTTCAGCGGATAAGGGACCAAAACGCGCTTCGGAACCGTCGGCAAGGATCACATCCACCCACTTGACGTGCTCGCGCGTCGTGCCGTAATAGACCGAATAGGAACCGCAGGAATTGTTACCGATCATACCGCCGATCATGGCGCGGTTGGAAGTGGAAGTGTCCGGCGCAAAACGCAAACCGTCGGCTTTGACAAAGGCGTTCAAATCATCCTGAATCACCCCCGGCTCCACCACCACTTCTTTGAACTCGGGACGGTATTCGACAATGTTAGTCAGGTGTTTGGAAACATCAATCACCACGCCCGAACCGATCGCCTGCCCCGCCAGAGAGGTACCGCCGGCACGTAGTATAATCGGCAATTTATTTCTCAATGCCGATTGAACAGCCTCAACAAGCCTGTTTTGCGTTTCTGGCATTTCCACTTTTTTGAGCGTCAGCTCAAAAACGGATGCATCACTGATCAGTCGATTCAAGGTCACCTACCCTTGGCTTGCCACAACAGCATTACTGGTTATATTGCCGATACCAATCCACAAACTTTGAAATACCAGTTTCAATCTCGGTCGCCGGTTTAAAGCCAACATCGACCATCAAGTCACTGACATCTGCATAGGTTCTGGGCACATCTCCTGGCTGCATTGGCAGATTGTTGCGAACCGCTTGTTTTCCGGTTGCTTGCTCAATGGCGTTAATGAAACGCTCCAAGCTAATCGGTTGGTTATTACCGATATTGTATATCTTGTAGGGCGCTTGGGCGTGAGTGAATTCACTGCTTTGCGGATGAGGGACATGATCCATCACGCGCACCACACCTTCAACAATGTCGTCGATATAGGTAAAGTCACGCTCCATCTGACCGTGATTAAACACATCGATCGTTTCACCCGCCAGAATCTTTCGTGTGAACGAAAAATACGCCATATCCGGGCGCCCCCAAGGGCCGTAAACCGTGAAAAAGCGTAATCCGGTGGTCGGGATGTTGTACAGATGGCTGTAGGTATGCGCCATCAGTTCATTCGACTTTTTGGTCGCGGCATACAGGGAGATCGGAAAATCCACACGGTCATCGGTCGAAAACGGAATTTTGCTATTCATACCGTAAACCGAGCTGGACGAAGCATAAACCAAATGCGGTGTCTGCTGCTGTCGGCACCCCTCAAGCACATTAACAAACCCCACCAGATTAGAGTCCACATAAGCGTGTGGATTTTCCAGAGAATAACGCACCCCGGCCTGTGCGGCCAGATGAATAACACGGTCAAAATCGTGCTTTGCAAACAGCTCGCTCATGGCTTTTCTGTCGGCAATATCCATTTCTATAAACTGATACGACTGCCCGCTTTCAGCACAATCTTGCGCAAATCGTTCCAGCTCGGATAAACGTGCTTTTTTCAAAGCGACATCGTAATAATCATTCAGGTTGTCAATGCCAATGACCTGATGTCCCTGCTTCAACAGAGCCTGTACCGTATAAAACCCGATAAAACCGGCCGATCCGGTTACCAAAATCTTCATGATGCGTTTTCTTATCCCTTTACTAATTTCTTAATCAGTCCTGCCCAAACAGGTCGCGAGTGTAAACTTTTTCGACAACATCACTCATTTCGTCCGTCAAGCGGTTTGCCAGAATCACGTCTGACATAGCCTTGAAACTCGGCAAATCACGAATCACTTTCGAATGGAAAAATTCGTCTTCCTGCAAAACCGGTTCATAAACCACCACGTCAATTCCTTTCGCCTTAATCCGCTTCATCACTCCCTGAATGGCGGAGGCGCGGAAATTATCGGAACCTTGTTTCATCACCAAGCGATAAATACCCACGACCTTAGGGTTACGCTTGATAATCTGCTCGGCAATAAAGTCCTTTCGCGTGGTATTGGCGTCGACAATCGCACGGATCAAATTATTCGGCACTTCCTGATAATTTGCTAACAGTTGCTTGGTATCTTTCGGCAAGCAATAACCGCCGTAACCAAACGAAGGGTTGTTATAGTGATTACCGATACGCGGATCCAATCCTACCCCTTCAATCACCTGACGACTGTTCAGACCATGCGCTTCGCAGTAACTATCCAATTCATTAAAATAAGCTACGCGCATCGCCAGATAGGTATTGGAAAACAATTTGACCGCTTCGGCTTCGGTCGCTTCGGTAAACAGCACCTCAATCGACTCTTTTTGCGCCCCCTGAACCAGCAAGTCGGCAAAAGCTCTGGCGCGCTCCGAATCTTCGCCGACAATAATCCGCGACGGATACAGGTTGTCGTAGAGCGCCTTGCCTTCACGCAGAAACTCCGGAGAAAAAATCAAGTTATCACAGCCAAACTCTTCTCGAATGCGTTGCGTATAGCCTACCGGCACCGTTGACTTGATGACCATCAAGGCTTGTGGATTGATCGCCATCACATCTCGAATCACCGCTTCCACCGAATTGGTGTTAAAGGTGTTGGTTACGGTGTCATAATCGGTCGGCGTGGCGATAATCACATAATCAGCACCTTCATAAGCGGCCTGCTTATCCAGTGTCGCGGTAAAGTTTAACGGCCTATCCGCCAAAAACGCTTCGATTTCGGGATCGGCAATCGGTGAGCGCTTTTGGTTCAACAGCTCGACTTTTTCGGGAACAATGTCTAACGCCACCACCTCATTATGTTGCGCCAACAGCACGGCCAACGACAGCCCAACATAACCGGTTCCAGCCACCGCAATTTTCATCTGCATCCTTCCTCTAATCTTGAATCGGCTTATTACGCTCAGAAAGTTCCAGCGTTTGCTGCATTATAGAGCTTGGCCGTGAATCTTTTATTGCAACCCGAAAATGTTCCAAAGCACTCAACTGCTCTTGATTGGCGACCAAGCGCTTAAACTCCTCATAGAGTTTGCCACCTTCATAGAGACGTACCCAGCGGCGATAATGATCCCCCATGCGCGCATTCGGCAGTTTCAGAAGTTGCTGACGGTGCTGAATATTGGCTTCAAACTGCTCCCAGGAACGGATGGGATAGTGATAAACCCGAATCCCCGGTTCGTTGCGCGCACTCAGCCACTTGCACCAGTGCTTTGCACGGTGATTACCGCCGCTCAGTTTGATCAGGCCTGTCGGATTGACGATCACCTTCGGACTGATCGGCACCAGCAGCATGGAGATTTGATCGTCGGTCTTCTGCACCTCACGGTCGTAACAGATCGGGTAAAGCACACGGTGCGTCGCTTGCGAAAAGTGATAGCCTTTTTCCAAGGCTGCTTCCGTCAGCACCATATTGCTACGCGGCACCGTCACCACCGAATCACTGGCTTTTAAGTAATCTTTCAGGCTTCCCTGCTCCGGCAACCAGAATTCATCGGCATCGTTGCTGATCACCCAGCGCGCGTTGAGCGTTTTTCGCGCGTACTGCGCCAGCTGCGTCATCCATTTCGCTTGCTGATAGGTCTGCGAAGGCTGGTCAATCACATGGACTTCAAACTCTTTGGCCAATTCAGCCAACTTCTCCCGGGTGCCGTCGGTCGAACCGTTGTCCATCACGGCAAACGCATCAACCCCCAACGCCGCATGCACGCGGATGTTTTCTTCGATAATATCCACTTCATCACGGCACAAAATAGTCATCACCAAACGGTCCGACTCGCTTACCGCTCTTTTCGTTTGCCACAAAAAAGGGATGATTTGAAGCATACTCACAACGTCTCTATCCTTTCTAAAACGGTCACGCCCATGTTACGGCTTAAATCCACAAAACGCTTCTGAAAGGCATCCTGCGGATTGAGCCAAGCAATAACATCCATATCCGGCCGCAACCAGCGCCCGGTAAACAATGCGGTGCCTACATCGCCGATGATTCGGCCCTGCGATGTAAACGCCGGCAAACAAAATTCAAACGCCAACTGGCTGGGAATCACAACTTCCGCTCCGGCCCCCAACAGATGCAATACATCTTCGGAACCGCTGCGCGGGTGGTATTTAATGCCGACGCGCTGGCCCTGTTGTACCAAGCGCTGAACCAAATCCGCCATGCGCTCCCGGTAACCCGGCATTTTCTCAATGTTATGCGGATGGGCAATCAAGATCACGTCATCCAATCCGGCCAGCAGACCAAGATCAAATCCCATCTCTTCGGCCACCCGTCGACTGAGTTCCAACATCGCATCCTGGGTAAACCACGCTCCCGGCAGTTCAAAACACGCTTTGGCTTTCAGCGCTGCGACCGCACTGTGCGGGCGAAACAACCAGGCCTGATCAATTAAACTGGACGCGCCAACAGTTGAAGGTTCTTCCCACCAACTACCATAAACCATTTTCTTAAGCCCGGCGTTTACAAGGTCTTTCCACCACACCGAAGGACGCCCGGCGTAAGAATAAAGGCCGTCATCCATATAAACACCCGTTGGCTGTTTGGCGCGCTGATGCAAGCGATGCATCACATACTGAAATTCAATGCGTCGGTCACTGCCTACGGCAACGAAATCCGGATCATAATTTTCTAATGCCTTATCCAACTTCACAAACAGTTGTCGGCGTACCTTCCATTTACTTTGCACGCCGTCTCCCGTGCCAAACAACCGGACTCCGGAAAACGGACTCTGCGACCACTGCTGCAACGCATTGAAATATGGGTTATTTTCCTGATTTCTCTGATCGATCAGCCATAGCTCGGCCTGCTGATTCTCGCCGTGTGCCTGCCGTGTATTCAGCGCCAATGCGGCCGACACCAATACATTCAACGGAGTGGAAGGCAGATAAAGGCCTTTGCCTGGTAAATCGCTCATGCCTGCTCACTCAATCCCAACGCCAGATCATTTCGATACTGCAAAATCCAACGCAATTTCTGTTCGGCCGCCGCCCAATGTACGGCACCCGGATTTTGCATCGCATTACCGGGCACCGCATAGTCGTTCTGCAAGTAACCGATAAAGCGCGCTGCCAAATCGGCGTCAAACGGCAGTTGTTGCAGTTTACGCAAATGAGCCAGCAGCATCGCCTCATCCGTAATCGGATAGCTAATGCACTCTATCGCAAATAGGGCATCGCCCAGCACCAGCACTTTCTTGCCAGCCATCAACCCTTCCAAACCGACGGTGGAATTGACCGTGACCACGGCATCGGCATGCTGAACCAGTTGCGGCGTTGGAATATCCTCAACAAAACACAATTGCGCTGTCTGCAACGCTTTCAGGTCGGAATAATCCTCATCGCAGGCCGGATGCGGTTTAAATACAAAAACAGTCTTGTCTCCCAACTGCTCTGCCATACGCTGACAAAGAGTGAACAATTGACGCATACTGCGAATCCACGGCGAGTGCAGGTAAATATTGCTGTCTTCCACCACCTGGAAAGGGACAAAAATATAATGTTCCGGTAAATCCTTGGGACGAACCGAACAGGCCGGTTCGGTTTTTTCGGCGTCGGTTTTTTCAGAATTGAGTTCAGTATAGGGCCGAGTATAGGCGCGGTAAAAACTGGCTTCTCGCGGAATGCTGCTGTAGGCATTCACCCCCTTGGGGTCAATGGCGGAAACGCCGGGCAAAGGCCCGGTTTCAAAAAAGACCGGCTGGCGGCCAAAGCGCTCAAGCGCTTCCACTAGAATGGCCTGACGAAATTTTTTGCCGTTCCACAGCCCAATAAACGGCGCTCGCTCACGCTTCAACCAATGAGCATATTGTGCGTAAATCCAGCAGGCCTGTAGCCAGGACAAGACTTTAAACAACGGCCAGAACAAATTCGGATAATGCTTCCCCTTGCGGCTATGCCGCTTGCGAAGCGTCAACAGCGCCGCCTGCCGCCAAAGTTCCGCACCAGGAAACGAGGTAAACAAACTCGGCAAGCGTAACGATTTGTACCATTTAACCCGGGCGCCCAGGTGAGTATGTTTGGCCAGTTCCGAAAAATAACGGCGCTGGTCCCGGCTGGCGGCAAACAGAACTAAATTCGGCAATTTTTTAGAGGCCTCATCCGTCATAACGGCTTATCCATTTTGGCCAGCAGCGCCTGCCAGACCGATTCGCTTTCCAAGCCCTGCAAAGAGAGAGCTTCCTGCTGCAAATCCTTGAATTGCTTGATGTAACCCGGTGCACAAGGGGATTGCAAACGCGTCACCGCGGTTCCATCTGCTCCGACCAGTTTCGGATCGGTCACCCGATACAGCACCACCATCGGCACTTCGAGCGCAGCGGCGACATGCGACAGCCCGGTATCCACCGACACCACACCCTGCGCATTCTTCAGCACCTGCGCCATCTCGTTCAAACTGAGCATGCGTTCCGTCACCCAGACCTGTTCAGTTTTGGTAGCAGCCGACAAGCGCAAGGCGCGTTCACGTTCCTCATTATTGCCCCACGGCAAAACAACCTTATAATCGGCCTGTTGCGCCATATTGAGCAGTTCCACCCAATGATCTTCCGGCCAGTATTTGGTGGTCCAGGTGGTGCCGTGCAGAAACACAAGGTAGTTTTCCTCCCTCCAAGGCAACACCTCTGGACGCGGCCAATCATCAGTTTGCAGACCATAAACAATCGGCGCATTGTCGGCGAGCTTATACCCCAGTGATTTGGCAAACAGTTGACGCAAACGCGCAATGGCGTGCTGATCCTTCGGCACAGAGCTTTTATATTGATAAAACAGACTGGCCAACGGCTCTCGGGCGCTGGTGAAATCAAAACCGGCAATGCGTCCGTGAATGCGGCGCCCGACCCAAACACTTTTATACAGCCCTTGGGCATCCAGCACCAGATCGTAATGGGTTTGATTGACCTCATCAAAAAACGCTTTAATCGCCTGACGCGTCTCCCGGCTCAACAAACTTTTGCGCCACTTGCGCAGTTCGATCGGATAGATCTTATCCACGACCGGATGCCAGGCAGGAATTTCGGCAAACGCTTTTTCCACCACCCAATCCACTTTCAGATTCGGCAACGCCGCCTGTGCATCCGACAGGGCGGGAAAGGTATGAAAGACGTCCCCCATCGAGGACATTTTGATCAACAAAATGCGCATTTATTGAAAATCCAGCACCTTGGGATGAGCGTTCAACCAACTCAGATACTTCTTCACCCCTTGCGCGACGCTGTGGAAATCACCGTCATAGCCGGCGTTGCGCAAAGCCGTATTATCCGCCTGGGTAAAACTCTGGTAAGCGCCTTTAAGATGTTCCGGAAACGGAATATACTCGATCTCCCCTTTGCCGTGAAACTCGATAACCGCCTCGGCAATGTTCTTAAACGGCTCGGCCTGGGCCGGCCCCAGATTGAAAATACCGGACTTCTGCGGATTCTGCATAAACCACAGGTTAACTTTGACCACATCCTCGATATAGACGAAATCGCGGCTCTGCATCCCCGCTTCATAGCCGTCATAAGCGCCGAACAGCTTCAGCTTTTCGCCGGCCAGCACCTGATTGTGCAGTTTGAAGGCCACACTCGCCATATCACCCTTATGCTGCTCGCGCGGGCCATAGACGTTAAAGTAACGAAAACCGACTACCTGACTCTCCGCGTGCGGCAGGATCTGGCGCACATATTGGTCAAACTGGAATTTGGAAAATCCGTACACGTTCAGCGGCTTTTCATACTCGCGCGACTCGATAAACGTCGGCCCGTCGCCATACACCGCGGCAGAAGAGGCATACAGAAACGGTATTTTCCGGTTCAGGCAATAGTTCAACAGATCTTTGGAATATTCGTAGTTGTTGTCCATAATATATTTGCCGTCCCACTCCGTGGTCGCGGAACAGGCCCCTTCATGGAAAACACACTCGATCTCAGGCAAGCCTTCTTCAGCAAAAATCCGTGTTTGAAAATCTTCCTTATCCAGATAATCGGCAAAGTCGCAGTCGGCCAGGTTAATGAACTTCTTACCGTTTTTGAGGTTATCGACCACCAGAATATCGGTACGCCCCATTTCGTTGAGCGCTTTGACAATATTCGATCCGATAAACCCGGCACCGCCTGTCACTACAATCATTTTGTTACCTTTACTACTGTTAATTCATTAACTTTGAAATCAAAAACCCGCCCCATACCACGATGGCGACGAAAAAGGAGAGAAACACTGCGGCCGATCCTTGATCTTTGGCGCGTCCCGACAGCTTATGGTATTCATCACCAATGCGGTCAACGACCGACTCAATCGCCGAATTAAGCAGCTCCACCACCAGCACAATCAACAACACACCCAGCAGGATGGCGCGTTCCGAGGCGGTCTCTCCTAACCAAAACGCAAACGGGGCCAACACCACAACCAAAATCACTTCCTGGCGAAACGCCGCCTCGTGCTTCCAAGTGGATTTAAACCCCTTCCAAGAGTAGCCGGCCGCATAAATAACACGCTTCAAACCACTGTGTGGCGACTTCATTGTAACCCCTTGTCGTAATCTTTACCGTAAATCACTCTCGGACTTGGCTGGTATTCCGCAGAACACAGCGAGTGGACAGGCCTGTTCAAACTGCTTTCCACCTGCATAAAACAGAGACCAAAATGGAAATAATCGTCCAGCATAAACGGCTGTTGCAAACGTGAGCCGAGCCTGCGATCAAAAACCTCAAATGCAGATTGATACGCCGCATTACGCCAGAGCACAAACGGAATTTCAAGCATGTTTTTGGTCACCCCGTCCGGACCGTGGCCTTTAAAGTCTTTGCTGTCGTAAACTTCTTCGCCGTGATCGGCAAAAAAGCTCAACGCCGCCGCCTCGGAATGCGATTGCAACTGCGCCAAAATCTCCCCGAGTACAAAGTCGGTATAGCGCACTGAGTTGTCGTACTCATTAATATATTGCAATTCGGTGTCGGATAATTCCTCTCGATAACCGCGAGCTCCGTCTGCATTATTAAATACGGAAAATTCTGGCGGATAACGGTTGCGATACTGAAGATGGCTGCCCATCAAATGCACAAAAATCACTTTATGCGTTGCCGAATCTTGCAGAGCCCGCTTAACATAAGGCAACAGATAACCGTCATAACGGTGGTCTTCCACCCCGTGAAAATCATGACTGATAAAATGTGACTCATCCGCTAAAGAGGCAATCGCCGAGGTGGGAACCCGCAATGGCTGTTGATTGGAAATCCACCAGGTTTTAAAGCCGGCTTTCTTAACCGCACCGAGCAGACTGATCGCCTCCTGTTCACGCATACCGTTTCTCAGAGAGGCTTCGGTCAATGATACCGACAAAGAAGGCCGTGTCTGCGCAAACGCAGAGACCACGTTATCAAACTTCAGAAGTTGATCACTGTAACGTTGCAAGTTCGGCGTCGTATTTCGGCTGTAACCATACAGACCGAGATGGTTACGATTCATCGACTCCCCGATCACCACCACATAGGTTTGCGGTAACTCGCTGTTTTTTGTTGCCGTGAATACTTTATTCTCATAAAGCCTTTGGCGCGCTTGGATCACCTCTTCCAACGAGTCGCGATTGTTAAAATAATCGATGCCTACGCCGGCAAATCCCGGAATGGTATCAAATGTCCGGTCGCGCTGCACAATCTGCTGGATAGCGACCACCACCATTAACACCCCTAAAAACGCCACCACTTTTTCCCGACGACGCTCTATCGCCCTGAAGGTCAGCTTGCGTAATGAGAAATAGACTACTGTCAGGTAAAACGCCAACAACAGGACATTTTCCACCGACGCATAGGCAACCAGAAACTCCAACGCTTCATGGGTATCCGTTAGCACCATTGCTTCAAAGGTCGCACTGGTAAACACGCCGCCGAAGGTGACTGCATACAGAATGTCAAATGCCCCGGACAACGCCATCAGCGACATGACAAACAATAAAAACTTCTGCAGCACGGTATGACGAAATAGATACGCCAAACCACCGATCATCAACAGCCATCCCAGACGGGCATTCAATTCCGAACCACGCACAAACTCGACATAACTGTAGGTAACGACCAGCGGAAAAAAGAAGATGAAAAATACCGCCCACCAATGAGATTGGAATATTCTACTCACTGCAATCCTTTGACCAAATGACAAAAATATTACACCGCGAATTCTATCATTTAGCGCTTCCAAAAGGTTAAAATAAGCCCTTTATTTCCCTTTCGGAACAACCGGTAGATCATCATTATATGGAACAGTTGCAAAGCAAATGGGGTCGTTTTAAAGCGCACTTGGAAGCCTGGCTGGTTGATCATGAAATTTTGCGCGCCCTCTATCGCAACTTTTACCGCCTTTCCGGCAAGGCGTACCGCAGCAACCACCCCTCTCCGGCTTTCATTAAAAAACTGCATCAGAAATACGGCATCAAAACCATTATCAGCCTGCGACGTGCTGATGACAGTGGGCAATACAAACTGGAAAAAGAAGCTTGTGACAAATACGGCATCACCTTAATCAACCACCCGATGTCATCACGCTCCCTGCCGGATGTCGAAAAAGTACTGCAAGCCAAACAGATTCTGGAGGCAGCGGAATACCCCATACTGATTCACTGCAAATCCGGTGCCGACCGGGCGGGCCTGATGAGCGTTTTCTACGAACTGTTTATGGAACATAAACCGATTGAGGAGGCTTTACAGCAGCTAAGCATGAAATACGGGCATTTTCGCTGGGCGGAAACGGGAAAATTGGATTACTTTTTTGACGAGTACTTGGCCTATCGTGCCAACCATCCTGAAACAGAGTTTCTCGACTGGCTGCAAAACCACTATGACAAACCGGAACTCAATAAACGCTTTCATAGCGCGGGTTGGGCTAATATAGTGGTGAACAAGATTTTGAGACGCGAATAAACCGGCATGCTCGATAAACACACATTAACCCTCTACAAACGTCTACTGACTTACATTAAACCTTACTGGAAAGTGGTTTCGGTCACGCTGATTGCCCTAGCCTTGGCTGCCGCGATGGAACCGATGATGCCTGCCCTGCTCAAACCTCTGGTGGACGACAGTCTAATCGCCAAGGATCCACAGGCGATTACCACCATTCCCCTACTGATCATGCTGGTGTTTGTAATTAAAGGACTCGCCGAATACGCCAGCAAAGTCGCCAGCGAATGGGTGGCGCACAAAGCGATTTTGGCGATTCGTGCGGAAATGTTTGCCAAAATGAACAATCTGCCACAACAGGTTCACCATGACTACACCACCGGCAAACTGCTCTCTAAAATCACCTACGACGTCCCGCAGGTAGGCGCCTCACTCAGTCAGGCGTGGATCATTATCATCCGCGACACTCTGATTATTATCGGGTTGGTCGGTTTTCTGCTCTACACTTCATGGCAACTCACCCTGCTGATGCTGATTATCGGACCGGTCATCGCCTTTATTATCGATCGCGCCAGCCGCTTGATGCGCCAATCCAGTAAATCCATGCAAAACAGCATGGGCGAGCTCACCCAGCGCCTTGAAGAAGGCCTAAACGGCCATAAAGAAATCAAGATCTACGGCGCCGAGCACTACGAACAAGCGCGTTTTCACAACACCGCCGAAACCCTCAGAAAACACACTATGGATGTAGTCAAGGTATCCGCCGCCAATGTACCGATGGTGCAAATGCTGGCCGCCATCGCCCTGGCCGGTGTCCTCTATGCCGCGTCGGTGATGTCGGCACAGGATCTCTTCACCCCCGGTGAGTTCATCGCCTTCATTACCGCTATGGCGATGATTTTTGAACCCATCCGCCGCCTCACCAATATCAACGCCACCATTCAGAAAGGTATGGCGGCGGCCGAGAGTATCTTCGAACTGCTCGACTTGGATGAAGAACCGAATACGGGTCACAAAGTATTGACCGAAGTGAATGGCCAAATAGAGTTTAAAGAGGTGACTTTCCATTATGCTGGCAGTGACACCCCGGCACTGGCGAGCTTTAGCTTAACTCTGCCGGCCAAACAAACCATCGCACTCGTCGGACAGTCCGGTAGCGGCAAATCGACCTTGGCCAATCTGATCACGCGGTTTTACCAGCCTCAAAAAGGTCAAATTTTCCTGGACGGCACACCGATCAATGACATCGAGCTTCACCATCTACGCGATCAAATCGCCTATGTCAGCCAAAACGTGGTGCTATTTAATGACACGCTTGCCGCCAATATCGCTTACGGCCGTGATGACGTTTCCGAAGCAGACATTATTGCCGCAGCCAAAGCCGCCCATGCTTGGGAGTTCATCGAAAAATTACCTGAAGGCCTGCAAAGCGTCGTCGGCGACCAGGGAGCGAGCCTGTCCGGGGGCCAGCGCCAACGCATCGCCATCGCCCGTGCGTTCTTGAAAAATGCTCCGATCCTGATTATGGACGAAGCCACCTCCGCGCTCGACAATCAAAGTGAACAGATGATTCAGAAGGCCATGGAAACACTACGCAAAGACCGTACAGTCATTATTATCGCTCACCGCTTAAGCACCATAGAGAACGCGGATCAAATTGCCGTTTTGGATCATGGCCACTTGGTTGAGCTCGGATCGCACCAAGCGTTGTTGCAACAAAACGGGCTCTATGCGAACCTCTATCAACAAGGGGATTCGATTAATGGCTAAACAATCCACTTCACCACAAAGCCCCGACTTCCAAAAGCGGTTTTTATTGCCCCAGTTTTGGGGGATCTGGTTAGGGGCAGGCCTGCTCAGATTGCTGAGCCTGATACCGTATCCCTTCAAGCTCCACACAGGCAAAGCCCTGGGCAAACTGCTGTTCTTGATCGCGGCAAAACGCAAGCGATTAGCTAAAGCCAATATTGACTTATGCTTCCCTGAAAAAAACGAAGATGAACGTCGCGACCTGGTCAAAAAGCACTTTGAATCGCTCGGTATTGGCCTCATGGAAATGAGTTTGGCTTGGTATGGCGCTCACAAAAAAGATCATGCCCATGCCGCGGAACGAAACCTTGTCCGCTACATGGGTGAGGAACATCTCAGGGAAGCACAAGCGAGAGGCAAAGGCGTACTGATTCTTTCCCCCCACTTCACCACCTTGGAATTGACCGGACTGTTTGTCTCCTTTTTGACCCACTTCAATGCCGTGTACCGCCCACATGACAACCCGTTAATGGATTATCTAATTGCCAAAGGGCGTACCATTCTCTATAGCAACCAGCCTGCCGGCGTCCCGATTGCCAACAGTAATACCCGCGGCATGCTCAAAACTCTGAAAGCGGGTGGCAGCCTCGGATTCCTGCCTGACCAGCGCTACCGGGCCAAAGGGCATATTGAAGTCCCGTTTTTCGACCATGCGGCGAAAAGCAATCCCGCCACTTCAAAAATTGCCAAGCTGACCGGCTGTGCGGTGGTACCGACCTTTACCCGCCGCCTGGATAACGGCACCTATGAAGTGGAATTCTTGCCGGCCTTGGATAATTTCCCCTCTGGAGATGACTATGCCGACACCTTGCGCCTGCATCAGCTTTACGAAGCGGAAATTCGCCACAACCCGGCTCAATATCTGTGGGTACACAACCGCTGGAATTTAAAAAACTATTAAATTGAACTCACGTTTTCTCAACCAAAAACTGAGTAAACAGACATAAAAAAGCCGCTGAAGATGCCATTATCTTCAGCGGCTTTTTTATTGGCCCGTTAAAACCCAACAGGCCTGGTCAAAACGGTTGTGGTTAGTGGGCAGAATGATCCGGATCCCAATCCTTTAAAACATATTCCGCACCGCAGTAAGGACACTTCGCTTTGCCGGTCTCTTCAATCGGCAAATAAACGCGCGGGTGCGAGTTCCACACACTCATTTCCGGGGTCGGACAATGCAAAGGCAGGTCGGCGTAGGTCACTTCGCAGTGCTTTTCTGAGTTGGTTCTGTTTTGTTCGCTCATCTCATTCTCCTTTATTCAGCGACTTAAGCCACCGTCGTCAACCACGCCATATGCTCCGGCGAGCGGCCATGAACAATATCAAAATAGAGACTTTGCAGTTTTTCGGTAATCGGCCCACGGGAACCGGCACCGATCGGACGGTTATCCAGTTCACGAATCGGTGTGACTTCTGCGGCCGTTCCGGTAAAGAAGGCTTCATCCGCAATATAGACTTCATCACGGGTAATACGCTTCTCGCGTACTTCAATACCCTGCTCTTTGGCTAACTGCATAATGGTTTTACGGGTAATACCATCCAAACATGAAGTCAGCTCAGGCGTATACAACACACCATCTTTCACCATAAAGAAGTTTTCCCCCGACCCTTCAGACACATAACCGTCCACATCCAGCAACAGCGCTTCATCACAACCATGGCTGACCGCTTCCTGCAACGCCAGCATGGAGTTCATATATTGACCATTTGATTTGGCTTTGGTCATAGTCACATTCACATGGTGACGCGTATAGGAAGATGTTGCGATTTTGATGCCGCGAGTCAGATTCTCTTCACCCATATAGGCGCCCCACTCCCAGGCAGCCACCATGACATGAACTTTCAAATTGTCGGCACGCAAGCCCATCCCTTCCGAACCATAAAAGGCCATGGGTCGAATATAAGCCGATTTCAAACCATTTTCACGTACCGCTGCACGCTGAGCTTCGTTCAAAGTCTCTTTATCAAATGGCATCGCCATATTCATAATTTTAGAGGAGTTAATCAAACGATCTGTATGCGCGTCCAGACGGAAAATTGAGGTTCCCTGCTCCGCTTCATACGCGCGCACCCCTTCAAAGACACCCATTCCATAATGCAGTGTATGGGTCAACACGTGTACTTTAGCCTCACGCCAAGGTACCATCTCCCCATCCAACCAAATGAGACCGTCTCTATCCGCCATCGTTTGCATGCAAATCACTCCAAAAAATGAATACAAAATTAAAATCAAGTCGCTTATTTTATCCTAATTCTCTTTGAATTTAAGCGCATAATTTCATCAATTTAGTGATTTTTTCTATTAAAAACCCATTAACCTCTTTTTTATTCTGGCCAGGTCATAGCCAAGCCACAATGGCTCTTAGCATTCAACAGCAATCCCTCTGGCCCTCATCAGCCCCTTGATATTTCATCCAGTTACGATAAAATCATTCTTTTGAAATTTTAAATTCAAGAAAAAGCAACCTCATAGCCGAGTCATACTAAGCACTTCGTCTTTTTATGCAAATGATCTCCGCATCACTTGGCTAAATGGTTGCTTTTTTGTTTTTAAGCGTTGCGTGAAAACAATGTTTAAGAGGAAATAAACGCTCATGTCTGATCACCTAATGAAGACCTATGCCAGACTGCCCGTCACTTTTGAAAAAGGGGCAGGCTCACTGTTACAAGATACAGACGGTAAAACCTATCTGGATGCAGTCAGCGGCATTGCAGTATGCAGTCTTGGACATGCTCATCCTGCGGTCGCTGAAGCGATCTGCGAGCAGAGCCAAACGTTAATTCATACCTCCAACCTGTACCAAGTTGCCAATCAACAGGCCTTAGCGGATAGATTGACCGACTTATCAGGTATGGACCGTGTGTTTTTCTGCAACTCCGGAGCGGAAGCCAATGAAACGGCATTGAAAATCGCACGCAAATACGGCCATGAACAAGGCATCGAAAATCCCGCCGTAATCGTGATGGAAAACAGTTTTCACGGCAGAACTTTAGCCACACTTTCGGCCACTGGCAACTCAAAAGTGCACGAGGGCTTTACCCCTTTAGTGGAAGGGTTTATCCGCGTGCCTTACGACGACATTGAAGCCGTTAAAGCACACAGCCAAAATACGAACATCGTGGCTATCTTAGTGGAACCGGTGCAAGGCGAAGGTGGCGTTCACGTTCCTCAAGACAACTATCTGACTGAACTCAGGGCGCTTTGTGACGCGCACAACTGGTTACTGATGATTGATGAGATTCAAACCGGAATCGGACGTACCGGAAAATGGTTTGCCTTCCAGCATGAATCCATCACCCCCGATGTTATGACTCTGGCCAAAGCTCTCGGCAACGGTGTGCCAATTGGAGCCTGCTTAGCCAAAGGAAAGGCCGCTGAAGTATTGGCGCCAGGCAATCACGGCACTACATTTGGAGGCAACCCCCTCGCTTGTGCTGCTGGTTTAGCCGTATTAAACGCCATGACAGTCCACAATCATATCGACCATGTAGCCAAGAAAGGCGAACTGCTTTTGCAACGATTTAAAGAGGCTCTCGCAAATATAGATGGCGTCGTACAGATACGCGGCAAAGGATACATGATCGGCATCCAGCTAGACCGGCCATGCGGTGAACTCGTTACTCAAGCTTTACAAAAAGGCCTACTGATCAATGTCACCCGTACGGATACAGTACGATTGCTACCGGCATTTGTTATGACAGCGGAGCAAACCGACCAGCTGGTCAACGAATTAACACAACTTATTAAGGCATTTTTGGCCCAACCTGCCAACGCCTAAAGCAAAATCAAAAACTAAGAGGTCATTTTATGACTGTTAGACATTTTTTAACCCTAAAAGACTTAACCTCGAAAGAGCTGAATCAATTGATGCTCCGTGGCATCGAACTCAAAGCCATGCATAAGGCTGGTGAGGTGTTCGAGCCGCTCAAAAACAAAACATTGGCGATGATTTTTGAAAAGTCGTCCACGCGCACACGCATCTCCTTTGAGGCTGGCATGACGCAACTAGGTGGTCACGCTCTGTTCCTGTCATCCAATGATACCCAGCTAGGCCGCGGTGAACCAATTGAAGACAGTGCACGCGTGATCTCAAGCATGGTCGACGGCATTATGATTCGTACTTTCGGACATGACATCGTCGAAACCATGGCTAAATATTCCAGCGTGCCGATCATTAATGCGCTGACCGACGACTATCATCCCTGCCAACTGCTAGCCGACATGCAAACCTATTACGAGCACCGCGGCAGCATTCAAGGCAAGACCGTTGTTTGGGTAGGCGATGGCAATAACATGTGCCACTCTTATATCAATGCCGCCAAACAATATGACTTCAAACTCCGTATCGCCTGCCCGGAAGGCTACGAACCGCATGACGGCCTGGTTGAAGCCAATAAAGATCGAGTTGAAATCGTGCGCAATCCAATGGATGCCGCTGAAAATGCCGACTTGATTGTTACAGACGTGTGGGCAAGCATGGGACAAGAGGAAGAACAGAAGCTGCGCGAAAAAGCGTTTGCCGACTATCAGGTTAACAAGCAGATGATGCAACAAGCGGATTCCGACGCCCTGTTCATGCACTGTCTTCCGGCACACCGCGGTGAAGAAGTCACCGCGGAGGTCATTGACGCTCCCGACTCGGTAGTCTGGGACGAGGCCGAAAACCGGCTTCATGCCCAAAAAGCACTTTTAGAGTTCTTAATGGCCAAGTAAAAGCAAGCAACTTACTCCAAATAAAAAAGCCCGCATTTGCGGGCTTTTTTATTGGCTTAAAACTGAGCAGGCCTGCTCAGTTGAAATTCCAATTAATTAATTGGATCGGTAATGGTTACCGCATTAAACACATCCACACCACCAACTGCAGTACTCACCTTAACTTCCAAAGCACCGGTTGCAGCTTCTGCGTTATCACCCGCCGATGTCAGAGTGAAGTTAAATTCAAGGTGACCCGTAGTGTTCGGAATTGCAGAATAGGGAATGGTAGACAATTCACCAACATCACTATTAACAGAAATCGATGCCCCTGTTGGGGCTGATTGTCTGACGGCTACAATACAAGCAGCATCTTCTGGATCAACCACTCCAACAACACGATCACCGCCCGCAGTTAAACATTTGGCCGCAGTGTCTTCCACCATTACCCATAAGTTTTTAACATCAGTCCCTGCTGCAAAATCAGTGACAATATTACATTGACCGCCGCCGCCAACAGAAAGTTTTCCATTCGTATCCAAACAGCTTGTATTTGTACCGTTTAATTCATAAAGATGAACCTTGGGTGCACTTGACGCCATAATAATCACACCGCTGTCACGCACATTCGTCAAGAAGTTAGAACGATCTGCAATATTATTCGCATCCGTCGGACAGTCCGTTGTGTGCTCACACGGCACCCCGTTATAAACACCATCTGCTGCTGTATAGGCCTCATCCTCATCATAATCAATAAGCTTCTCGTCCGCACTAAAACCATTGTTTGATGCAGGGTTATAACTGCCCGTTTCATCATCATCACGGAAAGCTTCACCGAGGTCATCAAACACATCACCGTCATCAAATACGCCATTCGCATTGTAGTCATAAAAAGTTTCATGGCCAATCGCATAAGCCATTACGGTTGAACGATGGTCAGCTGGCCTTGGCTCTTGGCTCGTCCAAACAACCGAACAGACACTATCAGAAGTTTGACAACTCGACTCAATCAAGCCGCCTTCAGTAGTAAAATTAATCACGGTTCCATCTGGCACAGGATTGTTGAACCGATCCCCTACACGGACAGTCACATTCACTGTTTCACCATCATGCCCCCAGCCTTCCGGTGCAAACCTATCCATCGACAGACTAATACTGTTTTGATCAGGAATGCCTGTCGTCACGGTTAAGAGATCGGATTGCACATAAATCAACTGACCATCCGACAAGGTGACGGAAGCCCCGACTCTCACCGGCGTAGAAATCGTCCCGGCCTGAACAGTAGTCGTAACAATTCCGGAAGAATTTGAGCTTGCACTGGACGGGGTCAAAGACAAACCTCCCACCGTCGTTGAAAGGGTAAAATTAACTGTTGCCCCTTCAATAGGGGACCCGTATATATCCACCACTTTAAAGCTGACTTGTGAAGTTTCACCATAGCCTACACCACCAGTACCCTTTAAAGACATAAACTCGGGGTCAGCAGAAATAAACTGAATGGAACCGGCTGAGGAAGTGTTGGCACCATCATCACTGATCGTAGCGGCAAACTGATAATTTAATGTCGAATTATCACCATCATAAGCAGAAGAACTCGCGGTAAGCGTACCCGGCGCGGTTCCGGAATCGATATCCGGGGCATAAATGGTAATGGAAGCTCGCCCTGTATGATCAGTTAACACCGAAGTTTGCGAAAGCGTCCCGGAGGTGGCGGACAGGTTGACGATTTCATTTTCAACCGGCATCATGCCCTCATCCAGAAAAACAATATCCACTTTCGCATTATCATTTGCCGGAATTGTCGTGGTCGACTCACCCGTTGAAGAGATCGACATGGCTAGATTGATTCCCGGTTCATAAAACTGAGCGTCGGCGTTCTCTCCACCGGCACTGCCCCCGCACCCTGATAATATCAGGAGCGAACTCAGCCCTAACCATCCTAACAGCTTACCCATCGGTCTATACCTCCTTTCTGGAGATGAACGCCTGCGACAAGGTCCCAGAGTCGATATACTCAAGCTCACCACCAATCGGTATTCCCTGAGCCAAGCGTGTCACCTTGATATTGTGCTCTTTTGCCAACTGTTGAATGTAGTGTGCGGTAGCTTCACCCTCAACAGTTGGGTTGGTAGCTATAATCAATTCTACCACCCCTTTTGCGGATAAACGAGTCTCCAGTTGATCCAATCCAAGCTCCTGAGGCCCGATGCCGTCAATTGGTGACAAGTGTCCCATCAAAACAAAGTATTTACCACGGAAAATGCCGGACTGTTCAATGGCCATCATATCAGAAGGAGATTCAACGATGCATAGCTCATCACCATGTCGCGAAGAAGAGGCGCAAATAGTACAGATAGACTCTTCAGTAAAAGTTCGGCACTGCTCGCAGTGCTGCACTTTAGCAACGGCCTCTCCAATGGCATGAGCCAATTGTTCTCCTCCACTTCGATTATGCTCAAGCAAGTGGAACGCCATGCGTTGAGCCGATTTCACCCCCACTCCAGGCAAAACACGTAGCGCTTCAATCAGCTCAGAAATAAGAGGGCTATACATAAAATAGTTTCACTTCTTTATCCACCGTTTTTTTTGCTAGAGTACGGTGAACCTACTTCGTCATCAAACGGGTTAAAAGACTGCAATTTAGAATGGCATCTTCATTCCAGGCGGCAAGTCCATTCCACCTGTCAAACTGCCCATTTTTTCCTGTGAAACCTCTTCTACACGACGTGAAGCACTGTTCACCGCCGCGGCAAACAGGTCTTCCAACATTTCCTTGTCATCCATCAGGCTGTCGTCAATATCAACCTTAACCAGTTCATGCTTACCTGTCATGATCACCTTAACCATACCGCCACCGGCTTCACCAACCACTTCCATTTCGGCGATCTCTTTTTGCATGGCTTGCATGTTTTTCTGCATCTCTTGGGCTTGTTTCATCAAGTTACCCAAACCGCCTTTTCCACCAAACATATTGATTGACTCCCTATTATTTTAATTTTGCATTAATCATTAAATACGAATTTCTAAACTGTTTTATTGAGCCAACGGCGCAACCGTACTCGGAATCACTTCCAAGCCAAGCTCTTGCTTAAAGGCGGCAACCAACGGATCCTGTTGAATGGACACTTCAGCGGCTTGCTGGCGCGCCTCTGATTGCCGTTGTTCATGTTTTGCCGGCGTATCATATTCCAGACCTTGCTTCAGACCATCAATAAAACACAATTCAACCGGTACCCCAAGTGCAGCTTGCACACTCTGCTGCAAACGCTCTACCGCCTTATCCGTTTTGGCAAAGATCTGCTGAGGATCGACACTCAAAGACCAGGCCTGTTGAGAATATTCAACCAAAACGCACTGTCTTGCCAACTCCGCCGCCATCCCTTCAGGCTGAATCTGTTCTAATAACGCCAACCAAACCTGCAATCTATTCTCATTGGTTAACGGCTGATAATCGATCTGCAGCGCAGTGGAAGATGCATTCACCCGACTGTCGGAAGACGCTTGCGACGTATCGCTTTCAGCCGCTTCTGTTGGCAGGAGTTCCAATACCGAACCTTGCTCTGCATTCGGTACGGCCAAGCCTTCATTCATAAAAACTCCGGATGACGGAGTAGCGGCTGGTTCAGGTTGAACCGGTTCCGAAAAAGATTGATTAAGCGTAACCGATTCACTCTCTTGCCACGCAGGAGAAGGCGTCGCTTTAAGCTCTGCTGTTTGCGCTAACAATGAATCAGCAGCGGGCTCTACAGACTGCTGCGTCGATAACGGCTGTTCAATGATTGTCTGAGGCTTTCCCAGCGGCTGTTTCAACCTCTCGCGTATCTGCGCCAAGTGATCACTTCCCCCAGGAGGTTGTGATTCGTGGCCTGGAGATAAAGGGGCGGCTGGAGCGGCTGGAGCGGCTGAAGCCACCGAATCATGAGCATTATCCCATGGTGGCGAATCACTTGAGGTACTTGCACTAGCGGGCAGTGAAGAGCTTTTCGTTTGCTGAGATGCAAGCTCGAGTGCCATCGACGCATCTGATTGCAAGCTAGGATCCGCGTTCAGCTGCGATTCAACGTGCATTGCTTGCACAGGAGTGACTGATTGTTCAGCAGTATGATTTCCCTGCTCAGTAGGACTTGCAATGTCATTATCACGGCTTTTGCCCATTAGTGCTCTTGCGGATGAAAGCCCCGCTAAAACCTCCTGAGGATTTAAACCTTCGGAAGCTTCCTCCTGTTCTGAACTCGTGTCATTAACACTAATATCAGGAGAAACCACTGTTCCTGACGCTACTGGCTCAAACGCCAGCATACGCAATAATGTCATTTCAAAACCGATGCGAATATCCGGTGCCAACAGCATATCCTGGCGGGCCTGCAATGCAATTTGATACAGCAGCTGTACGCGTTCCGGTGACAATTGCTGACTTAAAGCCCGCAAGACCTCAGCAGGCAGCGCACTGCCTTCTTCAATCGACCCTAAAATCTGATTGAACGCCAAAGCATGTAAGGTCTCAATCAGCTGTGACAGCAGGGCTGAATAATCGACCCCCATTAAAGCCAACTGTTGAATAACTTCTTTAACCGCTTGCGGCGACTCTTCCGCCAGGGCTTGCAAAATGGCCACAGTATACTGCTGATCCACCAAGCCAAGCATGGTCTGCACCGCTTCAAACTCGATATTGCCTCCACCGTAGGCAATCGCCTGATCCAACAAACTCAAAGAATCGCGCGCCGACCCGTCTGCACTTTTAGCAATCAAGGCCAAAGCGGCGGGATCATAAAGCAGGTTTTCTTGCTGCAAAATGTGTTCTAGGTGAGCCTGAATCTGCAGTTGCGTCAACCGCATCAGATTAAACTGCAAACAGCGGGACAAGACCGTAATCGGCAATTTATGCGGATCGGTAGTAGCCAACAGAAATTTGACGTGCTCCGGCGGCTCTTCCAATGTTTTAAGCAGCGCATTAAAACTGCTTTTGGAGAGCATGTGGACTTCATCGATCAGATAAACTTTGTAACGCCCCTGAGTCGGGGCGAACTGCACGTTATCCAAAATCTCACGCGTATCATCCACCTTGGTGCGGGATGCCGCATCCACTTCAATCAGATCAATAAAGCGCCCTTCATCAATTGCGCGACAATTTTCGCATACACCGCACGGGGTCGAACTCACCCCCTGCTGGCAGTTCAATGCTTTGGCAAAAATACGTGCAATCGTGGTCTTACCGACCCCTCGAGTACCCGTAAACAAATAGGCATGATGCAGACGATTTTGATCTAACGCATTAGATAAAGCCTGCATAACATGGCTTTGCCCAACCAGTTCCGAAAAGTTTTTTGGACGCCATTTTCTGGCGAGTACGGTATAACTCATAAAGGATCGATTCACCTCGTCTCGGCGCAAAATCGCCAAGCCTTACGAACACAAAAATAGTCAACGAATGAATGTTATTTTAACGTGATTCAATCGAAATAAGAGAGAAGATTGTCAGAAAATTCGTTCCCAAAACTCAACAGGCCTGGTCAACAAGAATCACAAAAGATAAACATAAGAAATGGAGGCGACCCTACCCGCCCGACCCCGGCGCACGCGTCAGAAGGTACCGTTGCTTCCTTCCGGACCTGGCGGGGTTCCCAACCTAGCGTCGCGGGGAGACGAATAGAGCCACCATATTGGAATTTTCTAACTCGTTAGAATAGAAAATGGAGCGGGTAGGGGGAATCGAACCCCCCTCATCGGCTTGGAAGGCCGAGGTAATAGCCAATATACGATACCCGCATGGCGGAGAGCGGGGGATTCGAACCCCCGATAGGCGATTAACCTATACCCGCTTTCCAGGCGAGCTCCTTCAACCACTCAGACAGCTCTCCGAAGGAATGGCGAATTATACTGGTCGAATGCATTTTTTTCAAACAGAAATCCGCTTAATTACAGAATTTCGCTGTTAATGCATGCATATCATCAACAACCCGTTAAACTTCTTGCCAGCCGCCCCAGAACCACCAGCCTTTGTATTGCATCTTTTGCATTTCACAATTCAAGCCCTCGTATGAGCGCTCCCAATCCAGCCACGGGCCAAAGAAAAAAGCCAACATGCGTTCAAAAAAGTTTAGCGACATTGAATCTCTTCGTTGGATATCCAGACAGCTTTCAAAGCGAGTTGTGCCACTATCGTTGTATGAAAGGCAGCTTTGAACAGAGGTTTCGCCGCTATTAGAAACGCAGGTTCCTTCATAGCCAATATAAACTGCGTCGGAAAAAAACACCTGTTCTTTCGGGGACCAAAAAGAACCGCCACTTGCATCTGAACAGGCCTGAGCAGAGCTGCAACACGAGTTATCTTCGCATCTGTATTGAGAGCGATCATCTAGATAAGAATTGTCATAATCCAACGCAACCGAAGCGTTGTCCTCACCATAGATTGTTCTCCCCCCAGAAGGCATACAAAAGCACGCACTGCTCGATTTATTCAGTTCGTCCTCACCATCAACCACTTCTACAGGTTTGTGATTGAGAACATCATTAAAAACATCCATATCCGAATAGCTTGTTGTAAAAAAAGAAAACGAATCCCCCGAGTTGACAGGCTTCCCGATCCAAGGATTATTGAATTCTGCGTAAGGATACTTAGTCACTCCTGGGGCTTTTGCACTGGTCCAGCCATAACGACAATATTTTTCTCGGGCTTGCGAATTCGCAACACTGACGTCCGACGCCGCAACGCCTAATGCAGACAAATCGGCTTCTGTAAGCTCTGCACTTAAGCAGCTGGCATAACGGTTTTTACAATAGCAGCCAGAATCTGCATTTTGTTCATCTACCGACAGCCCTAATAGAGCTTTTCCTTGTGGCGTAAACACACCTAAAAAAGAGTCACCACTAACCAATTGAACAGCCACTGCACTGAAGTCAGGAGGCGCTTGCCCATCAGCAACATCTCTTGGCGTCGAAGCGTTAGCGGTTAGTGCTACAAACTGTCCATTTTCATCAAAATTACCAAAGGTGATGTATTTATCCAGATTGTAATTATTGCCTTCGGCATCCAGATACAACCCCACCTGATTAAGCATCAAATCGATCTGAGAACGGGCCTCAGCCTTCTCGGCATCCGACATGTTCACAGTCAATGCTAGCTCTGTTCTTAACGCCATATAGGCAGCGGTTTTCGCGTAGTTATCCAGCTGGCGATCCAGCAGTTTAGCATTACCGAATTCGACCACTAAATTGAACGTGTATAATGACAACGCAATAGAGGCCGCCCCCAGTAAGGAAATCGCCCCTTTCTGATTACGCAGCAGGCTGTGTTGTAAAAAAGCCACCTTAAACCTCCAGATTTTGCAACAGCTTAAGGTTATTCGACGCCTTACTGTTCAACGGATCTTGTTGTAACGCCTGTTCAAAAAAGCGTTTTGCACCCATAAAATCCTTTTGTAACAAGGCACTGAAGCCTAAATTATTCAACGCACTGACCTGCGTAGTTACATCGGAACGGGCAAGCCATGACTGATAAATCCGCTCCGCTTCTTGATAATGCTCCATAATCAAAGCCAGCCTAGCTAATTCCGACTCATCGCTCAATGAATGTCCAGAAATCTTATTGGCTTCTCGCCACGCGACCAAGGCACGATCCAGCTTCTTCTGACCTTCATACACTTTAGCCAATAGGCGGTAAACTCGCAGATCGTTGCTGCGTTCCCGGCGTAACTTCTGCAATAACGGTTCGGCCTGAGCATAGCGCTGGTGCTCCACCTGAAATCGCGCTAAATCCAACGCAAATTCATACTCTTCCTGCTCTCCTAACTCCGTTGCCAGAGGGGCCTCTTGCTTGGAGAATTTGGCGTAATCAATCTGGCTTTGCACTTTAGTCGTGGCCGTGCTGCAGGCAGAAAGCAATAACACAAGTCCCAAAACACCTCCAATTCTGCAACCGTTCTTTATCCCACTTTTTAAACTCAACAGATCAAGCCTGCTCATTTTTCAAATCCTATTTTTTCAATGCACATCAGAATCCACGCCCCAGAGCGACCATTTTTTCACCCAGCAGCAAAATCAGATACGGCACCATCAGAAACGGCATAATCACAATGGCCATTTTGGCGGAGGTTTTGGCCGCTTTTTCTTCCATTTTTTCTTCACGAATCTGGTACATGCGGCGGGTAAACGCGGAAATGGCGTCACTGATCGAGCTACCCAACTTCTCATTTTGAATCAATACTTGAACCAGGCTTTGTATCTCCTGCGTAGGATTGCGTTCGGCAAACTGGCGCAACGCCTCAATTCTAGGCACTCCTAGCTGAATCTGATCCAACAGGTACTCAAACTCATAACACACTTCGGGGTGTATCTCTTTGAGCTCTTGGGCGACACGCTTAACCGCCACCAGATAACTTAACCCGGCATTCATACAGATATTGCACATATCCAGAAAATCCGGCAGGTGCTCACTGATACGGTTTAAACGGCGCTGCCCCAAATAAATCAGGATTCGTTCCGGCGCCAAAAGCAAAATGATCGGCACGGCAATCGCTAAAACAGGAGAAATCGCCCACCAGCTCCACAGTAAGGCCATTAACAGCGCCGAACCGAGCACTACTGCATATTTAATGAAAAAATAGGCGCCAATATGGCGCTCGTTGCGAAAACCGGCGCTGGCCAGCTGATGCTGTACCGTCGCGATCTCTTTGGCGCTTTTAGGCCCCAACGCCCGTCCCAGAGAGCACCACCAGCAGCCGTTGTAGTTTTTTTGCTGCTTAGCATAATCGTTAGCCAATCCGACACGCGCCTTAATACGCTCTTTCTGTAACTGGCCGGCCTGCATACTCAACACATGCTTTACCAACAAGAGTGTGATCACAAAACTGATCAAGGCAATAGCAGTCAGTAGCAACGGCAATGAATTCATGCTTAAAACCTCATTTTCAACATCTGTTTGAGAATGATCGTTCCGGTGACAATTAGTACTAGCGAAATCACAAACAGTTTAAAACCAAGTGGGTCGTTCAAAAAGAAATCCATTGATTCACGGTCAAAGAAATATTTGTAGAGCACATACAGCACCGGGGCACCGCCAATAAACCAGGCGGTAAAACGCGATTCCGCGGTCAAGGTTTTCAGTTTCGCTTGAAAGTGCTCCCGGCGACGCATCAACTTGGACAGTTCCGACAAAATCATCGACAACTGTCCGCCGGTTTCGCGCTGAATGATCAGCGTAATGACAAAAAATTGTGCTTCCGGCAAACTGACCCGACGCTGAAACTCGCGCAGAATATCGCGCATACTGATCCCCAGGGTTAACTGTTTATTGACCTCTTTCATTTCCTGAGCCAGCGGTCCTTGCATGTCTTCGCCTACCGCCGCGATCGCGCCATCGATACCGTAGCCTGAATGTAACGACCGCACGATGGCGTCCAACATTTCCGGAAAATCCTTACGTAGCTGCGTCTGTCGCTGGTGAATCTTGATCAAAATATATGCCGTGGGCAGAAACGGAAGCATAATTAACAGCAGCACCATTTTGTCTGTCAGAACGGAGAATTTAAGCGCCGCTATAAATACGCTAAAAAACAGCAGGCCTGCTTGAATCAACAGCACTTTTACAATGTCGCGCCGTTCGTGTATCCCGGCCTGTTTGAATTTGCCGCTCAACCACATAAACCAGCGCTTTTCTTTCTGCTGCCCCCAGGCATCCTGCAACGTTTCCCGTTCACTATTAGGAAAGCCGATACGTTGCATTAAGGCATCTAACTGCTGTTTGCGCTCCAGTTCCCGCTTACGCGTCTGCGCTAATGCCAAAATTCCAAACGGCACAAAAATCGCCAGAGCCACTAATAAAAAAGCGGGATCCATCAAGCCACTTCCCTGACAAAATTGAACAGATCTGACGGCAAATGGTAGCCTACAGCTTCACACTTCTTGCCGCAGCCGGGGCGCATGCCGGTGGCTTTAAAAGCACCCCGCACCGTACCGGAAGTTTTGTCCAAACGGTTTTCAAACACAAAAATTTCCTGCAACACCACATTATCTTCTTCCACCCCCACCACCTCGGTGATCGACTCCACTCTGCGCTTACCATCTTTACCGCGATTTACATAGATAATCAGATCAATCGCACTGGCAATCTGTTTACGAATAGAGGGCGCAGGAATATCCACACCACTGAGATTAATCATCAACTCCAAACGGGCAATGCAATCTCGAGGGCTGTTGGCATGTAATGTTGCTAACGAACCATCATGACCGGTATTCATCGCCTGCAGCATGTCCAGTACCTCGCCACCGCGCACCTCGCCCAACACTATCCGATCAGGCCGCATACGCAGCGCATTTTTGAGCAGTTCTCGCTGGGTCACTTCACCTACCCCTTCGGCATTAGGCGGGCGGGTTTCCAAGCGCACCACATGCGTCTGCTGCATACGTAACTCGGCACTGTCTTCAATGGTCACCGTACGCTCATTTTCCGGAATCAGTCCGGAAAGCATATTCAATGTAGTGGTTTTTCCCGAACCGGTCCCGCCGCACACCAGAATATTGAGTCCGGCCTTGACCGCATAATCCAGAAACTGGAACATCTCCTCAGTCATCGAACCAAAGGCAATCAAATCTTTTGGACGCAGATGTTGTTCTGGAAAGCGACGAATCGAAACACTGATGCCATCAACGGCAAGAGGAGGAATGATGATATTGATACGCGAACCGTCCGGTAATCTAGCATCGACTAAAGGTGAAGATTCATCTACCCGGCGACCAGTGGTATAGAGCATACGGTCTACTTTATTGCGCAGGTGCTCTTCACTGATAAACGTCACATCGGTTAATTCAAGTTGACCACGGCGTTCTACATAAATCTGCTTGTAACCGTTAATAAGAATATCGGAAACCGTTGGATCAGCGAGCAAAGGTTCGATCGGCCCCAGTCCGTAAATCTCATCCAACAGTTCCAAACCCAGTTGACGCACTTCAATATCAGAAAGCGGATATCCCATATCAGCAGCGACTTCCCGAACCAAGCCTTCCAAACGAGGCCTTAATTCCTGACGGGTTTCTTTGCTGTCGGCCTCGTAAAAAGCGTCATCTTCAGCTGCTTTTTTCTGGCAGCGGCTCTTAATTTCCAAAAAACTCGAATTTTGCAGCTTGTTTTTCTCGCCAATCGATTCTCGCGCTGCCGAACTTTGGTCTGCTACCTTCTCCAACTCACTAATAGACTGACGTTGTTGCTCTACCTGACGCAAACGATCGCGGATACTCATTTACGACACCACCACTTTTTTGGATTCAACACGAGAAGCAGTAGAAAAAACACGCCCTTGAAACATCTTTTGCAAAAAACTCTTTAAAAGACCTTTCGCGGATTTAACCGGTTTGTTTGCTTCCGCGACCTCAACGCTCATGCTACCGTTATGCAGCATATTGGCTATATTAAACAGTTGCTGATTTACCACCGATTCAGGCTTGTATTCTTTAAGAAGCCGTCCTTCTTTTAAGGATTCATTTAAACCAAAATAATCATTGGCAACTCTCGCCACAGCATCAACTTTAAAGGCATCAACCACTTCTTCCAGAGTTTCATCATCCTGACTGGTACTGCGATTAACCACCAGCTTGATCGACTCTTTCATATATCCGAGCTTTTGCGTTAACTGCAACACGGTATTCACCGCACGGAACGAAGAGAGTGAAGGCTCTGCAACCAACACAATATTGTCAGATTCATCCAGGCAGCTCAGAGTCATATCCGACAGATCACTGGCGCAATCGATCACCACGTGATCGTAATAACGACGAAGGGACTGAATAATGGTTTTAATGATTTCACCATTCAAGCTGTCGAGCTCACCCACCTCATTAGGTAAAGAAAGCACATACAGCCCGGATTCATGACGGCTCAATGATTTATAGATAAGGTTTTCATCAAAACGGTTAAGGTTGTAGATAAAATCGGTTAACGAATATAATCGCTGCCCTTCCATATTCAGATAGAGCGAGGTATCCCCTAATGGCATATTCAGATCCACCAAAACGGTACGGCCTTCGGTAATATCGTTCAAATGTGAGGCCAAATTTGTCGCCAGTGCCGTGCAACCGACTCCACCCTTAAGGCTAAACAACGAAGAGACATTGCCGTTTTTACCTTGACGCCGCCTATCCTGCATATGCAGAATGGACAAAATGGAAAACACCTCATTCGGGCATTCGATAAAACCTTGCACGCCTTGATGATTGGCCTCAATAATAAAATCTGCGTCCTTCTGTTTGAGCAGTATATAAACTGGAACCCCTTTAGCTAAAGTCAGAATCTGATTGACCTGCTCCAGCACCGCATCGGCATTACCGTCAAACTCCATCAAAACCAGACTGATTTCATCAGGCCAAATATGTGGAACTTCCTTCATAGGTTCAAGTTCATACTTGGACATCACCGCAACACGCACCGCCTCTCGTAAATCATCATCTACGCCGAGGTAGATCGCCTGCTTCAACGCCATAGATGTTGCCTGAATTGAACTCATTGTGGGCTCTCCAAACCAATTTTGACATCCAGGTTAGGTAAAGCACTCTCTCCTTCCGGCAGGACTTCGGCAATCTTACCGAGCCAGAAACCATCAGCCGCACTCGGCCTGTCTAATCGTTCACCAGGCAACACAACCTTAGCGTCCTTATCAATGGGACTTACAAACTCCGGAGTAACTAAAATCGCCAATTCCGACTGATCCTTTTCATAACTGGTTGAACGGAACAATGAACCAATGATCGGAATATCCCCTAGCAGAGGAATTTTGGAAATGGTGCTGCGCAGATTATCCTGAATCAGCCCTCCAATCACAAAACTCTGTCCTGGAGCTAACGTGATCGTGGTGGTGGCTTTGCGGGAACGGAAACCGGGCACCACAATCGATCCACTCTGAGCACCTGCACTTTCGTCGATATTGCTCACTTCGGGTGCCACCGTCATTTGAATCTCGCCAGACTCAGTCACTATCGGGCTAAAACGCAAACGCACACCAAATTCTTTGTATTCTACGGTAATCGTATTTTCGTTCTGCGCGACCGGGATTGGCACCTCCCCCCCCACTAAAAACTCGGCTGTTTCGCCAGATTGCACAATCAACTCTGGTTTAGCCAAAATTCGTGAAAGGTTGTTTTCTTCCAAAATCGAGAGCACCCCGAATAAATTCCCCTCACTAGGATTCAGACCTATCTGAAACCCGTCCGGATGAGGAAACACCATGCTTGCAGGTGTGCCAGCTGCAACCTGATCCACATTCAGTAAAAAACTGGCGGTAGTGCCTAAATTACCTGGTGGAAAAATCCCGTAACGATCCTTTTTATCACGTGCAGCAATCCCGCTTCTAAACGGATTACCCTTAACCACTTCTGCAACGCGCACCGATAACTTCACCTGCTGCGGCCCGGTCACCTTGACCATATTCACCACACTTAGCCCCAAAGCAGAAATCACTGAGTGAATCCGTTTTTTCTGCGCTTTATTGGGGACCTCCCCACTCAACAGCACCATATAATTTCCAGCCAGCGGCTGAGCACTCAAGCTTCCAGAGGCCTGCTCAGTCTGCAACACCTCTTTATCCTGACGCTTATTTGTTTTAAGCATGGCATCATCATCAAACAGGCTACCGATTTCATCCACCTCTCGACGAACTGCGCTTTCAGAATTGATCCAGATATTTTTCAACTCAAATTTAACCGTGCCCTGCGGATTTAAATCGACCAACAAATTGGTCAACGTTGTTTCAATTTCTTCACGACGCGACTGATCCGGCGCCACATTTAACACCACCTGATGATCTACATTCGGGTTATCGCGATAGGTGACAATCAGCTGTGTTCTTCCTGCCCCCTTACCGGTAATCAATAACTCATTTTTACTCAACACCTTGACCGTAGCCAATTCCGGGTTGGCGATCAAAGCGCGCTTTAATGATTTATCAAATTTAATGATCTGACTGTCGGTTTCCGTCAGATGATAGACCTTTTCCAGTGCCGCATAGGATTCTGAAGGCAACGCAGCCAAACCGATTCCTGAAACCAAAGCGGTTTTTAGACAAGCCTGTCTAATCCAACCTGCCAAACTTTTCGTTGCGTTCATCGTGTAATCACCTCTTGTACCTTGTCACCCTGCATAATCTGAATCACCTCTCGATTCTGCTTGGGCTTGTATTTTGGCGGGCGCTGCTTGCTACGTTCGATCACTTTGACATTGACGCCATCCGTTTCCACCAACGCCACATCAGCTGGCCCGCGCAGCGCCAGATGGATCGCCCCCACATTCATGGCCAATGCAAGCTGCTCGGCCTGCCTGGTATTCACATTAAGCGCCACCATGGAGGCCTTAACAAACGCCTCACCCTGTTTA
Source organism: Thiomicrorhabdus sp. zzn3 (assembly GCF_029767755.1). GTDB lineage: Bacteria > Pseudomonadota > Gammaproteobacteria > Thiomicrospirales > Thiomicrospiraceae > Thiomicrorhabdus. Next base: position 40,621 of record NZ_JARUQS010000003.1, read on the forward strand.
TTTTTGGCCGACTCCTGTTCCTGCTCTTTTTTCATTTTGCCCATTCGATTAGTCTGGCCAATCGACAACACTTCAATATTCTGCAAAATGGTACGACTGATCATGCGTTTGCCGTCCGCGCTCTCAAACACACTGATCACATCCACATGATCGCTCGGATTCAACATCCCCAACAGACCGCTTTCTGCCGAGACCGGAATGCGAATGGCGCGCATCCCCTTTTCCAAAAACGCTTCAACGCCATTTTCCGTTTCTTCCTGAAGGCCGACTTTCTGATCAATCAGCCATTCTCCGGCAAAAATATGCTGCTTGGCCACATGACCGACCACTGCGTCCGGCTGCGTGATGACGCCGTTGGCAATGACGCCTTCGGTTGGCACCATCAACACTTTAATGTCATCGACTTCAATTGGTTCACCGCGATAAATTTCTCGGTTTGCCACGACCACCGAACGCAATTCTGGCTTCTCAACCACGGTGACGGTTTTAATTTCAGTGCGACTTTCGGCTTCAGCCACTCGGTTTTCCACATAGCCATATACCATGCCGACCGCCAAAATGGCAGCCAGAAACGCAACGCCATACAGAACCAAATCACTGCGCTGGATTTTCATACACAAAACTCTTGATTTAAAAAGAAAAACGCCTAATAAGACGTTCATTATTAAGGAGTGCAGCTATCTTTAATACTGACAATCGTATCAACATCCATCGGCAACCCCTGCTCAAACATATCTGGCAAGACCAACGGGGTTGCAGTGCCTGTAAAGTTAATGACATAAACATCAAAGCCACCCACTATATTGGAACTAATGGTTGCTGTAGGCTGCCCAACAAACGTAATACCTTTTGCTTCCATTGCCTCTTTCGCATGTGCCTGCAAAATAGCGTCGGAATCAGGAAGCATAACTACCTTATCGGTATCGCAAAAGACATAAACCGGGGTAGGACTTACAGTCTGTCCCGGCTCTTTATTGCTAACTGCTTCCACTTCACTAACAATTGCTGCATGCACATCTGTCAGCACATCGTTGGCAGCAAAACTATTTAACGCATAGGAAGTAGCTTCTATTAAAAATAGAATCACACCAATCATAACGGGAAGAACATATGCTGTTTCTAACAAAACAGCACCTTTTTCCCGTTTTTGATTAAACTTCCTATTCACAAAAATTATGATCCTATCGCTGATGTTATCTTGGTTTGAATACTATCTCTTACGGTTGTATCTGTAGTGAAAACGAATGTTGCAATTGCAGCCACTCCAGCAATCAATAACGCATACTCAATCATTGAAGCCCCTTTTTGTTTTTTCTGCTTTTGGGCCTTAATCATTCTCAAAACTTTTGCTTCATCCATCATATCTTAAATCCTCATATTTACTTACCCAACTTCGGGCGAGAAGCCATTTAATCGTAATAATTCGTACCCTTCAATAAAATTTATAATCTTTTATAAGTGAATTTTTTAATCTCTTAATAAGTAAAGTTTCTTACCGCCATTTAATACCCCCATAAAGGCAATAAGCCATTGATATAAAATGATTTAATTTTTCTTTTAGGGGTATATTGGACAATTAATATTAGAAAATTAGAATATCCTTATAGATGGAATAAACTTCGAGAAGAGAGTGCTAGGCAGATAAAAATCAGAGAATTTAAGAAGAATGATTGATAACTTTTAAGAAGTTAAAGATAAAAAAATAGCTCCACAGGGGAGCTATTTTTTAGACATTATTCGCTCAATAGTTTTGAACGATAGAAACGAAGTGCAGCAAATTACATCATTTCCAAATCATCTTGGACTGACTCAACTCCCGCAACCGCACACGCTTCATCATCCATACCATCCGGCGCGCCACTGACACCAACAGCACCATACAATTTTCCGCCAGCCTGAATCGGTGTAGAACCTGCCATAAACGCTAGACCTTCACCCATCGTTTGCAACGGACTGTTAGCACGATCACCCAGCTGAGATCCTTTTACGTTAAACATTACGGCGGTATAAGCCTTTTTGTTACTGATGCTCAATGACACAGGAGGGGCAATAGTATCACGCAACTGCGCTTGGACAATGCCGTTTCGGTCCACAACGGTAACACTGACAGGAATACCTTTTTCACGGCAAGCCTTGATAGTATTTACTGCAATCGTATTCGCCACATCCATCGACAAGCGAGGGATATTCACAGCCATCGGTTCTTCTGCCATAACCGGCGTTGTCATTACCGTCGCTGCGGCCAGCGTTAAAAGTCCCTTTTTGATTTTACTTTTTAACATTGTCTTCTCCTCAAATTGAGTCAATAGGGTCAAAGCAACTGCTTACTTAAGCAATTTAGAATTCTCATTCTAACAGGATTTTGCAATTAATAAATACTTCCAAAACGGCTTACACTTTAGAACAAACCAATTTACCCTCACTATATCACCAACATAAACTTCCTAAGCATTCCTTAAAAAAATTCTTCTAAATGAACAAACAGAAAACCAAACATCCACTTAGGACTTCAATCGTTGCATTAAAAAATTTTACGGCCTTACGCATTTTAAACACCTAGAATAGTCAAACTTTATATAAACACACCTAAAACCAATGAAACCTATAACATTTAAAACCGAAGTCATGCCCTTTATATTCATCCTATTAGGCCTATCTTTGTTGCCAGCATTTCATTTGACTATCTTCATCCACCCATATGATGAAAAACGCCTATTTATGGCATCATCACTCATATTAGTGTCTGTCATGCTACTTTTTTCAAAAAACACTCTGGTTAATGCTATACACCAATACAGTTCTCTCACCATATCAGTCAAAGCAGCGATATGGGGTTTATTTGGACTAGGATTGCTATCAGCCACCTTATCCCCGTCCCCCAGCAACGCTTTTCTAGAGGTCTCATCCTTTTTTCTGCTGGCAACACTGTCGACATATCTTTCAGAACGATATTACCAACACCGTGGAAAGTTTAATGAATACCTGCTTTCAGTATTTGTAATAGCCGCAACCCTTATTCTTTCAGTCTTTCTGGTCCAGCTTTACCATGTTTTATCCGGTAATTTAACAGCAAACTTTACACATCTTTTTCCAAATTTTTCTCAACCTCGTTTTTTAAATCAATGGCAAGGCACAGCAATTCCTCTCATCATCGCCGCCGCACTGATCTATAGAAAAGAATCGCCCAGAGCCAGTCTTTTTATTTTTGGGGTCAGCGCATTTTTATGGTTAGCAATTTTTGTCTCAGGTGGTCGAGGAGTCATTATTGGATTAGCAACAGGTATTTTTTTGAGCGGCCTGATCCTAAAGAAAATTCGATTCGCATGGTGGAAATTCAATCTGATCGTTTTTGTATCAGGAGTTTTACTGTACCTGCTTCTTATCGGAATACTCTATATCAGTACAGGTTCACTGTTATCAGATAATCTTGGCCTGTCGAGAATCTTGACCAACGATAGCTCATCCGGACGATTTGCTATTTGGAGTCACGCACTGCAGCTCTTTTGGCAAAGCCCCATCTTTGGAATTGGCCCGATGCATTTCGCTTTTGAAAACTATTTCAATCACGTCCCAGGGCATCCCCACAATTTCATAATACAGTTTTTAACCGAATGGGGCTTACCGGCAACCATGGCGCTGCTTTTCATGTTAATTTATGCCGCATTGAAATGGGTTAGATTTTGCCGATCAGACCCATTTAATGATCAAGAAAATAAAATCTTAGTGATTGCCGTGACGACATCCTTTATCGCCTGTAACACACACGCTCTATTTAGCGGAGTGTGGGTCATGCCGCTTAGCCAAATAACCTTATTCCTACTTGCGGGTTGGATGCTAGGGTTATACAAATCACCTCAAAACCACTTTAAATCAGCTACAAAACCATCCCCAACTTCCACTGCAGTCTCTAAAAAACAATTATTGATAGCCAGGCTTATATTGGCTTGCATGCTATTCGCGTTTATTTACGGAATAGTTCCAGATTTGTGCAGTTACACTCCAAGACTAGAACAAGGGTTTTATCTGACAGATATACCAGTGTTCTGGCCAAGATTTTGGATACAAGGCTCAATATTTAACTTCTAAAGCATAGAAAAAAATAATTCAAGAAAAAAAACGCCCCGAAAAATTTTCTTCGGGGCGTTTTAGTACCAAAGACACTTAATATGGTGTCAGGTAAAGCTTATGATTGAGCGGCTTGGCGCTCACGCTCTTCCTNGGGCGTTTTAGTACCAAAGACACTTAATATGGTGTCAGGTAAAGCTTATGATTGAGCGGCTTGGCGCTCACGCTCTTCCTGCTGTTTCACACCGCCGTGCCACTGCCAAATATAGTACAGCAACGGAATCACCAGCAATGTCAACAAGGTTGAAGAGAGCGTACCGAAAATCAACGATACCGCCAGACCTCCAAATACCGGATCGGTAATCATAATCATCGAGCCGAACATGATCGCCAATGCGGTCAGCAGAATTGGACGAAAACGCACCTTACCAGCCTCAATTACCGCATCTTTCAGTGACTGACCTTCACGACGATATTCCAAAATAAAGTCGATCAGCAACAGGGAGTTACGCACCACAATCCCCGCCAGGGCAATCACCCCGATCATCGAGGTTGCAGTAAACGCCTGGCCGGTCAGCCAGTGGCCCGGGAACACACCGATCATGGTCAGAGGAATCGCACCCATGACGATCACCGGCATCATGAACGACTTATAGTACCCAACTAGAATCAAGTAGATAAAGATAAGCGCTACAATGAACGCCGACCCCATGTCTCGGAAAACATCCAAAGTTAGACGCATTTCTCCACCCCACAGCAAGGTGTAATCCATCACATCTTTGGGTTGCGCCTGTACAAAACCTAGGTTCGCGGTATGGAATGTCACTCCGGAGTTTGGCAGCGTTACGCCATCGAGCATTTTATCCAGAGACAATACCGCATAGACCGGGCTGGACTGCAGCAGTTCACCACCGACCATCACCATCTGATGCTGATCTCGATCCATAATCGGTTTGGCATGCGTCACTTCTTCAATATTAGCCACAGCAGACAGGGGAACCGCTTCGCCGGAACGCGACTGCACACGCAGTGACAGCAACTGCTCAGCCACCGTACGTTCTGAACGAGGTAGACGCACTAAGATGTTGACAGATTCACGCACATTATCCAAGTGCATATAACCCAACTCGTAACCGTTAATGTAGTCACGCAACATCTTCGCCACCTGAGCCGGTGCTACGCCGAGCAGATTGGCCTGCTCCCGATCGATATTGATCTCATAACTCCGCACATCGGCTGTGACTGTATCATCGACGTTAATCATGCCGTAAATGCCATCAAAGGCCTGATCCACTTCCAGGGCTGCTTCACGTAACTTGTCATAATCGGGCCCGTACAGCTCGGCCATGATCTGCGTCATCACCGGAGGCCCCGGAGGCGTTTCGTACAACTTGATCTTCGCTTCCGGGAAGGATTTACGAATCGCATCCAACTTTTCATCCAGCAAAATAGCAATATCGTGGGAAGACTCGTCACGATCATGCTTATTGACCAAATTCACCCGGATCTGTGCAAAGTTAGGCCCTTGCTTAATCAAGTCACCGCGTACCAAAGCCGCAAAATCGATCGGGGCCGGACGCCCAAGATAAACACTGTAGTCGGTCACATGAATCGTATTAGCAATCTCAGCACCGACATAACGAACGACGCGATCGGTCGCTTCGAGCGCCGAATCTTCCGGCATGTCAATCTGCACCAACAAGGTACTGGTATTGTCATACGGCAACATTTTCACTTCCACACCCGCCGGATGCAGAGGGTTATTCATACCGTCATCACGGATAAACTGCAAAGCGGGCTGCAACATCGCTGCGAATAACGCCATCAACACCACAAACAGGAATACGTTGCGCTTGGTACGGCTTTCGATCAACGGATTGATCGACTTCACATACAGCCTCTGCATCCAGTCTTCTTTATGTACATGATGCGCTTCCAAACTTTCGCGAGCCTGCATCTCTTTAATCGCTTTAGGACCTAACCAGCGATAGGCCACATAAGGCACCAGAATATAGGCAATCACCAGCGAGGCAATCATCGCTACCGGCACATTAAACGGAATCGGCGCCATAAACGGCCCCATCATACCGGTTACGAACAACATCGGAATAAAAGCCAGAATCACCGCCAGAGTGGCCACATTAGTCGGGTTGCCGATTTCATTGGTGGCTTTCACCATGAGGTCATCGAACTTTTCAGGATCAAACCCTTCATGGATATGCCGGTGAATATTTTCTATGACCACGATCGCTGCGTCCACCAGCAGCCCCAACGAAAGAATCAACGCAAACAGGGTGATGCGGTTAATCGTCTGATCGGCAATCAAACCAACAAACAGCACCACAAACAAAATCAACGGTACGGTTAAGGTTACAATCCCCGCTTCACGCCAGCCGAGGAAGATCACCAGAATCACCACCACCGAAAGGACGGCAATACCCAAGTGCTCCATCAGCAGATTAACCGCGGCATTCGCCTTTTCACCGTCATTACGCGTCACCACCACATCCACATTGGCCGGCAACACACTGGCTTTCAAAAAGTCGAGCTTCGTCAGTACCGAATTAGCCACTTCTACCGCATTGGTTCCCGGCTTTTTCGCAATGGAAATGGTGACCGCAGGTTGCTCACCGTGAGCAGCAATCGGCCCTTGCGGGCCAAATCCAATACGCGTATAGGAGTCCGCTTCGCTCGGGCCGTCTTCGATGGTTGCAATGTCACGCAGATAGATCGGACGCCCCATATCGGCACCGATAATGATGTCACCGACCTCTTTGGCATTCCCTAAATAGCCGTTAACACGCACCAATTGATTCTTATTGTTGTTAACCAGTGAACCCACCGGCATAGAGACGTTACTGCCTTTCAGCATGTCACTGACCTGTTCCAGAGTCAGGCCTGCCAAAGCAATTTTCTGCGCATCCAACCAGACATTGATCGCACGACGCTCACCGCCAACCACTTCGGTAAAGGAGACACCTGGCACATTGCGCAGATTTTCAACCAACTTTAAGGAAAGATCGCGCAGATCATAACCTGACAGCTCACTGGAGGTCAGCGCCAACGTCATAATCGGCACGTCATCCACATTGATCGGACGAATCAGCGGCTGTTGCGTATCCGGCGGCATCTTGTCCATATTCTGCATCAGCTGGTTATAGAGTTTTACCAGACTGTCGACCTGGTTTTCTCCCACCTCAAACTGAACCGTCACCACACCGAAATCGTTGGCCGCAAATCCAAAAGTGTGATCTACTCCCGGCAACGCATTCATAATCGCTTCCAGTGGCTTGACCACCATATTGGACACTTCTTCAGGCGTCGCACCGCCTTTAGGCACGATAATATTGGCCGCCGGCACCACAATCTGGGGGTTATATTCACGAGGCGTAATCAGATAAGCCATGATCCCTGCCAACATGACAGCGATCATGATCATCATCGTAATTTTGGAGTGAATAAACCCTTTTGCCAGCTTACCGGCAATATTAAGCTGTTTGTCTGAATCGTGTTGTGTACCAGCCATCGCTTACGCTCCCTGGTTTGCTTGATTGGACGCCTTGACCAAATCGCCGTTAAGCAGACTCTGGTTGTTGTCCACTACGATCTTTTCACCCAAATCCAGGCCGGCTTGGATTTCGACCTGACCGTTGAGTTTCATACCGGTACGTACCATGGTGAAATACGCCTTGCCATCACGCACCACAAACACACCCTCAATACCGGCTCGCGTCACCAAAGCGGACTCAGGAATCATGACAGTTTGACGCTCACCGCGGGTAAAGCTGACACGGGCAAAGGTACCTGTATTCACGCCTGAAATGGAAGGCAGGCTTAACTTGACCGTATGCGTACGTGTTTTAGGGTTAGCCGCCCCCACCAGGGTATAAATCGTCCCGGTTACGGGCTTTTCCTGGCCGTCAATCAATACTGTAGCCTCGTCTCCTGGATGCAGAGCGGCGTACAAATCACCTGCAACTTCGGTTTGCACGCTGATGCTTTGCAGGTTTTCAATCACCACCACTGGTTGCCCAGGAGAAGCCAAGGCACCCGCTTCAGCCATTTTCTGCACCACGATGCCGTCAAATGGCGCTTTTACGTTGGCATAGTTCAGCTGCGATTTAGCCTGATCCAAAGCGGATTTGGCCGCGGACAGGTTTTCTTGCGCCACACTATATTGCAAACGAATCTTGTCATATTGCTGCTTGGAGACTGAATCTTCCTTATACAACTTAGTAAAACGGTCGTAATCCAACTTGGCGTCATCCAATGCCGCAATCGCTTGCTGATAAGCTGAATTGGCCTGGGCGATCTGGCTCTTAATATCGGTGGAATCGATGCGGAACAGAATCTCACCACGCTTAACCTGCTGTCCCTCTTTGACGTTCAGATCCTTGATATAACCGATCAGACGCGATGCGATCTGCGCTTTCTGATCTGAGACCACCGTTCCAGGGACAACCGACTTCATCGGCACACTGCCCAATTGCACCGTAGTTAAAGTGGCTTCAATCGTCTGATGCGATTCCTGCTTGGCCACATGCTCATCCTGCTCACCACACCCAGTCAGCGCCAAGGCTGACGCCAGAACGGAAAGGGTTAATACTTGATAGAACTGTTTCATTTCTAACCTCAAACACTCATATAAATTCTGTCATTTGGGCCTTTTAACCAGGCCTGTTCAATTTAATTAAAGCAATTCCAACTGCATGGTACCGGTCTGCAAACGCAGGGTCGCCGTCTGGATATTTTTTTCGTAAGTCGCTGCAACCACTTCGGCACGCGCCTTATCCAACAGAGCCTGGCTAGCCAGGACTTCCGTCATCGTCGCCACCCCGTTTTTATAACGTTTCAAAACCAAGCGCTGCGCTTCTTCCGCCTGCTCAACCGCCAGCTGATTCACATGCACCTGTTTTTTCGCCACATCCAGATTATTCCAGGCAGTAATCAAATTCAGACGCACCTGGTTTTCTTGCGAGCGCAACTGATACTCTTCTGCTTTGGCCGCTGCATTGGCTTTATCCACGCCGCTTGAGGTGACCCCAAAATCGGTAATTTTCCAGGAAACCACTCCGGCAACGGTATAGGAGGCGTTATTGAAACCGACCTGATCGTCATTCCAATCCTGGCGCGCCATCACATTAAAACTCGGGTACAAACCGGCCTTACTCGCCCCTACGGCGGCGTAACTGGAGTTCACCTGATAGCGCTTCGCTTCCAATTGAGGGTTTTTCGCCAGCGCCATGGCGATCATGTCATCCAGATTATCGGCCGGCATCTCCATATCCACACGCTTACCGATGTCTAATGTTTGCACCGAATCCATCGCCATCAGCATCTTCAAGCTTTCCAGGGCGACTTTTTCCTGATTCTGAGCTTTTTCCAAGGCCATGCGCGCATTGGACTGGTTGACCTTGGCACTCAGCAACTCAGAACGCACCAATACGCCCTGCTCAACCAGATTCGCGGTGGTTTTCACATAAGAGTCGGCGGCCAAGACCGCTTTTTGCGCCACTTCAATATAAGCGCGCGCGGTATGCACCGCTTCATAAGCCTTATAAACATTAAACGTCAGCATTTGACGCACCGCTTCATCACCATGTTGCGCAGCGTCAATCATCGATTTGGCTTGCTTTTGATAGCTGCTGATTTTTCCGCCGTTATACACCGGAATCAACATTTCCAAACGGGTATTGAAATCCGTACGGGCATCAGGATGATTCAAATCATCTGGCACGACATTAAGCAAGTTTGGATTAGTTGAATCGAACTCGGCAAATCCAAAATCTGCAAACGAGGCGTCACGCTGCTGTAACTTCATCCCAAATACATTTAGAGGATTGTCCGAATTGGAGGCGGTAAAGGAGGCGGTAATCTGTGGCAAGCGACTGCTAGACGCTTCCTGGTAGGCCGATTTAGCCTGCTCGATTCTAAAGGCACTGACCGCCGTTTCCGGATTTTGATTCAAGGTCAGTTCAACACAACGTTTAAACTCTAAGGTTTCCGCCGCTGCACTTTGAGCAAATCCAGCTATCGGCAGTGCAACCGCCAAAGCCATTGCCAGGCGCTTTAGTTTCCATCCCTTTTCATACTGTTGTTTCATAATGACTCCGCTTGCCAAATATTTAAACCGAATTAGTTTGTGAAACTCGCACCTTAATCATTCTTTGTTTACCCTTCCACGAAAAAGGGTGTCTACAACACCCTTTTTCTTCGTTGCCGCTGTGCAACATCGAAATTCGCATCTTTGCCCGGAACCGAGATAAGCAAACTTACTCAACCTTAGCGAGTTTCACGCCATAACTCAAGCTTATTAACATATAAGAATTTCATAATATTATAGAGAAACAAAAATATAAGTAAATCCTAATATTGAGAGAGTAGAATTTTTTTCAGCCACACCAGCTCGCCATGCATAAAATGGCTGGCACCGGCGCGACAGTACAAACTCGGCGAGTGTAATCTAGACATCACCCAATCCATCATCTCCTTAACATCAACCACTTCATCTTCCAAACCAATGACCACCTCCCATGGAACCGTCACCTCAGCAATATTGGAAAAATCATAAAGCCCCACCGGAGGCGCCACAATTAACAACCTGTCTGCCGCCAACTTGGTTTGCGCAGAAAGGGTGACATAGCCCCCGAAGGAAAATCCGGCCAACACCAACTCTTCAAACTCTAACGATTGTCTGGCCCAATGCACGACCGCCCGCAAATCATCCTGCTCACCTTGCCCCTGATCATATTCGCCTTCACTTTGACCCACGCCACGGAAGTTATAAGCCAGTGTGGTATAACCTTGAGCTTGCAGCGTACGCTCAATGGTTGTCACCACCTTATTATTCATCGTGCCGCCAAACTGTGGATGCGGATGACTGATCACCACCAGGCCTGCCGAGTTTGCTTTTTCATTTTGCCCACTTTTCCTCAGCTGGGACTCCGTCAGACGAACCTCTATCAACCCGGCCGGGCCTTCTATGGTCAAAACTTGACTATTTTTACGCATCACAATGACTCTTTTGTTAAATCTATAGGAAAATTAAACACATTGTATAAACCAATTTCATAGCGTCTTATTTCACCGCCACAGAAAAGAAACAGACTTATATATAATGTGTCTTATTTTAGTTAATAGGCTACCAGAATGAAAAACCGCTCCACTGCTCATAAAAAAATCGTGATTGATGATGCCGTGCCCTACGCAGAGTCCATGTTTTCACCATTGGGAGAAGTGGTTTTAATACCCGGACGCAACATTACCCCCGATAGCGTACGGAATGCCGATGCACTTATTGTCCGTTCTCGAACCCAAGTCAACCAAGCACTACTTGAAAACAGCGCCATTTCCTTTGTCGGTAGCACCGTAGTGGGCTTGGATCATATTGATCAGGCCTGGTTAAAACAAAACAACATCCATTTTTATTCCGCACAGGGCTGCAACGCCAATTCGGTCGCGGAATTTGTCATCACCAGCCTGCTAGAACTTGCAGAAGACAAAGGCTTTGACCTGAGCCAAAAAACCCTAGGCATTATCGGAGTAGGCCATGTCGGCTCTTTAGTGCACCACAAGGCGGAACAGTTAGGCATTCAATGTCTACTCAATGATCCGCCAAAAGTGGAACGCCATCCAGAAATGGCAGACCAATATGTGAGCTTGGATCAGGCACTGCAAGCAGACATCATTACTGTACACACCCCGCTGACACAAACAGGGAAGCACCCGACACACCACCTGATCAGCGCGGAAAAATTACAGCAAATTCGTCCGCAGCAAATTTTGGTCAATGCCGCTCGCGGCGGAATTATTGACGAACAAGCCTGGATTAATACCCAGACTTTAGCCAACATTATCGACTGTTGGGAAAATGAACCCTTTATCAACCCGCAATTGTATTCACTGGCTTATTTGGCGACACCCCACATTGCCGGGCATTCCCTGGACGCCAAGGTTGATGGTGGGCGCATGGTTTATGAACAGCTATGCCGATTCTGGGACGAGCCAATTACAGACAACTGGCAACAACAACTTCCTCCACCTCCTGAACCGATCACTCCACCATTAAACAGCTCTGTGCAAACCCGGTTATTTAATACCCTAATACAGACCCATAATCCAAGAGTAGACGACCGGGCGATTCGGGATGCGGAAATAGAAAATCTCTATAATAAATACGAATCCTATCGTAGAAATTACCCAATATATTATGAGTGGAAACGTCATAAATTTTACAAAACTGGCGATAAAAAATTTAACAACCTATTAATTTCATTAGGTTTTACCCCCATCTAAACGCCCCATATTAGAGTATTAGCATTTCTTAATAAAATTAAGTTATTCGGGAACAAAAAAATTAGTATTTTCTTTTATACCCCTAAGGAGTAATCTACATACCCGACTTAGTTGAAGACTCAACACACCAATAAAAAACGGAGTACAAATCAATGAAATTCGCAAGCGCAATTAAAGCAGCCCTACTGGCTACCGCCCTAACAACTCTGTCAGGTTGCGGAACCATGAACGCCATCGGAAACTTGGAAGATGGTGCCGGCGAAACCTTTATGGACATTTGGGACAAATGGGTTGATGCTGAAGGGGATATCGCTGAAGCGACCATGTGGCAAGTAAAAGTAGAAGAAGGCGTTGAACTGGCTGACGTCATTGATGCGATCAACAACGTGGGGATTAACCGCAACATTAAAAACGTGGGAGAACTTCCACTTTCTGAAGAACTAAAAGCGCGTGGAATCGAGTCTGGCGTGGTTCACGTTATGTCTTTCTGTAACCCAGAAACAGCACGCAAGATGATTGACTTCTCACCTGCGATGGGCGGCTTCCTACCATGTCGCGTAAATATCATCGAGAAGGAAGATGGTCTATACATCTACACCATGAACATGGATATGGCCATCAAAATGGGTCGCAAAATGCCTCCAGAGTTAAAAGAAGCCACCATGCAAGTTCGTGACACTATGTGGGAAATGCTACAAAAAGGTTCAAAAGGCGAATTCTAAGCCCAGAACACTTGAAGCCTAACCTTAAAAGCCGCTATCGATTAGCGGCTTTTTTAGTTTCTGCCCACCATATCCTCCTCACCCTCCTCTTTACTCCTATAAGCAATACAACTTAAAACAAAACTCACACACCCCATCTAAATTCGCACTTCCCGCCTTGAACTAAATTTTCTTTTACCATCATAAACATTAACTAATATTAGCAAATCCTTAAAACCAAAAAATCAGAAAAAATGGCAATATTTCCTTTATATTTCAAATAGTTAAAGAATATCATTTTAAACTTAAATTATTGGTCCATTAGGTGTATTTATTACGCACTTAAATAATCAATCCTACTGATAGCTAATAAAAATCTTTTAATTGTTCTCGCTAAAAAAATTAATGCATAGTAGGTTCCCGACTTAGTAAGGAGCCCTGCTCCGCAACATAACGAAAACAACAAAAGAGAGTAAACTCATGAAAAAAACCAAATTAGCTCTAGCCATTGCAACTTCAGCTATGATTTCCACGCCCGTATTAGCAACAAACGGTGACGTACTGATTGGACTTGGTGCTCAAGCACGCGCTCTGGGCGGCACCGGTACAGCTGCATTTTTTGGATCTGAAAACGCGCTAACCAACCCTGCCCTATTAGGTAAATCACAAGGGACTGAGTTTGCGATCGGCGGAACTATCTTTAAACCGAATGTTAAGGTGTCAGCAAACACACAAACAGCTGTTTATTCAGCCCTAGGCATGGGAACAGATGCTCCCGTTTCACAAACGAGCGACAATGACACCAACATCATTCCTGAAGTTTCCCTGTCAACACGTATTAACGATAACTGGACTTTTGGCTTAGGCATTTTTGGTTCAGCTGGTATGGGGGTTGATTACCGAGATACTGATGAACTGTTCAACGGATACAGCAACCTACAAATCATGAAGTTTGCTCCTAGCTTGGCCTATAACGATGGAAACTTTGGTATCGGGTTTGCTCCGGTAATTCAATACGGTGCTCTGGACATCAACTTTTATGCAGATACGGACTTCGATATGAGCGCAGAAAATATCGGTAATGGAATGTCCACAGATCTAGGTTACGGCTATAACTTAGGTGCTTATTTTGATATTACTAAAGAGTTAACCGTTGCTGCAGCTTACCAATCAGCAGTTTCCATGAAATATAAGGATCAAATCTCAGTTGCCGCTAATGCATTTGGTCTAACAATGAGCGATAAACTTGAACAACCTGCTGAAATCAAAATTGGTGCAGCATACTCAACTGGAAACTGGATGTTCACAGCCGATGCCAAACAAATCAGATGGTCTGAAGCTGAGGGCTATAAAGACTTCAACTGGGAAGATCAAAATGTCTTTGGCATCGGTGCAAAATACACAGGCAATGGTTACTGGGTAGGCGCTGGCTATAACGTAGGTTCAGATCCAATCGATAAAATTAATGATGGGTCTTTTGACGGCCAAGCGGTTGACATGTTCAACAATCACTTCTTCCCAGGTGTGGTAGACCGCCACTTTACACTAGGTGGTGGATACAAAATCACTCAAAACATGGCGCTAGACGCAGCTGTTGTATATGCTCCAGAAGTTAAGAAGACAGTTGACACTTCTACTATCTCTAGTGGGTTTGCAACAGCTTACTCAATGGGAATGGGTGGAGGAGCTGTCGCAGCTTCTTCAGAACATGAAGTCACTCACTCACAAATTGGTTATACATTATCTCTACGCATGAACTTCTAATCTTAATTTAAAAGTTCGTCATTAAAAAGCCGCTTTTAAGCGGCTTTTTTGTTTTAGAAACACCCGTTTTTATCGCTTAAGGACTGAGCAGGCCTGTTCAAAATAAATTCATTTATTTTTTACTTTACGCCTCTTTTTTGTTTCACTGTTTTTGTGCATACTATGCGAAAAATTTGAGGCGATATTGCAATGGCGAACGTTTTGATTATCGGCTGCGGCGGAATTGGCTGCGAACTGGCTCTCACACTGAAAGAACAAGGGCATCACGTCTACGGATTGCGCCGTGATATCAGTGAAATCCCCGAAGGGATTGAGCCGATTGAAGCCGACTTGTCTCACACCAGCCTACCCTTCCCGGAAAATCTGGATTATGTGTTCTATACGGCCTCCGCCGGCAAACATAAAGATGTCGCTTACTACCAAGCCTATGTCTCCGGCGTTAAACACAGCCTGCACAATCTTGAAGGGCAGAACCTTAAACGGCTGTTCTTTATCTCTAGCTCTTCCGTATTTGGACAAAATGAAGGTGAATGGGTCACCGAAGAGAGTCCGGTATCTGGCAACAATTTCTCGACCAAACGCTTACTGGAAGGAGAAGAGTTGATCAATCAATCTCCCTTTCCTAGCACGATCGTCCGCTTTGGTGGCATTTACGGACCGGGACGCACTCATTTAATTGATTTGGTGCAACAGGGCAAAGCTCACTGCATGGAAGATGTCTACAGCAACCGTATTCACTCGGCTGACTGCGTCGGCATGCTGTCGCACCTAATGAATCTGGATATGCAATCCCCAGAAAAAGTGGACTCGCTGTATATTGGGGTTGATGATCAACCGACTCCTTCCTGCGAGGTTTACGAATGGCTGGCCGAACAACTTAACGCCGGCTATATTGAGCATTTAGAACCGACCGAGAACAGTCGCTTAATGCGCAGTAACAAACGGCTCTCCAATGCCAAAATCCGCGCTACCGGCTACAATTTTCAATACCCATCCTATCAAGACGGCTATATCGAACTCATTTAACGTGTTCTGACGCCATTCAAAATAGAATGGCGCATCGTCCAATACACCTTGAACAGGCCTATTCACTCTTTACTGTCTTTTTTAGGCTCTTCAAACTCCCCGTCAATCACGTTCCGGTGTTGCAGACGTGATGCCGGTTTTTCTTCTGCTTCGCGCCACTCACCTTCAAAATAATCGCCACGTGAATTCTGATAACGGTAATGCCCGCGCATCTGCAACCCTTTCAAGCTTTGACGAATCATCGTTTGACGCACCCAGGGGATCAAAAACAACAATCCCAACGCATCGGTCATTAACCCGGGCACCAATAACAGCACACCGCCCAGAAAGATAAACACCCCTTCCATCATCGCGGTTTGCGGCGCCTCCCCTTGTGTCATCGCCAGCTGAGCGTCCTGCAGCACCTTCACCCCCTGACTTCTCATCAGCCACACCCCAATCACGGCCGTGGCGACAGTCAACAGCACCGTCGGCAAAGCGCCAATAACGCCACCCACCTGGATTAACAAATACAGCTCAAGCAGCGGAATTAAAATAAAAAACAGCAGAAAAACCTTCATGACAACTCCATATTGAGGACACCATTATTTACATACTCACCCAGACTAAAACTTCATAATAGATTCAGACTTATTCGGTGGCCGAAGCAGATAAAAGTAAGATAGAATCTCTTGATTGGCTGAAATAGAAAACTTTACACCTAGTGTTCAGCTCTGCACCAAACACTATTGTAAACACGTTACAAAGGTTATGGGGCTTTTCGCGGCACTTTCAAGTTCGCTAGCCGCCCCTTACAAAACGATCCGAGGAGATCACAAAGATGAGATGGACTCAGAACCCCCTGTTTAAATGGATCATTAGCTCACTGATACTGTTGACTGCGACAGGCATGGTGAAAGCCAATGATCTTTTGGATGTGGATGATGCGTTTCAATTGCAGGACGCCAAAGTCGTTGACGGTAAAATCCTTGTAGAATGGAAAATTGCCGACGACTACAAACTCTACAAAGACAAAATTTCGGTCACCTCTGAAGACCTCTCTCTTGGCGACACCCAATACTCAAAAGCCAAACAGACTGACGATCCGCTGTTTGGTAAAACCGAAGTCTATGTCCATCAAGCCACCCTGAAAATTCCTTATCAAAGCAGTGCAAGTCGCGGCAAGCTGACCGTCAAGTACCAAGGATGTGCGGATAAAATCGGGGTTTGCTATCCTCCGCAAACCCGCACACTCCCTGTTGACCTTCCGGCACCGGCTGCCGCCTCAACCGACAGCGGAAACGGTTTCGGTTCATTGAATGCGCTGAATGACATTCTCACCGCCAACAACAGTGAACCCGAACTGCTGGATGCAGAAGATGCATTCCGCTTCTCTTCAAGCATTGAAAATGGTCAAATCGTCGCGCGCTGGGCAATTGCCGACGACTATCACCTCTACCAAGACAAGATCAAAACCAAAGTCGTCAACGGTGAAGCAACCTTAGGTGAGTTGCAATTACCGGCAGCAGAGACCATTGACGATCCTCTGTTTGGCAAAACCGCGGTCTATCACGGTCAACTTGAAGCAATCCAGCCGGTTACAGAGATTAATAAGCAAGCCACTATCGAATTTGAATTCCAGGGGTGCTCCGCCTCCGCCGGTGTTTGCTACCCACCGATGCGCAAAACCATTGAGATTCAAGCCGATCAAATTTCTGTGATCGACACCTCACCAGCGGCCGTTGTGGGACAACCGGCGCAATCCGAAACCGATCAGATTGCCGACACCCTGAAAAACAGCAGCGTGTGGATTGTGATTGCGACTTTCTTTGTCTTTGGTCTGCTTCTGGCCTTTACCCCTTGCGTCTTCCCGATGATTCCGATTCTGTCGAGCATCATTGTCGGTCAGGGCGAACAACTGACCACCCGCCGAGCTTTTGTCATGTCGCTGGTCTATGTGCTGGCGATGTCGGTGACCTACACAGTCGCGGGTGTCTTAGCGGGTGTCTTTGGTGAAAACCTGCAAGCCGCTTTCCAAAACCCATGGATTCTTGGAACGTTCAGCGTCATCTTTATTCTGTTGGCACTGTCGATGTTCGGCTTCTACGAACTGCAACTGCCGAGCAGCCTGCAATCCAAACTCACCAACCTGTCCAATAAGCAACAAGGCGGCACTCTCACCGGTGTCGCGGTCATGGGCTTTTTGTCCGCCCTGATCGTCGGCCCTTGCGTGGCACCGCCACTGGCTGGTGCATTGATTTACATCGGCCAAACCGGGGATGCCCTGCTCGGCGGAACCGCACTGTTCGCCATGAGCATGGGGATGGGACTGCCATTATTGTTACTCGGCACCTCCGCTGGAAAACTGCTGCCGCGTGCCGGTGGCTGGATGGAAAGCGTCAAAGCGGTATTCGGTGTCATGCTCATTGGTGTGGCCATCTGGATGGCTGAGCGCATTCTGCCTGCGGAAGTCACTCTACTGGCATGGGCACTGTTGTTTATCATTTCTGCGGTCTATATGGGCGCGTTTGAAAGTGTGGCCGACAAATCAGGCTGGTTCAAACTGTTTAAAGGACTCGGCTTGGCGTTGGCACTTTATGGTGCAATGATTCTAGTCGGCCTGCTTGGCGGTAGCCAATCCCTGTTCCAGCCTCTAAAAGTCTTCCAAGGAGGTGGTTCAGGTCAGGTTGAAGCCACTCACCTTGAGTTTAAAAGCATTAAAACCGTGGAAGACCTTCAGACCGAACTCAGTAAAGGTCAGCCAGTTATGCTCGATTTCTACGCCGACTGGTGCGTGAGCTGTAAAGAGATGGAAGCCCTGACTTTTACCGATAAGAAGGTACAGGCTTCATTAAAAGGCGTCACGCTGCTGCAGGCGGATGTCACGGCCAATGACGAAACGGATAAGGCCTTGATGAAACAGTTCGGCATCATTGGACCACCGGCTATTCTGTTCTTCAACGCACAAGGCGAAGAACAAAAAGCACAGCGAGTGGTCGGATTTAAAGACGCAGAGAGCTTTAATCAAAACATTCAACAAGCTTTAAAATAAATCAGCATAACCAGGCCTGCCAAACTCAGCAGGCCTGTTCACCTATTTCCCCCTAAACCTTATCTCACCATTAGCAAACTCAATCGTTTCATTAAGTTCATAGCAGAACGCGGCATTTCATGTATTTTTTTTAGACTTTTACAGCGATTTAACCGTGTTATTCATAGAGTTATAGCAGTAGTTACGTTATAATCCATTCAATCTTTCTTTGAGTGAATCACGATTGGATAAAATCATGGCAAGCATTCTGGTGATAAACGGGCCAAATCTCAATATGCTCGGTAGACGCGAACCGGAAATTTACGGTCGCCAGACATTGGGCGATATCATTGAAGACTTGGAATTGCTCGCAGATGAATTCAGCGTTCGCCTCCTGAGTTTTCAAAGCAATGCGGAACACGAAATTGTACAACGCATTCATCAAGCCATGGATGATGGTACCGAATTTATTATTATCAACCCGGCCGCATTCACTCACACCAGTGTCGCCATTCGTGACGCACTGGCCACAGTCGCCATCCCGTTTATTGAAGTGCATCTGTCAAACATTCATAAACGCGAACCCTTCCGCAGCCACTCTTACTTTTCTGATCTGGCTGAAGGCGTTATCGCAGGCCTGGGTGCCAAGGGCTATGAGTTGGCCCTGCAAGCGGCTGTCGAAAGAATCAAATAACAGCAAATAGTTTTAAACATTCAACCCCAAAGCCTGATAACAAAACAAACAAGGCGCATAATCAAAGGAAGTCACATGGATATTCGCTCGATTCGTAAACTGATTGAAATTGTGGAACAGTCAGACATCGCTGAAATTGAAATTAAAGAAGGTGAGCACAACATTCGCATCACCCGCAGCAAAGAGCCGATCATGATGGCGGCCCCTGCGCCAGCCGCAGCCCCTGTTCAATTTGAAGCACCGGCTGCGGCCGCTCAAGCGGCGCCTACTGCGGCAGCGGAAGCACCGGCAGAAATCAGTGGTCACCAGGTGACCTCGCCGATGGTGGGAACGTTCTACTCAGCGCCATCTCCAGATGCAGATGCATTTGTTAAGGTGGGCGATCAAGTGGCTGTAGGCGACACCCTGTGCATTATCGAAGCGATGAAAATCATGAACCCGATCGAAGCGGATAAAGCAGGAACCATCAAACAAATTCTTGGCGTCAACGGAGAACCGGTTCAATTTGGTCAACCGCTTTTCGTGATTGAATAAGGGTAGTTGAGCATGATTGAAAAAATTCTAATTGCAAACCGTGGTGAAATTGCTCTGCGCGTACTGCGCGCCTGTAAAGAAATGGGCATTAAAACCGTGGCCGTGCATTCTACCGCTGACGCTGACCTAAAACATGTTTTATTGGCAGACGAATCTGTCTGTATCGGTCCGGCTCCGTCTTCGGAAAGTTATCTGAACGTTCCTGCAATTATTGCGGCCGCGGAAGTAACGGACGCCGAAGCGATTCACCCGGGCTATGGTTTTTTATCTGAAAACGCCGATTTTGCCGAGCGTGTTGAAGAAAGTGGGTTCACCTTCATCGGCCCTAAAGCCGACACCATCCGCATTATGGGTGACAAAGTCTCAGCCATCCGTGCGATGAAAGCCGCCGGCGTTCCGACTGTTCCCGGTTCAGGCGGTCCGTTAGGTGACGATGCCGAAGAAAACATGCGCATTGCGCGTGAAATCGGCTATCCGGTGATCATTAAAGCGGCCGGCGGTGGCGGCGGACGCGGTATGCGTGTAGTGCATACCGAAGCCAACCTGCTAAAATCGATTCAACTGACAAAATCGGAAGCGGGCAGTTTCTTCGGTAACTCCGAAGTGTATATGGAAAAGTTCCTCGAGAACCCCCGCCATATCGAAATTCAAGTGCTGTCTGACGGCCAAGGTAACGCCATTCACTTAGGTGAGCGTGACTGTTCGATGCAACGTCGCCACCAAAAAGTGGTAGAAGAAGCCCCCGCGCCAGGCATCACCGCTGAACAGCGTGCCCAAATCGGTGCGGCATGTGTCAATGCTTGCCTGGAAATCAACTACCGTGGCGCCGGAACCTTCGAGTTCCTGTACGAAGACGGCCATTTTTATTTCATCGAAATGAACACCCGTCTGCAAGTTGAGCACCCTGTTACCGAAATGGTCACCGGCATTGACCTGGTGAAAGCGCAGATCGAAATTGCCATGGGTCAACCGCTAAACATTAAACAAGAAGATGTCGTGATTCGCGGCCACGCCATGGAGTGCCGTATCAACGCTGAAAACCCAGCGCGCAACTTCATGCCTTCTCCAGGGAAGCTTGAGCGCCTGCATTTGCCAGGTGGTTTAGGGGTGCGTTGGGACTCGCACATCTACACCGGCTATGAGATTCCGCCGCATTACGACTCCATGATCGGCAAGTTGATTACCTACGGTAATGATCGTGATACTGCGATTGCACGTATGGACGTCGCCCTGCAGGAAATGGTGATCAAAGGAATCGATACCAACATCCACCTGCAGCGTGAAATCATGAACGACCACGGCTTCTGTGAAGGTGGCATGAACATCCACTACCTGGAGCACCGTCTGGAACACTTAGTGTAATTCAGACCGGAATCATTGAGTTTTGGTATTAACCAATACCATAAACTCAATAAACACTTTTAAAACCTCTTGCGGTCACCGCAAGGGGTTTTTTGCTTTTAGCCAATCGATTGGCAAATCGAATTTAATGGCAAAAGGCGGCAAACAGCCAAAGCCTTTTGCAAGGAGTGAATATGGCCTGGATCCAAATCAATACTGTAGTAGAAGAAGCTCTTGCAGAACCGCTTTCCGACGCTTTCATGGAAATCGGCGCCTGCTCGGTGACGTTTGAAGATGCCAAAGATCAACCGATTTTCGAACCGGAGCTTGGTACCACACCGATCTGGGCCAAAACCAAAGTCATCGGATTATTTGATGCCGAAACCGATGCCAAACAAGTGATTGAAAACCTAACCGGCCTGGTGCCCCAAGTTTCAAGCGAACAATATAAGGTAGAGCAGCTGGAAGACAAGGACTGGATTCGCGCCTGGATGGATCAGTTCCAGCCGATGCAGTTCGGCGAACGCCTATGGATTGTGCCGAGCTGGTGCGAAGCGCCGCAAGCGGACGCCGTCAACCTGATGTTAGACCCGGGCATGGCATTTGGCACCGGCACCCACCCGACCACGTCACTCTGCTTGACCTGGCTGGACCGGCACGCCCCGATCGACCTTAATGTCATTGACTACGGCTGTGGTTCCGGGATTCTCGCGTTGGCGGCGCAAAAACTTGGGGCTCGCCGTGTCATGGGCACCGACATTGACCCTCAGGCGATTATCGCCAGTGAGCAAAATGCCCAACGCAACCAGGCTGACATCGCCTTTTCGCTCGTCCAGGATTTTAACTCCGAACCGGCCGATCTGTTGGTTGCAAATATTCTGGCTGGTCCGTTGAAAGAGCTGGCGCCGGAATTCGAACGTTTAGTCAAACCGGGCGGCACACTGGTGCTTTCAGGACTCTTGGAAACCCAAGCCGCAGAACTGCAAGCCCACTACCGAACTCTGGGCTTTGAATTGAATACGCTGCAAACCAAGGAAGAATGGGCTTTGTTGGCAGGCACCAAATCTGCCCTGGTTTAAAACCTTTTTAACCAGGCCTGATGAAAATAATATGACTTTTATCGGTTGACACTATGCTGCAAATCGGCCCTTATCAATTTAAACATAATCTCGTCCTTGCTCCGATGGCCGGCATCACCGATGCCGTCTATCGTCGTCTATGTCGAGAAAATGGGGCGGATTACACCCTGGCGGAAATGGTGGCATCGCAAAAACAGCTCTGGGAATCGAAAAAGTCCTCCACCCGCCGTGCCGATCCGAATGACCCGGAACCAAGAGCGGTGCAGCTTTTAGGCACCGATCCCCAAGAACTGGCTGACGCCGCACGCTGGCAGGTAGAACATGGGGCGCAGATTATTGATTTGAATATGGGATGCCCGGCCAAGAAAGTATGCAGTGTCGCTGCCGGCTCTGCGTTAATGGGGCAACCACAAACGGTGGCTAATATTTTTTCCGCGTTAGTCGATGCGGTAGACGTTCCGGTGACGGTCAAAATTCGCACCGGTTTGGATAACAATCAACGTAACGCCTTGGACATAGCCCTGCTTGCGGAGGAACATGGACTGCAAGCCGTGACCATTCATGGTCGTACCCGCGCAGATAAATTTAATGGCCAGGCGGAATACGACACCATCCGCGCCGTGAAACAAGCCGTTTCCATCCCGGTGATTGCAAATGGCGACATTAACACCCCCGAAAAGGCTCAATTTGTATTAGAATATACCGCGGCTGATGGCATAATGATCGGACGTGCCTCGCAAGGCTATCCGTGGATATTTCGTGAAATAAATCATTACCTTGTAACCGGGAAGCGGTTAGCTCCGCCTTCGGAAGACGTCTTTTATGCCACCATGAAAAGCCACCTTCACGGCTTGCATCAATTGTACGGGGAAACACTGGGCGTCCGAATCGCACGCAAACACATCGGATGGTACAGTCAGCATCTTAACAACGGCCCTACGTTACGCAAAGCCTTTAACCGACTCGACCAACCAGAAGAACAACTCAGGTTGATTGAGCAATATTTTGAAAGTGCCGGCAAAGCAATGAACTAACCCTTCGCCGCTCTCTTTCACATGAATAAGATAAACCACTTTGCGGCCGTGACAACTTCAGCCGCTGCAAATTAAAGTACGACACAAACAATGCCACAGCACTCGCTCAGTAAACAAGTAACGCTCACCCTGGAACACTACTTTGATACCCTTCAGGAAGAGACGCCTAGTGACCTTTACGAAATGGTCATTCAACAGGTGGAAAAACCCCTGATTGAATTTGTGCTGGCGAAAACCGACCGCAACCAATCCCAGAGCGCACAAATTCTTGGCATTAACCGCAATACCCTGCGCAAGAAGATGCAAAAGTACGACTTAATATAGAATTTTCAGCTCCTGTTGACGGCCATTGGCCGACAGGAGTTGTTCTCAACTTTGCTTTTACTGTTTTGGAGAAAACAACCATGATGAAACCTGTTCGTCGCGCCCTGATCAGCGTATCGGATAAAACCGGCATTCTTGAGTTCGCCCAATCTTTGGCGGCCATGGATGTTGCCATTCTTTCTACAGGCGGAACCTATAAAGTTCTGTCCGAAGCCGGACTGCCTGTGACCGAAGTATCGGAATATACCGGCTTCCCGGAAATGATGGACGGCCGTGTTAAAACTCTGCACCCAAAAATTCACGGTGGTTTGTTGGGACGTCGCGGCAAAGATGACGACGTCATGGCACAGCACGGTATCGATCCAATCGACATGGTGGTTGTTAACCTTTACCCATTTGAAGCTACGGTTGCCAAAGCGGGCTGTACCCTGGAAGACGCGATTGAAAACATCGATATCGGCGGACCGACCATGCTGCGTTCTGCGGCCAAGAACCACAACGATGTGGCGGTTGTGACCGATCCTGCCGACTACAGCCGCGTCCTGGAAGAGATGCAGGCCAACAATGCTCAGCTATCCCATGCGACCCGTTTTGATTTGGCGATCAAAACCTTTGAACAGACGGCTCGCTACGACGGTGCAATCTCCAACTACTTCGGAACCCTGTTCTCGCAAGATGAAAACGACACCTTCCCGCGCACTTTCAACACACAATTTGTGAAAAAGCAGTCGATGCGTTACGGTGAAAACCCGCATCAATCCGCGGCTTTCTACACTGAACGCAACCCAAGCGAAGCGTCGATCTCAACGGCGGAACAGTTCCAAGGGAAAGAACTGTCGTTTAACAACATTGCCGACACCGACGCGGCTCTGGAACTGGTCAAAACCTTTGACGAAACGGCCTGCGTCATCGTCAAGCACGCAAATCCTTGCGGAGTGGCAGTAGGCGCCAGCCAATTTGAAGCTTATGACCGCGCCTACCAAACCGATCCAACCTCAGCGTTTGGTGGCATCATTGCCTTTAACCGCGAACTGGACGGAGAAACCGCCAAAGCGATCGTTGAACGTCAGTTTGTGGAAGTGATTATTGCGCCAACCGTTTCTGAAGAGGCCAAAGCCGCGGTGGCCGCCAAGCAGAACGTCCGTCTGTTGGCCTGTGGTGAATTGGGCGAGCCACAAAAAGCCTTTGACTTCAAACGCGTGGTCGGCGGCTTGCTGGTTCAGGATCGTGACCTAGGCATGGTCACTGAAGCCGACCTGAAAGTCGTAAGCAAACGCGCGCCAACCGAAAAAGAGATGGCCGACCTGATGTTTGCCTGGAAAGTAGCCAAGTTTGTTAAATCCAACGCCATTGTCTATGTTAAAAACGGTATGACCATCGGTGTGGGTGCTGGTCAAATGAGCCGTGTTTATTCCGCAAAAATTGCCGGCATTAAAGCGGCCGACGAAGGTCTGGAAGTGCCCGGTTCTGTGATGGCGTCCGATGCTTTCTTCCCGTTCCGTGACGGTATTGACGCAGCGGCTGAAGCCGGAATTACTGCGGTCATTCATCCTGGCGGTTCTATGCGCGATCAGGAAGTGATTGATGCCGCAGACGAACACGGCATTGCGATGGTGTTTACCGGAATGCGCCACTTCCGCCACTAAAAATGGCTTATTTGCTCAATCTCGGCACGGGTTAATCCGCTTCCGATGCTCACGTACTTTGAGTACGCTTCGGTTCGTTTAACCGCCTTGACCTTGAGCAAAGCGCACATTTTTAAACCAATTTAAAAAGAGATTGTTTGTATGAATGTATTAGTTATTGGTAGCGGTGGGCGTGAGCACGCTCTGTCATGGAAAGCGGCACAGTCGCCAAAGGTATCTAAGGTATTTGTTGCGCCGGGAAATGCCGGAACCGCCTTGGAACCGAATCTGGAAAACGTGGACATCGCGGTTGAAGACTTAGCAGGCCTGGTCAAATTTGCACAAGACAACGCGATTGAACTGGCGATTGTCGGGCCGGAAGTCCCCTTGGTGCTTGGTGTGGTAGACGCTTTTAAAGAAGCGGGACTGAAATGTTTCGGCCCAACGGCCGGCGCCGCTCAATTGGAAGGTTCCAAAGCGTTTTCCAAGGACTTCCTAGCTAAGCACCATATTCCGACGGCCGCTTACGGCGTATTTACCGAAATCGATCCGGCGATTGACTATATCGAAAAAATGGGCGCGCCGATTGTGGTCAAAGCCGATGGCTTGGCCGCCGGTAAAGGCGTTATCCTCGCCGATAGCAACGAACAAGCGATTGCGGCGGTGAAAGACATGTTGGCCGGCAACAAATTCGGTGATGCCGGTGCCCGCGTGGTCATTGAAGAGTTCCTAGTCGGTGAAGAAGCCAGCTTTATTGTGATGGCAGATGGTAAAAACATACTGCCCATGGCGACTTCTCAAGATCACAAAGCACGCAACAACGGTGATACCGGACCAAACACTGGCGGCATGGGCGCTTACACCCCTGCCCCGGTAGTGACGCCAGAAATTCACGAACGTGCCATGCAAGAGGTGATTATCCCGACAATTGAAGGCATGGCGAAAGACGGCCTTCCTTACACGGGCTTTTTATATGCCGGTTTGATGATCGCAGCCGACGGCTCGCCAAAAGTATTGGAATTCAACTGCCGCTTTGGGGATCCAGAAACGCAGCCGATTATGATGCGCTTGCAGTCTGATCTTGTAGAACTGTGCCTGGCGGCAATCGACGGCAAACTTGACACGGTCAGTGCCGAATGGGATCAACGTGCGGCCTTGGGTGTCGTCATGGCCGCTGGCGGTTATCCTGACGATTACCGCAAGGGCGACGTGATTTCCGGGCTCGATAGCGCCAATGCCGATGACCTGAAAGTATTCCATGCCGGAACCAAACTCAACGCGCAAGGAGAAGTCGTCACCTCCGGTGGACGCGTACTGTGTGTCACCGCACTGGGCGACACTGTCACCGCGGCACAAAAACGCGCTTATGAAGGTGTTCAGGCCATTTCTTGGGATGAAGTTTACTACCGTACCGATATCGGTCACCGTGCAGTGAGCCGCGAGCAAAGTTAACCTCTGCTACCTATTTGCCATGCAAAAGCGCTTAAGGTCTGCACCTTAAGCGCTTTTTTTTTAGATGGAATTTAGGTATATTCAGAAAGCGACAATCCTATTACAACAATATAAGAGAGTGAACCCCCTCATGACAGAGCTGGAATTTGAATCGGTACACAATTACTACGAACGTCTGGTGTTCAATGAAATATCGGAAAAGTATCAAAGACGAGAACTGGATGCCGATCAATTGGCCGATGTTGCCTGCGTTGCACTCAATATGATCCCCCCGCGCTATATCCGTCACGCCATTGACATGTCATTTTACTCCTATGGGAATGAGCATGAAGAGATGGAAAAAAAAGCCAAAGAGGCCGTTGCCAAGGCCTATGATGAAATTAAAAAACTGGATGGCGTCAAGTAACTTTAATCATTCCCTTCACCAGTCCAGCGAACATTCCTATCACAGTAGCTCAAACTTCGCAGCTGTCTGTTTTCCGGACACAAAAACGCCCTCTTTGAAATCATCCAAAGAGGGCGAAGACAGATCAAATTATTTATTCAGTGTCATTCCACTGAGCAATGTTCAAGAAAAGGCGATATCCCCATTTTGCAGAACGATATGAATCGTTGAGCCTGGCGCAAACTCACCTTTAAGAAGTCGTTGTGCCAATGGGTTCTCAATACGCTGCTGAATCGCTCGTTTCAGCGGACGCGCGCCATAAACAGGGTCAAACCCGGCTTCACCCAATAGATCCAGCGCCTCATCGCTGACCGCCAACTGCATGTCGTTGGCTGCCAGACGTTTGCGCAGGTTCTGTAGCTGAATGCCGGTAATCGCACGAATCTGTTCACGACCCAACGGATGAAAGACCACGATTTCATCGATACGGTTAATGAATTCGGGACGGAAATGGCCGCCAACCACCTCCATGACATCCGCTTTCATCGCTTCGTAGTTTTCTTCACCCGACTTCTCCTGGATAATCTGCGATCCCAGGTTGGAAGTCATGACAATCACCGTATTCTTAAAGTCCACCGTACGTCCCTGACCGTCCGTCAAGCGTCCGTCATCCAATACCTGTAATAGAATGTTGAACACATCCGGATGCGCCTTTTCCACCTCATCCAGCAGAATCACCGAATAGGGTTTGCGGCGTACCGCTTCGGTCAGATACCCCCCTTGTTCGTACCCCACATAACCTGGAGGCGCACCGATTAGACGCGCCACGGAGTGCTTCTCCATAAATTCGGACATATCCAGACGCACAATCGCCTCTTCGGTATCAAACAGGAAGTCCGCCAACGCTTTGGTCAGCTCGGTTTTACCCACTCCTGTAGGCCCCAGGAACAGGAACGAACCATTCGGGCGGTTCGGATCGGCCAGACCGGCACGCGAACGGCGAATCGCATCCGAAACGGCGCCAACCGCTTCTTTTTGGCCCACGACGCGTTTCTGCAACGCCTCTTCCATACGCAGCAGTTTTTCACGCTCGCCTTCGAGCATGCGCGATACTGGAATCCCGGTCCAGCGCGCCACCACTTCGGCAATCTCTTCATCCGACACCTTGTTACGCAGCAGATGCAGCTGGCCGTCTTCCGACTCCGCCTGTTCAGCCGCCTTGATTTTGGCTTCAAGATCCGGAATGGTGCCATATTGCAGCTCCGACATCTTCGCTAGGTCACCCTCACGGCGCGCGGCTTCCATTTCAATACGCGCCTGATCGAGCGCTTCCTTGTATTGCTGCGTTCCCTGCAAAGAGGCCTTGTCTTTTTTCCAGATCTCTTCGAGGTCGGCGTACTCTTTTTCCAGCTCATCAATCTGCGCCTGCAAGTCTTCTAGACGTTTTTTAGAGGCCGCATCCTTCTCTTTTTTCAACGCTTCGCGTTCGATCTTGAGCTGAATCAAACGGCGATCCAAGCGGTCCATCTCTTCCGGTTTGGAATCGATTTCCATACGAATACGAGACGCGGCTTCATCAATCAAATCAATCGCCTTGTCCGGCAATTGACGGTCGGTAATGTAACGCTGCGACAACTGCACCGCGGCGACAATCGCCGGATCGGTAATCTCGACCCCGTGATGCACCTCGTAACGCTCTTTTAACCCCCGCAGAATGGCCACTGTATCCTCTTCAGTCGGTTCGTCCACCAATACTTTCTGGAAACGTCGTTCCAGAGCGGCGTCTTTTTCGATGTATTCACGATACTCATCCAAAGTGGTGGCGCCTAAGCAGTGCAGCTCGCCACGAGCCAGGGCCGGCTTGAGCATATTACCCGCATCCATTGCCCCATCCGATTTCCCGGCACCCACCATGGTATGAATTTCATCGATAAACAGAATGATCTGCCCTTCATTCTTAGCCAGGTCATTCAACACGGCTTTCAAACGCTCCTCAAACTCCCCGCGGTATTTGGCACCGGCGAGCAATGAACCTAAGTCCAGTGACAACACCCTTTTGTTGCGCAGTCCTTCGGGCACTTCACCGTTGACAATACGCTGCGCCAACCCTTCCACAATAGCGGTTTTACCGACACCCGGTTCACCGATCAAAACGGGGTTGTTTTTGGTACGGCGCTGCAAGACCTGAATCGCACGGCGAATCTCATCGTCACGCCCGATCACGGGATCCAACTTGCCGGATTCGGCCCGTTCAGTCAGATCAATCGTATATTTTTGCAGCGCCTGGCGCGTCTCTTCGGCATTCTGATTCATGACATTTTCACCCCCGCGTACTTTTTGAATCGCTTCTTCCAGTGTTTGTTTCTTCGCTCCCGCCTGTTTTAACAGATCGGCTACAGTATCATTTGCATCCAGCGCCGCCACAAAGAACAGTTCACTGGCAATATAAGCATCACCGCGTTGCTGCGCGGCCTTATCCATTAAATTCAGTACCTGGGCCGACTTTTGCGACAGTTGCACGTCGCCAGCCGCCCCGCTCACTTTAGGCAGGCCTGCTAATTTAGTTTGCACCGCTTCACGTAAACGACTGACATTCACTTGTGCCAGCTGCAGCAAAGAGGCCTGCTCCTCGAGCAGAACGGACAGAATATGCACCGGTTCAATAAACTGGTTATCCTGCCCCAGTGCCAGAGACTGTGCTTTTTGTAAAACTGACTGAAACTGAGTCGTAAATTTGTCGATCATGCCGCTCTCCCAATAAATCTTTAATTAGCTTAAATATAAGGACGGAGGCGAGGCTTTCAAGGGAAATTTGCACATTTGTTGCAGAAATTGACGCAGGTCAAAGTTTTTACTTAAATAGAGACTTAATTTACGTAATCAGCAACGATTCTACTTATTTCCTGTTTGCCTAGCGGAGCCCGATTCCATGAATGATCTGTTTTTTGTGTTTTCCAAAATCGCTTGGACCCTACTCAGTCCCGGCAACCTCTTGCTGATCTTGTTTATTGTGGGAACGCTTTACCTGCTGTTCGATTATCGGACTGCCGCCAAACGCATTCTTCTGCCGACAGCACTGCTCTCTTTTCTAGTTATGGCTTTTCCGTTTGGGGATTATCTGATCCGACCGCTCGAAGAACGTTTCAGTCAACCCGAGGAACTTCCGGAATCGGTTGACGGCATTCTGGTGTTAGGCGGTGGAGAGGACTTGCAGCGTTCGTTAAGCTGGCAGTCGGCGGAGCTTGGCTTGGCTGGGGATCGTTATATTGGCGCCGCAAAATTGGCCAAGCGATACCCCAAGGTACCCGTCATTTTCACCGGCGGCAGCGGTTCGGTGCAATTGCAAAACAGCGCCAAGGAGAGCGATTTGGCAAGCGAACTGCTGACAACGGTGGGCATTGCCCCAAATCGATTGATTCTGGAGTCCGACTCTCGCAACACCTATGAGAACTTTATTAACACCCTGCCACTGCTACCAAAAGGAGACGGTCGTTACCTGCTGGTGACGTCGGCGTATCATATGCCGCGTGCCGTAGGGATTGCCCGCAATCTCGAAATCAATGTCATCCCCTATCCGGTCGACTACCGTTCCAATAGTTCTGAATACCGCCATTGGGATTTTGACCTGTTTGACCACCTGAAATCGCTGGAGCCGGCAGTCAAAGAGTGGATTGGACTGAGCGTCTATCTGCTCACTGGAAAAACCGATCGCTGGTTTCCTTCACCGGATGACGATCGTTAGCCGCTGAACAGACATCAAAAACTGAACAGACCCGGTTGGAACGATCTCACCAGGCCTGTTCAGTTTGGAAATGGATTAAAAAGTTTTAAATGACTTTGGAGAAGCGGTTTTCGGTGCCCGCCTTCAAATAGGCATCAAACACCATGCAAATATTGCGTATCAGCAGACGCCCCTTAGCGGTGACATAAATATCCTCGTCCGTCAGGGTGATCAATCCGTCTTCCACCATCGGTTTCAGGTTCTGCAGTTCCTTGGCAAAATACTCCGCAAAGCGGATATTCCACTGCCGGTCCAATTTGGCAAAATTCAGATGGAAGTGGCTGATCAAACGGGTAATGACGTCACGGCGCAGTTCGTCATCTTCGGTGAGCTGTACACCTCTAAACACCGCCAAATGGCCGGCATCGATCGCCTCGTAGTATTCCTGCAAACTCTTGCGATTTTGCGCATAGGTATTGTTGATCAATGAGATCGAGGTCGCGCCCATGCCGACCAGATCGCAATCCGCATGGGTGGAATAGCCTTGAAAATTGCGGTACAGGGTTTCATTGCGCTGCGCCACCGCCAGTTCGTCGTCCGGTTTGGCAAAGTGATCCATGCCGATATAGACATAGCCCGCTTCCAGCAGGCGTTCGGTCGCGGCATGCAGAATCGCCAGTTTTTCATCTGCCGACGGCATATCCGCCTCATTCATTTTTTTCTGTGTCGGGAACAGGCTTGGCATGTGCGCATAGTTGAAGATCGAAAATCGATCCGGTTCGGCTTCCAGCACCCGGTCCAGTGTTTTAATAAAGCCCGCCTCGGTCTGGAACGGCAGCCCGTAAATCAGGTCGACATTGACCGACAGAAAGCCCGCCTCGCGCGCGCCTTCCAACACCTCAAAAGTTTCCGCCTGACTCTGGATACGATTAACCGCTTTTTGCACCTTTTCGTCGAAATCCTGCACTCCCAAGCTCATGCGGTTAAAGCCAAGCTCACGCAGTAGCTTGACCGATTCGCGATTGGCTTCGCGCGGGTCGATTTCGATAGAGTATTCGCCGGAATCGTCGTCATACAGGTTGAAATGCTGGCGTGTCTTATCCATCAACTGGCGCATTTCATCATTATTGATAAACGTCGGCGTGCCGCCGCCCCAGTGCAACTGTTCCACATTGCGATTCGGATCGAACAGCTTGGACTGCATTTCGATCTCTTTGAACAAGCGCTCCAAGTAAGGCGTGGTTTTAGAACGGTCCCGCGTCCACACTTTGTTACAGGCGCAGAAAAAGCACACCGTGTCGCAGAACGGGATATGAAAATACAATGACAAACCGCGCCCTGATTCGTTACTGCGTGCTGCGGCCGCTTCATAATCCGCCAAACCGAACGATTCGTCAAACTGAAGAGCCGTCGGATAGGAGGTATAACGCGGCCCGGTCTGGTTGTAGCGCTTAATCAAAGCTTCATCAAACTGTATTTTCTGTTCCATCGATCCAATTTCCGTCAAATCATCAAATTATTGCAAGCGGCTAAGGATACCTTACCTTTCACAGCGACAAGTTATTCTGCCTCAAGAGAAGGCGTGAAAATGATTACGATCTTCAACGTCTCGGTTAGGGCATGATGATGGACCAAGCCTGATGGATTTTGGCATTACGTTCAAAATCCTTAGGCATGGTTTTCTGGGTGATATCGGTAATGCGAATCCCCGGAAACGCCTGTTCCAAAGCGGTTTTATCGAGTTTGAATTTACGCAGGTTATTCGAAAATATCAGCTCCCCACCCGGTTTCAGCAATAACAGGGTCTTGCTGATCAGATCAACGTGATCGCGCTGAATATCAAGCGTCCCTTCCATGCGCTTGGAGGTGGAAAAAGATGGCGGGTCCAAAAAGACCACATCCACCTGCCCTTTCTGGCTTTTTGCCGCCGTGTCCAGCCATTCCAGCACATTGGCCTGCAAAAGTTTGTGCTTGTCTTCGTCCAAACGGTTGGCCATCAGATTGTGTTTGGCCCACCACAGATAGGTCTTGGACATATCGACGCTCAGACTGGTACGTGCACCCTGCGCCGCCGCTTGCGCGGTGGCACTGGCCGTATAACAGAACAGGTTGACCAAACGCTTGCCGCGTGCCTGTTTCGCCACATAAGCGCGGACGTCACGGTGATCTAAAAACAGGCCTGTATCCAGGTAATCGGTAAAGTTAACGCGCAGACGCACGCCGTTTTCCATAATGGTAAAAAATTGTTTGCTCTCGTCCAGGCGTTCATACTGAGAGGCGCCTTTCTGGCGCTCGCGCACCTTGAAGACAATCTGCTCAACGGGTACATGAAATACCAGTGGCAAGGCCGCCATCGCTTCATACAGGCGCTTACGCGCTTTCTGGCGATCGACCGACTTCGGTGGCGCATACTCATTCACCACCAGCCAATTGCCGTCGTCCAACGTCTGATAAAAATCAATCGCCAGCGCGTATTCCGGCATGTCCGCATCATAGACGCGGTAGGCGAACACCTCTTCTTTTTGAGCCCACTTGCGCAAGCCCTTCAAGTTCTTGCGCACCCGGTTGGCAAACATCTGCGCGCCTTCGCTCTCCGCCAGTTCCGGCATGGTGTTGTGAATTTCCTGTGCCAAGTGCAAACCGCCCTTGATCGCCGGCTGACGGTGGAACTCCTTGACGATATCGAAGCGCAACAGTTTACATTCCAGCGCACCGTTGAAGAAACTGTGGCTACGCTTAGCTTTCAGCCCCAAATACATGCCCAGCTCGGCATTACAGGTCAGAATCGCCGCCTGCCAGCCGTCAAACTCGTTTTTCAGGTAATTGCCCAGCTCCACATACAGCGCTTTGACCTCTTCGACCTCCCCCAAACGTTCGCCGTATGGCGGGTTGGAGATGACCAAGCCCGGTTTCCAGTCTCCCCACCGGCGCCCCTGTTCCACCGTCATCTGTTTGATCTCGATGGCGTCGTCATAGCCGGCGTTGGCAATCGCTTCGTAGGCAATATCCAGCGACTTGTGCGACGCGTCCGAACCGTAAATTTCCGGCAGGTTGCGTAGTCCTTCGGCTTCGCGCTGTTCCGCTTCGTCCAATAAACGTTGCCATAAAACTTCATCGTGCTGCTTCCAGGTCAGAAACGCCATCTGATTGGCCTTGTCCAAACCGGGCGCCAAATCCGACGCCATCATCGCCGCTTCCACCATAAAGGTTCCGGAACCGCACATCGGATCGTAGAGAGTGCCGCCCTGCTTGGCGATTTCCGGCCAACCGGCGCGCATCAATAGCGCCGCGGCGACGTTTTCCTTCAAAGGTGCCTTTACCTGCTGGCCTTCGCGGTAACCGCGCTGATGCAGACTGTGTCCGGTCAGGTCAATACTCAGGGTCAGTTGATTGCGGTTAATGTGGCCATGGACGCGCAGGTCTGGATCGAACGTATCGACCTGAGGACGCTGCTGAAAAGTCTCGCGAAAATAATCGACAATGCCGTCTTTGATTTTCAGGGCGCC
Organism: Thiomicrorhabdus sp. zzn3; assembly: GCF_029767755.1. Classification (GTDB taxonomy): domain Bacteria; phylum Pseudomonadota; class Gammaproteobacteria; order Thiomicrospirales; family Thiomicrospiraceae; genus Thiomicrorhabdus. The sequence continues at coordinate 75,177 of NZ_JARUQS010000003.1, forward strand.
ATAGTGGCTGTGTTCAATGCCGAGTCCTTTTCCGGAAAAGGAAACCGCAAAGCTACCGTCGGCGTCCATATGACGCTTCCAGTCTACACGAGCAATCGTCGGTGTCAGCGCTTCCTGGTTATCCAGTTTGGTTTCCAGCACGGTAACATAAATGCGGTTAGCCAGACGAGACCATAAACAAGCGCGATAGGCCACTTCCAGTGATCCTTCAAAACTCACGCCACGCGGTTGCGCCTTGACACTTTGCGCGCCAAAACTCATTAACTCTTCACGCAACAGTTCACTCAACCCACCCGGTGCGGTGGCAAAACACTTCAACATAGCCCTATCCATTTCAGCAATCGCAACGCGAGTCCGCTGCCTATACGTTTTATTACACTCTATTAAGTGCTCATTTTACTGTTTTTCATGATTGGCCAACTGACTTTCTCTTCCAAGTTTCGGTAGAATAGGCAGTAATTGAATTCACTACAACGCAGTGGTAATAGACTTATGACACGCGGACTGCAGTTTTTAAAATGGTGCTCACTGTGGCTGATCTCAACATTATCGTTGAACGCCCAAGCGTCTAATGACGCCGATTTTCAGGCCTGGATACAGCAATTCAAACAGCAGGCCGTAGAGCAAGGCATCTCCCAAAATACCCTGGACAGCGCCTTTAAAAACGTCACCCTCAACCAAAAAGTGCTCGAACTGGATCGCCGCCAACCTGAATTTACCCGCACTTTCTGGCAGTACTTTGATGCCACCGTCACCCAATGGCGCATCGTCAAAGGCAAACACCTCTATCAAAAGCACCGCGCCCTGCTTGACAAAGTGACACGGAAATATGGCGTTCCCGGCCGTTATCTGGTGGCTTTTTGGGGAATGGAAACCAATTTCGGCGGCTATACCGGTAATATCCCGATCATTGAATCCCTGGCGACGCTGGCGTTTGATCCGCGACGCAGTGAATTTTTCAGCAAAGAATTGATTGAAGCACTGAAGATTCTCGACCAGGGACACGTTAAAGTCGGACAGATGAAAGGCTCTTGGGCTGGCGCCATGGGACAGTGCCAATTTATGCCCTCCAACTACAACCGTTACGCCGTTGACGGGGACGGCGACGGTAAAAAAGATCTGTGGAATAGCTTGGAAGATGTTTTCTTCTCCGCTGGACATTTCCTCGCCGAACTCGGTTGGCAGAAACTGGAAAACTGGGGGCGCGAAGTGGCTCTGCCGAACGGTTTCGATTACGCCTTGGCCGATAACCGCACCGCTCGACCGTTGTCCGAGTGGGCAAAAATGGGGTTAAAACTGGCCGATGGCCGCCCGCTGCCAATTGAAGACATGCAGGCGCGTCTGCTGCTGCCAAGCGACTACCGCGGTCCGGCTTTCCTGGTATTTGATAATTTCCGCGTCATCAAACGCTGGAACAACTCGAATAATTATGCCCTGGCGGTCGGGCATCTGGCGGATCGTATTATCGGTCGTTCGGAATTATCCAAAGAGCGTCCCGACGACGATGAAGCCTTAAGCAAAACGCAGATGAAAACCATTCAGGAACGGCTGAACGCGCTTGGCTATGACGCCGGTCCGGTCGATGGCATTGCCGGCAGCCGAACTCGTAGCGCTTTGCGTGAATTTCAGGTAGATCAAAAACTGCCAGCAGACGGCTACCCGTCTATGCACATGCTTAATACCCTGCTCAAAGTGGAAAAGAAAAACGCATCGCCACCTGCAATGGCAGAAGGTTAAGGGAGTGCAAAAAATATGGACGAAAAAACAAGCAGGCCTGCTCAAAAGCACGCAATACTGCCGGAACCCCAAAAAGACTCCTCCGCGTGGCTGTTCTGGAAACTGCAGTGCCAGCTGGCCAAGATGACCCTGCGCCTGCAACATCTACGAATTGTGAAAGCTAACCGCGACCAGCAAAGCGATTAACCCCCTCTTTTTTCTTTACGCCTCCCTATCCTATAGGTTGTCCTTTTGCGCAAACCATTTGGCAAATACCAAAACCGCCGCTATACTAAGCGCCTTAATTCACATTGTCGGAGTGCCTAGACGAGGCTGAGATCGCGAAAGCGGGATCCGTAGAACCTGATCTGGATAATACCAGCGAAGGGAACAATCAGAACTGTTGTGAATGGATACGTGCTTTTCTTATCTAGAGAAAGTACTGCAAAATGCAGAGACTGCTAAAACCGGGTTTACCTTTTTACGTTTTTCTTTGTCTCGCATCATTGAAAAACGGAACAGGCCTGTTCGGTTTTTATTCGATCCATAGCAACCGCTCTTTCTCTACGAAAGTCTATTGCGCTTCGCCTTAATTCAATTTTTTGAAAAGGCAAAGCTATGAGTCAACCAACCCATATCACCCAATCCCTAAAACTATCCAAGAGTCGCCGTGAACGCCGTGCGGAAGCGGAAGCGTTTATCCAGAACGTCTCCGGACAATCTTTCCCCAATTCACAAAAAGTCTATGTTGACGGTGCAATTCACCCAATCAAAGTCGGGATGCGCGAAATCACCTTGAGCGACACCTATATTTCCGGCCCCGAAGACAATCCGCTCATGGAAAAAAACGAACCGGTCTGCGTTTACGATACCTCCGGCCCCTACACCGACCCGAATGTCAAAATCGACGTCTATACAGGCCTGCCAAGATTGCGCGCCAAGTGGATCGAAGCACGCGGCGACACCGAAATTCTGGATTCGGTGACGTCCAAATTCACTCAGGAGCGCCTGGCCAACCAAGGGTTGGATCATATTCGTTTCGAAAATCTTCCGCCGGTACGCCGCGCTAAAGCAGGCAACAACGTCACCCAGATGCACTATGCACGCCAAGGCATCATTACCCCGGAGATGGAATATATCGCTATTCGCGAAAATATGAAGCGTGCCGAAGTGCGCAGCGAAATGATCAAGCAGCAGCATCCCGGCGAATCCTTCGGCGCCAGCATTCCACAGGACATCACTCCGGAATTCGTGCGCGACGAGGTGGCCCGTGGCCGAGCGGTGATCCCTTGCAACATCAACCATCCAGAATCGGAACCGATGATCATCGGCCGTAATTTCCTGATTAAGGTCAATGCCAACATCGGTAACTCTTCAGTTGGTTCGTCCATTGCCGAAGAGGTCGAAAAACTGGTGTGGGCGACAAAATGGGGCGCGGATACGGTGATGGATCTCTCCACCGGGCGCAATATCCACGAAACCCGCGAATGGATTCTGCGCAACTCGCCGGTACCGATCGGCACCGTACCGATCTATCAGGCGTTGGAAAAAGTCAACGGCATCGCCGAAGACCTGACCTGGGAAATCTTCCGCGACACCCTGATCGAACAGGCCGAGCAAGGCGTGGACTACTTCACCATCCACGCCGGCGTACTGTTGCGTTATATCCCGATGACCGCCAAACGTGTTACCGGTATCGTCTCACGCGGCGGCTCGATTATGGCCAAATGGTGTCTGGCACACCATCAGGAAAACTTCCTCTACACCCACTTCGAGGAAATCTGCGAAATCATGAAAGCCTATGATGTCAGCTTCTCCCTGGGCGACGGTCTGCGTCCGGGTTCGATTGCCGACGCCAACGACGAAGCGCAATTTTCCGAACTGGAAACGCTGGGCGAACTGACGCAAATCGCCTGGAAACACGACGTCCAGGTGATTATCGAAGGCCCGGGACACATTCCGTTGCATATGATCAAGGAAAACGTCGACAAGCAATTACGTGAATGCGGCGAAGCGCCTTTCTATACGTTGGGGCCTTTGACCACCGACATTGCACCGGGTTACGACCACATCACCTCCGGCATCGGTGCCGCCAATATCGGCTGGTACGGGTGCGCCATGTTGTGCTATGTGACGCCGAAAGAGCACTTGGGGCTGCCGAACAAAGACGACGTCAAGGAAGGTTTGATGGCTTACAAAATCGCCGCTCACGCCGGTGACTTAGCCAAAGGCCACCCGGGCGCACAAATCCGCGACAACGCCCTGTCGAAAGCACGTTTTGAATTCCGCTGGGTCGACCAGTTCAATCTGGGATTGGATCCGGAACGTGCACGCGAATATCACGATGACACGATTCCGCAGGAATCCGGCAAGGTGGCGCACTTCTGCTCCATGTGCGGACCGAAATTCTGCTCGATGAAGATTTCCCAGGAGGTGCGCGACTACGCCGCCGAACAGGAAGCGGCCGCGCAAACAGGCCAAATCACCGAGATCACTCTGGAAGAGATCAAAGCAGGCATGAAACAGAAGTCGCAAGAGTTCATTGATGCCGGTAGCGAAATCTATCAGAAAGAAGCTTGAGATGAGCCATTTACGCATCGGCATTTTAGGGGCCGGACTGATCGGCCGTCTGATGGCACTGCAATTAAGCTCCGATTATGAAGTCACCCTGTTTGACAGCGATGAACAAGCGGCAACGCAGAGTCCGGCCTATCTGGCCGCGGCCATGCTCGCTCCTGTCGCCGAATCGGTAGAAACTTCGCCGACACTCATGCAGATGGGCCAGCGCAGTTTGCAACTGTGGCCGGAACTGTTGGCGCAACTCGATGAGCCGGTGTTTTTTCAGCAGGCCGGGTCGCTGATTTTGGCCTTTGAACAGGACTCGGCTCACCTTGTGGATTTTGCACGTCATCTCAAAGGCGATGAGGGCGAAGACTTTGTGCGCATCAATGCGGCGCGTCTGGCCGAACTGGAACCAGAGTTGGCGGCGCAATCCAAGCCGTTCAAACACCGGCTCTTTCTGCCGCACGAAGGTCAGCTCGACAACCGCCAGCTGTTGGCGGCTTTGGCGAGCACACTCAATGCACGCGGCGTGATCTGGCATGCACACACACCGGCAGAAATCCGCGAGGATCGGGTCTGGTCTAATGCAAAGCCATACGATTTCGATCGCATTATCGACTGTCGGGGTCTGGGCGCCAAAGCGCAGATTCCGGCCGGCCAGCGTTTACGCGGAGTTCGCGGCGAAGTCTTGCGCCTGTACGCGCCCGATGTCACTTTGAACAGGCCTGTGCGTTTAATGCATCCGCGTTATCCGCTCTATATTGCGCCCAAAGAAAACCACCATTTTGTGGTCGGCGCAACCCAGATCGAATCGGAGGACACGCGCCAACCGACGGTGCGTTCCGCTTTGGAACTGCTGTCGGCCTGTTTCAGCGTGCATAAAGGATTCGCCGAAGCGGAAATTATCCAGTTTGCCTCCGGTTTGCGCCCGGCTTTAGCGGACAACGAACCAAGGATTTGGGTGAAAGATCATCTGATCCAAATCAACGGCCTGTTTCGCCACGGCTACCTGCTGGCACCGGTGATAGTCGAGCAATGCGTTGCGCTGGTCAACGGTAAAGCCGAAGACCTGCCTAACTATCCGAACTTAATCGAAAAACTTTAATTAAGGATTAATTAGCCAAGGCCCGAAATTTTAGAAGTTTTATGTGCATATCCTTAAGGACGCTTTAAAAGCGTTTTTAAAATTTAAATTTTTTTCGGTTACTTTTTTGCGTGGCCAAAAAAGTAACCGAAAAAAGGCCACCCTGCTAAACGTTTTAGAGGGGCTTATTCCGAAATGCCGTGCAAACTTGTAAAAGTGCTTCGTATCTGTCTAAGTTAGAAAACAATATGAACATCACCCTCCATATCAACGACAACCCAATCGACGTGCCGCAAAACAGCACTTTGCTGGACGCAGTCACGGCATTCGGAGCACTACCTCCGTTTGCCCTTTTGTTGAACCAGAACTTTATCCCGGCCTCCGAACATGCCAGCACTGCCGTGCAGGAGAATGACCGCATCGAAATCATTTCCGCCATTCAGGGCGGGTGACCAGAGTTAATTAGGAAACGAACATGTCGAACACAAAACCTTTAAATATCTACGGCACCGAGCTTAACAGCCGTTTACTGATCGGCAGCGCCCTCTACCCGTCACCACAAGTGATGCAGGACTCGATCAGGCACTCCGGCGCGCAGGTAGTCACCTTATCCCTCAGTCGCCAAAACCCGCAAGCCAATGGTGGTGCCTCGTTTTGGGAGATGATCCAATCACTTGGGCTGCATCTGCTGCCGAACACCGCCGGTTGCCATTCAACCCAAGAAGCGGTCAATATGGCGAAAATGAGTCGCGAATTGTTCCAAACCGACTGGATCAAACTCGAACTGGTCGGCGACGATTACAATCTGCAGCCCGATCCTATTGAACTGGTCAAAGCTACCGAAATTCTGTTAAACGACGGTTTTAAGGTCCTTCCCTATTGCACGGATGACCTGGTGATCGCACGTCACCTGGTCGAACTGGGGTGCAAAGTCATTATGCCGTGGGGATCGCCGATTGGCACCGGCAAAGGACTGTTGAACCCTTATGCTTTGCAGGCCATCCGCGACCGCTTCCCGGAGATTACCCTGATTGTCGATTCCGGGATTGGCAAACCGTCGCACGCGATTCAGGCGATGGAGATGGGCGTGGATGCGATTCTGCTGAACACGGCCGTCGCCCACGCCCACGAACCGGTGAAGATGGCGCAGGCCTTCGCCAAAGCGATTGAGGCAGGACGTTTGGCGCATGAAGCCGGTCCGATGAACGAACGATCTACCGCAATCCCGAGCACCCCCACCCTGGACCAGCCTTTCTGGCATCAAATCAATTACGGATAACACGATGATCAATGAAACAAAGCGCCCTATTCTATGGACCATAGCCGGTTCGGATTGCAGCGGCGGTGCCGGGATTCAAGCAGACATCAAAACCGGCCATGCACTCGGCATGGAAGTCTGCACGCTGATCACCGCCAACACGGTACAAAATTCGCAGTGTCTGCTCAGTATCAATCCGACGCCGGTGTCGGTTTTGCAGCGACAGCTGGAAGTGTTACTCGAAGACAAACCGCCGATTGCAATCAAAATCGGTCTGCTTGCGAATAATGCCCAGCTGGACTGGCTCACGCAAACCCTGCAAACACTAAGGCAGCAGCTTCCGGAATTGATCGTGGTATGCGATCCGGTGATGAAAGCCAGTGTCGGCCAAAGCCTGATGGCCGAATCTCTAGCCAGTCTGATGTATGAAGAGTTGATTCAATTAGTCGACGTCATTACCCCTAACCATTGTGAAGCCGCGGGGCTGGCCAACGATTTCAGTGAAACCGCAAAGCCGTCAGAATGGGCCTCGGCAATACTAGAAAAAGGTTGCCCAGCCCTCCTCATCAGTGGCGGCCACGGCGACTCCGAACACACGGTCACCGACAAACTTTTCTGGAAAGAACAGTCTTTCTTCTTAAGCTCTCCAAAAGCTCAAACCGGCTACGGGCACGGCAGCGGCTGCACCTTATCCACCGCTCTGGCCTGCTTCATGGCGCAAGGGTATTTACCCCGCGATGCCTTTATTCAGGCCCAAGCCTTTATGAACAAAGCGTTTGCACTCTGCCCGCAAGAACCTGACTATTACGGCGCGCTCATACAACCCAGCTGGCCGGTAGAAAAACAGTTTTATCCACAGGTTATTCTCAATCCGGCATTAAACGCCATTGCAGAACAGGGGTTTCCAACTCTAGGCATAGAGCAGCTAGGCCTCTACCCGGTAGTTAACTCCGTCGAATGGCTGGCAAAACTGATGCCTTTAGGGTTAAAAATCATCCAATTGCGTTTGAAAAACCAAACTGAAACGGAATTGCGCGATTCCATTCAACAGGCAGTGGCGTTAGCCAAACACCACCCGCAATGCCGCCTGTTTATCAATGATTACTGGCAACTGGCAATCGAGTACGGCGCTTATGGTGTCCACCTGGGGCAGGAAGACCTACAATCCTTGTCGGCAGAAGAGCTTAAGTACCTTCAGCAATCCGGCCTTCGTCTGGGTATCAGCACGCACGGCGCTTACGAGTTTATGCTCGCGCAACAGGTCAACCCCAGTTACCTGGCGATCGGCGCAATCTTCCCAACACGCACCAAAGATATGAGTGGGCAAATCCAAGGAGTAGACAATTTACACCAGATCCTGAAATTAAGAAACGACGCCACACTTCCGATTGTGGCGATTGGTGGTATCACCCACGACAATGCCGCCGAAGTGATCGCCACCGGCGTCAACAGTATCGCCGTCGTCACCGCGATTACCGAAGCGAAAAACTATCAGGCCTCTGTAGATACTTTTAAAACCATGCTGCAGGTTTAACGGACACTGAACCACTATCAATTCGGCGGCATCCATTTAACAATGCAAACATAGCGTAATACGGCCTTTGTTATAATTAATGAAAGAGCCATCAAAACGCTATTCGCGTTTGACTACGGAGGCTGCCATGAAATGGCTGCTCAACACCTTTATTTTTGCCTGCACGCTATCGGTCCAGGTTGCATCAGCGCAGATGCCATCAAAAGTTGAGACGGTGGCTTCTCAAGCATCTTCTGCGTGGCAACCAAAAATGGTGGAACAACTTCTGCAAGCCATCGAGCATGCCGATGAGGAAGGCCTCAATCCAGACAATCCCCGCTATCATAGAATTCAAATAGAAGCTTTAAAAGACGCTGACACCTTAACGCCCGATAACGCAGCACAATTAAACCAAGCGTTCATGTCTCTGGCGCATGATCTTTTTTATGGCTTTGCTTACGAGAGTGAAGCCAACTCGATTTACTATGAAAACGGCAAAAAGTCGCTAAATCTGTCTTCCATCCTAAACACGGCTCTGCAACAGGCTAATATCCAAGATACCCTAAACCAGCTCATAGCGCGCCATCCCTATTATCAAAACCTCAAAAAAGCGCTGACACATTACCGCAACCTCGCAGAACAAGGAGGCTGGAATACGGAACCGGAAAGTTATCAAGACTTGAATCAGGTACGCCAACGCTTAATGATTACGGGCGACTATCCGAGTACACCCCCTGAAGAATGCCAAGACTCCTCTACGGCATCTAACGAAGCCATAGAGAGTTGGTGCTGGGAACTCTCCCCCGAAGATGACTTGGAACTGGAAAAGGCGATTAAACATTTCCAACGGCGTCACCATTTGACGGTGGACGGCATTGTCGGCAAACGCACCCGAAACGCTCTAGCTGAAAGTATCGAGCAGAAAATCGCTCTGATCAAAATCAACCTTGAACGCTGGCGCTGGTATCACGCATTGCCTGAACGCTATGTAATGGTGAACATTCCGGGCTATTGCCTGAAGTTAGTACAGAAAAACCGTCCGGATTTAAATATGAAAGTGGTCGTCGGCCAAGAAAAACGCCCCACACCGATGATGGAAGACAGCATGCGCTATCTCGTACTTAACCCCTATTGGCGCATTCCCAAAACCATTTTGGTTGAAGACATTCTCCCGAAACTTAAAAAGGATCCTGAATATTTAAAGCGAAATAAAATCTCTCTCTTTCGGCAGACGGATGCAGATGAACGCCATTTATTAAATCCGGATTCAGTGGATTGGCAATCGCAAACGCAAAAAAGCGTGCTGGCCTACAAATTCCGCCAAGAGCCGGGGGAACTTAATCCACTGGGCACCATCAAGTTTATGTTCCCGAACAGTGAGGATATCTACATTCATGACACGTCGGCTCAGCATCTTTTTAAATACAGATCACTGATGTACAGTTCAGGGTGTATCCGCGCAGAAAAACCCTATCAGCTTGCCCATCAAATCTTAGACTACGAAGACGCTGAGATCAGCCTACCAAACCTGAGTGAGCGAATCGTAACTGGGCAACGTGAGGTCATTTGGCTCACACAGCCTGTGCCCGTTTTCCTTACCTATCAAACGGCTTGGGCAGATAAAAACGGCGAACTCCATCTTCACAAAGACATTTATCAATACGATGATAAGCTGCTGTCACTCTTAAATAAACTTGAAAAACCGCGTTAAGATGACTATGTTAAAAGTGAACGTACAAAGGGTGAAAATATGAAAATGTCCTGGAATCCACCTTCAACAATGAATCGCAGAAGCTTCCTGAAACTCGGAGCGGCGGGAACCATGGCGGCGACCATGACACCAACATCCGTCTTTGCGAACTCGATTGAAGAACGTCACCGTTCAATTTCACTTTATAACCTACATACCGGCGAATCCATTCGCACCACCTACTGGGAAGAAGGCATCTACCATGCCGAAGCTTTGCAGGAATTGAACCATCTGTTACGTGATCACCGAACCAATGAGATGCATGTAATTGACAGCGAGCTTTTCGACCTGCTGCACCGAATTCACCAACATAGTGGGAAAAAACAGCCGTTTCACGTGATCTCCGGCTACCGTTCTCCCAAAACCAACGCCATGCTCAACCGAACCACGAATGGCGTGGCGAAAAAAAGTCTACATATGGAAGGTAAAGCGATTGACATCCGCTTGCCTGGTTTTGAACTTCAAAACCTCAGAAAAATCGCTATGAAAGAACAAGTGGGGGGCGTGGGCTTTTATCCGAAATCTAACTTTGTTCATGTAGATACCGGTCGGGTACGCTACTGGTAACCTATAGAAATAGGGAGAACAGCGTCAGATTCAATCCTCTTTGAAAGGAATTGCCATGACTTCCGAAACATCTGAAGTAAAAGTATGGGACTTGGCTGTTCGCATTTTTCACTGGTCTTTGGCAAGCTTATTCTTCTTCTCTTATTTCACCGGCGATGATGACAGTACCCTGCATGTCTATTCGGGTTATGCCATTATAGGCTTGATCGCTTTTCGAGCGATCTGGGGAATCATCGGAACGCGTTATGCCCGCTTTAACAACTTCATTTATGGTCTTGATAAGACCAAAGAATACACACTTTCTTTATTAAAGTTCCACCCTAAGCATTACATTGGGCATAACCCGCTCGGTGGCTGGATGATCTTCGCTTTGCTGATTTCCCTGAGTCTAACATCGTGGAGTGGTTTAGAGGCCTATGGTTCCAAAGGCTATGGTCCTTTAGCCACCAGCACAGAGTTAAACCGCCAGCAATCCTTTATCTCCAATGCTTTTGCGGATGACGATGAAGCGCATGATGCAGAAAGGCATGAGCATGATGGTGACGAATTCTGGGAAGAGGTGCATGAATTTTTTGCTAACTTTACCCTCTTCCTGGTGATCGTTCACCTCGCAGGCGTGCTTGTATCCAGTCTGTTACACGGAGAAAATCTCATTCAAGCCATGATCACCGGTAGGAAAAAACAACCCTAGGGCTAGCGCGTTTTTTCCCTCCAATTAGGCTTAGGCGACCGCATTCCCCAATCGTTGGCGATAGCGCTGTGCCATCTCCGGATCGTTTGGCGCCAACATATTCACCACGCTGACAATCATTTCGCGTGCAGCCCCTTCCTTGTACTCGGGGTTCTGATCGAAAATCGCAAACAGGCTTTCCAACGCGCCAGCATAATCGTATTCGGAAACCAAACAGATCGCCAAGTCAAAGTAAGCATCAAAATCCAGTGGATCCTGATCCAATCTGGCGAGTAATGCCGTTTTGCCATCCGTGTTATTGGCTAACTCCTTAAAGGTAATATTACCGATCAAGGCTCGACCGGTTTCGCTCTCTTTGTCTTTATCCGGCAATCGGTTAAACAGCGATTTTGCCTGTTCTAACTCGCCAATATCCAGCATGACCTGCACCATATCCATCGCCACTCGCGTATTGCTCGGATCTTTTTGAATCGCCTCGGTCAACAGGGTAATCGCTCCCGCAATATCTCCGGCCAGATGTTTCTCTCGCGCCTGCTCACGCATGTCGTCCGATTCACGGTAGACACCAAAATCTCTCAACATGGCCGTTAACTCATCCAGTTGCATCAGCCCTTCTTCCGTGCGCACCACTTCGGTATCTTTAAACACTTTTAGCGTAGGAAGATTCGTCACAGCGTACTGTTCAGTGAGTTCGGGCTGTTCATCAATATCGACTTTAGCAAAAATAAACTGCCCTGCGAACTCATGAGCTAACTCAGTCAGCGAGTTTTCCAGTGCAATACACGGCCCGGAGTACACCCCCATAAACTCGACCACAACCGGAAGTTTATAGGAGTTCATCAACACCAGGTCATTGAAATTTTTAGCATTTACCTCAAAAACATAAGCGTTTGCTTGGCTCACCGTTTTACCCTTACCTTTCTTTATATGAGCGCCCATTATATAGGCCGCCTAAAAACAGATAATAACGATTTGTTAGTGTGTGAATAAGCATTCGTTAATGTTTGCAGTCATCACCGAACACGTTGAATCTTCATGCAGTTAAGCTATCGACCGTTAAAAACGTCACACTGACAACATAGATCAGCAAGAGCGCCACACTTTCCAGACCAATATTACCCGGGCCGTGACGCTGCCGGTAAATCAATCCCATCAACAGAATACCGGTCATCACCAAAGAGATGGACAGCCAGAAAACTTCTGTACTGGAAATAGCCGAATAGATCGAGCCGGAGGTATAGGCAATATCGGAAACGGAGATAAACAGGGTATCAAACGCATTGCCGCCGATAATATCCCCCACCGCCAAATTCAATGCCCCCATTCGCACTGCGGTCACCGCCACGACCAGCTCCGGAATGGAAGTCGACACCGCGGTAAACACGCCACCGACAATACCATGCGACAGACCGGATTTATCGATCAAAGGGACGGCCAGCTCGGCTAACGCCCATCCTGATCCGGCCACAATCGCTGAATAGCCGATAAATCGCAGCCACAACCTTAGTAAATGTTTTTTACCTTTATTTTTATGCTCTGCAGGTTCTTTAGGGGTATCCCGGGTTTTTCTCGGTAACCACATAGGCATTTCATGCGTTTTTGCCAGAAGCTGAATACCAAAAATGTACACGCCGAACAGCATCAGCGTCGCCGGATGAATCGTAAACCAGGTAAATTCAGGTATGGCCATCGCTAGCACATGAATACCGAGCAGAGTGATTAAAAATGCCGACATAAACAGATTTTCCGCAGAAGCCGCGGCATGTTCCAGGTTGGCTCGGCGGTAGGCAATATCGGCGATCGCCAGAAAAGTTGTTTGTGCAGCAATTCCCCCTAAGCCATTACTCACCGCCAGTTCAGGATAACCGGAAGCGGCCGCGGAAACGGAGGTGGTAATACCGGATAGAGACGTCGAAGCACCAATAAACAAGGCCCCCATAAGCGCTTCGCCAATTCCGGTTTCGTGAGCCAAGTCACGAGCTGTATGCGTCATCTTGATCCCAAACCACGCGATGACCGCTGCAACGCAGGCAAACAAAAGAGATAAAACAGGCAGTGACCATTCTAGTGGGTTCATCAAACGAACTCCGAATAGAGACAAGTGATTGACTTAAATTCTAACAGACCGCAAACACATGCAAAGTAAAACCCCATTAGCAGGGTAACCAGGCTCCAAAATAAAAAAACCAGCCTCAAGTCGCTTTTGGCTGGTTTTAAAACAAAAAGGTCCGCTTGAGCTTACGCGTTTTCAGCTGACTTTTTCTGCCTTTTTTCCGCTCGCGGCTTGAGAATCAATTCACTTAAAATAAGCAGGCCTGCTCCGATGCTGATGGCAATGTCCGCAACATTAAAAGTCGCGTAATGCCACAGCCCGATATAGAAATCGATAAAATCGGTCACGCGGCCTTCCAAGACCCGGTCGATCACGTTACCGATGGCACCGCCCAAAACCAGATTGATGCCCACGGTTTCCGTATTGATTCGATTCGGCAACTTCTTCAGCCAAAACCAAAGAATAGCACTGACTCCCACTGCCAGAGCGGTAAAGAACCAACGCTGCCACCCGCCCATATCGGCCAGGAAGCTAAACGCCGCACCGTGGTTATAAGCCAGTGTCCAGTTCAGGTGTGGCAGCACCGCCACCGGTTCACCCAATGCCAGTACACTGACGGCCCACACTTTCGTCAGCTGGTCGATAACAATCACCAGCAACGCCAGCCACAGCGTTTTGATCGCGGTTGAATTTGTTTCTTTCATCATTTCGGTTCTATGCGTAATGGCGGGTTTCACCGTCACCGGCCACGTTGTCAACGCAACGCTGGCACAACTCTGGGTGCTCGGCATTCTGCCCGACCTCTTCACGGTGATGCCAGCAGCGAGCACACTTCGGTTTTTCCGTCGCACCGGCCTCAATCCACAGACCAGCCATTTCCGATTCCACCGCCTGGTCGGATTTTTCGCTCAACGGTTTCACAACGGCATAAGAAGTAATCAGAACAAAACGCAATTCATCTTCCAACGCGGCAATCGCATCCAGCAAACCGTCTTCACAATACAAGGTCACTTCGGCGGTCAGTGAGCCTTTAATCACCTTGTCATTACGCAGCTGCTCCAACTGTTTAGACACCGCCGAACGCACTTCCATCATCTGCGCCCAGTATGCCGAATTCATCTGTGTTGATTCATCCAACTCGGTTAAGCCTTGATGCCATTCCGCCATAAACACAGTAGGCGTACGCTCGCCCGGCAAGGCCTTCCAGATTTCTTCGGCGGTAAAGCTCAGAATCGGTGCCATCCAACGGGTTAAGGCTTCCACAATATGGTACAAGGCCGTCTGCGCCGAACGACGAGGCAGACCATCCGCTTGGCAGGTGTACTGGCGGTCTTTGATCACATCCAGATAGAATGAGCCCAGCTCCACCGAACAGAAATGGGTCACCGCCTGTGAAATTGCGTGGAAATTATAGGATTCATAGGATTCGACAATCTCTTTCTGCAATTTAGCGGCATGGCCGATCGCCCATTTATCCAATGGCAACAAGTCATCATAGGTCACCGCATCGGTGGCTGGATTAAAGCCGTTGATATTAGCCAACAGGAAACGCGCGGTGTTACGGATACGGCGGTAGGCGTCCGCGGTACGGCTGATGATTTCGTCGGACACCGTCATCTCATAACGGTAATCCGCTTGCGCAATCCAGAGACGCAAAATGTCGGCACCATACTTGTTGGCAATCTCTTGCGGAGAGACCACATTACCTTTGGATTTGGACATCTTCTTACCGTCTTTATCGACGGTGAAGCCGTGAGTCAATACCTGCTTGTACGGCGCCTTGTCACCGGTGGCCAGTGCGGTCAACAGCGAAGACTGGAACCAGCCGCGGTGCTGGTCGGAACCTTCCAGATACAGATCCGCCGGTGAATGCAACTCGTCGCGCTGATCCAATACCGTATAGTGCGAAATCCCCGAATCGAACCAGACATCCAGAATGTCGGTGACCTGTTCGTAGTCGTCAGCCTCGTCACCCAATAGGCTCTTCGGATCCAGGTCGTACCACGCGTCGATCGAATTCTGTTCGACCCGTTTCGCAACCTCTTCCATCAATTCAACGGTTCGCGGATGCATCTCACCGGTTACCTTATGAACGAAAATCGTGATCGGCACCCCCCAGAAACGCTGACGCGAGATACACCAATCCGGACGTCCGTCAACCATGCCTTCGATGCGGTTTTGCCCCCACTCAGGAATCCACTGTACCTGCTTGATTTCATCCAGTGCTTTTTGGCGCAACCCCCCTTCAGTCATGGAGATGAACCACTGTGGCGTGGCACGGAAGATCAACGGCGTTTTGGTACGCCAGCAGTGCGGATAGCTGTGCTCGATCACTTCGATGTGCACCAGCGCTTTATGCTCCTTAAGCACTTCGATCACATGATCGTCCACTTTTAAGACATTTTCACCTTCAAACAGCGGGGTTCCGGCCACATAGTTACCCGCGCCGTCCACCGGACAATCCACTTCCAGGTCGTACTTCAAACCAACCTGGAAATCCTCCACCCCGTGACCCGGCGCGGTGTGTACGCAGCCGGTACCGGCTTCGGTGGTAACGTGATCTCCCAGAATCAACGGCACAATGCGATCATAAAACGGATGCTGCAAGCGGATCAGATCAAACTGATCTCCGCGCCCGTAGGCGATCACGCGATAATGTTCAAAGCCCCACTTGTCCATGGAATCTTTAATCATCGCTTCCGCCAAAAAGAGACGCTCGGGACCGTGCTCACCGTCAACCTGCACCACGGCGTATTCCAGCTCAGGGTTGATCGATACCGCTTGGTTGGCCGGCAAGGTCCAAGGCGTGGTCGTCCAGATCACCACCGATAGTGGGCCTTCACCGGTATGATCTTCCACATGATGACAACGCTGGAAGAAGGCCTCTTCGTCGACGACTTTGAAACGCACATCAATCGACTTGGAACGTTTGTTTTCGTATTCCACTTCCGCTTCCGCCAAGGCTGAGCGTCCCCCCACTGACCAATAGACCGGCTTGGTGCCTTTGATCAAGTGGCCGTTTTCAATGATCTTCGCCAGCGCGCGAATTTCATTGGCTTCAAATGTAAAATCTTTGGTCAGATACGGATTTTTCCAATCGGCCATTACCCCCAAACGCTGAAAATCGGCCATCTGTCCATCAACTTGCTTCTGAGCGTAATCTCGACAGGCCTGTCTGAAATCGGTCGCATTGATCTTCTGCCCAACCTTGCCTTTTTTCTTCTCAACATTCAGTTCAATCGGCAAACCGTGACAGTCCCAGCCCGGCACAAACGGCGCATCAAACCCGCTCAAACCTTTGGATTTGACGATCATATCCTTGAGCACCTTATTCACCGCATGACCGATGTGAATGTGACCGTTGGCATACGGAGGCCCGTCGTGCAAAATGAATTTCGGACGCCCGGCCATGTGTTCACGCACGGTTTCGTACAGCGACTGCTGCTGCCACTCGTCCACCTGCTTAGGTTCACGATTCGGCAAATTACCGCGCATTGGAAAGTCGGTTTCGGGAAGATTCAAGGTCGATTTATAGTCTGTCATGCTTTCGCTCACATTCACTCTCTCGGTTCACTGTTCAACGCGTCTTATGCGCGCAGTGAAAATTCAAAACGGTTAAATCATCTTTCAGCAGGTAGGACAATTTTGACACTACCTCCACATTGAATGCAAAGTCTGTTTCAATGCGTTTTAAAATACGTTCTCGCCTCTTCGGCGTCTTTTTCAATCTGTTTAATCAAACTGGGCAGGCCGTCAAATTTCATTTCAGGGCGAATATAGTGTTCCAAGCGCACATCCACATGCCGCCCGTAGAGATCGCCATGCCAATCAAACAAATGCACTTCGATCGATGGCCGATGGCCATTCACCGTCGGCCTCACTCCAACATTGGCCACTCCCGGCCACGGATTTTCGGCTATGCCATCCACTGTCACCGCAAACACGCCACTGACCGGCATCTGCAATCTTTTGGGATTCAGGTTCAGGGTTGGAAACCCAATCTGGCGTCCTAATTTCTGCCCATGAATCACGCGGCCATTAAAGGTAAAAGGCGCCCCCAATAAGGCCTCGGCCTCCTGCAAATCGGGTTTGGCCAAGGCGGCACGAATCCGCGTGCTGCTGACGCGCGCTCCAGCCACAGTGAATGTGGGGCGATCACTCACACTAAACCCTTTCCATTTCCCCTGCTGCTGCAGATAGGCGTAATTGCCCAAGCGCTGTTTACCAAAGCGGAAATCGTCCCCGACCACCAAGTGTTTGACACTCAATTTACCCAGCAAAATGTCATTCACAAACTGCTCGGCGGTCAACTCGGCAAACTCACGGTCAAAGCGCATACAAAGCACATAATCGATCTCCGTATGCTGCAACGCCTGCAGTTTTTCACGCAAGTTCATCAACCTCACCGGTGCCTTTTGCGGGGCAAAAAACTCAATTGGCAGAGGCTCAAACAGCATCACCATGCTCGGCAGGCCACGATCATGCGCTTGAGAGACCACGGCATTAAGAATCTGCTGGTGCCCCATATGCACACCATCGAAATTACCAATGGTCAACACACAACCTTGCGCCAGCCGTGTCTTGATCGATTCCAAATTGTGCAAGCCACGAATCAAACGCATGTTTCAGAAAACTTCCGCTTCTTTTTCAAGGGGCTGTTAACCCTAAATAAACAGGTCAAAACAAGCCGCAAATTATAACGTAATTTAGCACCATACACCTGTTTAACTTTATGTCTCCATTTAAAAAACTACACCAATAAACCGACCAGGCCTGATCGGTTTAACCGCGTGTTTTTTTAAGCACACGCACCGGATTCATTCCGGTAGCCATTAACGCCAAGCCATACAGAACCACCGCACCAAATACCAACCCGGCCAACCATCCGATACGTTGCCAGACATCAAAAACCAACCACTCACTCAATGCTGGCGATAGCCATAGCAGAAACGCCGCCAAAACCGTATTCGCCAGCATCACCTGCAAGGCCAGTTTGCCCCAACCCGCCAACGGCGTAAACACCTGCTGCTTGCGCAAATACCAATAAAGCAGTCCGGCGTTGACAAAGGCGGAGATCGTCGTCGCCGCCGCCAGGCCAACATGAGCAAAGGGTCCGATCAAAATCAGATTCATCACCGTATTCACCACCAGCGCGACCACGGCCACCTTAACCGGCGTTTTCATGTCCTTACGCGAATAAAACGCCGGTGCCAGAATTTTCACCAGAATAAAGCCCAGCAGACCGAAGGAATAGGCCATCAAGCTGGCGCCGGACATAGCGACATCGTGATCGGTAAACGCGCCGTAATGAAACAGCGAAACGATCAACGGTTGCGCCAATAACAGCAAGCCCAACGTGGCCGGCAACCCAATAATCAGAACCAGACGCAACGCGGAATCCAAATCTTGCTGAAACCCGTGCCAGTTTTCATTCGCCGCCTTTTTGGAGAGCCCTGGTAACACCACCGTTGCCAATGCCACCCCGAACACCCCTAACGGGAACTCCATTAAGCGATCTGAATAGTAGAGCCAGGAAACCGAACCGGTCACCAGAAACGACGCCAACACCGTGTCAATCAGCAGGTTAATCTGCGCCACCGACACCCCAAACAAGGCCGGTAGCATTAACCGTTTGACTTCTCCCACCCCGGGATCGGACTCACGCGATGGGTGAGGTAACAGCCCCAATTTGTACAAAAACGGCAGATGAAACAGCAACTGCACGACTCCGGCCACCAGGACCCCCCACGCCAATGCCATCACCGGCACTTCCAGCAGGGGCGAGACCCAAACCGCGAAGCTAATGAGTACCAGATTCAAGAACACCGGGGTAAAGGCCGGCACCGCAAAGCGGTTATAGGTATTCATAATCGCCGACGACAGCGCCACCAAGGAGATCAGCATCAGATACGGAAAGGTGATGGAGAGCATGTCGGAAGCAAGGGCAAATTTCTCCGGCTCATCCAAAAAACCGGGGGCAAACACCAGCATCCACAATGAAGAACCAAACACCCCGAACGCCGTCAGCAGAAGTAAAATCCCGCCCAGACGGAAGCTGATTGCATTCACCAGATGCTTGACCGCCTGCTGCCCGCGTTTCTCTTTGGCTTCCGCCAGCACGGGTACAAACGCCTGGGAAAAGGCACCTTCGGCAAACAGACGGCGGAAAAAGTTCGGAATTTTAAACGCGACAAAAAACGCGTCCGCGCCCATGCTTGCCCCAAAGTAGCGGGCAATAATCACATCGCGCACAAAACCTAAAATGCGCGAAATCATGGTCATGCCGCCCACCGTAGCCGTGGCTTTAATAATGCGTTTCAAGTCCG
This sequence comes from Thiomicrorhabdus sp. zzn3, assembly GCF_029767755.1. Lineage (GTDB taxonomy): Bacteria > Pseudomonadota > Gammaproteobacteria > Thiomicrospirales > Thiomicrospiraceae > Thiomicrorhabdus. The sequence continues at coordinate 94,697 of NZ_JARUQS010000003.1, forward strand.
TTTTCTTCCGTCGTTTACGTCTCTAGGCGTTACCGCCGTTTAAATTGCCTCAATTGTACCAAAGCCGACCGGCCGCATGCTTGAATGCAACTTATTTTCATCGACCCATATAAATCAAACAGGCCTGTTCCGTTTTATGTGGCTGATTAAGCAATGATTACGGCAGAGATTTACGCCTTTTCAAGTCCCCTGCAATATGCCAAGATGATTACCATGCACAGCATTCGGCATTCATCACAAAGGAGCGGCTATGAAAGCAGCGCAACTGTTTGTTCACTGTCTGGAAAATGAAGGCGTCGAGTATATTTTTGGCATTCCGGGAGAAGAAAATCTCGACCTGATGGACGCCCTGCTGGACAGTAAGATCCAGTTTATCCTTACCCGCCATGAACAGGGCGCCGCCTTTATGGCCGATGTTTATGGACGCTTAACCGGCCGCGCCGGCGTCTGTCTGTCCACCCTGGGACCGGGGGCCACCAATCTGGTCACCGGCGTCGCCGACGCCAATATGGATCGCGCTCCGGTCGTGGCGATTGCCGGCCAAGCAGAGACTAACCGCCTGCATAAAGAGAGCCATCAGGTACTGGATCTGGTCAACCTGTTTGAACCGATCACCAAATACAGCACGCAAATTCTGACGCCCGACATCATTCCGGAAGTGATTCGCAAGGCATTCAAAGTGGCACAAAGCGAAAAACCCGGTTGCTGTTTTATCGATTTTCCGGAAAACCTCGCGGCCATGGAAGTAGACAAACGTCCGCTTAAACAACAAAGTCCGCTGCCGCCGCAGCCCAATGCGTTTAAAGTTCAGCAGGCAGCGGACATCATCAGCGAAGCCGAATACCCGATTATTATCGCCGGCAACGGCGTGGTGCGCTCCCAGGCTAGCGAAGCGCTGGAAGAATTTGCCTCCAAACTCAATATTCCGGTAGCCACCACTTTTATGGCCAAAGGCGTGCTTTCCTGCGCGCACGAACTGTCACTCGGCACCGTCGGCTTGCAAGCGCACGACTATATTTCCTGCGGCATCGACCGTGCCGACGTGGTGATCTGTGTCGGCTACGACATTGTGGAATACCATCCGCATCTGTGGAATCACAACCCCGACTGCAAACTCATTCACATTGACAGTCAAGCGGCTGAAGTGGACGAACACTACATTGTTGAAGCCGGACTGATCGCGGATATCGGTGAATCTCTCAACCAGATTGCGGCGATCAGCAAACGCCACCAGAGCGCCAATTATCAATCCTTAAAGTCCCACATCGACGCCCATCTCTCGGCGCACCAGGACGACAGCAGTTTTCCGTTAAAACCGCAGAAAATCCTGCACGACCTGCGCACGGCGCTTCAGCCGGAAGACATTGTAATCTCCGATGTCGGCGCGCATAAAATGTGGGTGGCTCGCCTCTATCAAACACTGGCGCCCAATACCTGTATTATTTCCAACGGCTTCGCCTCGATGGGAATTGCCCTGCCCGGGGCGATTGCTGCCAAGCTTGCCAAGCCCGCTCAAACCGCCGTGGCAGTCAGCGGTGACGCCGGATTTTTAATGAACCTGCAGGAGCTGGAAACGGCAGTACGCCTGAACATTCCATTGATTATTCTGATCTGGAACGACTCTGAATACGGCCTGATCAAATGGAAACAGATGAATCAGTTTGGACGTGAAAGCCACATTCGCTTCACCAACCCGGACTTCATCAAACTCGCCGATGCGTTCGGAGCCAAAGGCTACCGTATTGAATCGGCCGATGCGCTGCTGCCGACATTGCAACAGGCGATAAAAGATAATTGTGTCGTATTAATCGATTGCCCGGTGGACTACTCGGAGAACCTCAAACTCACCGAAGAGCTCGGACAGCTGGTGTGCCCGACTTAAAAGAGCGGATGACCGTCTGAAACGCAACAGGCCTGCTTAAAACGTTGCGTCTTTAAGCACTTTTGCTTTATAGATAAAGGTGCCAAACGGAATCAGTGAGGCTAAAAAGCCAATAAAGCCTTTCATTTCGGAAACATGGCCTTTGAAGACATGGTAAAACAGTACAGCATTAAAGGCCAAAAACAATCCCCCATGCGCACGCCCCACCCAGCTTACCGCTTCGGGCATACCGTATTGGTACTTCAACGGCATTGCTACACACAACAGCAATAATAACGAACTGCCTTCCAACAGCGCCATAAAACGTAAAAATGCCATTCCATTTCCTTTTTTATGAGTCCTTTGCATGCGTGGGACTCTTTATTAAACGCCAGATACAAAAAAACCGGAATTCAATCCGGTTTTTTTCTGAATTTTATTCGCTATTTCGTCTCTAAACCTGTTCGATTCGCGGCGGAAAATGTGAGTTTACAATTTGTAAACGTCCATTTTCCAACAAAGAAGCATACGGTTTAGGAACGAAATCGCAATAAAATTAAGCCATCGCTTTGATGCGAGCGTTGATACGGCTCTTAGTACGCGCAGCTTTGTTTTTAGTAATGATGCCCTTGCGTGCCATACCGTCCAACTTAGATTGCGCTGCACGGAACAACTCGTTTGCTTTCGCTTGATCGCCACCATCGATTTCAGCCAATACTTTCTTGATTGAGGTACGCATTGCTGAACGCAGTGCGGCGTTATGCTGGCGGTGTTTCTCGGCTTGGCGTGCGCGCTTTGCAGCTTGTGCTGAATTTGCCATGGTATATTCTCCAATTGTTTTTACGTGTTAACGATCCGTAGACCTATGGAATTCCAAATCATTAACAATTAACACAACATTGCCCTATGCGTACACAGTGACAATGACGATTTACCCTGTTCTCTACGGGAAGGCGGAATTATCCACAATTTCAAGCCCTTGGTCAAGAATAGTTTTACCCGTCACATTATTCCAATCAAAACGTTCGCAGAGTTTGGAACGTCAATTTTCAGCAAGCCTGATCACAAATTGAAAAGTAAGGCTTGTTATTCAAAATCAAGGCAAGTTTCGGGGACGAGACTTGTCAGCATATTCATAAATCGAACGTTTTGCTTGAGTTCAAGGCACTTTGGTGCGACGTGTACACTCGAGTACACGAGCCAAAACTTAACGCAGAGATTGGATAAAAAACCGCTTTTATTCGCGATGGTAGGGGTGGTTGTTGATCACCGACCACGCCCGATAAACCTGCTCGGCGACCAAGATACGCACCATGGGATGTGGCAGGGTGAGTTTAGAAAGGCCCCACTTCCATTGCGCCTGCTGTAAAATCGACGCATCCAATCCATCCGGGCCGCCGACAATCAAGGCAATGTCCTGACCACTGCCGAGCCACTCTTCCATTTTATCGGCCAACTGAACCGTCGTGACCTGCTGACCATGCTGATCCAGCACAACCAGGCGCGCACCTTTAGGTACGGCCGCCAGAATCCGCTTGGCTTCTTCGGCTTTGTTCTGTTCAACCGAACTGGTTTTGCCACGTTGCGCCATCGGCAGTTCGATCAAGTTCAAACTGCACGCTTTAGGCAGGCGCTTGGCGTATTCGGCATAGCCTTCCTGCACCCACTTGGGCATCTTCTGACCGACGGTAATAAAGTGAATAATCAAAACAGGCTTCCAAATTCTAATACTGAGCTTAAGCCGTCAATACAAAATGATTAACGGACTGACACACTTATTTTAAAGGTCGCTCTTAATATTCTTTTTCATATTCAAAAACACATGTAGCGCCCTTGTTACTTTTTTGGTGGCCCAAAAAAGTAACCAAAAAAAGCCACCCTGCTAAAAGGTTCTATGACGCTAGGCTTGTGCGCTCAAGGTTGCGAACTTGCACGCAAACGTGCTTCGAACAACGCAGCCTTTTAAACGCGCCCTTCGCCAACCGCCAGAACGAACCTTTTAGAAGGGGATTATTACGAAATACCGAAAGCAGTCTTACTCTTCCGAATTAGCCGTGGATTTAATATCCCACAGTTTTTCCAGCGCATAATGCGCGCGTGCCGCTTCGGTCATGACGTGAACAATCGCATCGCCCAAATCAACCAACACCCAATCCGGCTGTGGCCCGGCTTCGACCCCTAGCGGAGGAAACCCGGCGTCTTTAAACGCCTGAGCAACCGCGTTTCCGGTTGAGCGCACATGCGTGGTTGAAGTACCCGTCGCCACCACCATCAAATCGGCAAAGCTGCTCACGCCGGCCACATCAATGACCTGAATGTCACGCGCCTTGCTGTCTTCCAGAGTTTCGACAATTAAATTTTGTTTCTCTTCCAGTTCCATAAAGTCGTTTTCTTTCCTTGTTATGAGTTAATCCAGGCGACAGGTTTTCCGTTTTGAGGAGGCCTGGACTTTTGTTAACGGATATTTTTCACTCATCTCGATAAAGATGATGCTTCTCGATATAACGTATTACTTTCGCCGGCATCAAATAATCCACCGGCCACCCTTGCTGCAGATAACTGCGAACCGCCGTCGAACTCAAATCCAGTTGCGTCACCGGCACATCCACAATCTGCCCGCTTGGCTGAGTAAACCGTTTAACATGGTGCGCACTCAAAATCTGCCCCGCTTCACAATACAACGGTACCGCCTCTCCCGGACGATGCGTCACCGCAATATTGGCCAGTTCTAAAATGCGTTGCCACTGATGCCAGGTATGAAACTTGGCAAAGGCATCACTGCCCATAATCAGTACCAGCCCTTTATCCGGAAATCGCTGTTTGAGTTCGGCAAGGGTCTCCACCATATAGGAGGGACCGCCACGGTCGATTTCAATCGTATCCAGACAAAAGCGCGGTTGCGGCGCAATCGCCAGCTCAATCATCTCGCAGCGCTGCTGTGCCGATACCGTCGGCTGACCGCGATGCACCGGCTGATAGCAAGGGACAAAACGCACCTGCTCCAGGTTCAAACGCTCCATCACTTCCAACGCCGGGCGCAGATGGCCGAAATGAATCGGATCAAAGGTGCCGCCGTTAATGCCGATGAGTTGCAGAGCCATGCGCCGTGATATTTCCCGTTACTCGCGGATGGTGCCGTCGCCCAACACAATGTATTTCTGCGAGGTCAGTCCTTCCAGGCCGACCGGACCGCGGGCATGGAACTTGTCGGTACTGATACCGATTTCCGCACCCAGGCCGTATTCAAAGCCGTCCGCAAACCGCGTAGAGGCGTTCACCATCACCGAACTGGAATCCACCTCGGCCAAAAAACGACGTGAAGTGGTAAAGTTTTCGGTAATGATCGCTTCGGTATGCCCCGAACTGTATTGCGCAATATGGTCCATCGCTGCATCCACATCTTTCACCACACGGATCGACAGTACCGGTGCCAGATACTCGGTTCCCCAATCCTCTTCACTCGCCGCTTGCGCGTCGATAATCGCACAGGTTTTTTCACAGCCGCGTAGTTCAACCCCCTTTTCGCCATACTGGCGCGCCAGTTCCGGCAAGACCTTTTCCGCCTGCGATTCCGCCACCAGCAGAGTTTCCATGGCATTACACACCCCATAGCGATGGGTTTTGGCGTTGACCGCCACGCGGATCGCCTTGTCGTAATCGGCGTCGTCATCGATATAGACGTGGCAAATGCCGTCCAAGTGCTTGATCACCGGCACGCGTGCGTCAGCGCTGATGCGCTCAATCAAGCCTTTTCCACCGCGCGGAATGATCACATCCACATAGTCCGGCATGGCGATCATCTCTCCGACGGCGGCACGGTCGGTGGTCGCCACCACCTGAACCGCCGCTTCCGGCAGGCCTGCCGATTTCAATCCCTGTTGAATACATTCTGCCAACGCGCGGTTGGAGTGCGCCGCTTCCGAACCGCCGCGCAGAATGGCCGCATTGCCGGATTTCAAACACAACGCCGCGGCATCCACCGTCACATTCGGGCGCGATTCGTAAATGATTCCCACTACGCCAAGCGGCACACGCATCTTGCCGACCTGAATACCGGACGGACGATAGCTCATATCGCTGATCTCGCCCACCGGGTCTTGTAAAGCCGCAATTTGACGCAGTCCTTCGGCCATGCCTGCCAGCACTTTGTCGGACAGGGTCAGGCGGTCCAACATGGCGGCATCTAAACCGTTATTTTTACCGTTTTCCAAATCTTTGGCGTTTTCCGCTTGCAACTGTTCCGCCGACGCTTCGATCGCTTCGGCCATCGCCAACAGAGCACGGTTTTTCTGTGCCGTATTCGCGCGCACCAACTCTCTGGCGGCGGCGCGTGCCTGTTGACCTAACGTCTGCATATAACTTTTTACATCGGTGTTCATGCGTGTGTTCCCAATCTTTTCAATGTGTTATTTAATCTCATGTTAAGCGGCAACCTTGCCAACCAGTGCCGACAAGCCCAACCAAATTTCTTCGTCACTCAGTTTCGGCTGAATCCCTTTGATCAGGCGGTCGATCTGCAGCGCCTCTTTTAACAGTTCCTGCCAGGCCTGTGGATTATGGCGCTGCAAAGCGGCGCGCACTTCGTTCTGGCGCGACGACCAGATACGCAACTGCTTGAACGCCTGTGCCTGCGGCATGGATTGCGTCATCTGCGCCAACTCGGCCAAGGTGCGAATCTCTTTGGCGAGCAACCATAAGATCACCGGTGCCTCCAACCCTTCCTGACGCAAACGGTTCAGCATCTGCTGCGCCTGTTTACGATTGCCGAGCAACATCTCCGTCGCCAATGCAAACAGCTGATAGTGCGCCTGATCCACCACACTTTCGGCGATGATCTGCGCACTGATCACAGAGCCTTGCGGATAAAGCAGGCTCAGCTTAATCAACTCCTGATCGGCGGCGAGCAGATTACCCTCGACCCGTTCCGCCAGCAGTGCCGCGGCTTCGTTATCCAACTGAATGCCGTATTCACCGGCTTTCTGCTGGCACCAACCCGGCAGAGCCTGCGTCGGAACCGGTTTGCCCTGCACCACCAGGCCGGCTGACTCTATGGAGGCAACCCATTTAGATTTCACCTGACGACTGTCGAGCTTTTCACACTCAATCATCACAATCACTTCCGGCGGCAAGGCCGCAGCCGCTTGATTGCACCAGGCCTGAATGAATTTGGTGCCTTCCGTTCCGGGGGATCCTTTGGGCATGGACACCATCACCACCCGCTGCTCGGAAAACAGCGAACCTGCCTGAGTTTCCATCTGCAAGCTTTGCCAGTCAAAGCCGCTGTCAATTTCGTAGCGGTCGCCGAACAGATACCCTTGCGCCTGCAGATGGCGACGCAGGCCGTCGGTGCAATCTCGTAAAAACAGCGGTTCTTCACCGTAAAACAGGTAGATCGGCTTAAGTTCCACCGAATTCTGTTTTAACTGGTTCAAAAACGCGCTGGCTAAAATCACTCAGACTCCCCGCCTGGATTTTTGGTTGATTTCGGTTCGACCGCCGGTTGCGACGGTGTTCGCGTCAACAAGGCGCGGTTAATCCGATCGATCACCTGCATTGCCACCTCTTGCGCCATCTGCTGTCGAATCTCTTCAAGCTCGCGGTTGGACGCCAACAAAGCGGTATTGTCGATATGGTGATCGCGATAGGCACTGACCTGTGTGTCCAGCAACACGGTTTCGCTCGCCACCTCCTGGACCCGGAAACGCTGCTTCAACGTCAGCAACAAGGAGGCGACATCACCGGTGCCGGTATAAGCGGTACGCGACTGATGCACGGCGGTTTTTTCAAACACCACTTCAAGCTCGGCATTCGCCAAGGAGTCGGCGATGGTCACCCCCTGCGACTGCAACTGGCGGATGAACGCCTGTTGAATATTGCCGTCAACTTGCGCCAGCTGCGTCAGCTTGACGCTCTTAAACTGCGCTTCAGCCTGCATTCCATAACCGCGCAGATGAAAGCCGCAGCCCTGCAACAGCGCCAACGCCAAGACCAATACAAGCGCATAGACTGACGTCTTAAGACGCAGAGAAGAGGTGTGCAAAACTGAACAGGCCTGGTCGCGCATCATAGTGCCAATTACCTTTGATTAATCTTTTGATTACCCTTTTACCACCAGGTTCACCAAACGCCCCGGCACCACAATCTCTTTTACGATCTCCTTGCCGTCGGTGAACTTGATTACACCTTCGTCAGCTTTGGCGGCCGCGAGAATGGCCGTTTGATCGGCATCGGCGGCAACTTCGATCTTACCGCGCAGTTTACCGTTGACCTGAACCATCAATTCGATTTCCGACTTCACCAATGCCGACTCATCAACCTGTGGCCACTCGGCATCCAACACCAAGCCGGACTTGCCGAGCGCTTCCCATAACTTCTGCGTCATATGCGGCGCAATCGGCGACAACATGCACACCAGAATTTCCAACGCTTCCTGCATCACGGCTCGACCGGCTTGGGAACGGTCGTCAAACTTGGCGATCTCATTCAACAGCTCCATACAGGCGGCAATGGCGGTATTGAAGGTCTGACGGCGCCCCATGTCATCGGACACTTTTTGCAAGGTCTCATGCACTTTCAGACGCAGTGCTTTCTGTGCTTTGTCCAGCCCCTCCGAACCGGTTGCCGCCTTAACCGCGCCGTTTTCCAGGTGCGTGTAAACTTGGCGCCAGACGCGGTTCAAGAAGCGCGACGCCCCTTCCACGCCTTTGTCTGACCACTCCAGCGTCTGTTCCGGCGGCGAGGCGAACATCACGTACAGACGCAAGGTATCCGCACCGTACTGGTCAATCAGAGTCTGCGGATCAATGCCGTTGTTTTTCGACTTGGACATTTTAATCACGCCGCCGTACTGAACCTCGGTTCCATCTGACTTCAACTTACCGCCGACGATGCTGCCTTTGTCATCGGTGACCGGTTCAACCTCCAAGGGCGAATACCAGGTCTGCTTGCCGGATTCATCCTGGCGATACCAGCTCCCCGCCAGCACCATACCCTGGGTGAGCAGGCTTTTGAACGGTTCGTCCGAGCTCACCAATCCTTGATCGCGCATCAGCTTGTGGAAGAAGCGCGCATACAACAGATGCAGAATCGCATGCTCGATGCCGCCGATATATTGATCCACCGGCAGCCAGTGGTTGGCACGTTCGTCCAGCATGGCTTCACCATTGTCTTTGGAAGTATAGCGCGCGTGATACCAGGACGATTCAAAGAAGGTATCAAAGGTATCGGTTTCGCGTTTGGCGCGACCGCCGCACTGCGGACATTCACAGTTCTTAAAACTGTCCATTTTCGCCAATGGCGACCCGCTTCCGTCCGGCACCACATCTTCCGGTAACAGCACCGGCAGCTGATCTTCCGGCACCGGCAACGCGCCGCACGCCGGGCAATAGATCACCGGAATCGGACACCCCCAGTAACGCTGACGGGAGATCCCCCAGTCGCGCAGACGGTAGTTGGTCTGTTTTTCGCCCAAGCCCTTTTCACCCAGCACTTTCGCCATTTCATGCAAGGCCTGCTTGGATTTCAAACCGTCAAACTGGCCGGAATTGACCAAAATGCCCTTTTCGGTAAAGGCTTTTTCGGAAATGTCCGCCATCTCCTCCGCACTGGGGGCAATGACCGCCTTCATCGGCAGATCATAGGCTTTGGCAAATTCGTAATCGCGCTGGTCGTGTGCCGGTACCGACATCACCGCTCCGGTACCGTAGCCCATCAACACAAAATTGGCCGCCCATACCGGAATGGCTTCACCGGTAATCGGGTGGGTCACGCGAATTCCGGTATCGACCCCTTTTTTCTCCATGGTTTCCATGTCCGCCTCGGCGGTGGAGATGTGCGAACACTCTTCAATGAAGCGTTCTAAAGGCTCGTTTTCGATCGCGGCTTTGCGTGCCATGGGGTGATCCGCGGCAATCGCCACATAAGTCACCCCCATCAACGTATCCGGACGCGTGGTGTACACATCCAAAGTCTGGCCTTTCTTACCCACCACCGGGAACGAAATCTGCAGGCCGGTCGATTTACCGATCCAGTTTTTCTGCATGGTTTTGACCTGCTCCGGCCAACCGTCAAGCTTATCCAGATCTTGCAACAATTCCTCGGCGTAATCGGTGATGCGCAGGAACCATTGAGCAATCTCTTTACGCTCCACCGGCGCACCGGAACGCCAGCCTTTACCGTCAATGACCTGTTCGTTCGCCAACACCGTCTGATCGATCGGATCCCAGTTGACCACAGAGAGTTTGCGATACACCAACCCTTTCTCCATCAGCTTGGTAAACAACCATTGCTCCCAACGGTAGTATTCCGGGTGGCACGTCGCCACTTCACGCGTCCAGTCGTAACCCAAACCAAGCGACTTCAGCTGATTGCGCATGTAATCAATGTTTTCATACGTCCATTTGGCCGGTGCGACCTTGTGCTGCATCGCCGCATTTTCGGCCGGCAGACCAAACGCATCCCACCCCATCGGCTGCAGGACGTTTTTGCCCTGCATGCGCTGGTAACGCGAAATCACATCACCGATGGTGTAGTTGCGCACATGTCCCATGTGCAACTTCCCACTTGGATACGGGAACATCGACAGACAGTAATATTTTTCTTTGCTGCTGTCTTCGGTAACGACAAAGGTCTGGTTTTCATCCCAATAGGCCTGAATTTCGGCTTCGATTTGTTGCGGTTGGTACTGAACTTCTGACATGAAACGATTCTTCTGGTTAGTCGGTTTAAATTTGAAAATCTATTTGTTGTTTCGCCTGGACTTAACAGCGGCTTTACTCTGATAATAACGCGCTTAAAACCGCCACTGAACCAAGCATGTTTAACCGTTTGCAAACGGCTTGATAATTTTAATAAATAAGTTCAGTATTATAGTAGATATGGACAGTTTCGAGGGAAAAATAATGAGCCAATCAAAAATGTTACACGCTTACCGTACACTGTTAAATTACGCCAAACAGAAAACCATCGCAGCAGAAACTGCAACCTGGTCTCTGCTCGGTAAAGCGGTGGAAAAAGCGCAACAGGCGGATCACGATTTAGCTGAACTGTCTGAAAAAGAGTTCAAGCAGGTTCAGGAGGATTTGCATGCGGATCTGATGCAGACCGCCGAATACCTGGCGGACATGGAAAAAGGCATTGATGAGTTCCTGGAAATGGATCTGCCGGTGCTGGAACAGATCCTGATCGACAAGGCGTTGAGCCTGGCCGATCCAACGGAGATTACCGTACTCAGACTGCGTTTGGCGGCGGCGATGGATGAAAACCATCCGATGTTTGAGCCACACAAACAATGAGCGACATGACTCAAGAACGCAATTCGAAACACCTCAAACCAAACTGAGCAGGCCTGCTCAGTTTGCCTGCCTCTCCGATTCATCTGTCTGCTTGGCGAGCTTGCCCAAACGCCCGGTCAGGAAATAACGCTTGGCAAAAACAAATCCGAACACCGCGAACAGCATCAATACAATCGGCTGCTGTTGCCACTTTGCAAAGAAGGTCATCCCTTCGTATGGCTGGATTTCACCACGCAAGACCCCCTGTTGATAAGGGGGAATCTGCGCCTTAAGCTGTCCATTCACATCCACAATCATGGTATGCCCGGTATTGGTACTGCGTGCTATTTCACGCCCCAGCTCTAATGCTCGCATGCGTACTTCCTGAACCTGCTGTGCCGGTTCAAACGTGTGGGCAAACCAGGCATCGTTACTCACCGTCACCAGATATTTTGCTTCCGGCAAATAACGCGCCTGTTCTTCGCCAAACGACATCTCATAACAGACGCTCAAGCCGGCAGGCTGGCCTGCCAGTTTCAACGGAGGTTGATTTTCGGGGCCGGCGGTAAAACTGGAAAATGGAATATCAAATAGTTCGCTTAAAAAATCAAACAGCGCATGAAACGGAAAAAATTCACTAAACGGGACCAAATGTGTCTTGTAATAGCGCTCTTCAGGGTGACGCAGATTCACCAGCGCATTGTAATAGTGATCCTGCCCTTCCTCATCGGTGGAACCGGCAATTACCCCGACCAAAATATCGGTATTAAGCAGTTTGGCGTCTTTAATAAACGTATACAACGCCCCTTTTTCCACCACATCGTAATAGGTCGGAATCGCCGTTTCCGGCCATACCACGAGATCGGCATCCATGTTCTGCTTGGTCATGGAGACATAGGCTTCCAGGGTGGGATAAAACTCTTTCTTTTGCCATTTTTTCTCTTGAGGTACATTACCCTGCACCAGAGCGACATCAATCGGCTCTCCGGCGGGCTGAACCCACTCAATTTTTTGCAACAGTCCACCAAACGACCAAACCAAGCAAAGCAGCAGACTCGGCCCCAACCATGAACGCTGCTGAACAAACCATAACAGCAATCCGGCACTGATCGCGACCATCCAACTGACGCCCAGCACACCCAACAGCGGTGCATAGCCCGCTAGCCAAGTATCCACATGAGTTAAACCGATTTGTAAAAATGGAAAACCGCCGAACAGGGTGCCACGCAACAGTTCCGTTAACACCCAGATGGCCGGGAAGAGCACAAACAACATCAGGCCTGTCCGGTTTTCATCTTTGAAGTAGTGGGCCAGAAACCCGGCCAATCCCACATAGAGCGATAGAAACAGAACGAATATAAAGGTCGCCAATGCCGACAGAACCAGATGCACGCCGGAATAGAAATACATACTGGAAAACAGCCAACTGACCCCAACACCGAACAAGCCTAACCCAAACCAGAGCCCTAGCTTAAATCCGTCCCAACGCGACTCGGATTGCAGCCAGAGCCAAAACAGACCCGCTAGCGTCAGCAAAATCAATGGCGAAAAATCAAATGGCGCAAACGCCAAGACAGACACCGCCCCGAGAATCAGGGCGGCGAGGTGCATTTTTCCGGGCACAAGCGAAGTGAGCGCTTTGAAAACCTTCGTCTTCAATTACACCGCCTCCAGCTCGGCTAACTCGCTGGATGCCTCCAACGGCTTCACTTGGAAGAGCTCCGCACGGCGTTCCGTCGCCTTTAGGACTTTGAAGTGAAGGCCGTAGAGTTCAATCTCTTCGCCTTCCACAGGAACATGCCCCAACTCCAGTGCCAAAAGCCCACCAATGGTTTCGCTTTTTTCCATTGGCAATTCAACATGGAAAAAGGCGTTGAATTCATCCAGTGAAGTAATGGCTTGCACCGTAAAAGCCCCACCGACATGTTTTTGAATGGTGCTGTCTTCTTCCACATCGTGCTCGTCAGCAATGTCACCCACAATCTGCTCCAGCACATCTTCAATGGTGACCAGGCCGGCCAACTCACCATACTCGTCTACCACCAATGCCATATGATTACGGCTGGCCTTAAAATCATGCAGCAGCATATTCAGGCGTTTACTTTCCGGTACAAACGTCGGTTGGCGATAAATAGCTTCTAACTCCTCTTTAGAAGTCAGCTCGCCTTTTACCACGGCACGAAATACGTCTTTTGCCAACAGCACCCCGACAATCCGGCCACCTTGAGAGCCTTCGATCACCGGATAACGTGAGTGGGATGTGGTGAGCATATTCTCTAAAATCACTTCCAGAGATTCGGACGCATCCACCACCTCGATTTGCATCCTTGGAATCATAATGTCGCGCACACGCGCTTCCGACACATTAAGAACCCCTTCAATCATGACCTGCGCATCGGAATCGATGACGCCCTGACTCTGGGCCTCTTTAATCATCTCCAAGAGATCTTCCCGGCTCTCCGGTTCGCCTGAAAATATTTTACCCAGGCGCTCTAACCACGAAGAGCCGCTACTACTGTCACTCATTAGTTGTTGTTACCTATATTGAAAAAATTCATTTTAAAGCCGCACGGTTCTGCAATCACAAAAACAGACCGGCTCAATTTTCATCGTTACGATAAGGGTTTTCGTATCCCAAGCCTTCGAGAATTTCGACTTCAAGCGCTTCCATCTCTTCGGCCTCGTCATCTTCTATATGGTCATAGCCTTGCAAATGCAAGGTGCCATGGACAATCATGTGCGCCCAGTGTTCTTCGAGCGTTTTTCCCTGTTCTTGCGCCTCTTTTTCAACCACTTCAGCGCAAATGACCAAATCCCCCAAATAAGGCAAGGCCTCGCCTAAATCGAGCAGGCCTGGTGGGTTTTCAAATTCAAACGAAAGCACGTTGGTGGGTTTGTCTTTGCCTCGGTAATCACGATTCAGCGTTTGGCTTTCTTCGGCATCGACAATACGAATCGTCAACTCATTGGCTTCGCCGGCGGCTTCACCCACCAATGCGGCTTGAACCCATTGTTCACATTGCGTTTGTGTTGGAATCGTTTGGGGATCTACTGCCCACTGCAATTCTACCTCGACCATAACGCCTCCCGACTGCACGGATGATTTGAGCACTTGAGTTTAGCCTTATTCAGAACGTTTGCCAGCGGCCTGCTGGCGGTCATACTGATCATAGGCTTTGACAATTTTTTGCACTAAAGCGTGGCGCACCACATCTTTGGCCTGATAAAACGTAAATCCGATGTCGTCCACCCCTTCGAGCACCTCGATCACGTGGCGTAAACCCGATTTTTGGTGCTTAGGCAAATCACACTGGGTAATATCCCCGGTAATCACCGCCGTTGACGAAAAGCCCATACGCGTCAAAAACATTTTCATCTGCTCGACCGTGGTATTTTGCGCTTCATCCAGAATGATAAACGCTTCATTCAAGGTTCGACCACGCATAAACGCCAAAGGCGCGACTTCAATGACATTTTTTTCGATCAATCGTTCTACGGTTTCAAACCCCAGCATTTCAAACAGGGCATCAAACAACGGACGTAAATAAGGGTCTACTTTCTGACTCAGATCACCCGGCAAAAAACCGAGTTTTTCCCCCGCTTCCACCGCCGGTCGCGTCAAAATAATGCGGCGAACGCGCTCACTCTCCAAAGCCTCTACCGCACACGCCACGGCCAAATAGGTTTTACCCGTTCCAGCTGGGCCGATACCAAAATTAATGTCATGCTCCGCGATCGACTGCACATACTGTGCCTGGTTCGCATTCCGCGTTTTAATCACTTTACGGCGCGTTTTAATCAGCTGTTGATCCACAGTCAACGTCTGAGGTTCATCCAATCCCAAGTTGTGTAACGCTAAATGGACATGCTCTGGCTCCAAAGTCACACTGCCGGCTTCGTCATACAGATCGCGAATCACCTGCTCGGCACGCACCGGCCGGTCATCCGGCCCGGTCACTGAAACCTGAAACCCCCGGCTGTTCACTTCCACCCCCATGCGCAATTCAATTTGCTCAAGGTGTTCGTTATGCCAACCTAAAAAGTTTTGCAGACGTTCATTATCCTCTGGATAAAGATGAAACTGGATTGTATGTAGTACAGACAAATGTGATTCTCAGAACATTAAAGTAAAAACGTTATTATTACAGTGAATAATAACGTTTCTATGAAAATTCAATGACGCTCAGCATTGCTCATTATTGTTAACGGCACGCCGGAGGTTCCTTAACGATTATGAACCGATTAAATTCAGATTACAATGCGAAACTTACAATGCATGATACTGCATTGGAACATGAGTATCCGCCTCAGGGGTCGCCACCAATCGCCCACGCAAGGAGTTTTTAAACGCCTCGGTGATTTCGACATCCACAAACTGTCCGATTAACTCCGGTGACCCCTCAAAATTGACCACACGGTTACATTCGGTGCGCCCTGCGACTTCGTTAAACGCATTACGCGACAAACGCTCCACCAAAATACGCTGCACCGTGCCGACCAAACGCTCGCTGAACTCTTGGGTCTGCTTGTTCAACAACTCCTGCAACGCGTACAAGCGGCGTTTTTTCTTTTCCATCGGCTCGTCATCCGGCAGACTGGCCGCCGGCGTGCCTGGGCGAGCACTGTAGATAAAGCTGAAAGAGCGGTCGTACTTCAACTCTTCAACCAGCTTTAAGGTTTCCTTGAAATCATCACAGGTTTCACCGGGGAAACCGACAATAAAATCGCCGGACAAACTTAAGTTTGGACGTAAAGCACGGATCTTACGAATCGTTGACTTGTATTCGATTGCCATATGATTGCGCTTCATTAACGCCAATACGCGATCCGATCCCGACTGAATCGGCAGATGCAAATGCGACACCAGTTCCGGAATTTCCGCATAGCAGTCAATAATGCTCTGCGTCATCTCATTCGGGTGCGAGGTGGTGAAGCGAATACGGTCGATACCCGGCACCGCACGCACCGCATGCATCAACACCGCCAAATCGGCGATTTCACCGTCGGCCATTTCGCCGCGGTACGCATTCACGTTCTGGCCAAGCAGGTTGACCTCACGCACCCCTTGCTCGGCCAAAGCGCGGATTTCGGCCATAACATCTTCAAACGGACGACTGACCTCTTCACCGCGGGTGTACGGCACCACGCAGAAGGTACAGTATTTGGAACAGCCTTCCATCACCGACACCATCGCCGACACGCCATTGACTTCCGGCTCCGGCAGATTGTCGAATTTCTCGATCTCCGGGAAGGAGATGTCAATCACCGCTTTTTTCTTTTTAATCGTGTCGTCACCACGCATTGCCAAGGCTTCATCAATCATCGCCGGCAGACGGTGCAACGTTTGCGGCCCGAAAATCACATCCACGCCCGGGGCACGCTGGCGGATCACCTCGCCCTCTTGTGAAGCCACGCAACCACCGACGCCAATGACGCGGTTCGGCTTTTCCTGCTTCCACTTCACCCAGCGCCCCAATTCGGAGAACACTTTTTCCTGCGCTTTTTCACGCACCGAACAGGTATTCATTAACACCACGTCCGCCTCTTCCGGCTCGTCCACCAACTTTAAACCGTGGGTTTTTTCCAGCAGGCTCGCCATTTTGTCCGAGTCATACTCGTTCATTTGACAGCCGTAGGTGATCACATGCAACCCGCCGGTAAACGGGGAATGGTGCCCTGAAGAGTCAGAAGCAGTGTGTGACGATGATGAAGACAGATCTTGAGACATAGAGTTTCCGCGCCGTTCGGGTATTTCCACCCGTTAATTAAAAGCTATGTAGCTGAATATATTGTAAAAAACAAAAAATTCAAGGGCGCGTATTCTAACACAGAGTCTTTAAAATGCCTAAAAACAAAAAACCCGCCATTTGGCGGGTTTTCAAAATCTTTCTAACTTTTTATAAAGTTCAGATTTCTAGACAGATATTAGCTCCACCTGCCGGATCTGAGGAATAACGGACAATACCTGTATTAGCCACACCATCATCCAGCTTAATATCCATACCCACTGCAATTGCCTCGGCATTATCTGTTGCAGTTGAGTAAGACAAACAGACATAGTTTTTGTTATCTTCTAGGGTTGGCGCAGTCGTAAAATCAGTCGTCGCCCAGACCGGCGTTTGAGCACCAGTTCCATAACCGACCAAAACGGCACCACCATCATCCACTTCTGGAGCAAAATTTGGTGACTTGATAAAACCTTCATTAGCTAAATCACCAAAAAATAAATTATCCGCTGTCGTATTCGCAGACCCGGCATCTGATACATCAGCTTGAATTTCAATGCCATTCAAAGCGTTATTGGTCGGATTCGCTGATCTTAGTGTTCCAGGATAAAAACCAGCTCGATCCCTATAGGCATAAGCTGAAGCCTGCAAGGCTTTTAACGTATCTGTATCGTTTTTAATTTTTGCTGCATTGATCATTTCCTGACCTTTCAGTACACCACCCAGCAATAGCCCGATGATCACCAGTACAATGGCGATTTCCACCAAGGTAAAACCTTTTTGATTTTGCAAACGAGTTTGCGTTTCCATATTCTTCATGACTCTTTCCTCATTTAAGTTAAGAAGCACCTTTGTTTAGGTGGTTTCATCTTAGCAACGCTTTTTTGGCAAAAAAAGAGTAAAAGTTTTTTACTCCTCTTTTCATGGTCACAAATTGATATGGATCATTTAAGCGCCGGAATATTATTCAAATGCAATTCAAAACTTACCTGATTGCCCTGCTGGTGGAATTCGATTTCACTGCCTACCTGCTTTAACAGCTCACGGGTTAAAAACAGCCCCAACCCCATGCCGCTTTCACTGGTGGTCCAAAACGGTTCAAACATGCGTTCGGGCTTCAAAGCCTCATTTTGAGTTTGCAGGCAGCTTCGAATGGTCACCGTCGCGCCTTCACTGCCACGGTCTTCAATCTGAATCGCTAACGGGCATTCCCCCACCGGGTGATCGCGATAATTCCCTAAAATATTTTTAAACACTTCTAACAACACATTACGCGCAATCTGCACCCGACCCCACCCTTCGACCTGAGCTTGCAGCTGATACAAAAACAGAACTTCTTCAATCAACTCATTTAACTCGACCGCACTGGAAGCATAAAATTCGGACAACGGCTGTTTCATTTGACGAACCGCATTCGCCGCTCTCTCGGCCATTAAGGGCAAGGTTTTTTGCAAACGCTCCATCAGCCGCAATTTATCCTCAGCGGACTCCAGGGGAGCGATCTGCTCGCTTAACAGTTGAATAAACTGGGCAATGTTTTTAACCTCATGCTGCACAAACATCTGATAACGCTCTAAACGTTTTTGCGATACCAGAATCTCTGCATGTTTATGTTCTATGTCTTGCTGCAAAATTTGGATGTAAGTATTCACCACCAATTCAAGCCAGTTTAAACGTTCTCCACTGTATTTAGGCAAACAGAGCGTGAGTTTAAAATGCATGTCATCCCGATCAATTTGAAAATGCTGACAACTGCCAACATCAAACACCTTGCCAAACACCTGATAGCGATGTTCTCCAAACCAATCAATATCCGCTTTTAAGCTTAAAAGGCCGGCTTGCTGCAGGACTGGCCAGGCCTGTTCAAAAAAATCCAACGCATCACGTCCCAATTGCTGATTTAACTCATACAGTCGCGCGACGGTTTTTCTTAAACGGGTCGCCTGCCTATGGACATAATAAGCGACCGCCAAAAGACTTAAGCCAAACGTCACAAAACTTAATGCCATCCAGTCGGCAAACAGATCCATAGCTATCCTTTACACAATAAGAGCAATTGAAAGACAGAAATCGAACTTAATTTAAACAGGCCTGTTCAAAACCCGCCAAATCAATTCATTGAAAGTGCAGCGCTTGGTTTATGAGACGTCCCGCTGAAGTTGGTATTTTTTAATCAGATAATAGACATTTTCACGCTTGATGCCCAAACGTCTTGCCGTTTCGTGCACATTGAAATCGGTATCGGCCAATACCTGCTTTAGCAGCTTTTCCTCCGCTTGATTGCGAATTGATTTAACCCCTTCTCCGAGCGTTGCATCAATTTCGACTTTTTGCACCCCTTCCTGCTCTTTGAGCTTTTGCGCCTGTTCGTAAAAGAGTACGGCGCGCTGCACCGCCTGCAAGAGAGCGCGGCTGGAAATAGGCTTTTCTAAAAAATCGAATGCACCCTGCTTAAGCGCCAGGTAAGAAGTAGATTCCGCATTTTGACCGGTGAGCACCAGAGTTTTAATTTGAGGTTGGTTGTCTTCAAGCCATTTGAGCACGGCCAACCCTTCGTCCGGCGTATGCTCATGGGGCGGCATCCCCATATCCAAAACCACTACTTGAAAAGGCTGGCTAGCGAGTAATGAAAGCGCCTCTTTTCTGGAAGACGCCTCCATAATTTTATAGCCTTCAAATTCCAGCCCAAAGGCCAACATGCCTCTGAGCGCATCATCATCATCCACAACCAAGATCTGAATCACTTTGATTCTCCAAAGGACTCTTTACTCAGACGGAATGACATATTCATAATCCATGTTTTCAAACCCTGTAACCGTCCCACCGAAGTCGGTCAACATTTGAGCCCATTCAGCTGCTGTCTTCGGTGTATGAAGGGTATCAGTACCGGTTCCACCATCTAATGTCCCTCCAACCAAGTCACCGTAAAGATACAAGTCATCATCATCCTTATTCATAAGCACCTGGCCAGTCGAAGTGACGTCCCCTTTGATAATCACGGTATCTCCACCAAATCCGGCATCAATCTCACCATTAACACCCCCGCCAATAATACTGGTGTCATCACCGTCGCCCAAGGTCGCCTGACCGCGCAATAAAATAGAACCTAATACAATCAACTCATCATTATCAGCGCCCATATCGGCATTACCATCGGCTTTGATATTACCAACGATTTTCAAGCGGTCATCACCGTCTTTCAGTTGAACATTGGCATTAAGGTTCCCACCCTCACCGGCATCATTGGTATCGATATAGAACGAGTTATCTTCTCCAGTCCCCACGTTTAAATCATTGGCAGAATCCACATCGCGGCGGATAATCACTTCATAATCCTCGTATTCACTCGGAGGTGGTGGCCCTAACGAATAGTCTCCCCACGTAATTTGCTGCTTGATTTCATAACCGGAAATGGTGACCATTTGATCATCATATTCATCATTATCAAATCGGCCTTTCCACAACAGCAGATCGGCGTTACAGTTTTCGGTCTCGCGCACCCCGCGGTCACCACCGTTACACCCCAGCAGACTTGTAGCGCTGCCATTCTCATTAAACGCCACTATCACGGCAGGAATAGCACTGACTTCAACATGACTGGCTGTGGCCGCATCACAGGCATTTGTGTCTTTCTTACATACCGTATAACTTTCGGGAACCAAAGGGTTATCCGTTGTCGGCGGAGTTTGCAGCGTAAACACGGGGGGACTCTGATTACCAAAATAACTGGCAGAATCCGTCGAATCTCCAATATCGGCCACATTAACCACATTGGTATTAACCCCATAACCAAATAAATTACCCCAATCGTCACTGGTAACAGCCGCGCCCAATCCGATATCATCGAACGGCACCGTTCCCACACTACCAGAACAGCTCTGATCGGCGGCTCTGTTTTCCTTTCCATCCGCCGGTGTATCGGTATCCGGGCAGGGCATATATTTATTGACCATCACAAAGTCCAGTAAAGCGCGTTTGGTTACTTTCAGGTTCCCCATGGTGTGCGCCTGATTAGCGTTATCCATATAAGCGCCCAACCCCGTGAACCCGGCACCGAACAAAATTCCTAAAATAGCCAGGACAATGGCTATTTCAATCAGGGTAAACCCTTTTTGCATTCTGTTTACAATATTCATCTTAACTCTCCGGTAAGAATAATAGCCGTTTTGGCCTGATTAACCGTCACCCAGGCGAGAAAATCTCGATTTTCGCCTGTTTGTGTATCAATAAAATTACGATCATCATCGCAGTTTTCTTCTTCACTTACTGTTCCGCCTGAACAAGCATCACGATTAACCGTTCCCCCATTCGCCCCCCAAGAAACGACTACGGCAACCACGCCTTCACCTTTCTGAACACCATCTTCACCCGTTACGGTTAAATTGTAACTGCCGGGAACACTGCCATAAGGCGGTGTCACCAGATGGAAAAAAGGAGGTAATGTCGTGTTCGTTGCTGGTCTAGGATCAGTGGTATTGGTACAGGCCACAGAACACGCCGTATTGCAGTTTTGCGCTGAACTGATATCGGCACAATAGTATAAGTTGGTTTCTGGACACATCCACAAATCCGCTTTGCTTCTAGGTCCGGAACGCCCCAATACACTGGCTGGCTCACAAATATCATTCACATAGGTGGCACTTTCTGCCCGCTGATGCACCCGATAGTAATATGGATTCCCCCAGGCATCATTTTCTTCAACGCCCAAATCATTAAAGGGCAAGGCACCCTCACGGTCCGCACACACTTCAATTCCAGAGACCGTATTCCGATCTTCATGGCCATCACCATCCGTATCCGGACAAGGAATATACGAATTCACCAGTAAAAACGTATTCAATGACTTTTCAATGCGCTCCATATTCACCTGTTCTTCGAGTTTATGATTACTATCGAAGAACAACTTGAACACTCCGCTAAAACTGCCTATCAACAACCCAAGAACTAACAGACCAATCGCAATCTCAATCAGCGAAAATCCACGTTGTTTATCTCTGTTAAGCCAATTCATGGACAACGCCCCCAGTTCCGCCAATCGCCGCCACCAGGATTGTAGTCCGCACTTAACGAATCGCCATCATATTGATTAAACCAATGCTTGGTTGTCACGATATCCGTATAATCGCCGGACACATCCGCCCCGCTATAGCGGCCTGTTTCCGCACAGACTCGGCGTGCCACCAAACTGACCCACTCTTCAAACGAAATGCCTATAATCTTATCCGCATACTCCGACTCACTGAGATCATTGGTACCGGACACAAAAATATTATCCCCGTTCGCATTTTCTGCATCCAAACCATCTGCACCGGCATCAATAATTAACGCAATGTAACCAGAAACACCATTAAGAGTGAGAAGCGGATCGAAAGGGTCAAGACTATTAGTGGCAGTGGCCGGATCACCAACAAATTGATCATGGTTCAATGGCGCATACCGCAACAAAGTCCCATTCACATAATTAGGATTCTGCGTGCTGAAGCGTTCGTCCAAGAAATAAAAATAGCGCCCCGAAGGGCCAAAATAGATATTGCGGGTAGAAATATAGCCGGGCACATACCCAACGCCAACAGCAGGACTGGGTACAAAACCTGTCGCCGTGACCCCATCAACCCATGCAGCTGGATTAAATGGATTTCCACAACTGGACTCCCCGCCCGTTGTTTCGCCATTACCATCCAAATCCGGACAAGGAAAATAGCCTGGTGACGGCACCTGTTCATTACTTTGCATAACACCCGTTGTATCAGTTAAGAACACTTCTGGCTGCAGTACCGCAAACTCAAGCAAATGCCGCTTAACCTCTTCCAACTCACTCATATCCTGATCAAGCTGCTCGTTTTTAAAGGCCGACAACAGACTCCCCTGCTGAGTTGACAGCCATAAAAACGCAATAATCGCGACAACGATAATCACTAATAACAGGACAAAGCCGTTTTGGTTTTTGCGGATGGGCATTAGGCGTTCCTAGTTTCGAAATTCATTTCGAGAGTTTTAGTATAGATCAAACAGGTCAAAAGTAAAAATCCCACGAAAGTGGGATTTTTGTTGAGCTACCATAAACTTATGCCTTTTTGCTGTTGTTGCAACACCCATTGCTGAAAGGCGGGCGGACCGTAAGCAAGTGTAAGTGGATTTTTTTCCAACACTAGAGAACTGGGGTCTTGCTGCTGATATATCAACGGACGCATATTCTGTTCAGCAAATTGCATCAGCCATTCAAGTGTCTTTTCAGGTATCTCTCGACCCACAGGTACAGCAAGATCAACCGTTAACCCCTGCCACTGTAAAACTCCGTCTATGACCAAAGCACCGCACTCATTAGGACGGAAGTCATCCGGCAGGTGTGAGTCTTGTTTTACCCAAGCACACTCAAATTGCTGGCAAGGGTTTACTGGACGGTTCTCATAATCATCACACCCTTGCCCCGTACTGTGTGGACATGGATGTCCCGGATAGGCCTCACAGCCTTTTACTTTAATCTGCACCCAGCCATCGCAACACGCAGTACAAGGCTGACAACTTCTTTGCATTTTTCTACCCTTAATTTACTTATGGTAATAATGTGAAATCTTTATGACAAAGTATAACGTGCTTAAAGCCCGATTAAACAATAATGGAATAGAGAATTTTCACACAATAAAAAAGCCCCGCCTGGAACCAGACGGGGCTTTCGCTCAAAGCTTAATCAAACTGCCTTACGACAGCAATTGATTAGAACTTGTGAACCATACCTACAGAAACTGCAGTAGTATTAGCGTCATCTACACCACCAGCATTTTCGATAGAAGCATACTCAACATATCCAGTTGTCTTCTTGCCGAAAGAGTAATTCAAACCTAGAGCGTAGTTGGTTGAATCTTCACCAGCGTCACGATCTACAGAAGAGATCTTGGCCTTAGGCATGATATTACCCATTTTGTAACCCAAGTTAGCTTGGACGTTAGTACCACCTTGTACTCCGTCGTCAATCAAGTCACCACCAAAATCTTGGTACATAGCATTAGCAATCAAACCATTAGCTGCATACTGAGCAACTACGCGAACATGAGTAGCATCAGCTCCAGCAAAATCATCTGCAGCTTGGTCCATACCTGCTGCTAGATAAAGACCTTTCTTCGCTGAACCGTAAGTCAATGCCACAGAATATAGATCAGTTAGAGAAGACTCATCACCAGTCGCAGTACCTTCAGAAGGAACCGCTGCAGCGATCAATTTAACTCCACCGAACTCTGGAGAAACGTATGCTAAAACGTTAGAACGACGGTTTTCCATACCGTTTCCAAAAGCACCTAGACCACCTGCCATAGGCTTATTATCAGCCAGTGAAGCATCGTTAAAAAGATCTTTACCTTGGATCATTTTAGTTGGGGTGTCATGACGACCCATCAACACAGTACCGAAACCGCCTGCTAGACCAACGTATTGGTTACGGTTTTTCAAAGTATCACCGTTGTCAATTTGAACTTCGAATTCAACCTTATAAACCGCCTTCAAACCGTTACCTAGGTCTTCAGACCCTTTAATACCAACTCGTGATGCACGTGAATTTACTTCAGTACCAGAAGCTGCGTCATTGTTTTTTACATCCATTTGTTCAACAGCCATATTGATTTGACCGTAAACAGTTGGAGCGTCAGCCATAGCTACAGGAGCTGCAACTGCAGAAGCGATTGCTAGAGCAATAATGTTCTTTTTCATGCTTGAATCCTTAAATAAGTTAGTTAAACCTGTTCACCTTGTCGTGAACTTGAAGGTGACTATATTGGATTAGATTAGGGGTCGCAACATTTTTTTGCAAAAAAACGACAAAATTAAACAGTGTTGTTTTTTTGCAACACTGATTTTATTCACTTCCCTCTAATGCATTTGATTAAAATCAAGTTTTCAAATACTTACAAACAGAGATTAAATTGAATTGTAGACTTTGATCTACTGTGGGATTTTCAGGCATAAAAAAACCCGCACAAGGCGGGTTTTACAGTTAACGACGAGTCTTTATAAAATCTTCATCAAAACCGAAAGCACAGTAATGGCAACAATCAACATACCGCCTAATTTAATAACCAAACTTTGTTCCAACTCTTTTAAATCTCTTTTTGTTGCAAGATGCTCATCAATCAAGACTTTCTGTTCTTCAGCAATAACCTCAGCCTGCTCCTCAGTAAAACCGACGGCTTTAAGTTTTTTTACAAATCCATGCGTATCATAAATAACCGCTGACATTGCAAACTCCTTCCATTAAGAACTTTTGATTGATTATAAAACAAAAACCCGCACAAGGCGGGTTTTCTGTTCCAAACACGTGAATATATAAAATATTAACGTTTTGAGAACTGCGGGCGACGACGCGCTTTGCGAAGACCGACTTTTTTACGCTCAACCTGACGAGCATCACGCGTCAACAGACCGCGAGCACGCAACGCCGAACGGTTACCTTCTTCGTATGCAACCAAGGCACGAGAAATACCGTGACGCACTGCACCGGCCTGACCCGTTGTTCCACCACCCGTCACAGTAATGAAAGCGTCAAACTTTTCTAGGTTTTCAGTCGCTTCCAAAGGCTGGTTGATGACCATCAAATCGGTTTCACGAGCAAAGTATTCTTTGATATCGCGACCGTTTACAGTCATTTTTCCAGATCCGGCACGCAAGAAAACGCGAGCGACTGAGCTTTTACGACGTCCTGTTCCGTAGTATTGTTCTGTTGCCATGTTCTAATTCCTCTTACAACTCAAGTGCTTTAGGTTGTTGTGCCGTATGTGGGTGTTCAGTCCCCGCATACACTTTCAGTTTTTTAAACATTGCACGCCCTAGAGGACCTTTAGGCAACATTCCTTTTACTGCAAACTCAATTGGACGCTGCGGGGCTTTATCGATCAACTTTTCAAAGTTAGTTGATTTCAAATGACCTACATACCCAGTATGGTGGTGGTACATTTTGTCTGAACGTTTGTTACCAGTTACCGCCACTTTTTCTGCATTGATCACAACGATGTAATCACCGCAGTCCGCATGCGGAGTATATTCAGGCTTATGCTTACCACGTAGACGTGAAGCAATTTCAGCCGCTAAACGACCCAAAGTTTTACCTTCAGCGTCCACTACATACCAGTCACGTTTGATTTCAGCTGGTTTTGCAACAAATGTTTTCATGATTTGTTCCTAAAAATAATAAATAATCCAAATCCATAAGATTTTGATCTCGGCGCTGGGAAAGCGTTTTGAACAAAATCCACTTACTGTTTAACGGGCAATAAGGGGAAGGATTAACGAGAGGTGGAATTATACCGATTAGTTTTTGATGTTTCAATGAGTTAGCACGATTTATTTTTCATTCCGCATAAACCGAACAGGCCTGGTAGAAATCATTCTGACCAGGCCTGTTCGGTTTTAATTTGTAATATGTAACTAAATTCGATTACACATTAAAACGGAAGTGCATGACATCGCCATCCTGGACGATGTACTCCTTTCCTTCCAAGCGCTGTTTACCGGCGGCTTTTGCACCGGCATCGCCGTTATGCTCGATAAAATCTTCGTAAGCGGTCACTTCGGCACGGATAAAGCCTTTTTCAAAATCGGTGTGGATGACACCGGCCGCCTGCGGTGCTGTTGCGCCTTTGCGCACCGTCCACGCACGAACCTCTTTGACACCCGCAGTAAAGTAAGTTTGCAGACCCAGCAGTTCAAACCCGGCACGAATCACGCGATTCAGCCCAGGCTCTTCCTGCCCCATCTCTTCCAAAAAGGCTTCTTTATCCTCATCATCCAATTCGGCAATTTCCGATTCAATGGCGGCACACACCGGTACCACAATGGCCCCCTGCTTTTCTGCCAACTCGGTGACCGCATCCAGATAAGGGTTATTTTCAAAACCATCTTCATTGACGTTAGCGATATACATCATTGGCTTAATGGTTAACAGGTGCAGATCGACCAACACTTTCTTATCGTCATCGCTGAGCTCAATCATGCGCACCAGAGTACCTTGCTCCACTTCTTTAAGCACCTTCTCCAGAACCGCCATGCGTGCCAATGCGCTTTTGTCGCCGCTTTTAGCCACTCGCTGCACTTTTTGCACCGCTTTTTCCAAAGACTCCATATCCGCCAATACCAATTCGGTATTGATGATTTCAATATCCGTCAACGGATCGACCTTACCTGCCACGTGCACAATATCGTCATTATCAAAACAGCGCACCACCTGGGCAATGGCATCGGTTTCGCGAATATTAGCCAAGAACTTGTTGCCAAGCCCCTCTCCCTTGGAAGCGCCTTCTACCAGGCCGGCAATATCCACAAACTCCATCGTGGTTGGCAAAACCCGTTCAGGCTTGACAATGTCCGCCAAGGCTTGCAAACGCGGGTCTGGAACAGGCACCACACCGACATTCGGTTCGATCGTACAGAACGGGTAATTTGCCGACTCAATGCCGGCATTGGTCAATGCATTAAACAGAGTCGATT
Source organism: Thiomicrorhabdus sp. zzn3 (assembly GCF_029767755.1). Taxonomy (GTDB): domain Bacteria; phylum Pseudomonadota; class Gammaproteobacteria; order Thiomicrospirales; family Thiomicrospiraceae; genus Thiomicrorhabdus. The sequence continues at coordinate 122,026 of NZ_JARUQS010000003.1, forward strand.
TACCCACATTAGGCAAACCCACGATTCCACATTTAAATCCCATTCTATACTCCTGAACCTAGTGTGAGCTTATTTGAAGTGTATTAAGTGAAGCGATCAGCTTCGCGTATGCAGTTCTTGCATCGCCTGCTGCAAGTCGCCTTTCAGCAACGCAGGCAAAACACGCGTCGCTTCATAGCTCGCTTCATCGATTTTTTGGCGATCAATTTTAGAAGGTGCCTTGAGAACATAATCGACAACCTGGTCACGATGTCCCGGGTGCCCGATCCCCAAACGCAAACGGGCAAAACGGTTACCCATCGCCGCAATGGTATCGCGCAAGCCGTTATGCCCTCCATGACCGCCGCCGACTTTCAATTTGGCGACCCCGGGCTCCAAATCAAGTTCATCATGAACCACCAGAATCGATTCGACCGGAATTTTGTAAAAATTGGCCAAAGCCTGAATAGACTGGCCGCTTCGATTCATAAAGGTCGCCGGCTTAAGCAACCAAAAATCCGCACCATTGGATTGCACACGCACGGCTTCGCCGAGAAATTTGCTTTCTGGACGAAATACTACACCAAACTGCCTAGCTACTTCGTCCACAAACCAAAAACCGGCGTTATGTCGAGTCTGCTCGTACTTGTCTCCCGGATTCCCCAGACCAACAATTAACTTCACAGATGACATAACACCGGCTCTCAAATCAGGAATAAATCAGCCGAATCCTGAATGCTCAAAGATTCGGCAGGTTTATTAACCTTTACGTTTTGGCTTACTGATGTTTACAACCGCTTGGTCGTAATCCGTGTTACCGTGTGAAAGTGCCGTAATGCTTACACCTTCAGGCAACGCCAGGTCAGACAAACGTAGGCTTGTACCCGCTTCCATTTTAGAAACATCAACCGTGATTGAAGTGGGCAGGTTTTTCGCCAAACAACGAACTTCAACAGTCGGTTGAAGAATGGTCATCATTCCACCCATTTTCACACCAGGCGCAACGTTCTTACCAGTAAATACAAATGGTACGCGCTTAGTAAGCATGCTCTTCTCGTCTGCACGCTGCAAGTCAATGTGAGACACTTCACCTGTCGCAGGATGACGTTGCATATCTTTTACAACACAGCTCTCTGTTTCTCCACCCTTGACATCGATGGTCAAAACAGTGTTGAACAGATCCACGTTTTCAAAAGCGTGCTTAATGAAGTTTGATTCGAATGCTACCGATACGGCATCTTTGTCAGCACCATAGATGATACCTGGTACTTTACCCTCGCGACGAAGGCGGCGGCTCGCACCTTTCCCTTCTTGCGAACGGATTTCTGCTGTCCAATTTTGGGCCATTTTTCTATCTCCAATATTCGATTACCTTAAAGCAAACGCCTAAAGTGGCGCCGACGAGATAATCTATTCCATAAGAACCCGTGTTCGCGACCAAACACGAGAGAAGCGAGAATTATACTCAAAAAAAAGCGTTTTTCCACTTTTTCGTGTGAATTTTCAATCACTTCTAAAAACAAACCACCCAGGCCTGTTCAAAACCTTTGACCCGGCTGCATAAACAAAAAACGCCCCAAAAGGGGCGTTTTAAACGGCATAATCACTTTATGAACTATTCGTGCATCAGTGCCGTTACCGACTCTTCTTGGTGTACACGACGGATTGTCTCACCCAACATATTGGCAATGGTCACACGGCGAATCTTCTCACATGCCATGGCTTCAGCAGTCGCCGGAATGGAATCGGTCACCACCAACTCTTTCAAAACCGAGTTACTGATGTTTTCAACGGCAGGTCCGGACAATACAGCATGCACGACATAGGCGGAAACACTTTTGGCACCGCGGTCAACCAAAGCCTTGGCGGCTTTACACAGTGTGCCGGCGGTATCAACCATGTCATCAATAATGATACAGTCACGCCCTTCGATATCACCAATGATATTCATGATCTGCGCCACATTCGCCTTTGGACGACGCTTATCAATGATCGCCATATCTGCGTCAATCGCTTTAGCCACGGCACGCGCACGGACCACCCCACCCATATCAGGGGACACAATGGTAATATTGTCCAGATCACAGTTCTTCTGCATATCTTCAACCAACAGCGGGGAACCGTAAATATTATCCACCGGAATATCAAAGAAGCCTTGAATCTGGTCCGAGTGCAGGTCCACGGTGATTACACGGTGCGCACCGGCAACGGTAATCATATCGGCCGACAAGCGTGCTGTAATCGGCACACGAGCAGAGTGTGGCCGACGATCCTGACGAGCAAAACCGTAATAGGGGACCACCGCCGTGATACGCGCAGCCGATGCACGCTTGAGCGCATCGATCATAACCAACATTTCCATCAGGTTTACAGCCGGTTCCGGAGTACAGGTTGGTTGAAGAACATAAACATCCTGCCCACGAACGGATTCTTTGATTTCGACCATGATTTCGCCATCACTGAAACGGCCAACATCTGCTTTACCAAGGGGAATATCAAGATATTGAGAAATCTTCTCTGCGAGACTGACATTTGCGTTTCCCGCAAAAATCATGACATTTCTGTTAGCCATTAAAGGCGCTCCTGTTCGAGGACAAAATGATTTGGGGAATTCGGGGAAGGATATTGGCAGGGCTGGCAGGATTCGAACCTGCGGTACACTGGATCAAAACCAGATGCCTTACCGCTTGGCTACAGCCCTGTAATATCGGTGTCGTTAAAGACAGGTGCGTATTATCCATTTATTTTCAAAAAAGACAAGAGAAATTTTACTTTTTCTTTACAAAATTTCGTCCACAATCCCTTTTCTTCCACATTTATTATTTCACTTGCTATTTAACGGATAAACTCACCCGCTTGCAAACGTTTAATAAGTGACTGATATCTCGAATCATTTGCAAAGCGCTCTTGATATTTTGCCCACAACTGCGTCGCCTGATCCGTGTTACCCTGTTTCCACAAAGTGGCGACTAAATGCATCACCACCTCTTCATCCAAGCGCTTGGCCAACGCTTTTCTTAAATATGATTCCGCTTCTGCATACGCCTTCTTCTGGTAAAACAGCCAGCCCATGCTATCCAAAATATAATAACTGTCTGGAGCCAACCTTAAGGCGCGCTTTAGCAAAACCTCCGCTTCATCCAGCTCAATTCCTTGCTCGGCGTAATAATAGCCCAGAGCATTCAACGCATCCAATTCATTCGGATTTATCGCCAACACACGCTTTAAAGTCTGCACATACTCATTGAAGCGCCGGGTGTCATAAAGCAGAATGGATTGCGACAACAGCAAATCCACACTCTCCGGAGCCAGTTGGATTGCCTGCTGGTTCATTTCTATCGCGTTTTCCAAACGGTTTGAGGCCCGATAAAAAATCGCTTTAGCACGAAAGACCTTTAACTTAACCTCATCATTACTCAGCTCAATCTCGTCAACCGCATTAAGTGCACTTTCCAACCCCTGACGAGAGAACAATATTTCCGCTCTATGAAGTTGAGCATCGACTTGATAGGGAGCCACCTTAACCCGTTCAAAGTAATCCAGCGCTTTTTGCAGTTCCCCCTTACCCTGACTCAACACACCTAAATAATAGTAACCAACCGATTCATACGCCGGCTGCGAAACAATCTGATTCAGATTTTGTTCTGCCGGCTCTAATTCATTCAACTCCATCTGCAGCAGAGCCAATGAAAGCCGAGACGTTGTCGCATCCGGATTGGCTTGCAGAATTTTGTCGTAACGCTGTTCTGCCTGTTGATAACGCTCCGCCCTCACCTCAAGGCGCGCCATCCGCTCCTGTACCAGCCAGTCTTGCGGATGCTCTTTTAAATAGGCTGCCAACCTATTCAAGCCCACTTCCGGAGTCTCTAATAACAAATAGACCTTAGACAGCAACTGATAAACTTGTGTCCGATAAAGGCTCTTCTGCTCAGCCTCTTTTTCTTGATCAAGTTGAGACAGGGCTTTTTCTAAAAACGCCATGGCCAAATCGGGCTGCTGATAATGGGCGGCTAAAAAACCTAAACCATAAGAGGCCTGCCACTCCTGCGGGTGCTGTTGAGCCACCTTTTTAAAAAAGGCCAAGCCGGCTTCGGGTTGCGCTGCTCGAACCACGCGTTGTGCCGCAGACAAAAGATCATCCTGCAAACTACTTTCTGAAACCTGACGATAACGCTGCCACTGCTCAAATGCTTGCTGCCATTTTCCCTGGCGCAACGACATCAGATAAGCCGCACGCCAAGGAGTCGGTTTTTGCGGAGCCACCGCCAGCCACAACTGCGTTGCCTGATCAATACTGCGCTCATCATAGGTCGCCATGGAAAGCTCAAACACCCTTTGCGCCAGCTCTGGATCGCGTGTTTTTTGTGCTAATGGATAGAGTGTATTAAAAGCGTCGCCTGCCAAGCCCTTTTCAGCCATCACCTCTGCAGCCAACACTTGAAATAGAAGCTGGGTTTGCCCGTTTGATTCCGAGGCAACCATAGAAATAATCGGGGGGCTTTCATCGCCTGTGTTCGCCTCTTGGTCCGGCTGTGGTTTTAAAGCGGTACAGCCGGTCACACCACTCAGTACAAACAAACCGAGCAGAGTCAAACGATAAAATGAAAAAGATCCGCCTTTATTGAGGCTCACGGCGCGGGAAATTCGATTCATCAAAGTGCGACTATTCAAATACATTAATTAAGAGTTCCTATTCCACCCGTAACATGTTCATATCAAGTCATGCCATTACGAGCTTGCGCTTTATTCTTCAATCCAAAAACACTCTCTTGCAAACACCAAAACAAGAAGAGGAAAGTGCGCGGCTTACGTGGCCACAGAAGAGGCAAAACCACACAAAAACTTGCAATTAACCCAATAATTTAGCAGAATTACGCCTCTTTGGTTGCAATTCATCTGAACTTCGACACGGTACACCACACGATTATGAACCTACTGACTCTCGGCGTGAATCATGAGACGGCCCCGGTCGACATTCGTGAAACCGTTTCATTTTCTTCAGAACGAGCCTTGGAGGCGATCTCTGAGCTGAAGCGCCATCAGTACGTATCAGAGTGTATCATCTTATCGACTTGCAACCGAACCGAAATTTATTGCACGCTCAAATCTGCGGATGCAGAAAACGCGATTTTAGACTGGCTACACCAGTTCTTCGCACTGCCGGAAAAGACACTCATCCCCTATCTCTACAAACACCAAAATCAAAAGGCCGTCACTCATATTATGCGTGTCGCCAGCGGATTGAACTCTTTGGTATTGGGTGAGCCGCAGATTTTTGGCCAAATTAAGGACGCCTACAACCTGGCGCACAAAGCGGACAGCGTTCACCACACCCTGGAAAACCTGTTCCAGCATATTTTCCGCACCGTTAAGCAGGTGCGTACTGACACGGCTATCGGCTCCAGCCCGGTCTCAGTGGCTTTTTCTGCGGTAACACTATCCAAACAGTTTTTTGGTGATCTCTCCGAGCAAACCGCTCTGCTACTCGGTGCAGGGGAAACCATTGAACTGGTCGCCCGCCACCTGAAAGAGAATCATATCGGCAAGCTGATCATTGCCAACCGCACACTCGAACGTGCGCATAATCTGGCAGAATCTCTTGGCGGTTATGCCATTGAACTTGCGGAGATCGACAGCCATCTGCACGAAGCAGACATCGTCATTGGCTCAACCGGCAGCCCAACGGCCATTTTGCGCAAACCGCAAGTGGAACAGGCTTTGAAACGTCGCAAGAACCGCCCGATGTTTATGGTCGATATCGCCGTGCCGCGTGACATTGAAGCGAGCATTGACGAACTGGAAGATGTCTATTTATACACGGTCGACGATTTGCACGAAATCATTGAAGATAACAAGCAATCGCGTCAAAGCGCCGCGCAGGAAGCGGAAGAGATCATTTCCGTGCAGAGTGAAAACTTTATGGCCCAATTTCATGCCATTCAGGAAGTCAATCCGCTGATTCAAACTTTCCGTCAGCACTGCCTGGAAATCAAAGAACAGGCTTTGCAGCAGGCCTTACACCAACTTGATAATGGCGCTCAACCTGAAGAAGTGATCAAAAAGCTCGCTAATCAACTAACCAACAAACTGCTGCATAACCCAACCAAGCAGCTGCATCAAGCCGGCCTGGCTGGGCAGCACCAACTGATCGAATCAGCCAAAACGCTGCTGTTAAACGATTCTGAACAACCTTAGTTAAACCTTAAGGCGGTGCCAATTGGCATCGCCCCTCTTTTTTGAGTATTCCCGTGAAAGATTCAATTCGTAGTAAACTGCAAAACCTAGTGGAAAGACTGGATGAGGTCAACGCATTGATCTCCGATCCTGAGATTATCAGCGACCAGAACAAATTCCGTGCCCTGACCAAAGAACACGCTCAGCTGACGCCAGTGGTCGAGACATTTAACGCCTTTCAAAGCGCCGAATCTGATCTTGAAGAGGCTAAAGAGATGATAGGATCGGGCGATCCTGAGTTGAAAGAAATGGCTCAGGAAGAATTACCTGAACTGGAAAAACAGATCGAGGGATATGAAGTCGAACTGCAAAAAATGCTGTTGCCGCGCGATCCAAACGACGATGCCAACATCTTCTTGGAAATTCGTGCCGGAACCGGCGGAGATGAAGCCGCGATTTTTGCCGGCGACCTGTTCCGCATGTACAGCCGTTATGCGGAAAAAATGCGCTGGCAGGTTGAGGTGATTAACTCTCATGAAGGTGAACACGGTGGCTACAAAGAGATCATTGCCCGCATTATCGGTGACGGTGCTTACTCACGCCTTAAATTTGAATCCGGCGCGCATCGCGTGCAGCGTGTCCCTGCCACCGAAACCCAGGGCCGCGTGCATACCTCGGCCGCCACCGTGGTGATCATGCCGGAAGCCGCGGAACTGGAAGAGATCGAACTGAATCCGGCCGATCTAAAAGTGGATACCTTCCGTGCCTCCGGTGCCGGTGGGCAGCACGTGAACAAAACCGACTCCGCCATTCGTATCACTCACCTGCCAACCGGTACCGTAGTGGAATGCCAGGATGAACGTTCGCAACACAAAAACCGCGCACGCGCCATGTCCCTGCTGGCAGCCAGAATTAACGACACCCAGCGCCAAGTGCAGCAACAGGAGATTGCCCAGGAACGTAAAAGCTTGGTGGGCAGCGGAGACCGCTCGGAACGGATTCGTACCTATAATTACCCTCAGGGACGCGTGACCGATCACCGTATCAACCTCACCCTGTACAAACTGGATGAAGTCATGGCCGGTGCTTTAGAGCAGGTCATTGACCCTCTAGTCAATGAATATCAGGCTGAACAGCTTGCTGCGCTGAGCGCAGAAAGCTAAGCAACCGATACCATACCGGGACAATGAAACCGAATTCGGAAGACAAGGCGGCCGGCACCATTGAGCAGACTCTCAAGTCTGCCCGATCACGCTTAACAGACAGCCAAATCAGTGACAGCCCGGGATTGGATGCCGAGCTGTTACTGGCGCATTGTCTGCAAACCTCCCGCACCTATCTGTTTACCTGGCCTGAAATAGAGTTGAACGAATCTCAGCAGGCCTGCTTCAATAGCTTGCTGCAGAAGCGATTGCAAGGTCATCCGATTGCACACCTAACCGGAGAACGTGAATTTTGGGGATTATCCCTTAAGGTCACCCCCGACACCCTGATTCCACGACCGGATACCGAAATTCTGGTGGAAACCGCTCTGCAAAAAATTGAGCAACTTCAACAAACTGAGCAGGCCTGTTCCGATTGCCGCCCGCCTTCACCGATTCGCTTGCTGGACCTAGGCACCGGCACCGGTGCAATCGCCTTGGCCCTGAAACAGGAATGCCCGCAATGCGACGTCACCGCCTTGGACCAAAGTGGCGCCGCACTTGAAGTGGCCCGGTACAATGCGCAGATTCACAACCTTTCCATTCGTTTTTTAAAGAGCGACTGGTTTTCCGTGTTGGATGCCAATAAACGCTTTTCCGTAATCGTCTCCAATCCGCCGTACATTGAAAATAACGATCCGCATTTACAGCAGGGAGATGTCCGTTTCGACCCGATCAGCGCCCTCACCTCTGGTGAAGATGGACTGCAAGACCTAAAATTCATTATTCAACAGGCCTGGTCGTTTTTACAGCCTGACGGCTGGCTGTTAGTTGAACACGGTTACAATCAAGCCGAAGCAGTCAGTGCGCTGTTCCAGCAGCGCGGTTATCAACAGATTGAAAACCGCTGTGACTATGGCGGCAATCCGCGGATTACCTTCGGGCAAAAACCGTGCACTTCCCAAACTGGATAACCCAAACGGAATACCCCCCAACTGAATCAATCAAAAGGAATCGATTTCATGACCGATCTCGCGAACCAGCCCGAACTGAATGACGAAGAGCTTTCCCGTTACAGTCGCCAGATATTGCTGCCTGAAGTCGATTATGAGGGACAGCTTACCTTGGCACGTTCACATGCCGTTATTTTCGGCCTGGGGGGGTTGGGTTCCCCCGCTTCACTCTATCTGGCCTCGGCCGGCATCGGCAAATTAACCCTGGTGGATTTTGACGAAGTGGACGACTCCAACCTGCAGCGTCAGATTGTGCACCGCGAAGAAAATATCGGTCAACCGAAAGTGACCTCCGCCAAGCAAAACCTACAGGCTTTGAACCGTCATATTCAAATTGAAACCGTTGAGCACAAACCGGATGAAGCCCTAATGAAGACTTTGATTCACGGTGCCGATGTCATTCTGGACTGTACCGACAATTTTGCCGCGCGCTTTGCGATTAACCGCGCCTGCCATGCAGCGCAAAAACCGCTGATTTCAGGCGCGGCAATTCGCTGGGAGGGACAATTGAGCACCTACGACTTCCGTCAGCCGCAAAGCCCCTGCTACCAGTGTCTGTATAAAGAAGAAAACGGGGTCGAACTGACCTGTAGCCGTAACGGGGTGTTATCCCCGGTGGTCGGCATGATTGGTTCCATGCAAGCGATCGAGGCGATTAAAGCCCTGCTGAATTTGCCAACGCTGACCGGCAAGCTGATGATTGTTGACGCCTATACAATGCATATTCGTACCTTGAATCTAAAGAAAGATCCGCAGTGTCAACAGTGCTCAGCGGCTGAATAAACATTGTTTAAAAACTGAACAGGCCTGGTCAGTTTGACGAAACGATATTACTCTAAAAACCACACAGCCCTTAAGGAGCTGCGAACGGTTCGGTGATCTGACGTTTGTCGATTTTAATAATCACACGTCGGTTCATAGAACGGCTGTAGGCGGAATCATTCGGCACTACCGGTTCGTTATCGGCATTGCCTTCGATTTTAATCAGGCGTTTATCCACCCCCATGTAAATAAAGGTGCGAGCCACCGTGGCCGCGCGCGCGGCTGAAAGTTCCCAGTTGGAAGGGAACTGGAAATTATTGATCGGCAAGTCGTCCGTGTAGCCGGAAATCACCATCGGCTGACCGCGCCCCGCCAAACTCTCGCCTAACAACTCAAGCTGCTCACGTGTTTTATCACTGATGGTCGCACGCCCACTCTCAAAGAAACTGTCGGAACGCAAAGTGATTTTGGTGAACTCTTCATTGTCTTCGATGTTAATATCGCGCGGATTCACATTTTTTAGCGTATCGAAGATCTCTTGTTCCGTCACCGGCGGCTTCAGCTCCAACGGATTGAATTCCGTACCCGGCATGCTTGCCGTCTGTTCGATCATACTATCGGGTTCAGAAGCCTGCTCACCGATCAAACGATTCACAAAAATCTGCCTTTCATCCGGGTCCACAACCGCCAACAGCCACATCACCAGAAAGAAGACCATCAATACGGTCATCAAGTCGGCCAGGGCAATTTTCCAAGAACCACCGTGCGCCCCGCCGTCATCATGTCCTCCACGACGGCGTGCCACTAGCCTATCCTCCCGGAAAACATGAGCGTAGACCAGCAATCCCAGCTAAACATGAACCGGTTATTCATAATCATCTCGCGGTATTTCAAATTCGGGTGGAACACGCTGACGGCCAATTTCTACCGCCAAATTCGGCGAGACGCCACTGGCAAACGCCTCCAGAAATGAAGCGGTCATTTCAAATAGCGAACGATCCTGACGAATCATGACTTCGACCGAATGCACAAACGGCGCAACGACAGCAAACGCAAAAAACACCCCGGTTAAAGTTCCTACCAGTGCCGCTCCGATCGCCGTACCGATGGCCGCCACATCCATGTCGCCGCCTAACAGTTCCATGGTAATAATCACCCCCAACACCGCAGCAACGATACCGAAACCTGGCAACCAATCCCCGACCTTGCCGGCCGCTTTCGGCACTTCCATCTGTGAATGGTAAACATCATCGATTTGGTTAGCCAAATGATGTTCGAAATTCAGGCTTGCCGGAGGGTTTAACAACAAGTAACTGAAGTTGTCGATAATGAATTTTTTAAGATCTTTATGTTTTAAAACTCTGGAGTAATGCATAAAAATCGGGCTATTTTCCGGGCTGACAATATGCTTTTCGAGCGCCAGCATGCCTGAGGAGCGTGACAGTCGCGCCAGCTCTTCCAGAAGGCCAAGAGTTTCTGCATAAAGTTCTTTGGTGACACGCTCTCCGGCAAAAAAGCGTCCCAGATAAGCCAAGGTACGCGTCCACACATAAACAGGAGTCGAAGCCAAAAAAGCACCTAATGAAATCCCCAAAATTACCACTAATTCCGAGGGGTGCCATAGAGCCATCAGGTTTCCGCCCATTAAGGCGAAGCCACCTAAAAGACTGGCAAGAACAATGATAATTCCAATGGGTTTTGCAAACATAGATCAGATCACTTTTGATTGACGGTTCCTACGCTCCCTGCCACAGAAAGCCCTTCAAAACTTGAATCGCGTTTCCGTTAACGGCATGGAGACAGATAATTTTATTATTTTTTATAACAGGGCTTAACCATATCAGATCAACCCAGAACCTTTAAGCAATCCTTATACCAGCTTATTAAATTAGTTGGATAATCGAATCGAAGTCACCTTCTTCAGGGTTCTTGGCAAGACAATCCCCCGCTTAGCGCGACTGGCAAACGCCTCTTCAATGGCCGTCGGCCCAAATTGTTTTTCATAGTCACCGGCAATCAATGCCAATTTACTGCCGGGCTCAAAGGCAAAAACCGCATTGACCTTGTGCCCTTTTGGCAACTGAATCAACTTATTCCCTTTCCCCTTGGCCAAGATCGGCAACTCTTCTGCTTTAAAAACCAGCATTCTCGGTTCGTCGGTAACCACGACAATCCAGTCTTCTTTTTTCACTTTCGCTGGAATAAGGATGGTAGACTTAGCCGGCAGACTGATCGCGGATTTACCCGCTTTATTCTTGGAATACAAGTTTTCCAGCTGGGTAATAAAACCATAACCGGCAGACGTAGCGAGAATCACCTGTTCATCCGGCTGTCCCAGCAACACATGCTTAAATGCGGCCCCCGCTGGCGGGTTTAAGCGCCCGGTTAAGGGTTCACCATGACTGCGTGCCGAAGGAAGGCTGTGCGCCGGCAACGAATAGGCCCGCCCGGTATCATCCAAAAAGACCGCCATTTGCCGGCTTTGGCCGCTATCCTGACTACAGAAGTCATCACCTGATTTATAGCCCAAGGAACGTCCGTCGACATCGTGTCCTTTAGCCGCGCGGATCCAGCCGTTTTCAGACAAGACAACAGTCACCGCTTCAGACGGAAGCAGGTCCTGTTCACTCATCGCCTGCGCAATTTTCGCTTCCACTAATGGTGATTTACGCTCATCGCCATAGCTTTCTGCATCGGCCTGCAACTCCTTTTTCACCAGAGTTTTGAGACGGGCCGCACTGCCAAGAATCTTCTCCAACTTCTGACGCTCCGCTTCCAACTCAGCCTGCTCGGTGCGGATTTTCATCTCTTCCAAACGGGCTAAATGGCGTAACTTCAATTCTAAAATGGCTTCGGCCTGAAGATCGCTTAAGCCAAAACGCTCCATCAATACCGGCTTAGGTTTGTCTTCCTCACGGATAATGGCAATCACCTCATCGATATTTAAAAAAGCAACGAGCAAACCGTCCAAAATGTGCAAACGCGCCAAAACCTTGTCCAGACGATATTGCAGACGGCGACGCACGGTTTCCGTACGGTAGGTCAGCCATTCACTCAACAAATCTTTCAACGGTTTGACTTGGGGACGGCCGTTAAGACCGATGACATTAAAGTTGGCGCGGTAACTCTTTTCCAGATCCGTGGTAGCAAACAGATGAAGCATCGCGGTTTCCACATCCACGCGCTTGGAACGCAGCTCCAACACAAAACGGATTGGATTTTCATGATCCGATTCATCGCGTAAATCGACCACCATAGGCAACTTTTTAGCGCGCATCTGCGCGGCAATCTGCTCCAACACCTTGGAACCGGAAACCTGATAGGGAAGCGCGTCAATCACCACATTGACACCATCCTCCACGTGGTAGCTGGCACGCTGGCGAATCGCACCGTTGCCGGTTTCATACAATTTGAGCAATTCGGCTTTGGGCGTAATCACCTGGGCCGAATTCGGATAATCCGGTCCCGGAATGTATTTCACCAACTCTTCAGTGGTGAGTTTCGGGTTTTCCAACAGGGCCACGCAACCGTTGACCACTTCACGCAGGTTGTGCGGTGGGATGTCAGTCGCCATCCCCACCGCAATCCCGGAGGTACCATTGAGCAGAACATGCGGCACTCTGGCTGGCAGCACCACCGGCTCCTGCAGAGTACCGTCAAAATTGGGCGTCCAGTCAACCGTCCCCTGGCTGGCCTCCTCCAGCAACAATTGGCTGAATTTGGAGAGACGCGCTTCGGTATAACGCATCGCGGCAAAGGATTTGGGATCATCCATTGAACCCCAGTTCCCCTGACCGTCAACCAATGGATAACGGAAGGAAAAATCCTGCGCCATCAGCACCATGGCTTCATAGCAAGCACTGTCACCATGCGGATGAAATTTACCCAGAACATCCCCGACGGTACGCGCCGATTTTTTATATTTTGCACTGGCTTTGAGCCCCAACTCGGACATCGCATAAATGATGCGCCTCTGAACCGGCTTTAGGCCATCGCTAATGTGCGGCAAGGCACGATCCAGAATGACATACATCGCATAATCAAGATACGCTTTCTCGGTAAAGGCCGCTACCGGAAGCTGCTCAATGCCTTCATAATTGATGACCTGTTGGGACACGTACCGCTCCTATTTTATGGTTAAGATACTTTAGGATGTTCAATCGTATTAAACGATCTTAATCGATGGATTTAAATTTACCAAATCAGGTGTTTTCTGTCAGTTTGCCAACCGCACAAGAGACAAAAGACTTGGCCTTGGCGCCCGCTGCTTTAATCCCTTCTACACTGCCGGCAGGCGGATAGCCCATCCTGAGAAGCTGCGCGGCCACTTCCGCTTCCACCGCTTCGGACACCAGACCGGATGAAATCTGACAATTGACCAGACCATTTTCAACATCCACTTCAACCGTCTCGATACCATCCAATTGTGAAAGCTGTTTGCAAATCGAATTTGCACAGCCGCCACACTTAATATTTTCCGCCCGAATACGAATCCACTGCTGATGTTCTGCGTGCATGAGTTTCGCCTTTTTCTGTTTTTTAAACGTTTTCACATGATGAACAGATGGGGTCATCACTCGCGTTCATCGTTCATCGTTCATCGTTCATCGTTCATCGTTCATCGTTCATCGTTCATCGTTCATTTTATACCGCAACACGGCCAATTGCTTGTTTTCAAACGTACTATAATCTAACACACTTCAAATCGGCTTTGCGCCTCTCTATTGGTTAAACGTTTAGCCCGCCAACCCCCTATCCTAACCTTTCACTATATAACCTACTTATTTACTAGGTTATTACCTCTGTTCAAGTTAAAATAGTTGCCACCAACTCTTTTTGCGAAAAGCCAACGTGTATTGAATATGAACTGTTTTTTCAACCGCTATGCGGATCTTCCCAACCACTTTTACAGCTATGCAAGCCCCGAGCCCCTGGAGAAGGCTGTCCTTGTGCACCGCAACCCAATTCTCGAGAACGAGCTGGCTCTAACCCTGACCGAGGCCGAACTCATCCAAATGAGTTCAGGCAACCAATTTCCGCAAGGCTGTTCGCCACTGGCACAGAAATACACCGGGCACCAGTTCGGCCATTACAATCCAGATCTGGGGGACGGACGCGGGTTACTGCTTGGCCAGTGGCATGATTCACAGCAGCAATCGTGGGATTTTCATCTTAAAGGCTGTGGGCGCACCCCCTACTCAAGACGCGGTGACGGTCGGGCCGTCTTGCGCTCGGCCATTCGCGAATACCTCGGCAGCGAAGCACTGCATGCTTTGGGCATTCCCAGCACGCGATGCCTGGCACTGTGCCACAGCGACGAACGCGTACAACGTGAACAACTGGAACCACGGGCCAGCTATATTCGAGTGGCTAAAACTCATGTGCGTTTTGGCCACTTTGAGTGGTTGGCACAACACCAGGACAAGCAAGGCATGCAGCAACTGGCGGACTATGTCATCGAAACTGTTTATCCCGATTTAATCGCTCTGCCTGAAGCGAACCGTTACGCCCGGTTGTTGGAGACCATTTGCGCCAAGACGGCCAAGTTAATTGCCGCCTGGCAAGCGATTGGTTTCTGCCACGGCGTACTCAATACTGACAATATGTCCGTTGCTGGCGAAACCTTTGATTTCGGGCCCTTTGCTTTTATGGACGATTTCAAACTCCACTATATCTGCAACCATTCCGATTTCGAAGGTCGTTATGCCTATAGCCAGCAACCCAATATCGGCTATTGGAACTGCCAGGTACTGGCCGGCGCCTTTGGATTGCTGGTAGATGATCAGGCTCAACATAAAGCCCTCAACACCTACATCGAAACCTATAACCGCGCCTACCTAAGCAAGATGTTGGCAAAACTAGGGCTTAGCGAGACACTCAAAGGTGACAAATTGCTGGTCGCCGATCTGATTATCTTAATGGATCAATCTTCTCTGGACTTTCACCAGTTCTTTTTAAGCTTGGCTGACTGTAAAACTGAACAGGCCTGTTTGGATTTGAAGCTCATTAAAGATACGCCTGAATGGCGCAAGTGGCTGCAAGCCTACTATCAGAGACGCGCCCAAGAACAAGACCCGCAAAACGTCAATGCGCAAATCCGTGAGAACACGCCTAAATTTGTTCTCAGGAATTACATTGCCCAAGAAGTCATCGAAGCCGCCGAACGGGGGGATTTCTCACTATTTGAACAGTGCTTTAATGCCCTTCACTCTCCTTATGTGAGAATGGAGGATATTCCACAACGTTACTATCAGCCTCCGCAAAACCCGATACAAAAAGGGATTGCGCTAAGCTGCTCATCTTAAAGAGTTGGACGACAAGCACTACAAACGCGCACAGACGTTTTAATTTTGTATAAAATAACCTTCTTAATAAAATATGTCAGCGTTGGCTATTTTAAGAGTAGGCTTTCAACGCTAGCTAATGCCTATTCTGATGTTCGGAGGCTTATCATGGAACAGCCGTCATCCGCTTTAAGCGAAAAGCGTAAGCAGGAGCGTATTGAGATCAAACGCTCGGTGCAAGTTCTGGTTGCAGACAAAATTCTGCAAGGTCACTTGGTGGATCTGTCTACCATTGGTGTGGGTTTGCTTATCAATGAGGCGGTGGATAGTGGTGTTGAACTCAGCGTAAAGTTCACCTTACCGGATCAGGACGGCATTGCAGAATTGTTATTGGATGGTCGCGTTGCGCATTGCACCCCGAGCGGCCACCTCTATACTATCGGCATCGAATTCACTGTGCTAAGTCCGCATCAAAAAACGGTCATCAGTGCTTTTACCGAATCCAAGCAACCGCTGGCTTAAGTTTTTCTGGTGAATTTTAATGGACAGTGTCAAAACCGATCGTAAAGCCACACTGTATGGGCGAAATGGACATGCTGAAGCCCGTCTTGTTGAGCTTTCTACACAAGGCGTTGGCGTGCACTCAAACCGTGGTGCGCGGGTCGGGACGGAACTGGAAGTGGAATTTGAACTGCCCGCACTGGAACGCTTTCTCACCCTCAAGCTAACCGGAAAAGTCACTGATCGACATAATGCAGGCGATCAAATTCACCTTCACATCCAATTCAATCACCTTGATGCACACTCCAAAGAAGCCATTCAAGACTTCATCAACTACAAAGAACGTTTAAGCAAAATGAGCGTACGGGCCACCTCTTAAGCGCTAAACTCATTACTCTAAACGCGATGAATACGCTTTAAAATCTCAAGTTGGCGGCTATAGTCGTTTTCAGGGCGCGGTGACGGACCAATCACATCTTTAGACAGTTCCGAGCCCAAGAGCACCTCAAAACTGCCCGCCACCGAATGCACCAACGGCTCAAGTTCATAACCACCGCCGAGAGAGAGCGCTAAACGACCACCGCACAATTCGCTCGCCGCCTGTTTAAGCTTGTCCACCAAACGGTTGAACCCGGTCACACTCATGCGATGCTCGGCCAGAGGGTCCTGCCAGTGGGCGTCATAGCCGGCAAACGCGATGATATGCTGCGGTTGAAAGGCGCGCAGCTTGGGCAGAATCACCTCATCAAAGACATTTAAATAGGCTTGATCGCCAGCCCCGCTGCCAAACGGACAGTTCACATTCGTTCCCGCCGCATCGCCCTTGCCGATCAATTCAGCCGCACCGGTCATCGGCCAGTAGGGATGCTGGTGAATCGACACGGCCATGATGGAAGGATCGGATTCCGTCAAATCCTGGGTACCGTTGCCGTGATGCACATCAAAATCAATAATCGCTACCCGCTCCACGCCGCGGTATTTCTGCAACGCTTTGGCGGCAATCACGTCGGAATTAAACAAACAGAACCCCATCGCCTTGTCTTCCAGGGCGTGGTGGCCGGGTGGGCGCAACAAGGCAAAACCGTTATCCACCAGACGATCATAAACCGCCAAATTCAGTTGAATCGCACCGCCAGCCGCCATTTTAGCGGCGGCAAAGGTGTCTTCGGTCAGATAGGTATCGCCCACATAAGGGTTAAAATAGCCGCCACCGTATTCGCTGATGCTGGCAATCTCATCAATATAGCCTGGCGAGTGCACCCACTCCAACTCCTCACGCGTCGCCAGACGGGCTGCAACCGGGCTCAGCTTGGACCACAGGCCGCGCGCTTCCAATTCACGGTCTATCGCCACCAAGCGCTGAGCATTTTCAGGATGTTCCGCCATATCATGTTTAAAAAACAGTGGATCCAGTACCACACCGGTTTGCTGAGCACTTCTCACGGTCGGTTGAGCGCAACTGGCGATACCCAATGGCAAGGAAACCGAGGTACCCAAAGCCAGTAACCGTTGAATAAATTCTCTGCGTCCTTGCATCATTCTTTCCTCGTTTTAACCTTTGATCACGGCACTGGAGCACGTGCAAAATGGCTCCTCATCTTTGCAAGGCAACCAAAGCTTACTTACACACATCCTGATAGGGCTCCAACAGTTTTTTCAATCCCCTTAAGGAAAACGCATAAGTGGGTTTTCCTAAAGCACGGTGAGAAAAGGTAACCTCCAGCTTTTCTCCTTGCTTTAAGTTTTCCAGAAGCGATTGGTAACCTTCTTGCATGACGTTCATCGATTTCACACTTTGCGGATCCAGTTCAATTCGCACCCGATTAGACACCTCTTCAAAGGTATTGTGGGGCTTGAGAACCGCCTGCCACTTGAAAGCCGGATCGCCTGCTTGGCCGTCAATACGGTAATCCGCCTGCAATAAACGCGGCAATTCGCTCATCACTTCATCGTTAAACAGCAACACTTCCAACATCGGAAACGGCGACTGACTGGAACAACGGATCCCGAAGAATACCTCTCTGTCTGGCATTTTGGTAAACAGTTCAATATGCTCCGCACTCTGTTGCGCATCACGATAAACGCTCAGATGATAATCTTGAAAAACGCTCTGCTCAGCAGCCTGCACTGACGCCGTCAACACAACGGCCATTAACCCCAAAATTCTTAACACCTTAAATCACTTTTTTTATTTATTATTGACGATCTTGTTCGGCGAAATATCGCTTCAGCCAACTGTACAGGCCTGGTAAAAAAATCACAGTGCCGCCAAATCGCCTTTATTTTCCAGCCAGGCTTTGCGATCCGAGGCTCGCTTCTTATTGAGCAGCATATCCATCATTTCGTGATCGCGCTCCGTCGGCTCCAATTGCAACTGCACCAAACGTCGACTTTCCGGCATCATGGTGGTTTCCCGCAACTGTTTCGGGTTCATTTCCCCCAACCCCTTAAAGCGGGTGACCTGAACTTTACCCGGCATTTTTTCCGCAGCAATACGATCCAACACCCCCTGGCGTTCGTACTCATCCAAAGCGTAAAACACCTGCTTGCCGACATCGATACGATACAGCGGCGGCATCGCCACATAAACATGACCGGCTTCTACCAGTCTGGGAAAGTGGCGTACAAACAAGGCGCAGATCAAGGTGGCAATATGCGCGCCATCGGAATCGGCATCTGCGAGAATACAGATCTTACCGTAACGTAATCCACTCAAATCGTCTGATCCGGGATCCACGCCGATCGCCACACTGATGTCATGAATTTCCTGTGACGCCAATACCTGACCCGCTTCCACTTCCCAGGTATTCAAAATCTTACCACGCAACGGCATGATCGCCTGAGTGTTTTTATCCCTCGCCTGTTTGGCGGAGCCGCCGGCAGAATCCCCTTCCACCAGAAACAGTTCGGTCAAAGTCAGGTCGGATTCGGTGCAGTCCGCCAGCTTTCCAGGCAGCGCCGGACCGGAAGTGATTTTTTTACGCGTGACTTTTTTGGCTTTTTTACTGCGGTTACTGGCATTGTTAATCACCAGTTCGGCTATTTTCTCGGCCACTTCGGTATGCTGGTTCAACCACAAACTCAGCGCGTCCTTGACCACGCCGGAGATAAACGGCACGCATTCGCGCGACGACAGGCGCTCTTTAGTTTGCCCGGCAAACTGCGGTTCGTAGACCTTGGCCGATAACACAAAGGCCACATTCTGCCAGACGTCTTCCGGAGTAATTTTGATGCCTCGCGGAATCAGGTTACGAAACTCGCAAAACTCGCGCACCGCATCGGTCGCCCCGGCACGCAAGCCATTGACGTGCGTCCCGCCCTGCGGGGTCGGAATCAGGTTGACATAACTTTCCATCAGCGTTTCCGACGGTTCAACCAGCCAGGCAATTGCCCAGGAGACCCCTTCGCTGTCGCCTTGGCTTTCCCCCAAAAAACCTTCCAACGGCAAGCGCTCCAAACCGTCAAGCGCATCGTTCAGATAATCTTTCAAGCCGTTTTCATAGTGCCACACTTCGGATTCACTGGACGCTTCGTCGACAAAGGTGACTTTAAGCCCCGGGCTGAGTACCGCTTTGGCACGCAACAGATATTTCAGTTTCGCCAACGCATATTTAGGCGTATCAAAAAATTGCGCATCCGGCCAGAAACGCACCAGGGTTCCGGTGTTCTTTTTGCCGACTTTGCCGATCACTTCCAGCGGCTTGGAAAGCTCACCATTTTCGAATGCAATGTCATAGAGTTTGCTGTCACGGCGAATCTGGATTTCGACCTTTTTGGAGAGCGCATTGACCACCGAGATCCCGACGCCATGCAGACCACCGGAAAACTTGTAGGCTTTATTGGAGAACTTCCCCCCGGCATGGAGACGGGTCATAATCACTTCCACCCCCGGCACGCCCTCTTCCGGGTGAATATCCACCGGCATCCCACGACCGTTATCCAGTACGCTCATGGAACCGTCCGCATGATGGGTCACGGTAATTTCACTGGCAAATCCAGCCAAGGCTTCGTCCACACTGTTGTCAATCACCTCCTGCGCCAAATGATTAGGCCTGGTGGTATCGGTATACATGCCCGGGCGCTTGCGCACCGGATCCAGACCCGTTAAAACTTCAATCTCAGCCGCATTGTAGTTTCCGCTCACAGTTGAGGACTCCTAGTGATAGAATGGTGTTAATTGTTCTTAATCAATGTCAGAATCATATCATATCACCATGCCAAATCGAGACTACCATCAGGAACGCCGGGATTACGAATTCGCACGCTTGGATCGTGATGCCTTGGATGCCAACCCTTTTTTACAGTTTTCCAAATGGATGGACGACGCCATCGAGCAGAAAACCATCGACCCGACCGCCATGTCCGTGGCCACGGTGGATCAAGACGGCCAGCCGCACAGCCGTATTGTGTTGCTGAAAGCATTTGATGAAAACGGCTTCGTTTTCTATACGCATTACGACAGTGATAAAGGGCATGAACTGGAGAGCAATGCCAAAACGGCGCTGCTGTTTTTCTGGCCGGAAATGGATCGCCAGATCCGCATCGAAGGGTGTGTGGAGAAGCTCAGCATTGCAGCGTCGGAAAGCTATTTTCACAGTCGCCCACGCGACAGTCAGCTGGCTGCGTTTATCTCCAAACAGAGTCAAGTGGTCGCGAATCGTGAAGAACTCGAACAGCGTCTTGAAGCCGCGAAAGCCCAATATGCGGAGCAGACCGTACCGCATCCGCCGCACTGGGGCGGTTACCGCGTGATTCCGCAGCGTTTTGAGTTCTGGCAAGGGCGTCCAAACCGCATGCACGACCGTTTCCGCTATGACAAAACGGCCGCAGAAACTGAACAGGCCTGGTCTATTGATCGCCTGTCACCCTAGGACTTTCCCTGCAGTATTTCCCGTAGACAAAATCCAAAACGATTTATGCAACAGAGCACCATTAAACTCTCTCCAAGCTGGCTGAAGGTGGTCGGCGCCGAATTCGATAAACCTTACATGCAGGAACTCAAAGCGTTTTTGCAGGCTGAAAAAGCCGCCGGCAAACACATTCTTCCTAAGGGAAGTCAATGGTTCAATGCATTGAACAGCACTCCTTTTGAAGATGTCAAAGTGGTGATTATCGGCCAGGATCCTTATCCGACGCCCGGCCATGCGCACGGACTCTGCTTCTCGGTGCAACCCGACGTTAAACCACTGCCTAAGTCACTGCTCAACATCAACAAAGAACTCTCAGAAGACCTGGGCGTGGAAAATCACCATTGCGGTTATCTGCAATCCTGGGCAGACCAGGGCGTACTGCTGCTAAACGCCGTGCTGACCGTGGAAGCCCGCCACCCGAATTCGCACCAAAACCGTGGCTGGGAACACTTTACCGATGCCATTATTCAGGCGATTAACGATCACAAGGAGCACTGTGTATTTATTCTCTGGGGCAGCTACGCGCAAAAGAAAGGGCGTATGATCGACACCGATAAACATCTGGTCTTAAAAAGCGCGCATCCCTCGCCGCTTTCCGCCTATCGCGGCTTCTTCGGCAGCCGTCCGTTTTCCAAAACCAATGCCTACCTTGAGGCGCATGGGCAGACGCCGATTAACTGGCAGTTATAATCTGACTTGCCATTACCACCCATAAAAAAACCCAGCAGGCCTGCTGGGTTTCTCAGATTAGAACAACGGTTTTTCAGATGGGAGGCTCACTTTCGCTCTTTGGTTCAGCCGAAGACATATGTTGGCTATACCAGTCCGCAATCGCTTGATTGATCTCGGCCACACTCATATTCGCCGCATCCAGCGGTTCACTGATATGCACCTCAATTAACCCCGGTTTTTTCATAAAACTGTTTTTGGGCCAGAAACTTCCGGCATTGTGCGCCACCAGATAGACCGGCACCTTGGCCTTGGTGGCTAACATCGAACCGCCGACATTGATTTTGCCCAGCTCATTCGGCGGCATGCGCGTACCTTCCGGAAACAACACGATCCAGTCGCCCTGCTGCAATCGGCTCTGCCCCTCTTTAAGCAATTGGTTCAAAGCCTGACGACCCGCCCCACGGTCGATCGCAATCGGATGCAGCAAGCTCATCCCCCAGCCAAAAAACGGAATGCGCAGCAGCTCGCGTTTCAACACATAGGCCTGACGTGGAAAAATCTGCTGAAACGCCAGTGTTTCCCAGGTTGACTCATGGCGGGAAAGGATCAATCCCGCACGGCTCGGGTCAATATGCTCCTGGCCGTGCACTTTAAAGCGCAATCCACAAGTGACACGCAACCACCACAGACAGAAACGTGCCCACCAGCGCATATAGTTATAACGCGTTTCAAATGAAAACGGACGCGTTAACTGACCGCTCACAGAAAAGAAAATCATCGACAATGTCTGCCCCAACAGATACACCGCCGAGCGTAAAAACCAAATTACTTTCACTTTAAAATCTCCTCAACCACTGCGGCCAAATTGTCATACACGGGAATGGCCTGCAACACAGGGTCTTGCGTTGCCAAGGTACGCTCGCCTTTTCCAGTGCGCACCAGATAAGGCTGCATTCCCCGGTTCAACGCAGCGTTCATATCGCCTAAAGTATCCCCCACCAACGGAGCTCCTTGCAAGCTCAGACCAAAGCGATTTTCAATCGCCTGCAACATCCCTACCCCCGGTTTGCGGCAGGGTGAATTATGTACACTTAAATAGGGCGAAAAACTGATCCAGTCGACCCCTTCACACCCCAATTCGCCGAGCATGCGCTGCAGCTTCTGATGCATGGCACTTAGAATCGCATGCGAGTAATAACCGCGCGGGATACCGGATTGATTGGTCGCCACCGCCACCGTCCATCCGGCCTGTTTCAGGCGTGCAATCGCCTGCAAACTGCCCGGCACCGGCAACCACTCTTGCGGCGATTTGATAAACGCATCGGAGTCTTCATTTATGACGCCGTCGCGATCGAGAACAATGATCTTCTGTTTCATGTTGTTACCGACTTTTACCGACAAATGATCTGTAAATAAAAATTCCCGCCAAAGCGGGAATTTATCACAAGAATTTCTGGCACATTGCCACCAGGCCTGTTCAATTTAAAATTAAGACAAGCGCGAAATATCCGCTACCTGCAAGAACAACTGATAGATCTGATTCAACAGGGCCAAACGATTCAAACGCAAGGCCTCGTCTTCCGCCATCACCATGACGTCATCAAAGAAACGGTCAACATCGGCACGAATACCGGCCAGAGAGCCGATGGCCGCCACATAATCGTGCGCCGCAATCTGCTCGCTGACCGACTCGCGCAAGGCTTCCAAGGCATTCCACAAACTCTGCTCCGCCGCTTCGGCAAACAATTGCGTGTTGACGGTTTCCGGCAGCGATCCTTCCACCTTTTTCAACAGGTTGCTGATACGCTTGTTCGCCGCACTCAGACTCTCGGCCGCCTCCATTTCACTGAATTTTTGCACCGCTTGAATACGCTTGGCAAAATCCACTGGATGCGCAGGACGGCACACGCGTACCGCTTCAAACTGCTCGGCAGTTACCCCTTGATCCGCATAGTAAGCACGCAGACGGCTCACGACAAAGTCGTAGATTTCTTCAATCAGTTCATCCGAACTTTCGACTTGTTCATGCAAAGCGATGCTCTGCTCAATCAACAGGCGCAAATCCAAATCGAGTTCATTCTCGATCATAATGCGCAGCAGCCCCAAAGCGGCACGTCGCAAGGCAAACGGGTCTTTGTCCCCGCTTGGCACCTGACCGATCCCGTAAATCCCGGTAATCGTATCCAGCTTATCGGCAATCGCCAACGCCTGGGCCACCGCTGAAGATGGCAAGGCGTCCCCAGCAAAACGCGGCTGATATTGCGCATCAATGGCATCTGCCACTTCCGACAACTCATTTTGTTCCTGTGCGTAGTAACGCCCCATCACCCCTTGCAGTTCCGGGAATTCACCCACCATTTCCGACATCAGGTCGCATTTGGAAAGACGTGCGGCACGCTCGGCCACCTCGGCGGAAACGCCGAGGGACTTACCGACTTTGACCGTCAAGGTTTCCAAACGCTCGACCTTGTCGAACAAGGTGCCCAGTTTCTGCTGGAAGACTACCGTTTTCAAACGCGGCAGAAAATCTTCCAATGGCTGTTTGCGGTCTTGATCCCAGAAGAATTTCGCATCCGACAGACGCGGGCGGATGACGCGCTCATTCCCTGACTTAACCGACTGTGGATTCGAGCTTTCGATGTTACTGATGGTAATGAACTTGGCCATTAACTTGCCATTGGCATCGAACATATGAAAATACTTCTGGTGTCCGGCCATCGCCGAAATCAACGCTTCGGCCGGTACAGACAGGAAACTCTCATCGAAATCGCCGACTACCGCCACCGGCCACTCATTTAACGCCGTGACTTCTTCCAGCAGGTCTTCGTCAATTTCGGCACGGCCGCCCACGCTTTGCGCCGCCGCTTCCACCTGTTGACGAATCGCATCGGCACGTACATCAAAATCCGCCTGCACATAGCCCTGCTCACACAACGTATTAATATAATCCGCCGGCTTGGCGATGGTAATTTCCTGCGGCGCGTGGAAACGGTGTCCGCGCGTGGTGTTGGAGGTTTGATGCCCCAAGACGGTGGCGGGAACCACTTGCTCGCCCAACAACATCAACGCCCAATGCACCGGGCGCACAAATTCCACCTCCGAACTTCCCCAACGCATGCGCTTAGGAATTGGCAGCTTCGCCAGAGATTGATTGACAATCTCGCCCAGCAATTCTGTCGCTGGCTGACCTTTCTGCTCCAGGTTGTACGCCATCCACACACCTTTATCGGTATCGATTTCAACCAGGTCTTCAACCTCGACACCGCAACCACGGGCAAACCCTTGCAAGGCTTTGGTTGGGTTGCCATCCGCGTCAAATGCCGCTTTTTTAGCCGGTCCTTTACGCTCAACTACTTTATCCGACTGCTGGATTTGCAAGGCGTCCACCTTTACAGCCAAGCGGCGCGGCGCGGCATAGACATGCACTTCACCGTGTTGCAGCTCCGCTTCTACCAGGCCTGCTGAAATGCCGTCGGCAAACGCCTGGCTCAATTTTTTTAGGGCTTTAGGAGGCAGCTCTTCGGTTCCAATCTCCACCAAAAAGTCTTCAGTCTGCTTGTGATCCGTCATTATTTTTCCTCCTGACTTTTGACCAGCGGGAACCCTAAGGCCTCGCGCCCTTCATAATACGCTTCGGCAATTTGTCTCGCCATGGCACGCACCCGACCGATAAAACGCGCACGCTCCGTCACCGAAATCGCATGACGGGCATCTAACAGGTTAAAGGCATGTGAGGCTTTTAGAACTTGCTCATACGCAGGCAGCGGCAGTTTATCTTCGACCAGTTTGGCAAAAATCTCTTCGCATTCGTCGAATACGCGGAACAACTTTTCGGTATCGGCTTTTTCAAAGTTGTAGGCCGACATTTCCACTTCGTTTTGATGGAACACATCACCATAAGTCACCTTGCCGCCTGGGCCGTCCACCCAGGTCAGATCATAGACGCTGTTAACGCCTTGCAGATACATGGCGATACGCTCCAGACCATAGGTGATCTCACCGGTGACCGGACGACACTCCAAGCCGCCGACCTGCTGGAAATAGGTGAACTGGGTCACTTCCATGCCGTTTAGCCACACTTCCCAGCCCAAGCCCCAGGCCCCCAAAGTCGGCGATTCCCAATTGTCTTCTACAAAACGGATATCATGTTCCAACGGGTCAATACCAAGCATCTTCAACGATTCCAGATACAGCTCCTGAATATTGTCTGGAGACGGCTTTAGCATCACCTGAAACTGGTAGTAGTGCTGTAGGCGGTTTGGGTTTTCACCATAGCGGCCATCCGTTGGTCGGCGGCACGGCTGAACATAGGCCGCGCGCCACGGCTCCGGGCCGATCGAACGCAAAAAGGTGGCCGGATGGAACGTTCCCGCCCCCATTTCATTGTCGTAGGGCTGCATAATCACACACCCCTGCTCGGCCCAAAACGCTTGCAGAGTCTGAATCAATCCCTGAAAGGTACTTATATCGGTTGCTGCTTGTGATGACACCGTCAAAACCTCTTAAAACTAAAGCGGAAATGCCCACAAAGCCAAGAGAAATGGCCGTGAACTCCTAATATCCTGTTAAAACGTGTAAAATCCGCTAATTATAACGTATTCAAGCTAGCCTTTGCACAAAACGGAGACCTCACAATGAATGAATCCGATTCAAAAATTTCAGACGCCATCACCGTCGATGCAAAAGGTCTTAAATGTCCGATGCCGGTGATTCGGTTACAACAGCAAGTGCGTAAAAGCCAATCCGGCGACCGGATTGTGATTGAGTGTACCGACCCAGGTGCCGAAAAAGACATTCAAAGCTGGGCCAAGGTGAACAAACACTCTGTAGAGGAGTGTGAAACCACCGATTTTGGTCTAAGAATCACGCTTCGCGTTGTCGGCCGGAATGGTCTATAATGAATTTCGAATGAACATCTGTGTGCAAGGACACTCTGAGTCAAGATGAAATCGACACTGGTTCGAAACAAATTCTCCTGGGCCACCCTCACGGTCCTCGTAGGGCTGTTTCTAATCTCACCACATAGTTCAACGGCCAATCTTCCCCTGGAAAGAACCGCGCTGCCGCTGCCTCAACCCGATCAGGCCAAAATCAGCAACAACGCGTCTCAAAACGTTCAAGACGTCACCGAATTTTCCGAAGCCGAATGGCAAGAACACACCATCAAAATTCCTAAAAACGGTTCTTTGGGAACCGCTTTGGCCAGCATTAACGTCTCCGCAGGCACGACTCATAAAATTACCCAGCTGAAAGACAGTCGCCTGCTAACCGATCTCAGAGTCGGAGATACGCTCACCATTTGGGTAGACAAGTACGCCAATCTGCAAAAAATCCTCTACCCGAAGTCTAAAACGCTGCGCTATGAGCTGCAAAAGCAGGGGGACAGTTTCGAAATCCGCACCATTGAAGAACAGGTGGAAGTGCGCACCGAAGTCGCGACCGGCACCATCACCGATTCGTTCTATATGGACGGCAAGCGTGCCGGCCTCTCTGCCAAAACCATTATGAACCTCGCGGATGTCTACACCTGGGACATCGACTTCATCCGCGAGCTGCGTCAAGGCGACACCTTTAAGGTCATCTACGAAACCCATTATCTGAATAATGAGTATATCGGCGACGGTGAAATCATCGCCGCTCAGGTCACCACCAACAACCAGCGCGAAATTCATAATGCATTTCGCCTTAAAGATGGTGATAAAACCATCGGCTACTATGATGAAAAAGGCAAAAACCTGAAAAAAGCCTTTTTACGCAATCCGGTCGATTATGTGCGCATCACCTCCACTTTTAAACCGAAACGCTTTCATCCCGTCCTGAAAAAATGGCGTGCGCATCGTGGTGTTGACTATGGCGGACCGATCGGCACCCCGATTCACGTCACCGGCAACGGCAAAATTGTTTTCCGCGGCTGGGGCAGAGGCTATGGAAACTACATCAAAGTGCAACATGCTGGCAAGTACATGACCGTTTATGGCCATATGTCGCGCTTCGGAAAATACAAAAAAGGCGACTGGGTCAAACAGGGCGACACCATCGGTTATATAGGAATGACGGGGCTGGCCACCGGCCCGCATTTGCACTATGAATTCCGCATTAATGGCGTTCATAAAGATCCATTAAAGATGAAATTTCCATCGGCTAATCCGGTTGCAAAAAAATACCAGACGGGATTCAAGCAACAGAGCCAATTGATGTTAAGCCAGCTGGAACGTTATTCTCCCGATCTGCAGATGGCGAGTTTTGAATAGGCATGGCTACTGCTTCAAAAGCACCTTCACCCGAATATTATATTGGCCTCATGTCAGGGACGAGTGTAGACGGGGTCGACGCAGCACTGGTCAAAATAGAAAACACATCCATTGAACTCATCGATTCGCTTGAGCACCCGCTTGATGAAACCTTAAAAGCCGGATTGATTGAGCTCAATCAAACCCCTGAAATCCCGCTTGCGCGTTTATGCCAGTTGGAGTTTAAGGTCGCCCAAGCATTCAGCGACGCTGCCCTGACATTGCTCAAAAAAACCGGTTACAAATCATCGCAAATCCGCGCTATCGGCAGCCATGGACAAACCATTTATCATGCGCCCAACATTCCTATGAGCTTGCAAATTGGCCACCCCGCTTTTATTGCCAAACAAACGGGCATTGATACGGTTGCGGATTTTCGTATTGATAACATGGCAGCTGGCGGACAAGGCGCTCCTTTGGCCCCCGCTTTCCATAAGATATTGTTTGCGCAGCAAAGACCCGCTTTTGTCGTCAATATTGGCGGCATTGCCAATATCAGCTACTTGGATCCAGTGTCCGGTTCGGCCATCGGTTTCGATTGCGGTCCTGGCAACGCGCTGATGGACGAACTCTGCCAAACCACCTTTGATTGCCGTTATGACCGTGACGGGCATATTGCGGCACAAGGCAAGGTCATTGACCCTCTACTTAAACAGCTGCTCAGCCATCCTTATTTTCAACAGGCCTATCCCAAAAGTACCGGAAGAGAAACTTTTCACTCTGCCTGGTTGCAACAGCAACTCCACCATTATGGCGAACCTGTTGAACCAAAAGACCTCATGGCAACTTTATGCGAACTGACCGCTGCCAGTATCGCGCTTGGTATTCTGCAGATATTGACCAAAGAAAAACCGGATACCCACAACCGGGCCAAGCAGGTATGGATTGTGGGTGGCGGGGCCTACAACCCTCACCTTCTTAACCGCCTGCAAAAACAGCTAACGGATTTTGAGGTTGCCAGCAGTGACAAAATCAATATTCATCCCAATGCGTTAGAAGCGATGATGTGCGCGTGGCTGGCGCAACAACGAGTCCAGAACAGCCCGATCGATCTCATCGACATTACCGGCGCCAATCGCAATGTGGTCTTGGGCGGTTTATGGCTGGCTGACTAAAACCAATCCCTTCCAACACTAGACACAAAAAAACCGGCAAATGCCGGTTTTCTTTTTACCAAATCAGCTTCGTTGCCTATCGCTCACCTTTAATGCCAGACGAACGCTGCTCCATAGGCAAATAACAAGAAGTGCCTGCGCCAGTATAAATCTGGGTTGGACGGAAAATTTTATTGTTCTGCAACTGCTCACGCCAGTGTGCCATCCAGCCAGCCGATCTTGCTACCGCAAAAATAGGAGTGAACAGGCCTGCATCGAAGCCCATCTCTTTGTACAGAATGCCTGAGTAGAAATCGACGTTCGGATACACCCCTTTATGCGCTAACAGCTCTTCGCAAATACGTTCAACCTCCATTGCCGTTTCAAATGCCTGGCTCAAACTGCCGGCATCGCTTTTCTTTTTCAGCACTTCAGAGGACATTTTCTGCAAAATGGTGGCACGCGGATCTTTGGTCTTGTATTCGCGATGCCCCATTCCCCAGATGACTTTCTTATTCGCCAGACGGTCTTCGATATAAGCACGCGCATTTTCAGGGCTACCAATCTCATCCAACATCTCGATCACTTTCTGATTGGCTCCACCATGCAAGGGGCCAGAAAGCGAAGCAATAGCAGATGAAATAACGGAACATGGATTCGCCAACGTTGATCCCGTTACCATGGTGGTAAAAGTAGAAGCATTAATGGTATGCTCCGCGTGCAAAATCAAACAGGCATCCAACAAACGCGCCCAGTCCGGATCCGGTTCTTCGCCGGTCACCATATACAGAAAGTTTTCCGCATACGTCAGGTCTTTACGCGGTTCAATCGGATCATAACCATTGCGCATATGCTCCCACATCGCCACAAGCGTCCCCATATGGGCAATAATTTTAACGGTTACGTCATTGATATAAGTTTGGTTTTCAGTACCGCCCTTCATATACTCGGTACTTGGATAGAAACTGGCCAGACTGGCCACCACCACTTGCAACATGTGCATTGGATGGGTCGTTGGCGGCAGGTTTTTCATGATTTCACGGATGTTATATTTGACACGGCGATTCTCACGCAACTGATTGTCAAATAACGTCAACTCTTCCTGAGTTGGCAGCTCACCAAATAGCAACAGCAAAGTGGTTTCTTCAAACGAAGATTTCTCTGCCAATTCCATAATATCGTAGCCCCGATAGGTTAAAACACCTTCCTGACCGTCAATAAATGAAATTTTGGATTCCGTTGCCGGAACCCCTGCTAAACCTGGAATATACTGCATAGTGTTTCCTGAAATTTAATCGATATTAAAGCCTGCTGACTCTCTCACTTGATTGCGCTTAGCCTATCGAACTTCTACGTTTCGCTTCAGTACTCAGTTCAAGAAGGAACAGCAAAGAACGCCATCCGACCTCTAAATCAGACGCTGAAAGAAGACCCGCAGCCACACGTCGTGGTTGCATTCGGGTTTTCAATCACAAAACGTGCACCCTGCAAATCTTCTAAATAGTCAATTTTTGCGCCGACCAGATACTGAAAACTCATCGGATCGACTAACAAGGTAACGCCGTTTTTGGTCACCACTGTGTCGTCTTCAGCCTGTTCTTCATCAAAGGTAAAACCGTATGAAAAACCAGAACAACCACCACCGGTGATATACACCCGTAGCTTCAAGTTTGGATTTTGCTCATCTTCAATCAGGCCTTTAACTTTATCTGCTGCGGCATCGGTAAAGTTTAAAGGCGTTGGAATATCAGACATCTTCTGTTTTCTCCACACTGATCAAGCCTTTTCAAGATTAACCATATTCACAATGGCCTTACAAAACTTAGGGAAAAGTGCTTGAGTTCTAAAAAGGCATTATAACAAAAAGCCCCGTCTTTTTTACAAAACGGGGCTTTAGAAACAACCATTCACTTACAGCCATCTTTGCCGACAGCCATGCCTGACTTTAAGGCATCAAAGCCACCTGTTTGAGTCCGGCGGATTCGTCCAGGCCAAACAGAATATTCATATTCTGTACCGCCTGACCCGCAGCCCCTTTGACCAAGTTATCGATCACCGAGGTCACCACCACCGTATTACCGCCTTGTGGACGATAAACTGCCATGCGGCACATATTCGACCCTTTGGTCATACGCGTTTCCGGCAAGCTGCCTGCCGGCATGACGTCAACAAAATATTCGTTGGCGTAAGTTTCTTCAAACAGCGACTGTAGCGCCGGCTGATCCACGTCCTGTTTCAATGTCGCGTAAATCGACGACTCCATGCCGCGCACCATCGGAACCAGATGCGGTACAAACGTCAGCTGAACGGGACTGCCATTCAACTCACCCAGTTTATCAACCATTTCTGGGTGGTGACGATGGCCATTCACGCCATAGGCTTTAAAGCTTTCGCTCATTTCCGCGCCTAACATCGCCACATTGGCACCACGCCCGGCACCGCTGACTCCTGATTTACCATCAGCGACAATACCGTTGGTTTCAATCAAACCGGCTTTCAACAACGGCAATAAGCCCAATAAGATGCTGGTTGGGTAACACCCCGGATTAGCGATAACCGAGGCCTGCTTGATTTGCTCCCGGTACCACTCTGGCAATCCATAGGCGACCTTTTCCATGATCTGCGGACAACTGTGCTCCATGCCATACCACTGACTCCAGACATCCAAATCGCGAATTCGGAAATCCGCCGCCAGATCGATGACCTTGACCCCAGCTGCCGTCAACTCAGGTGCCATACTCATCGCCACACCATGCGGTGTCGCGAAAAAGACCACATCACAAGATGCCAATACATCAACACTTGGCTCAGAAAAAGTCAGAGTATCGTAGAAGCCTCGCAAGTTAGGAAACATATCCTCAACGCGCACCCCCACTTCACTCCGTGAGGTAATGGCCACCACTTCCGCATTTGGGTGGTTAGCCAACAATCTCAATAACTCTACGCCGGTGTAACCGGTACCACCGACAATCCCGATCCGGACGTTCTCAACCTTTGCGATTTGTTGTGTCATTTCCATTTCTCAATCTGTGATTTTTAGCCGTTTATTTTAACGAATTTTCATACTGTCTGTTTAAAAGAAGCACAAAACGCCTGCGCTTCAGCCTTGAACTTTAGCCGTAGCCTTGGCAGTGAATTGATCTCGCGTATCAAGCTCCGGTTCATCCAGCCACAAAGGATGATGGCCGGACTGCCAAACCGGACGGTTTTTCATCACGGCTTTAAAATAACTACTGTTCAAATGACTATCCAGCCAACGCTTTAAGGCTGAATACCCTGCCTGAGTAAACCAAGTTTTATCGACATTGGCAAACTGGCGGACAAAGGGAAAAATCGCAATATCTGCCATACTCATGGCATCACCCAGCAGATAGGGATGCCGTTCAAGTTGCCGATTCAGCTTCTGTAGAAAACGTTCACCTTCTTCACGATACGATGCCACTGGCTGTTCGGGATAATCCTCTGCATATTTGTAACGATCCAGCCAATATTTAAATTGCCCATCATTTTCATCAATCCACCATTGCATCCGTGCTTGCGCTTCCGTTTCCTGTGGTAACAGCGATGAGCCGCTCTGAGCAAGCGCCCACTGTAGGATATCACGACTTTCGTCAATGACTTCTCCGCAAGGCAAGACCAATACTGGCACCGTTCCTTTAGGAGAAGCCTGCAGCATCTCAGCCGGCTTATCCCAGAACACAATCTCACGCTGCTCCACCTGAATGCCGGCAAGAAAAATCCCCATTCGTGCTCGCATTGCGTATGGACAGCGCCGATAAGAATACAATACCGGGTAGGTTCTCATTTGACCTCTTAACTATTGTTTGCCGTAACTTGCCTTAATCGCCAGGCCTGTTAAATTTTAAATTTCGAACTTAATGGCTCGTATAAAAAAGCCCGCATAAGCGGGCTCAAAAGTATAAGCAAGCTTAGCCTTAACGCAAGCGCACTGCACTGCTATTGCTGTATGCAGAAACCTCACCGCTTCGATAAGCCTGCACTTGATAGTAATAGGTTCCGGGTGTGCTCAAATTGTCAGTAAATCCAGTACTGTTCGCTGCAACCGAACCGATACGCTGATACACGATTTTATTGCGCTCTTTGAGACCGCGCTCAATATAAAAGCCTTCTTCACTGTCACTGTTATCGGTCCAGCTCAAACTTACCTGACTGCCATTCAAGCCTGTGGACAAATCACTTGGCGCCGTCAAAACACCCGGCGCTGGAGGTGGTGGCTCAGCCACTGCCGACTCCACTTTCACTTGAACAGCATCCGAATAGGCCTGTTTTGCCGAATTATAGGCATAAATTCGGTATTGATAGGTACCGACAGGCACACCCGTATCAACAAATTCAACCGTATTTTGTTCCAAGGTGGCAACCGTTTCAAAAGCGTATTTACCACGGACTTTCGCCGCACGTTCAACCACATAACCGGTTTCATTAGCGCTATTATCCTGCCAGCTCAAAGTGACATCCGCACCATTGACCGATGCCGTTAAACCCGTGGGCGCGTCCAACAGGGTCGGATCGTTCACACTGATCACAACTGAATCCGTTGCCTGAGCGCCACCATTATCCGTTACCGTCAGCAGCGCATTAAACTGCCCACCGGTTTGATAGGTATGCTGTACATTTTGGCCGCTGGCCCGAGTGCCGTCGCCAAAATCCCATGCATAACTGAGGATACTGCCGTCCGTATCATAGGAGCCGGACGCATCAAAATTGACCAATAATGGCACATCGCCCGAAACAGGAGTCGCCACAAGTTGCGCGACCGGCAGCTCATTGCTCACCTCTATCATGACCGAATCAGTCGCCGTACGTCCATTGTTGTCGGTCACCGTCAACACTGCGGCAAACTGGCCGCTCTGGGTATATTCATGACTGACCTGAACTCCACTGGTTTGAGTGCCATCGCCAAAATCCCATTGATAACTGACGATACGGCCATCTGGATCATAAGAGCCGCTGGCATCAAACTGGACAGAAAGAGGTAAAGGCCCTGTCACGGCCGAACTGCTCAAACTGGCCACCGGCGCCATATTGCTATTTAAATGTAACGCATAGGCCACCGCTGCCTGCGCATTCACCAAACCGTGTCCATAAAGCAATTCATCCCCTAAATCGGTCGCCGTATTGAACAGGCCTGCTTCGATTTCATCCGCGCTGATTTCAGGGTTCGCTGCTACCATCAGCGCCGCTACACCTGCCGCTGCGGGAGAGGAAAAAGAGGTTCCACTGTAATAAACATAGCCATTATCTTTATAAGTGGTAAACAAGCTCACCCCTGGAGCGACCACATCGACAAACTCACCATAATTGGAAAAACCGGCTTTGACGTTATTCTCATCGGTTGCGCCCACTGCCACAAAAGAAGTGTAGTCCGGGAAAGAACCCTCCAAGGCGCCATCGTTACCTGCAGACATAAACAGCAAACCATTACGATCCCGTAAATATTGGGCCGCATCATCAATGGTGGCATATTGAATCCCACCATAACTTAAATTCACGACCCGAGCCCCCTGATCCGCAGACCAACGAATGCACTCTGCCATGGTAGAAATATAAGCCGAGCTGTTGCCATCACTGATATTGATTCTGACGGGCAGCACGGACACATTCCAGTTCACACCCGCCACGCCGATACCGTTATTACCCACCGCGCCCAAAGTTCCGATTGTACCGCTACCGTGGCCATGCGCATCTTCCACATCAGTCGAACCGTCTTGCGCGTTATACCCAGGCAAGATCAGATTGGCCGCCAGGTCTTCATGATCGCTATCCACGCCGGTATCACATACCGCCACCCGAACCGAAGCCTGTCCCACGGCTTGCTCCCATGCTTGCGGTGTATTCATTGCACTGTGCTGCCACTGCGAAGCGAACCCGGGATCATCTGGCGTCAGCGTCAAGGGCACCTCATAATCCGGTTCAGCAAACTTGACCAGCCCACTGGTTTCAAGCAGTTTAGCGATCGCCTTCTCTCGCCCAACCGAATCGAAATGAGCAATATGCAGATTCAAATTTTCAAGCACGCGCTCCTGTAACAGCCCCTGACTTCTAAGCAGCGCATTCAATCCTTTCAATTCAGATGGGGCTGCATCCTCTTTTGGCTTATACAGAACGGTTCCCGGACGTATTTGATCCGCCATGGCCATCGGTACTGCCAACGCGCCGACTAACAACCCAGATAACATAATCGCTTTAACAGGGGCAGACATATGCAACTCTCCTCAATGACGCGCAACCCATTTTGTGATTAATGAGGGTTGTTCACTTCCAATTTCCAGCATCATTAATCACCTGCATTAAATTGATCGTAACGCGAACCCACCCCAAACACAAGCCGAAAACTCACTAGGCAATTGATTATAAAAGAAATTAATCACCCCCTTCTCTGCCAACCGCTCTTGATCATTCCTAAAAACGCACAACCCGCCATATGGCGGGTTGAATACACGAAAGCATAAAACTAAAAAAGCCCGCGTAAGCGGGCTTTTTATCAGCAATATAGATCGATGCTGTAATTTTCCAAAGCGAGAAAATTACATCATTCCGCCCATACCGCCCATTCCTGCGGCTGCACCGGCATCGTCACCACCTTTAGAAGGAAGATCAGCAATTGCTGCACCCGTTGTTAAAACCAGACCGGCAACAGACGCTGCATTCTGAAGTGCAGAACGGGTTACTTTAGCCGGATCAATGATCCCTGCTTCAAGCATATCAACGTACTCTTCCTTGTTGGCATCGAAACCGAAGTTACCTTCGCCTTCCATCACCTTGCTGACAATCACAGAACCTTCTAAACCACAGTTTGCTGCGATCTGACGCATTGGTTCTTCCATGGCGCGCAACGCAATTTGGATACCGACGTTTTGATCGTCGTTATCACCTTCAACATTGATTTGTGATTTTGCACGTACCAGAGCAACACCACCACCAGGAACAATCCCTTCCTGAACGGCAGCACGCGTTGCATGCAGGGCATCATCAACACGGTCTTTCTTCTCTTTCATTTCCACTTCAGTCGCTGCACCCAATTTCAGAACGGCCACACCGCCTGAAAGTTTTGCTAAACGCTCTTGAAGCTTCTCTTTATCATACTCGGAAGTCGTTGTTTCTAACTGAGACTTGATCATTGCACAACGACCGTCGATGTCTTCTTTTGAACCGGCACCGTCGATCAACTTCGTTGAATCTTTACCAATCACAGCAGACTTGGTTTCACCCAACATTTCCAAAGTAATCGCATCCAGGCCTAGACCCACTTCTTCAGAAATAACGGTACCGCCAGTCAAAATCGCCATATCTTGCAACATCGCTTTACGACGCTCACCGAATCCTGGCGCTTTAACCGCGGCAACTTTAACGATTCCGCGCATATTGTTGATCACCAGAGTCGCCAAGGCTTCACCGTCAACATCTTCTGCAATAATCAACAACGGACGACCGGTTTTAGAAACGGCTTCCAAAGTTGGCAACAGATCACGAATGTTAGAAATTTTCTTGTCGTGAAGCAAAATGAATGGGTTTTCCAACTCAGCCACCATTTTGTCCTGATTGGTCACAAAATATGGAGAAAGGTAACCACGGTCGAACTCCATACCTTCAACCACAACCAATTCATCTTCTAAAGAAGAACCTTCTTCAACAGTGATCACACCTTCGGTTGACACTTTTTCCATCGCTTCAGCGATCATCGCACCGACTTTTGAATCAGAGTTCGCAGAGATGGTTCCTACCTGCGCCCACGACGCTTTGGTGTCACAAGGCTTAGCCATTTTTTTGATCTCTTCAACCACCGCGTCTACCGCTTTGTGAAT
This sequence comes from Thiomicrorhabdus sp. zzn3, assembly GCF_029767755.1. Taxonomy (GTDB): domain Bacteria; phylum Pseudomonadota; class Gammaproteobacteria; order Thiomicrospirales; family Thiomicrospiraceae; genus Thiomicrorhabdus. The sequence continues at coordinate 158,673 of NZ_JARUQS010000003.1, forward strand.
ACCACGGTTCAGATCCATTGGGTTCATACCCGCCGCAACCGACTTCATCCCTTCACGAACGATCGCTTGCGCCAGAACCGTTGCCGTTGTGGTACCGTCACCCGCCACATCATTGGTTTGCGAAGAAACTTCTTTAACCATTTGGGCACCCATGTTCATGAACTTGTCTTCCAGTTCAATTTCACGTGCAACCGATACACCATCTTTCGTGACGGTTGGCGCACCAAATGACTTTTCCAGCACAACATTACGACCTTTAGGCCCCAAAGTCACTTTCACTGCGTCTGCCAGGATATTAATCCCTTCCACCATTTTTTCACGAGCATCTAAACCAAATTTGACGTCTTTTGCCATCTTTGTAATTCCTTATTAATCTTGTTAAAACGTTTCAGTTAAACCTTATTATTCAACGATTGCAACGATGTCATCTTCACGCATAATCAACAGCGCTTCACCGTTATCATCTTTGACTTCTTGCCCAGAGTATTGGCCAAACATCACCTTATCGCCCACTTTTACCGTCATGGCAACGATGTTACCTGAATCCGACGCTTTCCCCGGACCAACGGCAACCACTTCACCCATATTTTGCTGTTCTTGAGCTGAACCCGGTAGCAAAATACCACCCGCCGATTCTTTCTTCTCTTCAACACGGCGAATCACAACGCGGTCTTGTAAAGGTTTAATGTTCATAGGTTTCTCCTAAAAGTCCAAAATAAAAAGTAGTTACATAAAAGATTCCGCCGATGCAAAATAATTCCGATGGCTTATCTTGCATCGTCGTTTATGGCACTCACAGACCGGAAATTCCGGCGGCCAAATTGTTTTGTTTTAGCACTCACCTCTTGAGAGTGCTAAGAAAATTTTAGTCATCTTGTGACTTCTGTCAACTCATATGGAGACGATTAATTCGAATTCAAGGGTACATATAAAAAAAGATGGCATAAGAGCCATCTTTTTTGCATTTGAGCAGTACCCGCTCGTTATTCGCTCAGCACCAAATTATCACGATGAATTAAGGACTCATCATCCACATAACCCAAAATGGATTCAATTTGATGACTCGGCAGGCCGATGATTTTGTGCGCTTCATGAATGGAATAATTGGCTAGGCCACGTGCCACCTCATTGCCACTCTGATCGTAACAAACCACCATTTCTCCACGCTGAAATGTGCCTTGCACCTGTTTAACGCCAATCGGCAACAGGCTTTTGCCGGAATTTTTTAACACCTCAACAGCACCTTCGTCCAAAACCAATTTACCCTTGGCCTGCAAATGTCCGGCCAACCATTGCTGACGAGCGGTTAACGGCTCCAAATCCGGAATCAACAAGGTACCATAGGATTCTCCGGAAAACAGCTTGGGTAAGATCGACTCTTCACGCCCAGAGGCGATCAATGTGGCCGTCCCAGAACGCGCCGCACGCTTGGCCGCCATGACCTTGGTGTACATCCCGCCCTTTCCAAGCGCACCACCAGTCGGACTGGCCATCGCTTCAATATCCTTACGACTGACCTGCGCCTTGGAAATCAATTTGGCATTTGGGTTCTCGCGCGGATTATCATCATACAGCCCTTGCTGATCGGTCAGAATCACCAACACATCGGCTCCGATCAGATTCGCCGTTAATGCGGCCAAGGTATCATTATCGCCGAAACGAATTTCATCCGTGACCACGGTATCATTTTCGTTAATCACCGGGACCACGCCATACGAAAGCAAGGTCTGAACGGTGCTTTTAATGTTCAGGTAACGCTTACGGTTCGACAGATCATCATGCGTCATCAAAATCTGCGCGGTATGAATATCATAACGGGCAAACTCTGACTCATAAGCCTGAACCAACCCCATCTGCCCAACGGCTGCAGCCGCTTGCAACTCATGCAGTGCCGACGGGCGGCTTTGCCAACCTAAACGCTGCATCCCTTCCGCAACCGAACCGGATGACACAATAACCACTTCCACCCCTTGCTGACGCAGGTCAACAATTTGCGCCACCCACTTCTTCATAGCCTCAATGTTCAAGCCTTGCCCATCATTCGTCAGCAAAGCACTGCCGATTTTCACCACCCAACGTTTGGTCTGCTTTAATTGTGAACGTTCCATCTTTTTTAACCAGGCCTGTTAAAAATCGAAATCTTCTTCAACTGTGACGCGCTGCGCCGCTTTTTCAGCCATATCCTGCTCTTCGAACAACGCTTGTCGATTGCGCTCCAACGCATAGGCGATATCATTGACCAGCTTTTCCGTTCCCTTGCGCTCAGCGGCTGAGATACGATATACCGGTCCCTGCCATTGGATTTCAGTAAGGATGCGCTCGCACACTTCGTCCGCTTCCTCCTCCAACAGCAAATCAATTTTATTCAGCACCAACCAACGTTCTTTGCCCGCCAATTCGTCACTGTATTTTTCCAGCTCCTGCTCAATAACACGAATGGCTTCTACCGGGTCGGATTCATCCATCGGCGCAATGTCGACCACATGCAACAGTAGGCCGGTACGGGACAAGTGTTTTAAAAACTTGATTCCCAGCCCTGCGCCTTCTGCCGCCCCCTCGATCAGACCGGGAATGTCGGCCATCACAAAACTGGTTTCTGGCGACACACTGACCACGCCTAAATTTGGATAGAGCGTCGTAAATGGATAATTGGCCACTTTTGGTCGGGCGGCCGAAACCGCTGAAATCAAGCTTGATTTACCGGCATTTGGCAGACCAAGCAACCCAACATCGGCCAGAACTTTCAATTCCAGCATCAGGTTACGCTCATCGCCATCCTCTCCTGGTGTGCACTGCCTTGGGGTACGGTTACGACTGCTTTTGAAGTGGGTATTCCCCAAACCGTGACGGCCGCCTTGCGCCACCAGCAATTTTTGACCGTGTTCAGTCAAATCGCCGATCAGCTCGCGGGTATCCGTATCAGTGACCACCGTGCCCACTGGCACCAGGATCACCAAATCCTCACCAGCGGCACCGGTTTTTTGCTGCCCCATACCGGCTTGGCCATTTTGCGCTTTAAAACGCTTGTTGTAACGGAAATCGACCAGCGTGTTCAGGTTCCGATCGGCTTGCAGATAAACACTACCACCATCACCACCGTCACCGCCGTTAGGGCCTCCGAACGGAATGTATTTTTCGCGGCGAAAACTGACCACGCCATTACCGCCTCTTCCCGCCTCTACATGAATAGGTGCTTCATCTACAAACTGCATGAAAACTTCCTCACAACTGTCACTCGAACAGACCGTTAAAATCAAAATTCTATCATCAGGCGTTGATATATCGCCAAAATAAAAGCAACGATAAAAATCGTATGCAAAAAAAACGCCCCGACGGAGCGGGGCGTTTTCAACAATGTTTCTGAATGAATAAAATTATTCAGTTACGATTGTTACATAGGTACGTACTGGCTTACCTTTAGATACGAAAGCAACTTGACCGTCTGCTTTAGCAAATAAAGTATCGTCCTTACCACGACCAACGTTCACACCCGCGTGGAACTTGGTACCACGCTGACGAACGATGATGCTTCCCGCAGAAACCATCTCACCACCAAAACGCTTAACACCTAAGCGTTTGGCGTTGGAATCGCGACCGTTTTTAGTACTACCTGCAGCCTTCTTATGAGCCATGGTATAGTCCTCTTTTTAACGGTTCTGCTCCCTACTCAGAAACAGCGCCGTTTTTTTAATTCATCGAAACTTAAGCTTTTACAGTATTAAGCTGAGATCTTACCGATCTTAACTTCTGTATAGTTTTGGCGGTGGCCTTGCTTAGTCTTTGATCGGTTCTTACGACGACGGAACTTGATGATGGTAACTTTTTTACCACGACCGTTTGATTCAACAGTCGCTGTTACTTTCGCACCTTCAACAACAGGCGTACCAACTTTGATATCAGCGCCTTCACCAACCATCAATACTTCGTCGAACTCAACAGAATCGCCTGCTTCTGCATTCAATGATTCAATGCGTAGCACTTGACCTTCACGAACTCGATATTGCTTACCACCGGTTTTAATTACCGCGTACATGGAACTTCTCCCGGATTCAAAATTCTTTTACTAGCCGTCAACTTCGGCAAAGGCGGAATTATATAGTTTTTTAAAACTGAGGTCAAAATAATTTCGCGCAATTTTTCAACAAATTCCAACAGGCCTATCCACTTCGTCAAGCCCGCGCCTATTATATCTGAGCAAACTCCCAATAACACAAGAAAAAAACCGTAAATCAACCCCTTAACACCAACAGACTCAAAACCCTTGCAAACACTGGCACCCTCAAGCAAATCATACTAGAATAGGCGCTTTCAACTGAACGGATACGTCTTTGGCACGTGGCGAACTATGACTTTATCGGAAATTCGTAATCTTATTCTGGACGACATTCAGGCAACCGACGCCCTGATTCTGGAACGCCTGGCTTCAGACGTGGTTCTCATCAATCAGATTGGACACTATATTATTAACAGCGGCGGCAAACGTCTTCGCCCGTTGCTGGTTCTGCTCAGCGCTAAAGCCTGCGATTACCAGGGGACAGACCACCGCCTAATGGCGGCCGTCATTGAATTTATCCACACCTCCACCCTGTTGCATGACGATGTGGTTGATGAATCCGACACCCGCCGTGGCAACAAAACCGCGAATGAAGTCTGGGGCAATGCGGCGAGCGTTTTAGTCGGTGACTTCCTCTACTCGCGTTCTTTTGAAATGATGGTCGAACCGGGGCTGATGCGTATCATGGAAGTGATGTCTGAAGCCACCAATGTCATTGCGGCTGGAGAAGTGTTACAACTTTTGAACTGCCACGATGCCGACACCAGCGAAGCGCGCTATATGGAAGTCATCCATCGTAAAACCGCCAAGCTGTTTGAGGCCGCCACGCAGATGGGGCCCATCTTGGCCAACAAACCGCAACTGGAAGAGGCGTTTATCACCTATGGACGCCACCTAGGAGCCGCTTTCCAACTGATCGACGATGCTTTGGATTATATGGCCGATGAAGCCGAACTGGGCAAAAATCTTGGAGATGACTTGGCGGAAGGCAAACCGACGCTGCCGTTGATTTACGTTCTGGAGAACGGCAGCGAGGCGGATAAAGCAATTGTTCGCCGCGCCATTGAGAGCGATGGTATCAAGTTACTCAAAGAAGTCACGCAGATCATCCAAAATTCAGGCGCCTTGGAATACACCCAGCAGATGGCACAGCAGGAAGCCGATAAAGCCAAAGACGCCTTGAAAGAGCTTGAAGAGAGTCAAATTAAAACGGCGCTTTGCGCTTTGGCGGACTTGGCGGTCAAACGCAATCACTGATTGCCGAGTCACAATTTCTGTTACTCGTTAAAGAGCCGTTGTCCGAAATCCTCCAAGTTGCGAGCAGATCTGATCAAAACTTGGTTTTCAACTTCTGCTTGGCCTGTTCTTTTTGCTGCTCTTGCTTTTCAGCTTCTTCTGCCGCTAACTTTTCCATCGCGACCTGACGCTCTTGCTCCGAGTAGACCTTATACAATTCCAGATTATGCAGATGGGTTTTTTGCCAATCGATGCGTCTAAGCAGCCAGCGCACCAAAAAACGGATTACATGACACTCATCATAAGACTGGTACAGCACTTCCGGTTTGGCACGCATACCATGGACACGCTCAACGATAATGGTTTGCAGATCGTGACGGGGCTCTATACGAATAAAGCCACCATCACTTTCATCAAAACTGGTGCTGTAATAAATTCGCACGACCTTATTCATACTAAAAATGGCTTTAGCCAAAATCGTTGACTCAGGCCGTCCGCTCAACCCGACCGTATGAATAAAAATATTCTGCGTTTTTATACGCCGTATAAAACTTTCTACTTCTTCAAACGGAACTTCCCTGGTGGCCAGCTCCTGACGCTCACGCTCTCTCTTGAGCATGTCTGAACGTTTCTCAAGCTGTTTAAAAAAGTATTTAACCGCTGGTGTAATCTGGTTGGCGTCTTTCATTTTTACTACCTCTGAACAGGGTATCGGCCATTCAGACGTTTTTTAAAGCCCGAATTGATAAAAATTTAAGGTACCGCAGCACAACATCAACGGCGATATTCAATGCGCTTGACGCCCCAAAGAATCAGCAAACTGATGGCAATCAATGCCAAAGAAGGCAAGGCTGCACGTTCATAAAGCCCTTCAGCCGCCAGTTCATACACTTGAATGGCCAAAGTATCCCAGCCATACGGGCGCAAAAGATAGGTGGCCGGCAACTCCTTCATCACATCCACCGCCACCATCAAAAACGCCACCGCTGCACCGGGAAGAACCAATGGCAAGTAAACGCGCCGAAAAATCGTAAACCGGCCCGCTCCCATTGTCTGGGCCGCCTCGACATAGCTCGGCTGAACGCTTTCAAAGGCCCCTTCGACAGGCCCCAAGGCCACCGCAATAAAACGGCTTAAATAGGCATAAAGCAAAACTCCCAGGCCGCCCGATACCAGCAGTAGGGCCTCGATACCAAACCAGTGCTGCATACCGCGATCGATCATCATAAATACGAACAGGAGGCCGATCGCCATCACCGACCCAGGAAGCGCATACCCCATACTCGCCACCCCTAACAGCAAAGAATCGGTTCTGGAGCGCTCTCGCTTCCGGTACTTGATCGACAGTAACAGCAGGGCGACGGCAACCGCCATCACCGCCGCCATCACGCCCAACAACAATGAATTCCAGATCAGATTCCAATAGTGACCGCCCCACTCCACAGCAAAGTTTTGCCACGCCCAAATCAACAACTGGGTCACCGGCAACGCAAAAGCCAGCGTCACCACCAGAATGCTGACAACCGAGGCTAAGAGCGCTTGCCACCCTTTCAGACGATACGGCGGTTCCACCAGACACTGGTCGGTATAAAACTTAGCTCGCCCCCGACTGTATCGTTCCGCAAAAATCAGCAGAAAACTGAACAGTACCAGCAAGCTGGCCACCTGCGCCGCCACCTCAACGCTACGATAATCCTCCCACGCGGAATAGATGACCGTGGTGAAGGTGTCGTAATTAAAAATTGAAACAACTCCGAAATCAGACAAGGTTTCCATCAGCGCCAGAGTGATGCCAGCCACAATACTCGGCCGCGCCAAGGGCAAACTCACTTTCCAGAAAATCTTGAACGAGGAAGCGCCTAATGTTTGCCCGGCCTCAATAAAGGTATAGCGCTGCGACTGAAAGCCAATTCGCGCCAGCATATAAACATAGGGATAAAACACCAGGGTAAAAACCAAGATAACACTGGCGGAACCGGTACGAACATCAATGCCTTTAAAACTTGTCATCTCACGCAAGAAAGACTGAATCGGACCGGCAAAATCAAACAGACCCAAGTAGACGAAGGCCACAACATAGGCTGGCAACACGAAAGGCAGGAAAAATAACCACTCAAACCAACGGCGTCCGGGAAAATCGCACAAGGTCACTAACCAGGCCAAACCGGTTCCCAATATGCCGGCTCCCACCGCCACGCCGACAAGTAGCACCAGCGTGTTGACCAGCATATCGCTTAATAGCGTATCAACAAAGTGCTGTAACAGAGACCATTGAGGCGTCAGCCAGGACAGGCTCACCACGAAGATAGGGGCGGCCAGAACCACGGCCCAAAATAGCAGAACAAGACGACTTCGGTTCATCTAAATAACAATGAAACCAACATTAAAAGTTTGCAAATAGCCCATAACGCTCCAATACTTAGCGATATCCCATACGTTGCATCAATCTAACCGCATCGGCTTGCAGGGCTCCCACCTTTTGCAGGTTCAGGTCATCCTGCTTAAAACGACCCCATTTGGCAACCAAAGGATCCGCTGGCACCTCTGGATTCGCCGGATACTCTTTATTTAGAGAGGCAAACAGGCCTTGCGCTTGTTCACTCACCAGCCAACTCAATAGCTTATTCGCCAGCTCTGGATGCTTGGCATGTTTTAAAACTCCTGCACCGGAGACATTCACGTGGGTTCCGGTACTGTTCTGGTTCGCCCAAAATAGCTTCAGTGCCACGTCCGGTTGCTTTTCCTGCAAGCGCCCAAAGTAATAGGTGTTTACCAAACCGACATCGCACTGTCCCGCCAAAATAGCATCCATGATATGCGAATCTTTTGCCATAGGGGCTGACGCCAAATTACTCACCCAGCCTTTTACCATCTGTTCGGTTTTATCCTGACCATTGTGAGCCAATAATGCAGATACCAGTGACTTGGTATACACTTTTTTTGCCGTGCGCAAACACAAACGCCCTTTCCATTGAGGCTCTGCTAATGCTTCATAAGAGGACAATTCATCCGGCTTCACCCGTTCCGTGCTATACACAATCGTTCGGGCACGAATCGACAGGCCTGTCCATAACCCTTGAGGATCACGTAAATGCGCCGGAATGGCTTTAGCAACCTGCTGAGTTTGAATCGGCTGAAACAAGTCTTGTGATGCCGCATACCACAGATTACCCGCATCTACCGTCATCAACACATCCGCCGGCGTTGCACGGCCTTCCGCTTTAACTCGTTCAATTAACGCATTGTCTTTGCCGGTTAAATAGGAAACCTTAATACCGGTTTCTTTGGTAAAGGCATCAAAAACCGGTTTAATCAAATGCTCCTTACGCGAACTGTATACCACAACCTCAGGCTCATCGGCCGCTTGAGCCGATACAGCAAGTGCACTTAAACTCATCACGGAAGCCGCACTCCACATAAATAGCGCGCTTAATATACCGGAGAACCACTGCTTTAATTTCACTTTATGCCCTCTTCTTGCCTTTCAATTCAACGCCTAATGAACCGCCTGCCAGCTTTGCACTGCTCCAGACTGCATAGTCCCAATACGATCCGCCATCAAATCCGCTTCTCTCAGGTCATGAGTCACTAAAATGGCCGACACGCCTTCGGATTTCAGAACTTCTCGCATCTCGACCACCAAAGCGTAACGCGTATCCGCATCCAAACTTGAAAAAGGTTCATCCAACAATATCAAACCGGGACGCGGTGCGAGTGCACGGGCCAGGGCCACACGTTGCTGCTGACCTCCAGAAAGCTCATGCGGATACCGTTTTACCATCTCCTGCGGCAGGCGAATCAACTCCATCAACTCAGCCAAACGCTGCTGACGTTCCGCCTTACCCCATGATGAAATGCCAAACAGAATATTCTGTTCCACCGTCATATGCGGAAACAGCGCATAATCCTGAAACACCATACCGATGCCTCTTTTTTGCGGAGGCACTAGGCATTCCCCCTGGCAAAGCACGCAAGTTTGATTAAGATGGACCTCTCCTGATTGTGCACACTGCAGACCGGCAATCGCTCTCAGAACCGTCGTTTTACCGCTGCCACTCTGCCCAAGCAGCGCAACAATCTCCCCTCTGGGCATTTCCATGACAAAGTTTTGTAGCACTTGGCGTTCGCCCAGCGAAATGGATAAATCTTTAACCGCTAACACAATTTTCTTCCATATTAGAGTCAATCAGAATTATTATCATTTAACTTTTATAAGGCGCATGGTATACCGATTCAATAGTAATTTCAACATAAAAGATAATTATTCTTATTTACATAAGAACAAACCATACCACCGTAGACATAAAAAAGCCCCATCTATTGGGGCTTTTCATGTTTTTTTATCAACAATATTATTTATTGTAAGACTCAGAACGGCACATCGTCGTCGTCAAAATCATTAGGCACATAGGCTGGCGCCGGTTGCTGCTGAGGCTGCCCCATTGCGCCGCCTCTATTTTGCTGACCACCCTGGTTAAACGAACCGCTCATGCCGCCTTGATGACCCGGCGCCGCCTGGCTTTGTGGAGCCACATTCATGCCCCCCATACCTTGCTGTGGCGCTTGTGGAGTGGACTGTCCCATGCCCGCATTCATGCCACCCATCGGATTGGCTGGCGCCGTCTGGTTGAAACCGCTATTATCAAAGGCGGCATCACCACCACCGGAACGGCCGCCTAACATCTGCATAGTGCCACTAAAACCGTCCAGAACGACTTCCGTACTGTATCTGTCTTGACCGGTATTTTGATCCTGCCATTTGCGCGTTTGCAATTTACCTTCCAGATACACCTGAGAGCCTTTGGTCAGGTATTGTCCGGCCACTTCGGCTAACTTGCCAAACATCACAACACGGTGCCATTCGGTCTTTTCCTGCTTTTGTCCAGTCGCCTTATCGGTCCACTGCTCACTGGTCGCCACACTCAAGTTGGCAATCGCATTACCGTTTGCAGAATATTTGACTTCCGGATCTCTTCCCAGAGTTCCTACTAAAATGACCTTGTTTACACCACGCATACCGTTTTCGTCTCTTAAAATAATTACAAATTCTTCAATACACTCTTTTAGGCATTGTTTCGACTCTGCTCAATATAACCAATCAGAGCCTCTTCATTAAGGAGCTTACGATCTACCTTAAAGTAGGCGCGCTCCTCTTCCGGCAGAATGACAACTTCATAGATACCATCATAAGCCAGCAACTGTTTTTCCAAGTCGGCCACTTCATTTTGCTGTACCGGGCCAACCGGTACGGAGGCAATACTGAGCGGCAATGGTTTTTGCATCGTTGCCGCAGCCAGTAACCAAACAACACCGATCAATGCCGTAAAGATAAAGACCCCATTATAACCATAATGCTGGTAAAAATATCCACCTAAAACACCACCCAAAGCAGCGCCTAAAAACTGGCTGGTGGAATAGACTCCGCTGGCCGTTCCCTTCTTGTCCGCAGGTGCTAACTTCACCACCAAAGAAGGCAACGAGGCTTCTAGCAAATTAAAAGCGGTAAAGAAAATCAGCAGCAGAATAAACAATGACCAGAAACTTTCATGAAAATTCATAAAGCCGATCTGCATCAAGGTAATCGTGGCGATCGCACCGACAAAAACCGGCTTCATGCGCCCACGGCTTTCGGCCTGAATAATAAACGGCACCATTAAGGCAAACGACAGCAACATGACCGGCAGATAAATCTCCCAATGACTTAAACTATCAAGTCCGGCTCCGTCACGCAATGCCAGTGGCAAGACCACAAACATCGCGGTCAAGGTGGCATGCAAAATGAACACGCCGAGATCCAGACGCAACAGTTGCGGGTTACGTAAAATAGCGCCGAATTGGCTCGGATCGGTTTCCGCCTCGCGCTGAAACACCTGATTCTCAATTTTGGGCAGAGCGAACACCACCAGCACAATCCCGATCAAAGCCAACAGTGCCGTCACCCAGAAGATGCCGCGGACGCCGAACCAACTGGCCAGCAACGGCCCGGCAATCAGGGACAAGGTAAATGACAAACCAATGGTCATCCCCACAATCGACATAGCTCGCAAGCGGAAACGTTCACTGACCAAGTCAGCCACAGAGGCCATCAGTACCGCCGCTACCGCGCCCATCCCCTGCAAGGCTCGACCTACAATCATCATCTCAATCGAATCGGCAAGCGCGCACACCACGGAACCGACCATAAATACCAGCATGCCGACAATAATCAGCGGCTTGCGCCCATATTTATCGGACAGCATGCCGTATGGAATCTGTAATAGTGCTTGGGTCAATCCATAAATACCGATCGCAATCCCGATTTGCAGCCCCGTTACCTGATCAAACTCTGCTTCGGCAAACAGCGCGAAGACGGGGAAGATCATAAACAAGCCGAGCATGCGAGTTGAAAAGATGCCGGCAACGGAAAAAGCCGCGCGTTTTTCGATTGCGTTCATGGACACCGGAGAAGGTACAGACATTTCAATATCCCGAATCAATGAAGATTAGACAGTCATCCCGTTAATGCACCACCAAGGGCGATTAGACGGAGATCATCATGAAGCCGATTTCGCTCGGCAAATAAAGTCAGCAATTATACCATTGCTGCACACTCAACTGGCTATAATTGAGACAGCTACAAACAGCGATAATCCACATTCCAGCTCACACGCTTCAAGGGGAGGGGATATGAAAACCACCACTCACTTTCGACCCAACTTGTTCTACAGTTTATTGGCTTTGCTGCTCATCAGCTTCTCCGCGCACGCCAGCCCGCAACCGGAGGAGGCTGACACGGATGAACACCGCGTCCACTTTTCCATCAGCAACAGTCAAAAAGTAGCCAACAATACCGCCGACATCACCCTGCAAGCCATCGCCCAAGGCCCCAACGCCCAATCGGTGATGCAGCAGATCAACCAACAGATGCAGGCGGCCATCAAATCACTGCGTTTAAATGATGAGGTCGTCACCCAGACCTCCTCTTATCAGGTCTACCCGGTACACAACAAACAGCGAATCATTACCCACTGGAAAGGCCAGCAATCGCTGACACTGACCACACAAAACTTACCAGGCCTGCCCACTCTGCTGGAAAACGTCGAACCGCACCTGAGCTATCAATCTCTGCATTTTCGCGTGTCGGACGCGCGTCAGCAACAAGTACGTCAGCAGCTGATATCGAAAGCCCTGCAACACTATCAACAGCAAGCCAAACGCATTGCCGAAAGTTTTGCCACCAGTCAATACCGATTTGTGGACACCCGCATTCACTTTGGCGCCAACAATATCCCACGCCAGCCAATGCTGGCGCGCAGCTATGCGGAAACGGCCTCCGCCCCACCGGTGATGGAAGGCGGTGAAAGCACCATTACAGTCGTGGTAGAAGGCGAACTGGCTCTGCCCACGCCTCCTTAATCCAATCTCCCCTGACCAGGCCTGCTCAGTGTTTAAATCTTTTTTTGACTCACGACCGCATCAAACCACCGCCTATAAACTGAACAGGCCTGTTCAGAATTCCCCGCCATTACTTTCTAAACCGCTTCGCCCTGCGTATTTTCAGGCGGTTATTGCTATGCAAATTCTTGTTATAATGGTTCTTTTTCCCAACTCGATGGTCGTTCATGCTTGAAGAAATTGTGATCCAAGGGGCGCGTACCCATAACTTAAAAAACATTGACGTGACTTTGCCGCGTGACAAACTGATTGTGATTACCGGCCTCTCCGGTTCCGGCAAGTCCTCGCTAGCGTTTGATACCATTTATGCCGAAGGCCAGCGCCGTTATGTCGAATCGCTGTCGGCTTATGCGCGCCAGTTTCTTTCGGTGATGGAAAAACCGGATGTCGATCACATTGAAGGCTTATCGCCAGCCATCTCCATCGAACAGAAATCCACCTCGCACAACCCGCGTTCTACCGTAGGCACGGTCACCGAAATCTACGACTACCTGCGTTTGCTTTATGCACGGACCGGAACCCCGCGTTGCCCGACCCACGGCTGCGATCTGGAAGCACAAACCGTCAGCCAGATGGTGGACCATACCTTAACGCTGCCCGAAGGCAGCAAATGCCTGCTGATCGCTCCGGTGATTCGCGGCAAAAAAGGCGAACACCATCAACTGCTGGATGAGCTGCAGGCTCAGGGTTACATCCGCGTACGCATCGATGGCGAGGTCCGGGAGCTGGACGGCACCATTGCTCTCGATAAAAACAAAAAACACAATATCGATGTGATTATCGACCGTTTCAAAATCCGCGACGATATTAAGCAACGACTTGCCGAATCGTTTGAAACCGCCTTGCGCTTGGCCGACGGCATTGCCCAAGTCCTGCCGATGGATCCGCAAGACGACTTTGAACTGCTGTTCTCAGAAAAATTTTCCTGCCCGCACTGCGGCTATTCGGTACCGGAACTGGAACCGCGGATTTTCTCGTTTAACAATCCGCACGGCGCTTGCCCAAGCTGTGATGGCTTGGGCGTCAAAGAGAACTTTGATCCGAAGAAAATCATTACCCATCCTGAACTGAGCCTGGCAGGCGGCGCGATTCGCGGCTGGGACCGCCGTCATAAATACTATTACGATCTGCTCAAGGCGGTCGCCGACCATTACGGATTCGATGTTGAAACCCCTTGGGAAGCACTTTCATCCGAACACCAAAAAGTGATTCTGTACGGTTCGGGCAACAAGAAGATTCCATTGCCACATGGTAAATACAGCGACGTTCGCCGTTTTGAAGGGGTGATTCCGAATATGGAACGCCGCTTTGCCGAGACCGAAAGCAAATCGGTGCGTGATGAACTGGATAAGTATCGCGTCACCAATGTGTGTGAAAGCTGCCACGGCACTCGCCTGAATACCGCGGCGCGACATGTGTTTATCGCCGACCGCTCGCTGCCCTCTCTGACCGAATTGCCAATCAACGAGTTGCATGACTTCTTCAGCACCCTGGAACTCACGGGCTCCAAAGGAGAAATCGCCGGCAAAATCATAAAAGAGATTCATGACCGCCTGAGCTTTTTGGTCAATGTCGGACTCAATTACCTGACGTTAAACCGCAGTGCAGAAACCCTCTCCGGAGGGGAAGCACAGCGTATCCGTCTGGCCAGCCAGATCGGTGCTGGTCTGGTTGGCGTGATGTATGTGCTCGATGAACCCTCTATCGGCTTGCACCAGCGTGATAACGACCGCCTGCTTGCCACACTGACCCACCTGCGCGATTTGGGGAACACGGTCATCGTGGTCGAGCACGACGAAGATGCGATTCGTGCTGCGGATTATGTGCTCGACATTGGGCCCGGTGCAGGGATTCACGGCGGACGCGTCATGGCACAAGGCACACCGCAAGAGGTCATGGACAACCCCGACTCCTTAACCGGACAGTTCTTGAAAGGCACCCGTAAAATCGAAGTGCCGGGTGAACGCCTTAAACCGCAGGACGATAAATGGCTAAGCATTCACGGCGCCAGCGGCAATAACTTGCAAGATGTCACCTTGCAAATTCCGGCAGGTCTGCTCACTTGCGTCACCGGGGTTTCCGGTTCCGGGAAATCGACCCTGATAAATGAAACCCTGTCGAAGATTGCCGCCAACGAACTCAACGGCGCGCAGCAGCCTACGGCACCTTATGCATCGGTTGAAGGCCTGGAGCATTTCGATAAGTCGGTCAATATTGACCAAAGCGCGATCGGGCGCACGCCGCGCTCCAATCCGGCCACCTACACGGGGCTGTTTACCCCGATCCGCGAACTGCTTTCCGCGACGCCTGAAGCGCGTACCCGCGGTTATACGCCCGGGCGCTTCAGCTTCAATGTGAAAGGCGGACGCTGTGAAGCGTGCCAGGGTGATGGCGTGCTCAAAGTGGAAATGCACTTTTTGCCGGATGTCTATGTCCCCTGTGATGTGTGCCACGGTGCACGCTATAACCGAGAAACGCTGCAAGTAGAGTACAAGGGCAAAAACATTCACGACATTCTGGACATGACGGTGGAGGATGCCCGTGCATTCTTTGATGCCATCCCGGTGATCGCCCGAAAACTGCAGACTCTGATCGACGTGGGCCTAGGGTACATCAAGCTCGGCCAGAGTGCGACCACCCTTTCCGGCGGGGAAGCGCAACGCATCAAACTGGCCAAGGAACTCTCCAAACGCGACACGGGGAATACGCTCTACATTCTGGACGAACCGACCACCGGGCTGCACTTCCACGATATCGAACTGCTTCTCAAGGTCATCCGCCACCTGCGCGACCAGGGCAATACCATCGTCATTATCGAGCACAATCTGGATGTGATTAAAACCGCCGACTGGATTGTCGATCTCGGCCCCGAAGGCGGCTCCGGAGGCGGGCAGATCATCGCCACCGGAACACCAGAGGAAGTAGCCAGCAATCCAGATTCGCATACCGGCTACTACCTGAAAAAGCTATTAGGGTAGCGCATCATGCAACGGGGCCTGAAGAAAACAACCTACATCTCCACTCTCTTGGCCCTATGCACACGCGTCAGCCAACTGACCGGCCTGGTGATCTTACTTCTCGTGGTTTTAACCAGGCCTGTCCATTCTCAAGAACGGGACTGGATGGATTGGCAAGATCCTGCCTACATTGAAAAGGCCTTTATGGAAATCGCTTTTAAGAGTGAATACCGTCACGGCGTCTCGACCCTAGGCAAATGGAATCGCTCCACTCCCATTCGTTACCAATTCATCTATCAACAGACCGCCCGCAATCCCATGATCGAATCCTTGTTCCAGGCGCATCTGGATCACCTTGTTCAGATCACCTCACAACCGATTGAACGCAACGACCAGTATGCCAACCTGAAGATCATTCTGACTCAGGACCGCCTGTATAAAAAAGCGATTAGGGAATTTACCCACAGCCAGGTTGAAAACCTAGAACGAGACAGCCACTGCATGGCTTCTTATCAGCGTGCAAAAAACGGAGAAATTCGGCAGGCGGTGGTTATTTTACCGGTCGACCATGTCTTCAGTCGCGGTCTTTTAGCCTCTTGTGTTGTCGAGGAAACGACACAAATCATGGGACTGCCCAATGACTCGGATTGGGTCACACCCAGCATTGCCAACGACAGCAGTCAACTTGAATTGTTAAGCGGTTTGGATTACATCTTTCTCAAGATTCTCTATAACCGGGGACTGAAGGCGGGCATGGATATCAAACAAAGCCGAAAGATTATTCAGCAAATCATCCACACCCTACAAAAAAACGGTACCATCAAAGCGGCGGAAACACAGGTGAAAACTCACGGCTTATACCGTTTGTTGAATTAATGGTTATTCCTTTTCGGCCAGCTTTTGAATCACATGACCGGCCAGCATCAATCCAAACAGGCCCGGCATATAACTCGCTGTGCCGTTGACGACCCGGCCCCGGGCACCGGCAATCTCTTCCATCGGCCCTGGAGCCTTAGGCACTTCTGTGGAAAAAACCGTCATGACGCCCTTTGCAATGCGCTGCTTTTTAAGGCGCTGGCGCATATTGCGTGCTAATGCACAACCGTGTGTTTTAGAGATATCTGCAAGCACGACCTTACTCGGATCGACACGACGTCCGGCTCCCATACTAGATGCAACATTAAACCCCTTCTGCACCGCTTTTGCGACCAGTGCCACTTTGCAGTTGAGGCTGTCAATGGCATCGACCACATAGTCGTAATCTTCATTGAGAAGCGCATCCATATCATCAGGATGCGCAAACTCGGTAATCGCGCTCACGACACAGTCCGGATTGATATCTCGAATACGTTGTAGCATCGCATGCGTTTTAAGCTGTCCCTGGGTAGAGTGAAGGGCAATAATTTGTCGATTCATATTAGAGGGTGAGACAACGTCATGGTCTAGAATGGTTAACCGCCCAACCCCGGCCCGCGCTAAGGCTTCAATCACAAAGCCACCAACACCACCAACACCCGCCACAAAAACATGCGAGTTCTGAAGATTGCGAATACCTTGCTCGCTAAAAACCAATAAACTACGCTCAAACAGTGGGGAAAACAAATCACACCTCGCATTCTTCAATAAACTTAAAAACAGAATTGGCATTATTAAACAGGCAACGTTGGGCTTCGGCAACCGTTAATTTCTTAAGTGATGCGATTCGCTCAATGATCACAACAATATCCTTCAAATGTCCCTTTGAACGGCCAGGCAAGGCGATATTAGGTGCATCTGTTTCACTGACTATGTGTCTAATATCGAAATGCTCGACCAGAGCATGGTAGCGACGCGCATTCTCTCTGAGCAAAATGCCATTAACGCCAAATTTAAACCCTAAATCCACATATTGCTGTGCAATATTAACACTCGATCCCAATGAATGAATCACCCCTTGCACATCATACCGCTTTAACAAAGCTATCACTTCATTGTGCGCCTTATAGACATGAACAGAGATTGGTAACGCTAATTCATGAGCAAGCTTTAATTGCGCCTCAAATACCTCTAGCTGTAAATCACGACTAGCTTTATGGTTAAGACCAAAGTCCAGTCCGATCTCGCCTATCGCATGCACTTTGATCTGCGATAACAACGAATATAGGAAATGAAGGTCATCTACTGAGTGATCTGACACAAACCAAGGATGGATGCCAAGAGCGATACGGATATTAGAATATTTTTCATTGAGTCTAAGGAGTTGCTGCCAGTTGTTTTTATCAGTCCCCATGCTTAGGTAAACACAGTCAGCACTCAACGAAGTTTTCAAATCGTTAGGATCGATCTGATCCAAATGACAATGGGTATCAACCAACATAAATTTTGCCTATAAAAAAAGCCGGTAAAACCGGCTTTTTTAGTAACAGCATATCTGGCTTATTCTGCAGCTTCAGTTGCATCCGCTTGAGGACGGTCAACCAATTCTACAATTGCCATTGGTGCATTATCACCAGGACGGTAACCGCACTTAAGAATACGGATGTACCCACCTGGACGAGTTTGGTAACGAGGACCTAACTCTGAGAATAATTTACCAACAGCCGCCTTATCACCTAGACGAGCAAAAGCGATACGACGGTTGTGAACACTGTCATTTTTTGCAAGTGTAATCAAAGGCTCTGCAACAGTACGCAGTTCTTTAGCCTTAGCAACCGTAGTACGAATCACTTCATGCTCAAAAAGTGAAGCAGACATGTTTTTAAACATCGCCTTTCGGTGTGAGCTATTACGATTAAACTTACGACCTGATTTACCATGACGCATGATAGCTTCCTTATATTATACAGACTCTTTGCTCACCAAGCTTGCTGGTGGCCAGTTCTCTAATTTAGTACCCAGGCTCAAACCACGTTGTGCAAGGACATCTTTGATTTCTTGCAATGATTTTTTACCTAAGTTAGGTGTTTTTAACAAATGCGTTTCTGAACGCTGAACTAAATCACCAATGTAGTAAATTTGTTCTGCTTTTAAGCAGTTTGCTGAACGAACAGTCAGTTCCAGATCATCTACTGGTTGCAAGAAGATCGGATCAAATTCATTCTCTTCTTCTTGTGGTGCAGCTACTTCTTTATGCTTAAGATCAACAAATGCATTCAATTGATAGTGAAGGACAGTGGCCGCTTGTTTGATCGCATTTTCTGGATCTAAAGTACCATCTGTTACCACATCAATGATCAACTTATCTAAGTCGGTACGTTGCTCAACACGAGCATTTTGCACCTCATAGCTTACCGTGTGCACAGGGCTAAAGCTGGCATCCAGCTTCAAAACACCAATTTGAGTTGATTCATTCTCAGACTGGATAGCTGGACGGTAGCCAATGCCCGTCTCAACCTTAAGTCTCATATTCAACTCAGCACCTTCACTCACATGCGCAATAATGTGATCTGGATTTGCAATTTCTACATCATGATCAACTTCAATGTCAGATGCACGAACAACTGCTGGTCCTTTCTTATTTAAAGTCAATTCAGCGCTGTCTTTTGCGTTCAGTTTTACAGAAACTTCCTTAAGGTTTAGGAGAATTTCTAGAACATCTTCTCTTACACCTTCGATTGATGAGTACTCATGAAGTACACCATCAATTTGTGCTTCTACAATTGCAGCACCTGGCATAGAAGATAAAAGAATACGACGTAACGCATTCCCTAGAGTGTGACCAAATCCACGTTCAAGTGGCTCTAAAGTCACACGGCTATGAAAATCAGATAGTCGTTGAATATCAACTAAACGAGGTGTTAACAGCTGTTCTAACATCTCTTGCATTAGAAGTTATCTCCGTTTGATAGATTACTTAGAGTAAAGCTCAACAATTAAGTTTTCAGAAATGTCAGCAGACAAATCAGAACGATCTGGTGCTGATTTAAACACACCTTCAAACTTCGAGCTATCAACTTCAACCCAACCTACAGTCCCTTGCTGAGCACTTAATTCTAGTGCTGAAGCAATACGAGATTGGTTACGAGCCTTTTCTCTAACAGTAATCGTGTCACCGGCAGAAACTTCATACGAAGGAATATTGACAGCTTGGCCATTTACCAAAATAGCCTTGTGAGAAACCAACTGACGCGCTTCCGCACGAGTAGAAGCAAACCCCATACGATACACAACGTTATCTAGACGGCTTTCGAGAATTTGCAACAAGTTAACACCTGTTGATCCTTTACGACGGTCAGCTTCTTTGTAGTACAGACGGAACTTCTTCTCTAGAACGCCATACATACGACGTACTTTTTGTTTTTCACGCAACTGTAATCCATATTCGGTTACACGTTTGCGACCCGCACCGTGTTGACCTGGCAGTTGATCAATCTTACATTTTGATTCGATGCTACGAACACCGCTTTTCAAAAATAGATCAGTACCTTCACGACGGGCAAGTTTACACTTAGGTCCAATATATCTAGCCATGTTTACCTCAAATATTAAACGCGACGCTTTTTAGGTGGACGGCAACCATTGTGTGGAATCGGTGTTACGTCTGAAATCGCCGTAATCTTGAATCCCGCACTATGTAAACCACGAACAGCAGAGTCACGACCAGGTCCTGGACCTTTAACCATAACTTCCATATTCTTAACACCATAATCGTGAGCCATTTGTCCAGCTCGCTCTGCTGCTACCTGTGCAGCAAATGGGGTACTTTTACGCGACCCACGGAAACCACTTCCACCAGAAGTAGCCCAACATAATGTATTACCTTGACGATCAGTGATCGTAACAATGGTATTATTGAAAGTTGCATGAACATGCGCTACCGCGTCGGTAACAACGTGTTTAACTTTCTTTTTTACACGCGAATTTGCTTTTGCCATATCTACTCTCGCAATTATGCGTTATCTCTTAATTGGTCTTACTGGACCTTTACGAGTTCGTGCATTAGTTTTTGTGCGCTGTCCACGTAAAGGCAGACTACGACGGTGACGAATTCCACGATAACATCCCATATCCATCAAACGCTTGATAGACATAGAGACTTCACGTCGTAAATCACCTTCAATTTTATATTTTTGTACTTCAGAACGAATTGCTTCCAACTGATCTTCAGTCAACTCTCTTACTTTTGTGGTCGGATCAATGTTTGTAGCAGCACAAATTGCTTTTGAAGTCGTTGAACCAACCCCGTAGATTGAAGTCAAACCAATAACAACATGCTTGTTGACTGGTATGTTTACGCCGGCAATACGAGCCATTTTGACGCTCCCTTAAATTCCATCTACCGAAAAACCGAGCATTATACTCGTTTTTCCGGTCAAATACTAGATTAATAACTTTTAAGTTATCTTCCTTTAAATTTTGCTTTTTTCATCATGCCTTCATACTGGGTAGATTGCATATGAGCCTGTACCTGTGTCATAAAATCCATAACCACAATTACAATGATCAACAATGATGTTCCGCCGAAATAGAAAGGAACATTCCAGTAAAGAATTAAAAATTCAGGCAATAAACAAACTGCAGTAATATAAATTGCACCAGCAAGCGTTAGACGCCCCATAATGCCATCAATATGACGAGCAGTTTGCGGA
The DNA here is from genome assembly GCF_029767755.1 of Thiomicrorhabdus sp. zzn3. Lineage (GTDB taxonomy): Bacteria > Pseudomonadota > Gammaproteobacteria > Thiomicrospirales > Thiomicrospiraceae > Thiomicrorhabdus. The sequence goes on from NZ_JARUQS010000003.1 coordinate 179,921, forward strand.
CCTGGTCGAATACCAGGCAAATATGCACCAGACTTTCTCAAATTGTCCGCTGTTTCATTTGGATTAAAAACAATCGCAGTATAAAAGAAACAGAAGAAAATGATCGCTAATGCATATAGAAGGATGTAAAGAGGCTGACCAGGCGATAGCGTGGTCGCAATATCTTTTAACCATCCCATATTTTCAGCAGTACCAAACCAACCACCTAAAGTCGCTGGAAAAAGAATGATACTTGATGCAAAAATTGGAGGTATAACACCTGCCATATTCAGCTTTAACGGTAAGTGACTTTCTTGACCGCCATACAGTTTACGCCCTCGCATTTTCTGAGCATAGTGAACAGGAATTCTTCTCTGTCCGCGCTCAACAAATACAACGAAAGCAATTACTGCAAATACCAATGCCAAAAGAACGAATACCGTAATGGCATGCATAGCACCAGTATTAACCTGCTCGAAGGTACCACCCAAGGCAGAAGGCAATCCAGCAACAATACCTGCAAAAATAATCAGTGAAATACCATTACCAATCCCACGCTCAGTAATTTGTTCACCTAACCACATTAGGAAGATGGTTCCACCAACCAGAGTTGTTACAGCCGTGATCTTAAATAGAAGACCAGGGTCAACAACGACAGCCATACCATTAATGTTTTGTGACTCTAATGCAATAGCCACACCTAATGCCTGGAAAGTAGCTAAAACAACAGTACCCAATCGAGTGTATTGGGTAATCTTACGTCGTCCTTGCTCACCTTCTTTTTTGAGCTGTTCCAATTTAGGTGAAACGACCGTTAATAACTGCATAATAATAGATGCAGAAATATAAGGCATAATACCTAAAGCAAAGATTGAAAGACGTTCAAGGGCACCACCTGAAAACATGTTAAACATGTCCAGGATTGTCCCTTTTTGCTGTTCAAACATTGCTGCCAATGCAATTGGATCAATCGATGGTACAGGAATATGTGTACCTAATCGGTATACAATTAAAGCACCTAAAACAAACAGGATTCTGTTTTTTAGATCACTCATGGCGTTGGTTGCAATTGAACTATTCATAATAAAGTTTAATCTTCGATTGAACCACCGGCTGCTTCGATTGCTGCTTTAGCACCTGCAGTTGCTTTAATTCCTGACAATTTAACAGCTTTGCTAATTTCGCCAGAGTTAACAACCTTAACCGTCTTAATCTTCTCACCGATAACATCTGCTGCCTTCAATGCAGCGATATCAATTACATCAGCTTCAATTTTTGAAAGCACGTCCAAACGAATTTCAGCGGCATAAGTTGCTTTACGTGAAGTAAAACCAAGTTTAGGCAGTCTTCTTTGTAGTGGCATTTGACCACCTTCAAATCCAACCTTGTGGAAACCACCTGAGCGAGACTTCTGACCTTTATGACCACGTCCACCCATTTTACCTAAACCAGAACCTTGACCACGCCCAACACGTTTTCTAGCTGATTTTGCGCCTTCTGCTGGTTTTAGAGTATTTAAATGCATTTTATGCTTCCTCAACCTTTAGCAAATAAGATACCTTGTTGATCATCCCGCGATTTTCAGGAGTATCAATTACGGTAACCGTTTGGTGCATCTTTCTCAGACCAAGACCAGATACACATGCTTTATGTGATGGCAAACGTCCAATCGTACTTTTTACCAACGTCACTTTAACAGTTTTATTATCTGACATCTTACTCACCTAAAATTTCTTCAAGTGTCTTTCCACGCTTAGCAGCGATTTGCTCAGGGCTACGCATATTAGTCAAAGCTTCAACTGTAGCACGAACAACGTTTACCGGACGCGTAGTACCAACACACTTAGAAAGTACGTTTTTAACACCTGCTGCTTCAAGCACTGCACGCATTGCACCACCGGCGATTACACCAGTACCTTCAGAAGCTGGCAACATAACAATGTTTGCTGCACCTTGTTTAAAGTTTACAGGGTACTGAAGCGTTCCTTCATTAAGAGGAACGTCCTTCATATTACGACGTGCTTTTTCCATCGCTTTTTTGATCGCAACCGGCACTTCACTGGCTTTACCACTTCCGTAACCAACGCGTCCTTCACCATCACCAACAACCGCTAATGCTGAAAAACCAAATACACGACCACCTTTAACAACTTTAGCAACACGGCGAACGGAGACTAGCTTTTCAACTAGACCATCTTGTCCTTCTTGTAATTCTCGTGAAGACATAATTAATCCTTCTATTAAAATTCAAGACCGTTTTCACGGGCTGAGTCAGCTAATTGTTGTACGCGTCCATGATATTTAAAACCAGAACGATCGAATGCGACCTTAGTCACACCTGCAGCTTTTGCTTTTTCAGCAATAACTTTACCAACAATCTTGGCAGCATCTTTGTTACCACTGTTGCTGATTTCTTTTTTAATGTCCGCTTGTACTGTAGAGCTCGAAGCAATAACGTCTGCACCATTTGCTGAAATCAACTGTGCATAAATATGTTGTGAAGTACGGTGAATACAAAGTCTTGGTACACCCAACTCTTTAATTTTAGCTCTTGATTTCTTCGCTCTACGAAGACGGGCTGTTTTCTTATCCATACCTTATCCCAGCCTTATTTCTTCTTAGCTTCTTTACGCAGAATACGTTCATCAGCGTACTTAACACCTTTACCTTTATAAGGTTCTGGTGGACGGTAACCACGAATATCTGCAGCAACTTGTCCTACTAATTGTTTATCAGCACCCTTAACCACAATCTCAGTCTGGCTAGGTGTTTCAATCGTAATTCCTTCAGGAACCGGATGTTCAACAGGGTGTGAAAAACCAAGTGTTAGGTTCAAAACTTTACCTTGTGCTTGGGCACGATAACCGACACCAACTAACTGAAGCTTCTTTTCGAAACCATCAGTAACACCGGTTACCATGTTATTTACCAATGCACGCGCAGTACCAGCTTGAGCCCAACCATTTGCAGCACCTTCAACAGGTGCAAATGTTACAGTTCCATCTGCCTGTGTAATTTCTACTGCTGGATTAATTTCTTTTGTTAAGGTCGCTTTAGAACCTTTTACAGTAACCGCATTACCATTTAGCGTTACTTCAACACCAGCAGGAACAACAACAGGAGCCTTTGCAATTCTAGACATAATCGTTCCTTATGCTACGTAGCAAATGACTTCACCGCCGATTCCAGCTTTACGCGCTTCACGGTCAGTCATAATACCTTTAGATGTTGAAATTAAAGCGATCCCAAGACCACCAATTACTTCAGGTAAATCATCTTTGTTTTTGTAAACACGAAGTCCTGGTCGACTTACACGCTTGATCATCTCAATAACAGGCTTTCCTTCGAAATACTTCAAGTCAACAGAAAGCTCTGACTTACCTTCATTTTCTTTTACACTGAATGTTGAGATATAACCTTCATCAGACAAAACTTTAGCAATTGCCTGTTTTACCTTTGATGATGGCATTACGACATTCGCATGACCAGCCATTTGACCATTACGAATACGAGTTAACATATCAGCTATTGGATCAGACATACTCATAGATAACAATCCTTACCAACTGGCTTTTCTTAAACCAGGAACGTCACCTTGCATAGCTAACTTACGTAGCATATTACGTGACAAACCAAACTTTCTATATACGCCGTGAGGACGACCCGTCAAACGACAACGATTTTGCTGACGAACTGGAGAAGCATTTCTTGGCAGTTTATTCAACTTTTCCATTGCTTCCATACGCTCTTCAAAACTTAAAGACATATCAACAGATGCCTTTTTAAGAGCCGCACGCTTCTCAGCATATTTTGCAACTGCTTTTGCGCGTTTCTTTTCTCTTTCGATCATTGATTGCTTAGCCACAAGAAAAACCTCTATTTCTTAAATGGAAAGTTAAAGGCTTCTAGAAGAGCTTTAGCTTCTTCATTAGAACCGGCAGTGGTTGCGAAGTTAATATCCATACCGCGGATCTTATCAACCTTCTCAAATTCAATTTCTGGGAAGATAATCTGCTCTTTTAGACCCAGATTATAGTTTCCGCGTCCATCGAAAGCATTTGGATTAACACCACGGAAGTCACGTACACGTGGCAACGCAATATTGATCAAACGATCCAGAAATTCATACATTTTCTCGCCACGTAACGTCACCTTACAACCAACAGGGTAGCCTTCACGCACCTTGAAGCTTGCAACAGACTTACGTGCCATTGTTTTAACTACTTTCTGACCTGCAATTTTTTCAAGGTCAGCTACAGCATTGTCTAAAACCTTCTTGTCAGCGATCGCATCACCAACACCCATATTGATCGTAATTTTTGTCAATTTAGGTGCTTGCATCGGAGTCTTGTATCCGAACTTTTCAGTCAGCTGAGCAACAATTTGGTCTTTATAGATTTTTTGTAATCTAGCCATTCTTCTAACCTATCTTAAGCTTCAACCGCTTTACCGGTAGATTTGAAAAAGCGGACTTTTGCATCACCCTCAACACGGAAGCCAACTTTATCAGCCTTGTTAGTTTCAGGGTTTAGCAATGCCACATTAGAAGCGTCGATTGGCATTTCCTTAGAAACAATACCACCTTGCGCACCAGTCATTGGGTTTGCTTTAGTGTGCTTCTTAACCAAATTGATTCCATCCACAATAACCTTTCCATTTGAAAGTACTTCTGAGATAGAACCGCGCTTTCCTTTATCTTTGCCGGTGATTACGATGACTTCATCACCTTTTTTTAATCGATTCATCACTTATTCCTTATAAAACTTCAGGAGCTAATGAAACAATCTTCATAAACTTTTCATTACGAAGTTCACGTGTTACCGGCCCAAAAATACGAGTCCCAATTGGCTCTAATTTTGCATTAAGAATAACAGCAGCATTACCGTCAAACTTAATCAAGGAACCGTCAGCACGACGAACACCTTTCGCTGTTCTAACTACAACAGCGTTATACACATCACCTTTCTTGACCTTACCACGTGGTGCAGCTTCTTTTACACTCACTTTGATCACGTCACCAACATTTGCATAGCGACGCTTTGATCCGCCAAGCACCTTAATGCACTGGACACTACGTGCTCCACTGTTATCAGCAACATCAAGCACTGTTTGCATCTGAATCATGGTGGTACTCCATCCATAAAATAAAATTTGTTACAGCACAAAAACCGCTATAGTGATCAGTTCCATTTGGCTTAATCACTATAACGGTTCGGAATCAAATAATTATAACAAACTATTTGATAACTTGCTAGTAAAGTTTAAATTTTTGCTTTTTCGTCAATATTCACTAAAGTCCATGACTTATTTTTTGAAATAGGCTTGCACTCTTGAATGGTTACAATATCACCTACTCCGCAGCTGTTATCAGCATCATGAGCCATCAACTTAGTTGATTTACGAACGAATTTTTTATACTTAGGGTGTTTGATATAACGATTGGCACGAACTACGATTGATTGTTCCATACCATTGCTAACGACAACACCTTGAACTGTACGTGCTTTTTTCTCTTGACCAGCCATTCTTATTTACTCACTTTTTGACGAATGATGGTTTTAACTCGCGCAATTGAACGACGAACGTTTTTCAATTGAGCAGAGTTAGATAACTGACCAGTTGCATGCTGCATTCTTAAATTAAATTGCTCTTTCAACAACTCAATCAATTCAGCATTCAGTTCTTCAACTGTTTTTTCATTAAGTTCTTTTGCAGTCATTTACATCACCGTTCTGCTTACAACTTGGGTTTTAAATGGAAGTTTAGCTGCTGCAAGAGCAAACGCTTCACGAGCAAGCTTTTCATCCACACCCTGAATTTCATAAAGGATTCTACCTGGCTGAATCTGAGCAACCCAGTATTCCACACTACCTTTACCTTTACCCATACGAACCTCAAGAGGTTTGGTGGTAATTGGCTTGTCAGGGAATACACGAATCCAAATCTTAGCACCACGCTTAACGTGACGTGTCATAACACGTCGACCAGCTTCGATCTGACGAGAAGTCATTCTTCCACGCTCTAAGGCTTTTAGGCCAAAATCACCGAAGCTAACTTTGTTTCCAACTTGTGCCAAACCACGGTTACGTCCTTTATGAACTTTTCTAAATTTGGTACGTTTAGGCATTAACATTGTTAGTCATCCTTTTATTTACGGCCTTTCTTGCCCTTAGATTGTTTATTGTCGTCAAGTGTCATTTTGCCTAGTTTTTCACCTTTAAAGATCCAAACTTTAACACCGATCTTACCGTATGTCGTATCTGCTTCGAACGTTGCATAGTCGATATCAGCACGGAAAGTATGCAAAGGCACACGACCTTCTCGGTACCATTCAGCACGTGCAATATCAGCACCATTTAAACGGCCAGATACCGTCACCTTAATCCCTTCTGCACCAAGGCGCATTGCATTACCAACAGCACGCTTCATAGCACGGCGGAATTGAATTCGCTTCTCTAGCTGTTGTGCAATACTTTCCGCTACCAACTTAGCATCAAGCTCAGGCTTTTTAATCTCTTCGATATTAATATTGACAGGCATCCCAGTCTTTTTAACCAAAGACTGTTTCAACTTCTCAATATCTTCGCCTTTTTTACCGATGACAACACCAGGACGAGCAGTATGAATAGTGACACGGATTCCGTTTGCAACACGCTCAATATTCAGCTTACTTACTGAAGCATGCTTCAACTTTTCATTTAACTCATCACGAATTTCAACATCACTGACTAGAAAATCAGCATAGTTCTTGCTATCAGCATACCAACGAGCATTCCAGTCTTTTGTAATGCCCAGTCGAATACCAATAGGATTTACTTTTTGACCCATTCTGATTCTCCTTATTTATCGCCAACAGTGACTGTAATGTGACTGGTACGCTTAAGAATACGGTTACCGCGACCTTTTGCACGAGCGCGCATACGCTTCATGATCGGTCCTTCGTTAACATATGCAGCGGTTACTTTCAATTCATCAATATCAGCACCTTCATTGTTTTCAGCATTAGCAATCGCTGAATTTAACACTGCCTTCATCAGAGCCGAGGCTTTTTTATCACTGAATGACAAAATATTAACTGCAGTCTCTACATCCTTTCCACGGATCATGTCAGCAACTAAGCGCGCTTTCTGTGGAGAGATGCGAGCAAATTTATGTGTAGCACTTACCTGCATTTTAATTCACTCCTATTAACGCTTAGCTTTCTTATCCGCAGCATGTCCGCGGTAAGTACGAGTCATTGAAAATTCACCCAATTTATGGCCTACCATGTTTTCTGAAATGAAAACAGGGATATGCTCTTTACCATTATGAACGGCGATAGTTAAACCGATCATTTCAGGCAAGATCATAGAGCGACGAGACCATGTTTTAATTGGACGTTTATTACCAGATTCTTGTGCCTCAACCACTTTTTTATACAAGTGGTGATCTACAAAAGGTCCTTTTTTAACTGAACGTGGCATCAGTGTCCTTCCTTATTATTTGTTACGACGACGTACGATCATCTTATCAGTACGTTTATTACTACGAGTCTTCTTACCTTTGGTTGGAACACCCCATGGAGTCACAGGGTTACGACCACCAGAAGTACGACCTTCACCACCACCATGCGGGTGGTCTACAGGGTTCATAGCAACACCTCGAACAGTAGGACGGACACCGCGCCAACGCTTCGCACCAGCCTTACCAAGCTTGCGCAAGCTATGCTCTGAGTTACCTACTTCACCAATAGTCGCCTTACATTCAGCCAAAATCTTACGCATTTCACCTGAACGAAGCTTGACCAACACATAAGCACCATCACGACCAGCAATCTGGACAGATGCACCTGCTGAGCGAGCAATTTGAGCACCTTTACCTGGACGCATTTCAACAGCATGCACAACCGTACCTACTGGGATATTACGCAATGGTAAACAGTTACCTGGCTTAATTGCTACATGATCACCTGATTCTACAACATCACCTGCTGCCAATTTTTTTGGCGCTATGATGTAAGCTCGTTCACCATCAGCATATTTTAACAACGCGATGTGTGCAGTTCGGTTTGGATCATATTCCAAACGCTCAACCGTAGCAGGAATACCTACTTTATTACGCTTAAAATCAACCAAACGGTAGTGCTGCTTATGACCACCACCTTGATGACGGACAGTGATACGACCTTTATTGTTACGACCACCGTTTTTTGATTTCTTCTCTAGCAGCGCTGAGTGAGGCTTACCCTTGTGCAAGGTTGGTTCAACAACACTTACAACAAATCGACGTCCTGCTGAGGTAGGCTTTGACTTTTTAATAATTGCCATCTTTAGACTCCTTATTCAGCGCTGACAAAATCAATTTCTTGGCCAGCAGCTAGACGAACGATTGCCTTACGCACACCATTACGCTTACCTGGGCGGCCTTTGAACATTTTTCTTTTGCCTTTGATGTTAATCATGTTCACAGATTGAACCTTGACATCAAATAGACTTTCTACAGCTTGCTTTACTTCAGTTTTAGTCGCAGTAGGAATAACCTTAAATACATATTGACCAGCTGTATCAGCTAAAATTGCTGATTTTTCAGAAATATGTGGTGCAACCAATACTTTTAAAATTCTTTCCTGGCTCATGCTAATTGCTCCTCTAGGCGCTTAACCGCACCTTGCGTCATTACAACATTTTGGAAACCAACCAGGCTTACTGGATCAACGCCAGCGACATCACATACTTCTGCGCTATACAGGTTGCGACAAGACAAGTACAAGTACTCATCAAATGCCTCAGTGATAACCAATGCGTCCTTAACATTCAAGGTAGCAAGTTTCGAATTGAATTCTTTAGTTTTGGGAGCATCAACTTTGAAATCATCAACGATAATCAAGCGCCCTGAACGATTCAATTCGGAGAAGATCGAGCGCATTGCACCACGATACATCTTACGATTTACTTTTTGCTTAAAGTCACGGTTATGTCCTGGGAACGCACGTCCACCTCCAACCCAAACAGGGCTACGAGTAGTACCTGCACGAGCACGACCTGTACCTTTTTGTCTCCATGGCTTAGCACCACCACCGCTTACAGCTGAACGATTTTTCTGAGCTTTCGTTCCAGCGCGACCAGCTACCATATAGGCATTAACTACTTGGTGAACTAAGGCTTCATTAAAATCTACACCAAACAAAGCATCAGATACTTGAACAGTACCTGCTTCTTTACCTGTAGAAAGTTCAATTAATTTTAAATCCATCATGCCCACCTTACTTAACAGCTTTACGAACGATGACAGTACTATTTTTAGCACCAGGTACTGCGCCTTTAATTAGCAGCAGACCATTTTCCGCATCAACTTTTACCAAAGCCAAGTTTTGTGTTGTTTGTCTAACATCACCCATGTGACCAGACATTTTCTTACCTTTGAAAACACGACCTGGAGTTTGGTTTTGACCAATAGAACCGTTAGCTCGGTGAGACAAAGAGTTACCGTGTGTTGCATCTTGCGTCTTGAAGTTGTGACGCTTTACACCACCCTGAAAACCTTTACCTTTTGTTGTTCCAGTGACATCAACCACTGAAACATCATTAAAGCGCTCAACAGTAAGCTCTGAACCTACTTCTAAATCAGACAATTCTTCATCTGATTCTACGCGGAACTCCCACAAACCACGACCAGCTTGAACACCAGCTTTCGCATAGTGACCAGCCATTGGCTTGCTGATACGTCCGGCATGAACACCACCAGTTGTAACCTGAACAGCTACATACCCATCGGTTTCTTGTGTTTTCAACTGAGTGATGCGGTTTGGTTCAACCTCAATCACTGTTACAGGGGTAGAAACACCCTCATCATTGAAAACACGAGTCATACCGATCTTTTTACCAATGAGACCAATACTCATATCAATACCTCATTATTATATTTGTCAGCCATTACGATTGATGACTAACCCATTACGCTTAACGTAATTCCAGTTGTACGTCTACACCAGCAGCTAGATCTAGCTTCATCAATGCATCTACTGTTTTATCAGTAGGATCAACGATATCTAACAAACGCTTGTGTGTACGCAGCTCATATTGATCACGCGCGTCTTTATTAACGTGCGGAGAAATCAACACAGTGAAACGTTCCTTGCGAGTTGGCATTGGAATTGGTCCACGCACTTGCGCACCAGTTCGCTTTGCTGTCTCGGTAATTTCGCGTGCCGACTGATCAATTAATCTATGATCAAACGCTTTTAAGCGAATACGAATATTTTGAGTCGCCATTACACTTTCTCTTCTTAAAAAAAAAGAAAAGCAGCGGTCCTTTTCAAACCACTGCTATTTAAGGTTGCGAATTATAAACAAAACAAAGCCGTAATACAATAACTTTGTCTTTTTTATTAATCACTTAGTCATAATAGAAATCCAGACCAGTCTAACCAGGCCTGTTCACTTATTACTCAATGATTTTAGCAACCACACCTGCACCAACTGTACGACCACCTTCACGGATCGCAAAACGCAGACCTTCTGCCATCGCGATTGGGTTGATCAACTCTACAGTCATTTGTACGTTATCA
>NZ_JARUQS010000004.1 GCF_029767755.1 Thiomicrorhabdus sp. zzn3
TTCGCTTCACCACCAAACTTCTTACCTTGAACAATTGTCAATGCCGCAGTCAGAGTTGTCTTACCATGGTCAACGTGACCGATAGTACCAACGTTTACGTGCGGTTTCGTTCTTTCAAACTTTTCCTTTGCCATAATGAACTACCTTTAATTAAAAACCCTCATTAAATGAGGGTTAAAAAGTTAAATTAAGAACCTTTTTTCGCGTTAGCGATAATTTCTTCTTGAATATTAGAAGGTGCATCACTGTACTTATCAAACACCATGCTGTAGCTAGCACGACCTTGAGTCAATGAACGCAACTGTGTCGCATAACCGAACATTTCCGCCAATGGCACTTCCGCTTTTAGCTTTTTACCTGTCGGAATATCTTCCATGCTCTGAACCAGACCTCGACGACGGTTAAGGTCACCCATCACATCCCCCATATACTCTTCAGGGGTCGTCACCTCTACTGCCATAATCGGCTCAAGGATGACAGGGTTAGCATTTACAACACCGTTCTTGATACCCATCGAGGCTGCAACACGGAATGCAGTTTCGTTAGAGTCAACATCATGGTATGAACCATCAAACAATGTGACCTTAACATCAACCATTGGATAACCAGCAATAACACCGTTCTCCAGCTGCTCTTGACACCCCTTTTCAACCGCCGGAATGTACTCACGGGGTACGACACCACCAACGATATTATTGACGAACTCAAATCCGGCACCGGCTTCATTCGGCTCAATCTTAAGCACAACATGCCCGTACTGACCACGACCACCAGACTGGCGAACAAACTTACCATCGGCTTCAACAGCAGATTTGATCGTTTCACGATAAGACACCTGAGGCGCACCAACATTTGCTTCAACGTTGAATTCACGCTTCATACGATCGACCAGGATATCCAGGTGAAGCTCACCCATACCAGACATGATTGTCTGTCCAGTTTCTTCATCGGTATTCACACGGAATGATGGATCTTCTGCAGCCAGTTTTTGCAACGCAATCCCCATCTTCTCCTGGTCAGCTTTAGTCTTAGGCTCAACCGCAATCGAGATAACCGGTTCTGGGAACTCCATACGCTCAAGAACAATCTTATGATCTGGATCACACAAAGTGTCACCAGTAGTCGTATCTTTAAGACCAACCGCACAAGCAATATCACCAGCACGCACTTCTTTGATTTCTTCACGTGAGTTTGCATGCATCTGCAAAATACGTCCGACACGCTCACGTTTAGACTTAACGGTATTGAAAACTGGGCTACCAGCTTCTAGAACACCTGAATACACGCGGAAGAACGTCAAAGTACCCACATAAGGGTCTGTCATAATCTTGAATGCCAATGACGCGAATGGCTCATCGTCAGATGACTTACGAGTGGCTTTAGAACCATCTTCAAGCTCACCTTCAATCGCAGGTACATCAGTTGGTGCAGGCATATAGTCGATAACCGCATCTAGTAACGCCTGTACACCTTTGTTCTTAAAGGCAGTACCGCAGAACATTGGAACAATTTCAACATCGATACAACGCTGACGAATACCTGCTTTGATCTCTTCTTCAGACAACTCACCATTTTCCAGGTACTTGTCCATCATCTCTTCAGATACCTCAGCCGCCGCTTCCATCATGGCTTCACGGTATTCTTCAGCCTGGTCTTGCAACTCTGCCGGAATATCTTCATAGGTAAATTCAACCCCCATGTTTTCTTCTTTCCAGTAGATTGCTTTCATTTTAACAAGATCGATCACACCCTTAAAATCTTCCTCAGCGCCAATTGGCAACTGCATTGGAACAGGATTTGCACCCAAACGAGTTTTAACCTGATCAACCACATTGAAGAAGTTAGCCCCCGAACGGTCCATCTTGTTTACAAAGCCCATGCGTGGCACGCCATATTTGTCAGCCTGACGCCATACCGTCTCAGACTGAGGCTCTACACCACCAACAGAACAGAAACAAGTTACTGCACCATCCAGAACACGCAGAGAACGTTCAACCTCGATTGTGAAGTCAACGTGACCCGGAGTATCAATGATATTAATACGGTGCTCATCATATTGAGCACCCATACCACGCCAGAATGTAGTTGTTGCCGCAGAAGTGATAGTAATACCACGCTCCTGCTCTTGCTCCATCCAGTCCATGGTTGCACCACCGTCATGTACCTCACCAATCTTGTGAGACACACCAGTGTAGTAAAGAATACGTTCAGTAGTTGTGGTTTTACCCGCATCAATGTGAGCCATAATACCAATGTTGCGGTATCTTTCTATAGGGGTTTTACGTGCCACGTCAATTAACCTTTTAATTTAATGCCAAAACAATAAAGGCCCTAAACCGGGCCCCAATCAGATTACCAACGGAAATGAGAGAAAGCCTTGTTGGCTTCTGCCATCCGGTGCGTATCTTCTTTTTTCTTGATTGCTGAGCCGCGATTTTCCAGTGCGTCACTCAACTCACCAGCTAATCTAAGCATCATTCCTTTTTCGCTGCGCTTACGAGAAGCTTCAACCAACCAACGCATGGCTAAAGCCATTTTACGCTCTGGTCTTACTTCAACAGGAACCTGGTAAGTTGCCCCACCAACACGGCGAGACTTAACCTCTACCATCGGACCAACATTGTCCAGAGCTTCTTTTAAAAGGGCAACGTGGTCACCACCTTTTTTACGCTCAACAACGGTATCCAGCGCACCATAAACGATTTTTTCGGCAACGGATTTTTTACCGCTTACCATGATCATATTTACAAACTTTGTTAAAGTTGTATCCCCAAACTTCGGATCAGGCAACACCTGTCTTTTTGGGATTTCTCTTCTTCTAGCCATTCCTAACTCTTCCGGTATAAATGTAACACTAAAATTGCAAAACGTATGTTAAAGGGAGATTAAACCATTAACCCTTTGGACGCTTCGCACCGTACTTAGAACGACCTTGTTTACGACCATCAACACCGGCACAGTCTAATGCACCGCGAACTGTATGATAACGTACACCAGGCAAGTCTTTTACACGACCACCACGGATAAGGATAACCGAGTGTTCTTGCAGGTTATGCCCTTCACCACCAATGTAGGAAGATACTTCATAACCGTTCGTTAAACGTACACGCGCAACTTTACGCAGAGCAGAGTTTGGCTTTTTAGGGGTTGTTGTATAAACACGCGTACAAACGCCACGACGTTGAGGACATGCCTGTAACGCAGCAACATTGGATACTTTACGCTTATCTTTACGCGGCTTACGCACCAACTGGTTAATTGTAGCCATTAAATATTCTCCAATTTGAGATTAACTCTTACACTTACAAACAAATCTGCGGCTTATTAGAGCCGCAGATAAGGATGGAAATTTTAGAGACCTGAATTCAATAAGTCAAGCATAAATACTTGAATTTATTATTTGATTCAGATTTCAGTTTCCATATTTTCAGCATCCACTTCCGCAACCATCTCTTCCGAAACAGCCGCTTCAGTTTCCACCTCTTCATCAGCCTTCATAAACGCCTGCAGCTCATCCATCGCGGCTTCACTCGCTGCTTTACGGGCCTGGTGATAGGCAAACCCGGTACCAGCCGGAATTAGACGACCTACAATTACGTTCTCCTTAAGACCGATCAGTTTATCACGCTTGCCACTTACAGCTGCTTCTGTAAGAACACGTGTTGTTTCTTGGAATGAGGCTGCAGAGATAAAGGATTCTGTCGCAAGTGATGCTTTGGTAATACCCAGCAACACCCGTTCAAATGTCGCCTCAACCTTTCCTTCTGCTCTGGCTTTTTCATTCAATTCGATGACGCGAGCATATTCAGCTTGCTCACCTTTGATCAGGCCTGTATCACCTGAGGACTTAATTTCAACCTTACGCAACATTTGACGAACAATCGTTTCAATGTGCTTATCGTTAATCTTAACCCCTTGCAGACGATATACATCTTGAACTTCATCAACAATGTATTCAGCCAGCTTTTCAATACCAAGCAGTCGGAGAATGTCATGTGGATTTGGGTTACCCTCAACAATCACATCCCCTTTTTCTACACGCTCACCTTCAAAGACAGTCACACTACGCCATTTTGGAATCAGTGTTTCGTACTGTTCACCACTGTCCTGGGTAATAACCAGACGCTGTTTGCCTTTGGTTTCTTTACCAAAGCCAACCACACCGGTTACCTCAGCCATAATTGAAGGCTCTTTCGGTTGACGCGCTTCGAACAGATCTGCCACTCGAGGAAGACCACCAGTGATATCTTTAGTTTTCGAACTTGCCTGCGGAATACGTGCCAATACATCACCCGCACCCACTTCAGCATTTTCCTGAACCACCACAATTGCGTTTTCTGGCAGGTAATAAAGAGCCGGAGTTTGTGTTCCAGGGAAACAAACCGCTTCTCCGGCACCATCAACCAAAGCAATATATGGACGTGCTTCTTTTGCTGAACTGGCGCGCTCTTTGGCATCCTTAACAACACGTGTAGTCAGTCCGGTCAACTCATCGACAATCTCTTCAACGGCGCCTTCAAAGTTACCAAACTGGACAACACCTTTCGCTTCCGTAATAACCGGGTGAGTATGCGGATCCCATTGTGCCAACACTTCACCGGCAGCAATAGAACCACCATCTTCTACCGTTAAAATAGAACCATACTGGATCTTGTAACGCTCGATTTCACGTCCAGACTCATCCGCAATTGAAACTTCACCAGAACGTGAAGTTACAACAATCTGCTGTTCCGAATTGTGGATCGTCTTCAGGTTGTACCATTTAACCGTCCCGCTATGCTTCACCTCGATCTGACTCTGCGCAGATGAACCAGAAGCCGTACCACCGATATGGAAGGTACGCATGGTCAACTGTGTACCTGGCTCACCAATGGATTGGGCCGCCATAACACCCACAGCTTCACCCATATTTACCAGGTGACCACGAGCCAAATCACGTCCGTAACATTGCTGACAGATACCAAAACGCGTTTCACAGGTCATTGGAGAACGTACAAACACGTGGTCAATACCATTTTCATCAATAATATTAACTAACTTCTCATCCAGCAAAGTCCCTTTTGCCACTAATAGAGAACCGTCAGCCGCCAAAATATCCTTGCTCGTAATTCGACCCAATACGCGATCTTTCAGTGTTTCAACAACATCACCACCTTCAACATGAGCTGTCATCTTAATGCCGGCTTCTGTACCACAGTCATTTTCGGTAACAACAACATCCTGCGCCACATCCACCAAACGACGAGTCAGGTAACCCGAGTTTGCGGTCTTCAATGCTGTATCAGCCAGACCTTTACGAGCACCGTGAGTAGAAATAAAGTACTGAAGTACGTTCAAACCTTCACGGAAGTTGGCTGTAATTGGCGTTTCGATGATCGAACCATCCGGCTTCGCCATCAAACCACGCATACCACCCAACTGACGCATCTGAGCAACGGAACCACGAGCTCCAGAATCAGCCATCATATAAACCGAGTTGAATGATGTCTGCTGAACTTCATTACCATCCTTATCGGTTACGGTTTCATACTGAAGTTCATCCATCATCGATTTAGTAACCAGCTCATTGGTATGTGACCAAATATCGACGACTTTGTTGTAACGCTCACCATCGGTTACCAAACCTTGGGCAAATTGACCCTGAATTTCAGCAACCTGATTTTCTGCACGCTCAATAATTTCAGCCTTACTTTCTGGAATCAACATATCATCTGAACAGAAAGAAAGTCCTGCTAACGTAGACCATTTAAAACCGGCATACATAAGCTGGTCGGCAAAAATTACAGTCTCTTTTGGCCCCAGTACACGATAGCAAGTATTTAGAACAGAACTAATGTTCTTCTTAGTCATACTGACATTTAGCAAGTCATAGCTCAGCCCTTTAGGCAAAATACGGCACAGTAATGCACGACCTGCTGTGGTGTCGACGATGCGTGAACTGACACTTTCCGTACCATTTTCATCAATGACGGTTTCTTCAACTTTCAATTTGATTTTTGTATGCAAATGAACGGCTTTAGCCTGAAGCGCACGCTCTACTTCACGCCAGTTAGCAAAGGCCTTACCTTCACCTTTCGCATTAATACTTTCACGCGTGATGTAGTAAAGACCAAGAACAACGTCCTGTGACGGCACAATAATTGGGTCACCGTTCGCAGGTGACAACAAGTTATTTGTAGACATCATCAAGGTACGCGCTTCTAACTGAGCTTCCAGCGAAAGCGGAACGTGGACAGCCATCTGGTCCCCATCGAAGTCAGCGTTGAATGCCGAACACACCAATGGATGCAAATTAATGGCCTTACCTTCAATCAATACAGGTTCAAACGCCTGAATACCCAAACGGTGAAGGGTCGGAGCACGGTTCAATAATACCGGATGCTCACGAATGACTTCATCCAGAACATCCCACACTTCCGGCAACCCTTGCTCGACCATTTTCTTGGCGGCCTTGATTGTTGGAGACATACCACGCTTCTGCAATTTACTGAAGATGAATGGCTTGAACAACTCCAAAGCCATCTTTTTCGGTAAACCACATTGATGTAAACGCAGTGTAGGACCAACTACGATCACCGAGCGTCCAGAGTAGTCAACACGCTTTCCTAGTAGGTTTTGACGGAAACGACCCTGCTTACCTTTGATCATATCTGCCAGCGATTTCAACTGGCGCTTGTTTGTCCCCGTTACCGCTCGACCACGACGACCATTATCTAGCAATGAATCGACCGCTTCCTGCAACATGCGTTTTTCATTACGCACAATAATGTCCGGCGCCATTAGATCCAACAGACGCTTCAAACGGTTATTACGGTTAATAACGCGGCGATATAGATCATTCAAGTCAGACGTAGCAAAGCGGCCGCCATCTAATGGCACTAATGGTCGCAATTCAGGCGGTAAAACAGGAAGCACATCCAAGATCATCCACTCTGGACGGTTACCTGAAGCCAAAAAAGATTCAATCAGTTTTAAACGCTTTGAAATTTTCTTCTGCTTGGTCTCTGAGTTAGTGCTGTCAATTTCTTCACGCAGACGAACGGCTTCAGCTTGCAAGTCGATTGATTGCAACATCTTCTTGATCGCTTCGGCACCCATCTGAGCTTCAAACTCATCACCATATTCATCCAATGCGTCTAGATACTCTTCTTCAGAAAGAAGCTGCCATGGTTCAAGGGGAGTCAAACCTGGATCAACAACCATAAACGCTTCAAAGTACAAGACAGCTTCAATCTCTTTAAGCGTCATATCCAGCATCAAACCAATACGCGATGGCAATGACTTCAAGAACCAGATATGCGCGACAGATGTTGCCAGATCAATATGCCCCATGCGCTCGCGACGCACCTTAGACTGGGTGACTTCAACACCACACTTCTCACAAATAACGCCACGATGCTTCAGGCGCTTGTATTTTCCACACAAACACTCATAGTCACGAATCGGTCCAAAAATCTTGGCACAAAACAGGCCGTCACGCTCAGGCTTAAAGGTACGATAGTTAATCGTCTCAGGTTTTTTTACTTCGCCATATGACCATGAACGAATTTTTTCTGGTGAAGCAAGCGAAACCTTGATCGCATCAAAGTCACTTGATACGTTTTGTTTTTTTAGAAAACCGAGTAAATCTTTCATTAGTCTTGCTCCAACTCAATATCAATACCTAGGGCGCGAATCTCTTTGCGTAGTACGCTGAAGGACTCTGGCATTCCTGGTTCCATATATTCATTTCCGTCGACGATGTTCTTATACATGCGTGTACGGCCGTTCAAATCATCCGACTTAACGGTCAACATTTCTTGCAATGTGAAGGCAGCACCATAAGCTTCAAGTGCCCACACCTCCATCTCACCAAAACGCTGCCCACCAAACTGAGCCTTACCGCCTAGTGGTTGCTGAGTAACCAAACTGTATGGACCCGTTGAACGAGCATGCATCTTGTCATCAACCAAGTGATTCAGTTTCAGATAGTACATATAACCAACGGTTACTGGGCGATCGAATTCCTCGCCAGTCAAACCATCAAACAGTCTCATCTGTCCAGACTCAGGTAGATCTGCCAGTCTCAACAATGCTTTGATCTGGTCTTCTGAAGCACCATCAAATACAGGGCTCGCCAAAGGCACACCTTTACGCAGATTGCCAGCTAGCTCAATAATCTCCTGATCTGTAAAGGCATCAAGATCGACTCCTTGCCCTTGAGTCTCGTTATAGATCTTATCCAGGAAGGCACGTAACTCCTTCACATCTGCCTGTTGTTGAAGCATTTGATTAATCTTAGTTCCCAAACCTTCTGCCGCAAGCCCAAGATGCGTTTCAAGAATCTGTCCGACGTTCATACGAGACGGAACACCCAGCGGGTTCAAACAAATATCAACTGGACGACCTGTTTCGTCGTAAGGCATATCTTCAACCGGGCAGATACGTGAAATAACACCCTTATTACCATGGCGGCCAGCCATTTTATCACCAGGTTGAATACGGCGTTTAATCGCCACATAAACCTTAACCATTTTAGACACACCCGGTGCTAGATCATCACCCTGACTTAGCTTCTTACGCTTCTCTTCGTAAGCATCATTTAGCTCTGTACGTTTCTTTTTCAACTGGGCTTCAAGCGCTTCAAGTTGGCGCGTTACATCCGCATCATCAACATTCAAAGAGAACCACTTATCTTGATCTACGCCTGACAAATAATCCGCTGTAATTTTTGTTCCATCTACCAACTTCTTACCGTCAAGCATGGCAGCAATACGGTTCAGCGTATCTTCTTTCAAGATATTGTATTGTTCATCAATGTCTTTACGGATTCGTGACAATTCTTCATCCTGAATAGCCATGGCGCGTGCATCTTTTTGCACACCTTCTCGGGTAAAGACTTGAACATCAATAACTGTACCTTCAATACCTTTACCTACACGCAGGGAAGTATCTTTTACGTCGGAGGCTTTTTCACCAAAGATAGCACGCAATAATTTTTCTTCTGGCGTTAGCTGGGTTTCGCCTTTAGGGGTCACCTTACCAACAAGAATATCACCCTGCTTAACTTCCGCACCGACATAAACAATACCGCATTCATCCAGCCTTGAAAGTGCCGCTTCACCGACATTTGGAATATCCGCAGTAATTTCTTCAGGCCCAAGCTTGGTATCACGAGCCAAACACGTTAACTCTTCGATATGGATGGTTGTATAACGATCTTCTTGAACTACTCGCTCTGACACGAGAATCGAGTCCTCAAAGTTGTATCCATTCCAAGGCATAAAGGCGATGCGCATATTTTGACCCAGCGCAAGCTCACCCAAATCAGTAGAAGGACCATCTGCCAACACATCACCACGAACAACTTTATCACCCGATTTCACCACCGGCTTCTGGTTGATACATGTGTTCTGGTTAGAACGCTGGTACTTAACAAGGTTATAAATATCAACCCCTGTCTCACCCTCTTTAATCTCATCAGCATTAACTCGAACCACAATACGGGCCGCATCAGATGAAACCACTTCACCGCCACGCTCGGCGACAACGGTCACACCAGAATCGATCGCTACCGTCTTTTCAATACCTGTACCTACCAGTGGCTTATCTGCACGCAACGTAGGCACAGCTTGACGCTGCATGTTTGATCCCATCAAAGCACGGTTAGCATCATCATGTTCAAGGAATGGAATAAGCGACGCCGCAACAGACACAATCTGCTGAGATGACACATCCATATAATCAACATCGCTCGTAGAAGATAACGTAAACTCGTTTTGATGACGGGCGGATACCAAGCTATCTACAAAACGATTATTTTCATCCAATTTAGCACTGGCCTGCGCAATAACATACTGCGCCTCGTCAATTGCGGATACGTATTCCACTTCATCCGTAACCTGGCCATCAACTACTTTACGATATGGTGTTTCAAGGAAGCCATATTCATTGGTTTTAGCATAGATAGCCAAAGTATTAATCAAACCAATGTTTGGACCTTCAGGCGTTTCGATAGGACAGACACGTCCATAGTGCGTAGGATGAACGTCACGTACTTCAAAGCCCGCACGTTCACGCGTTAAACCACCTGGCCCCAACGCAGACACGCGGCGCTTATGCGTGACTTCAGACAATGGATTGACCTGATCCATAAACTGCGACAATTGGGATGATCCGAAGAACTCTTTAATCGCAGCTGAAACCGGTTTCGCATTGATTAGATCCTGAGGCATCAACCCATCAGATTCGGCTTGATTCAAACGCTCTTTTACCGCACGTTCTACACGTACCAATCCGACACGGAAGGCATTTTCAGCCATCTCACCCACCGCACGGATACGACGGTTACCTAGCGTATCAATATCATCAACGGTACTCAGACCATTACGGATATTAATCAACTCGCGAATGACTTCGATAATATCGTCTTTCTCAAGAACACCAGAACCTTCATTCTCTTTACGTCCAAGACGACGGTTCAACTTCATTCGGCCAACCGAGGACAAATCGTAGCGACTTTCATCAAAGAAAAGGCTTTCGAAGAGGGCTTCAGATGACTCTTTTGTTGGCGGCTCACCCGGACGCATCATACGATAAATTTCAATTTGCGCCTCAAGCTGTGATGTCGTTGTATCTAGATTAAGTGTATCTGAGATATAAGGTCCATTTTCTAGCTCGTCAATAAACAAGACCTTAATTTCGGCTTTGCCCATTTGGGCAATTTTTTCGATAAGCTCTTGAGTCAATACATCATTGGCACGAGCAACAAGTTCACCCGTATCCTTATCCATGATGCCGGCAGCCAAAACTTTACCTAGCAAATACTCATTAGGTACAACCGTTTTTTCAATGCCTGCTTCTTTCAAAAGCTTGATCGTACGGGCAGTAATTTTCTTACCAGCTTCAACAATTTTCTTACCATCATGCTCAATATCAAAGCTAGCGGTCTGACCCTTTAACTGCTCAGCATCAAGGGTTAACTCAAACTTACCTTTTTTTACAGTGATGACGTTCTGATCAAAAAAAGCATCCAGAATTTCTTCATTAGAGTAACCCATTGCACGCAACAGCACTGAAACTGGAAGCTTGCGACGACGGTCAATACGTGTGAACAGACAATCATTATGATCGAACTCAAAGTCAAGCCATGAACCACGGTATGGAATAATGCGGGCATTAAATAGCAACTTACCTGAAGAGTGTGATTTACCTTTGTCGTTATCAAAGATAACACCCGGTGAACGATGCAACTGGGTAACGATAACACGCTCAGTTCCGTTAATAACAAAGGTTCCATTTTCCGTCATAAGAGGAATATCGCCCAAATACACCTCTTGTTCTTTAACGTCTTTAACAGGTCTCTTACCTGCAGGGGCATCTTTATCATAAATAACAAGACGCATCTTCACACGCAATGGTGCCGAATAGGTTACACCACGCTGTTTACATTCTTTAACATCAAATTCAGGTTGACCAAGATGATAGCTCACGTACTCTAAATCAGCAGTACCGGCAACACCACGAATAGGGAAAACAGATGTAAAAGCTGCATTCAAGCCAACATTTGCTCTCTCTTGAGGCTTTTTATCCAGCTGCAAGAATTCGCGGAATGATCCTTTTTGTAAAGACAGTAAGTATGGAACTTCTAGAATTGAAGGACGTGTTGCAAAGTTTTTACGCACACGTTTCTTTTCAGTTAAAGAGTAAGTCATCGTTTACCTCGACGATAAAATTGCCAGGAATAGCTAAACGCTATTTAGAATGCATAAAACTGTAGTAGCAGCCGGGAGTCCCACTTTCTAACACACTTTTACACACTGTTAAAACGCGAAAAGGCCGGCGCTATAAAACGCCAGCCATCGCTTGCTGTACAGACAGCTTTTGTCGAAATTACTTAATTTCGACTTCTGCACCTGCTTCTTTAAGGTCGTTAGCCAAAGCTTCAGCTTCTTCCTTAGAGATACCTTCTTTAAGAGTAAATGGAACACCTTCAACGGCTTCCTTAGCCTCTTTAAGACCAAGACCTGTTGCACCACGAACTGCTTTGATTGCAGCTACTTTGTTTGCACCAGCGCCAGTCAGAACAACATCAAATTCAGACTTCTCTTCTGCAGCCGCACCCGCGTCGCCGGCAGGACCAGCAGCAACCATAGCCGCAGCAGAAACACCAAATTTTTCTTCCATTGCTTCAACAAGCTCAACAACTTCCATTACTGACATGTTAGCAACGGCTTCTAGAATATCATCTTTTGTTACAGACATTTGAAATCTCCTAAATCTTTATTTGTAACTTAATAACTTAAGCTGCTTCTGCTTCTTTCTGCTCTTTAACAGCAGCAAGAGCGCGAGCCAATTTAGCCACAGGCTCTTTCATAACAAACAGAAGCTTAGCAACAGCTTCATCGTATGTAGGCAATGCCGCAACCGCATTCAATTGGCTAGCGTCCATTACGCCTTCACCAATAGATAGCGATTTAACTACCAGTGCTTCGTTACCTTTTGCAAAATCCTTAAACACACGTGCTGCAGTCCCTAGCTCTTCACCTGAAAAGGCAAAAACCAAAGGTCCAACAAAAGTGTCAGCCATGTCTTCAAATTTAGTGCCGGCAACTGCACGACGGGCCAAGGTGTTCTTAACAACACGAACTTTTACACCCGCTTCACGTGCTTTAGCACGAAGGTCGGTCATTTGCTCTACAGTCAAACCACGATATTCAGCTGCCACAATAGAACCTGCTTCAGCAACAATGCCAGCAACTTCTTCTACGACAAGCTTTTTATCTTCGATATTGAGTGCCATATAACCTCCAAACAGCCTGATATAAACCAGACTCTTCCATCTACGTAGGCTTAAATCTATTAAGAGAACATCGATTGCTCTCGCCTACGGTCTGCGATGGGCACACTTTAAATGAAATACAGATTTCTTTTAAGGAGACCCAAATCGCATCAACTCTACCCAAAAAAAGCAGAGTAAATTCTTTATTACAACGACGATTGATCAACAACCAGGCCTGGACCCATAGTTGAAGAAATCGTCACTTTCTTAATGTAAGTACCTTTTGCAGAAGCTGGTTTTGCTTTCTTCAGATCTTCCATCAATGCATTCAAGTTTTCTTTAAGCTTGTCCGCATCAAAACTAACTGTTCCGATTGAAGCATGGATAATACCTGCCTTATCTGCACGGAAACGGACCTGACCTGCTTTTGCATTTTTAATTGCACCAACTACATCCGGCGTTACTGTTCCAGTCTTAGGGTTTGGCATCAAGCCGCGAGGACCCAAAACTTGACCCAACATACCAACAACACGCATTGCATCAGGAGAAGCGATGACAACATCAAAATCCATCATTCCTTTCTTAACTTCATCAGCCAGCTCTTCCATACCAACAAAGTCAGCACCCGCT
Organism: Thiomicrorhabdus sp. zzn3; assembly: GCF_029767755.1. Classification (GTDB taxonomy): domain Bacteria; phylum Pseudomonadota; class Gammaproteobacteria; order Thiomicrospirales; family Thiomicrospiraceae; genus Thiomicrorhabdus. The sequence goes on from NZ_JARUQS010000004.1 coordinate 13,391, forward strand.
TCTTTTGCTGCCGCCTGGTTTGCTTCTCCGGTAAATACCGCAACGCGAACATCCTTACCGGTTCCGTTTGGCATAACAGTTGCACCACGAACGACCTGATCGGATTTACGAGGGTCAATCCCTAGACGAACAGAAACATCGACAGATTCTGTAAACTTGGCTGTCGCCAATTCTTTGACCAGATTAAGCCCTTCAAGAATGTCGTAAGAAGCATTACGATCAACTTTTTCAGCGAATAATTTTTGCTTTTTAGTCAGTTTTGCCATCGTATTACTCCTCAACCACTAGACCCATCGAACGCGCAGAACCAGCGATAATTTTTACCGCCGCATCAAGATCATTAGCATTCAAGTCCGCCATTTTAGTGTTCGCAATCTCTTCTAACTGCGCACGTGTAACCGTACCAACCTTATTCAAGTTAGGAACAGCACTTCCGCTCTGGATACCCGCTGCTTTTTTCAACAAAATTGAAGCTGGCGGCGTCTTAGTGATAAAGCTAAAGCTGCGATCACTGTAAACAGTAATAACAACTGGAACCGGCATTTTAGCTTCTAGATTCTGAGTTTGCGCGTTAAACGCCTTACAGAATTCCATGATGTTCACACCATGCTGACCCAAAGCAGGACCAACCGGCGGACTTGGGTTTGCAGCACCCGCAGGCACTTGCAACTTGATATAGGCTTCAATCTTCTTAGCCATCTTTTACTCCTTATGGGTTAGACGCCTTCCAGCTCCCCAGTAGGTTAAAAAAAACGATTCTATTAATTTTTTTCAACTTGATTAAACTCAAGCTCAACAGGCGTTGAACGCCCAAAAATAAGAACCGATACTTGTAACTTGTTTTTCTCGTAATCTACTTCTTCAACAACCGCTTCAAAGTCTTTGAACGGTCCATCAATTACCCGAACCATTTCACCTGGCTCGTAAATCACTTTAGGACGAGGCTTATCAACACCAGCTTCAACACGCTGCAAGATTCTATCGACCTCTTTTTGAGAAATAGGTGCTGGACGATCACTCGTTCCACCAATAAAGCCCATTACCTGAGGCACACTTTTGACCAGGTGCCAACTCTCTTCGGTCATCTCCATCTGGACAAGCACATAACCAGGGAAAAATTTGCGCTCACTGGTTCGTTTCTTGCCATCACGAATCTCAACCACCTCTTCAGATGGAACCAGAATCTCACCAAACTGATCTTCTAAACCAGCACGCTCAGCATATTCCTGGAGAGCCTTCTGAACTTTTTTCTCGTATCCTGAGTAAGCATGTACTACATACCATCTCTTAGCCATCTTAACCACCTTGCCCTGTTAACAGCTGGACAGCCCACAAAAAGAACATATCCACCAACCAAAAGAAAATACCCATAATGATGACAACCACAAATACGATTAACGTCATCTGCACAGTCTCTTGACGTGTTGGCCAAACAACCTGTCTGACCTCTCTTTTTGCATGACTTAGATAGTTAAACCAGCTACGGCCAATGGCCGTCTGATACAAAATAAACGCTGAAACAGCAACGCCAGCTATGACACCTAAAACACGAACAACGGCATGCGCTTCCTCGTAGACGTAATACCCCACTAAGGAACCAATCAATACAGCGATCGCCAACAACAACTTGGCGGTATCCGCAGAACTCGATGCTCTATGCTCTTCGATTTGCTTACTCATAACCTATCAGCTAAATTAAAAACGACCCGCATTCGCGAAAATGCAGGCCGTTATGAATATGGCAGGGGTAGAGGGATTCGAACCCCCAACACCCGGATTTGGAATCCGGTGCTCTGCCAATTGGAGCTATACCCCTGAATTTAGTCGCAAAAAAAGGGGATTATACACCCCCTTTTTCATGCTTGCAAGAGTGGATTACTCAATGATTTTAGCAACCACACCTGCACCAACTGTACGACCACCTTCACGGATCGCAAAACGCAGACCTTCTGCCATCGCGATTGGGTTGATCAACTCTACAGTCATTTGTACGTTATCA
>NZ_JARUQS010000005.1 GCF_029767755.1 Thiomicrorhabdus sp. zzn3
AAACGGAAGCGGCGAGTTAAGAAGGGTAGAAGCGGTATTGATTGTGAGTTTGAACGAATTGGTCTGCTGAAAATAATTTGAAAAAATTGTTGACAGTTTGATTGATTGGTCACTATAATACGCGGCTTACCGAGAACGAAAAACAGCTTAGCTGATTGAGTTTTCGAAAGACCTAAGTTCTTTAAAAATCAGGTAATTCAGAGATAATTTATGTGGAAGCTCCTTAAGTGAGTGACCTGATAAAAATCTCGAAATTTATGACAATTATGTAATGGTAATAAGTTTACTTATTTATCATGCTTAACTTGTCAATTCCGAGTGTTTATAGTCTGGGGACAGACATTAAATAAATCTAGCAAGATTAAACTGAAGAGTTTGATCCTGGCTCAGAATGAACGCTGGCGGTAGGCTTAACACATGCAAGTCGAACGGTAACAGAAGAGAGCTTGCTCTCTTGCTGACGAGTGGCGGACGGGTGAGTAACGCGTGGGAATCTACCCTATAGTTGGGGACAACATATGGAAACGTATGCTAATACCGAATATGCTCTACGGAGTAAAGGGGCCCTCTCCTTGGAAGGTCTCGCTATAGGATGAGCCCGCGTAGGATTAGCTAGTTGGTGAGGTAAAGGCTTACCAAGGCGACGATCCTTAGCTGGTTTGAGAGGATGATCAGCCACACTGGGACTGAGACACGGCCCAGACTCCTACGGGAGGCAGCAGTGGGGAATATTGCACAATGAGCGAAAGCTTGATGCAGCCATACCGCGTGTGTGAAGAAGGCCCGAGGGTTGTAAAGCACTTTCAGTTGGGAGGAAGATAGAGTAGTTAATACCTGCTTTATTTGACGTTACCTTCAGAAGAAGCACCGGCTAACTCTGTGCCAGCAGCCGCGGTAATACAGAGGGTGCAAGCGTTATTCGGAATTACTGGGCGTAAAGCGCGCGTAGGTGGACCAGTAAGTCAGTTGTGAAAGCCCCGGGCTCAACCTGGGAACTGCATCTGATACTGCTGATCTAGAGTCTGATAGAGGGAAGGGGAATTCCAGGTGTAGCAGTGAAATGCGTAGATATCTGGAGGAACATCAGTGGCGAAGGCGCCTTCCTGGATCAAGACTGACGCTGAGGTGCGAAAGCGTGGGTAGCGAACGGGATTAGATACCCCGGTAGTCCACGCCGTAAACGATGTCAACTAGTTGTTGGCCTTATTAAAAAGGTTAGTAACGTAGCTAACGCGTTAAGTTGACCGCCTGGGGAGTACGGTCGCAAGATTAAAACTCAAAGGAATTGACGGGGGCCCGCACAAGCGGTGGAGCATGTGGTTTAATTCGATGCAACGCGAAGAACCTTACCATCCCTTGACATCCTGCGAACTTTCTAGAGATAGATTGGTGCCTTCGGGAACGCAGTGACAGGTGCTGCATGGCTGTCGTCAGCTCGTGTCGTGAGATGTTGGGTTAAGTCCCGCAACGAGCGCAACCCTTATCATTAGTTGCTACCATTTAGTTGAGAACTCTAATGAGACTGCCGGTGATAAACCGGAGGAAGGCGGGGACGACGTCAAGTCATCATGGCCCTTATGGGATGGGCTACACACGTGCTACAATGGGAAGTACAAAGAGCAGCTAGCCGGCGACGGTACGCCAATCTCAAAAAACTTCTCGTAGTCCGGATTGGAGTCTGCAACTCGACTCCATGAAGTCGGAATCGCTAGTAATCGCGAATCAGAATGTCGCGGTGAATACGTTCCCGGGCCTTGTACACACCGCCCGTCACACCATGGGAGTTGGCTGCAAAAGAAGTGGGTAGTCTAACCTTCGGGAGGACGCTCACCACTTTGTGGTCAATGACTGGGGTGAAGTCGTAACAAGGTAGCCGTAGGGGAACCTGCGGCTGGATCACCTCCTTTAAGATATAAAGGTTGCGAGCTTAAGCGAGCTTTCACATAAATTGTCTCTGAATTACCTAAGAAGATGAGAACGACCTGGGTCTGTAGCTCAGTTGGTTAGAGCGCACCCCTGATAAGGGTGAGGTCGGTGGTTCAAATCCACCCAGACCCACCAATTTTGTCCTACTCTGCGTTGAATGTTCATTTGCTTATGTTATAAGCTTCGCAAACATTCGCCTTGATGGGAACAAAATTAACATTATCAGGGGTTGGAAAACTAACCTGCATATCGGGGCTATAGCTCAGCTGGGAGAGCGCCTGCTTTGCACGCAGGAGGTCTGCGGTTCGATCCCGCATAGCTCCACCAATAACAACCGCTAATGTTGTTTTGGTTGATTTAAAAACTTAAATTGACTGAGAAAATATTAGCGGTTCTTATTGTCTGGGGAGTGGATGAATGATAAAATTCCGCTTCTCAGGTTTTGAGAAAAACCGACAAGTTCTTTAACAATTTGGAATAGATCTCTCAAGTTTATAACACCGACATGTTATAAACGATTCAACTCCTTAGCCGGAGTTGAGAAAGAAAAATCTACTGCAATCTGAGTAATCAGATAGCAAATAGTAATAGGTATATATTTTTTGAGGTATCTCAAGCGATATATCATGACAGCGAAGAAACTTAGTTGCGTTGTCGACTTAAAAGGTTCTGATTGGGCTTTGCTCAACACAAAAGGTCAGAACAAATCTTCTTAGAAGGTTGCTTTTGAGTTGTATAGTTAAGTGACTAAGCGTACACGGTGGATGCCTAGGCGGTAGAAGGCGATGAAGGACGTGATAGCCTGCGATAAGCTTCGGTGAGGTGGCAAATAACCTTTGACCCGGAGATTTCCGAATGGGAAAACCCATCCTTTATGGATATCCCCTTGTGGGAGGCTAACCCGGAGAACTGAAACATCTAAGTACCCGGAGGAAAAGAAATCAACCGAGATTCCCCTAGTAGCGGCGAGCGAACGGGGACCAGCCCTTAAGCATTTATAAGAGTAGTAGAACAGTCTGGAAAGTCTGACGATACAGGGTGATAGTCCCGTATACGAAACTCTTTTAAGTGTGAAAACGAGTAGGACGGAACACGTGAAATTCTGTCTGAATATGGGGGGACCACCCTCCAAGGCTAAATACTCTCTACCGACCGATAGTGAACCAGTACCGTGAGGGAAAGGCGAAAAGAACCCCTGAAGGGGAGTGAAATAGAACCTGAAACCGTGTACGTACAAGCAGTGGGAGCCTACTTGTTAGGTGACTGCGTACCTTTTGTATAATGGGTCAGCGACTTACTGTATGTTGCGAGGTTAACCGAATAGGGGAGCCGTAGGGAAACCGAGTCTTAAATGGGCGACTAGTAGCATGCAGTAGACCCGAAACCGGGCGATCTATCCATGGCCAGGTTGAAGGTGCCGTAACAGGTACTGGAGGACCGAACCCACGTATGTTGAAAAATGCGGGGATGAGCTGTGGATCGGAGTGAAAGGCTAATCAAGCTCGGAGATAGCTGGTTCTCCTCGAAAACTATTTAGGTAGTGCCTCATGTCTCACTCTCGGGGGTAGAGCACTGTTATGGTCTAGCGGCCCGTCAAGGGTTAGCAGCCCATTGCAAACTCCGAATACCGAGAAGTGCAATCATGGGAGACAGACTGCGGGTGCTAACGTCCGTAGTCAAGAGGGAAACAACCCAGACCGCCAGCTAAGGTCCCTAAACACTGCTCAGTGGGAAAGGATGTGGGAAGGCTTAGACAGTCAGGAGGTTGGCTTAGAAGCAGCCACCCTTTAAAGAAAGCGTAATAGCTCACTGATCGAGTCGGCCTGCGCCGAAGATTTAACGGGGCTAAGCAGTGTACCGAAGCTGCGGATGCCGTAAGGCATGGTAGAGGAGCGTTCCGTAAGCCTGTGAAGGGGCATTGTAAAGTGTCCTGGAGGTATCGGAAGTGCGAATGCTGACATGAGTAGCGATAAAGGGAGTGAAAAGCTCCCTCGCCGAAAGACCAAGGGTTCCTACGCAACGTTAATCGACGTAGGGTTAGTCGACCCCTAAGGCGAGGCCGAAAGGCGTAGTCGATGGGAAACAGGTTAATATTCCTGTACTTTTTATTACTGCGATGGAGGGACGGAGAAGGCTAAATCATCCAGGCGTTGGTTGTCCTGGTTTAAGGTTGTAGGCAGAACACTTAGGCAAATCCGGGTGTTTAATGCTGAGAACTGATGACGAGTCCTCTTTTGGACGAAGTGATTGATGCCATGCTTCCAAGAAAAGCTTCTAAGCTTCAGGTAATAAAGAATCGTACCCCAAACCAACACAGGTGGTCAGGATGAGAATTCCAAGGCGCTTGAGAGAACTCGGGTGAAGGAACTAGGCAAAATGACACCGTAACTTCGGGAGAAGGTGTGCCCCTGCCGGTGATCGGACTTGCTCCGTAAGCTAGTGGGGGTTGCAGAGACCAGGTGGCTGCAACTGTTTACTAAAAACATAGCACTCTGCAAAATCGAAAGATGACGTATAGGGTGTGACGCCTGCCCGGTGCCGGAAGGTTAATTGATGGGGTTAGCATCTGCGAAGCTCTTGATCGAAGCCCCGGTAAACGGCGGCCGTAACTATAACGGTCCTAAGGTAGCGAAATTCCTTGTCGGGTAAGTTCCGACCTGCACGAATGGCGTAATGATGGCCACACTGTCTCCACCCGAGACTCAGCGAAATTGAAATCGCAGTTAAGATGCTGCGTACCCGCGGCTAGACGGAAAGACCCCGTGAACCTTTACTACAGCTTTGCACTGGACTTTGATACTATCTGTGTAGGATAGGTGGGAGGCTTTGAAGCAGTGACGCCAGTCATTGTGGAGCCGTCCTTGAAATACCACCCTGATATTATTGAGGTTCTAACCTCGGGCAGTGAATCCTGCTCAGGGACAGTGTATGGTGGGTAGTTTGACTGGGGCGGTCTCCTCCCAAAGAGTAACGGAGGAGCGCGAAGGTACCCTCAGCACGGTCGGACATCGTGCAATGAGCGCAAGAGTAAAAGGGTGCTTGACTGCGAGACAGACACGTCGAGCAGGTGCGAAAGCAGGTTCTAGTGATCCGGTGGTTCTGTGTGGAAGGGCCATCGCTCAACGGATAAAAGGTACTCCGGGGATAACAGGCTGATACCGCCCAAGAGTTCATATCGACGGCGGTGTTTGGCACCTCGATGTCGGCTCATCACATCCTGGGGCTGAAGTCGGTCCCAAGGGTATGGCTGTTCGCCATTTAAAGTGGTACGCGAGCTGGGTTTAGAACGTCGTGAGACAGTTCGGTCCCTATCTGCCGTGGGCGTTGGAGAATTGAGAGGGGCTGCTCCTAGTACGAGAGGACCGGAGTGGACGAACCTCTGGTGTTCCGGTTGTTGTGCCAACAGCATTGCCGGGTAGCTATGTTCGGGAGGGATAACCGCTGAAAGCATCTAAGCGGGAAACCTGCCTCAAGATAAGTTCTCCCTAGACTTTAAGTCTTCTGAAGGGCCGTTAGAGACTATGACGTTGATAGGCTGGATGTGGAAGTGCAGTAATGTATGAAGCTAACCAGTACTAATTACCCGTGAGGCTTAACTATACAACTCAAAAGTGACTTCGAGTTGGTTAATAAAACCAACTAAATGATATGTCCTTGAGATTCTCAAAGAATCGATACCGAATTCAGTACGACAGTACACAAACAGATTGAATAGAGAGATCTGTTTCAAACGAACTTTGCACAGTCGCAGAAATGTGGCTGGCAACACCAAATTGCTTGGTGACAATAGCAAGATGGAACCACCTGATCCCATTCCGAACTCAGAAGTGAAACGTCTTAGCGCCGATGGTAGTGTGGGAGGTCCCATGTGAGAGTAGGTCATCGCCAAGCTTATATTCCTAAAACCCGCTCAGCTATCGCTAGCGGGTTTTTTTATGTCT
>NZ_JARUQS010000006.1 GCF_029767755.1 Thiomicrorhabdus sp. zzn3
ATTACTCAATGATTTTAGCAACCACACCTGCACCAACTGTACGACCACCTTCACGGATCGCAAAACGCAGACCTTCTGCCATCGCGATTGGGTTGATCAACTCTACAGTCATTTGTACGTTATCACCAGGCATTACCATTTCAGTACCAGCTGGCAGTTCACACGCACCAGTTACGTCAGTTGTACGGAAGTAGAACTGTGGACGGTAACCGTTGAAGAACGGAGTGTGACGTCCACCTTCATCTTTAGACAGAACATAGACTTCTGCTTCAAACTTGGTGTGTGGAGTTACTGTTCCAACGTGTGCCAATACTTGACCACGCTCGATGTCTTCACGCTTAGTACCACGCAACAGGATACCAACGTTATCCCCTGCTTCACCTTGGTCAAGCAACTTACGGAACATTTCAACACCAGTAACAGTTGTTGTTTGAGTTGGACGGATACCAACGATTTCAACTTCTTCACCCACTTTAACAACACCAGTCTCAACACGACCCGTTGCAACCGTACCACGGCCCTGGATAGAGAAGATATCTTCTACAGGCATCAAGAACGGCTTGTCTGTGTCACGTTCTGGAGTTGGGATATAAGTATCCAACGCTTCAACCAAACGAGTGATTGATGGCTCACCGATTTCAGACTGGTCGCCTTCGATCGCTTTCAATGCAGAACCCATGATAACTGGAGTGTCATCACCTGGGAATTCGTACTCGTCTAGAAGTTCACGAACTTCCATCTCTACCAATTCCATCAATTCTTCATCGTCAACCATGTCCGCTTTGTTTAGGTATACAACAATGTATGGTACACCCACCTGACGTGACAGAAGAATGTGCTCACGAGTCTGAGGCATTGGGCCATCAGCTGCTGAACATACCAGGATCGCACCATCCATCTGTGCCGCACCAGTGATCATGTTTTTAACATAGTCAGCGTGCCCTGGACAGTCAACGTGTGCGTAGTGACGTGTTTCCGATTCATACTCAACGTGTGCAGTTGAGATGGTGATACCACGCTCACGCTCTTCTGGGGCGTTATCGATCGATGAGTAATCTTTCGCTTCACCACCAAACTTCTTACCTTGAACAATTGTCAATGCCGCAGTCAGAGTTGTCTTACCATGGTCAACGTGACCGATAGTACCAACGTTTACGTGCGGTTTCGTTCTTTCAAACTTTTC